>NZ_PQWB01000192.1 GCF_002924365.1 Chromobacterium alticapitis | reverse complement strand
AGCCGCGTCGTAGACGGTGCGGGTGGTTTGGTCTTGCGCATTGCTCGGCCGCTGCCGCAGGTAGGCGCTCAGCGTGTCCGCCGTCCACTCCCCGCCATTCACCGGCACCCCGGCCATCGTCACCGCAATCGGCTCGCCCGAACCCTGCCAGGCGCCCAGTCCGCTTTCGAAACCATCCTGCAGCGCCACGCCTTGTTGCGCGCTGCTCACCGTCACATCGTCGAACAGCACCGCATGGCCGGCGGCGTGATGTGCACCGTCGCGGTCGCCGTACAGGTAGACGCTCAGGTCGGCCGCTTCGCTCAGCGTCATGCTCACCGTCAGCTTGCGCCAGCCGTTGTCGCCGTATGCCGTCGCCATCTGCTGGCTGCTG
>NZ_PQWB01000191.1 GCF_002924365.1 Chromobacterium alticapitis | reverse complement strand
CGCAGACGCAGACGCAGACGCAGACGCAGACGCAGACGCAGACGCAGACGCAGACGCAGACGCAGACGCAGACGCAGACGCGTACCTGCGCGAGATGCCCCTCTCCCCTCGCGGGAGAGGGGGTAGGGGAGAGGGGGCGATCCAGCCCTCTTACTCACTATATATAGAGAGAACGCTATATATAGTAGAGTAGAGAACGGCGGCCTCAGGCCGCCGTTTTACCTTATATAGGCTGCTTCAGTTTATCGACCGCCGGCGCGACGGGTTCGAACGCCTCCGGGTGCTGCTTCAGATACCAGTCCTTCACCTCTTCATGGCTCAGGTTCAGGAAACGGTTGACGCCGGGCAGCAGGAGCATGGGCGGCACTGTCAGCAAGTGGAATAGGGCGAAGAACAGATAGACCGCATCCAGCGACCAGCGCGTCAGCAGAATGCCTGCCAGCGCCGGCCCCAGCATGCCGCCTAACTTGGCCACCAATACATTGATAGCCGACACCCGCGCGCGATACGGCTCCGGCACCGCCAAGGTGCGATGGGTCTGGCCTATCAGCATGGTGATGGACAGCAGCGCGCCTTCAATGCCGAACATGGCCAGCATCACCAGCGGGTGGTCGGTCAGCGCCACCACCAGGAACACCGCGCCGAGCGACCACATGGCGAAGGCCCGGGCGCGCGGCCGGCTACAGCGTTGCAGCAGGCGGTGAGTCAACCATAGCGAGCCGACCAGCAGGCCGCCGCTGACCGCAGCCTCGCAGGCGCCGAGCCAGAACGCCGGCAGCTTCAGCTGGTGCAGCTTGATCGGTAACAGGGTCGCCACCATGGGGAAGTAGGCCGTCATCACCAGCAAGCCCCAAAACGCCCAACTGCGCTCCAGCGGGATGCGCCAGCGCACGCGCAGGCCGCTGCGGATCTGCTCGATGAAGCTTTCCGCCCGCACATGCTCCAGGCTGCGCGAGGGTATCTGGATGCGCAAAGCGCCGATGGCGGCGATGGCCAGCAGCAGCGCGTAGCTGCCCAGCGCCATCCAGGCCGGCGCAATGGCCATCAGGCTGCCGCCTATGACCGGGCCGATCAAATTACCCACCGATTGCGAGCTTTTCTGTAGCGACAGCGCATCGGACAGGCGGGCTGCCGGCACGAGTTCGGAGGCGATGCTGAGCATGGAAGGAATGACGATGGCCCAGGCGAACATGGCCAGAGACTCGCTGGCCACCACCCAAGCTAATCTATATATATGGAGCCAAGCCATGATGGCCAGGGTCAGGCCAGACAACATGGCTAGCACGATGCCGCCGGCGATGACGCGGTTTTTGGGAAAGCGGTCGCCCAGCGGCGCGGTCAGCGGCAGCGCCACCAGCATCACCAGCGCGGTCAGCGTGCTGAACCAGGCCATATCGCTGGCGCCGCCCATCGTTACCACCCACCAGCTGATGCTGACATAGCCGGCGCCCATGGCCAGGCCGCTCAGCACATCGCTCAGCATTAGCAGATGAAATCCTGCAGGCAGGCCATGGAAGCGTTGTTTCAGGGAAATGTTCATGGCGTGCTCCTTAAGGATGAAGGGCGATTGATCCTAGCATGAAATGACAATGTCAAAAAGATGAGGAATGAAAAATGGGTAACTTCCGCTTTTTCTGAAAAATCAGTATAGAATTAGGCCGGTTTGGAAAGTTTTCAGAACTCAGTCCGGCTGGCAAAGCCCGATTATTGATGAGATCAACGATCGGCCATTAAAAAATTAAGGTTAATATCTCAATAAAAATCAGCATGTTACGACATTTTTTGTGAAATTTTCGCCTTTTTCTCAAAAAACCTGTTGACCGAGGGTGGGGGCGCAGGTATAGTTCGTCTCCTCAGCTGACGCAGCGAACGAAACAGCGGAAACGAAACGGTTTCCGGTGCGACGAAAGCAGCGAAGGCACTGCTCTTTAACAGAACGAATAAC
>NZ_PQWB01000190.1 GCF_002924365.1 Chromobacterium alticapitis | reverse complement strand
GGCGGCGGTTCGCTGATCACCGACACTTCCACCTTCTGCTGGATCACCTTGACCACGCCCTGGGCCAGACCGGTCGCCAGCGCGTAGATCAGCACGACGTGGAATATGATCACCCCGGCCAAACCGGCGAATCGTCGGCGCGGCGGAGGTCTTCCTATCCCTTTGGCTGTGATACTAGTCATATGGGTTACCCATTCTTTCAAAACCGGCAAGCCTGGCGCTCCCGCCTTGTGAACCGAAGCGCCCGGACTTGCCGACGATTACCACACCAAATGACTGCGGTTTCCCGCTGCCTTCTGGCACCTACTGCTTGGGTGTGCTACCCATGACAGAATGCTATACCTGCAGACTAAATACAATAGCCAGGCCTTAGAGTTTATATGACGCTTTCAAGAAATATGCTCGACCAATGGAGTCAGCCAGCACCGGGTCGTAACCGAACTGAAAGGTCTTGGTCTGGTTGCTGAACGGCGGCTCCTGATCGAACAGATTCTTCACCCCGGCCGTGACTGTCAGCTTCTTGTTCCATAAATACGTGCCGGACAGGTTCCAATTGGAATACGACTTGACATTGTGCGCCTCATCGTTCGGATTCATGTCTGTGTAGCCGGACGAGTAGTTCTGCACCAGTTGCGCGCTCCAGTTCGCCTTGGACCAACTGAAGGCCAGGCTGTGCTTCCAGCGCAGCGTCGGCACCAGGATGTTCTGATACCAGCCGCCCAGCGGACTATAATAAGCGCCGCCCCGCTCCAGTTGCTGCACGTACTTGGAGGTATAAGTACCATCCAGATTGACGCCGAAATTGCCGGCGGCCGTCTTAGGGAATCGGTAGGCCAGGCTAAGATCCACCCCTGCGGCGCTTAGATTGCCGAGGTTCTCCGTGGGCGTCTTCACATAATCCAGCGAGCCGTCGGCATTACGCACGAAGCGATCGGCATACTTAGCCGGATCGGCGAAGATGGCGCCGGGATCCAGCACGCCTATCGTGTTCTGCACCATGGTCCACCAGAAGTCCGCGCTGGCGGTGAGCGACTTGGTCGGCTCGATCACGATGCCGAAAGTCAAAGACGACGCCTTTTCCGGGTTCAGATGGCGATTGCCGCCTTGTTGCACCATGAACTGCTGATTGCAGTCCTGGGCTTTGTTGCCGCCGTTGGCCGGCGTGCCGCCGGGACAGCGCACCGGATCATTGAATTTGTCCGCGGTGTAGGTTGTGGCGTCAGGCTGGAATACATCGTATAGCGAAGGCGCGCGGAAACCCTTGCTCGCCGAGCCGCGGAACAATACTTCCGCTGCGGGCTGATACTTGAAAGCCACCTTGGGATTGAAAGAATTGCCGAAGTCGTTGTAATGGTCGAACCGCGAAGCGATTTGCAACTCCAGCCCTTTCAGCACCGGAATTTCCGCCTCCGCGTACAACGCCGAAACATTGCGCTGGCCGCTGGTCGACTGCGAATTGGCGATGCCGGAGCCTATCGCATTGCTCGCCAGAGCCTGAATCTGGCTATCCAGCTTCTCGTGCCGCATCTCCGCGCCAAACGCCCCCGCCACCATCCCGGCCGGCAGCGAGAACAGCTCCTTGCTGGCCTTGAAGTCCGCCAACGCCGTCGTGTACTTGGCGATCCAGCCGTCGCCAAACAAGCGCACGCTATCCCAAGCGCCCGGCGCGGAATCGCCGAACGGATTGATGGTGCCATCCTTGAACGCTTGCCTGATCAAGGTCTCATTGGCATAGCCGTCTTTGTAATTGATGGTGGTCTTGTTTTCGGAATACACGGCGCCGCCGCGATAATCCCAGCCGCCCAGCAAGCCCTCGGCATTGAAGGCCAGACGCTGGGTGTCGGACGTGCTCTTGGTGGTGCGCGGCCCCAGCGGAACCGAGCGCGCGTTCAGAATCACCTTGCTGCCGTCAGTCTTGGTGCCATCCGGCAAGGTCGTCGGATAGTACTTGTCGCCCGGCACCAAAGTCGCGATCTTGGCCAGCGGCGTAGGCGAGATATGGGTGGTGCTGATATTGCGCGCGCCCAAGTATTGCAGAGACAACTCATGGTCGCCGATGCGCTTGCTGCCCTTGGCCAGGGCCGTCATCTGCTCAACTTCGGGCGTCAGATCCATAAAGAGCGTGGACATTTCGCCGCAGGAATTCGCATCCAGCGCTTGCGCATACGGCGGCTGGCATTTGGGCGCTGCCGGGTTGTAGACATTGCCCTTGTAGATGAAGTTGGCCGGGTACACCGCGGGGCTCAGATTGTCCGCCGTCAGGTTCTTGTAAGCGAAGCTGCGCTCCGGCGTGGTGATGCGCTGGGTTTTCTGATAGGACAGAGCGCCATAGACATTCCAGCCATCCTGAGACAAGTCGCCCACGCCGCCCAATAAGTTGACGCTGCCGCTATTGCCGCCGCGATGCTGGGTCGACAGCGCCTCGCCGCCTATCGTCAGCCCATCGACGCGCTTCTTGGTGATGAAGTTGATCACGCCGCCAATGGCGTCCGTGCCGTAGATGGCCGAGGCGCCATCCCGCAGCACCTCGATGCGCTCAATCGCCGCCAGCGGTATCGCGTTCAAGTCCGTGGCGATGCCGCTGATGGCCTGGCTGGCTACGCGCCGGCCATCCAGCAACACCAGGGTGTATTGCGAACCAAGACCACGCAAGCTGGCATAGGCAGCACCTCCGCTAACCGACTGCACGGAGGACGCTCCCACTGTTGACGACTGATTGCTGGCCAGGGAATTCACCACCTGCTCCACCGTGGTAAAACCCTGCTTGGTCATTTCCTCGGTGCGAATGATGCTGACCGGCAGCGCCTTTTCCTGTTTGATGCTGCGTTTGATATTGGAGCCGGTCACCTCGACCCGGTCCAGCTCGCCGGCATTGTCGGCCAAAGCGAATGGCGCGTGCGCGCCAATGCCGATGACGGCCAGCGCGAGCGCCAGCTGCTTTCTTTTCATCACGAAACTCTCCTTTATTTTCCCGAGCGCCGCCTGCCGATTCGTTTGCCGGCATGACGGCGGTGCCAAGTCGCGCTTTTGGACAAGCCGACTATGTTTCGAGTGTGTTAAGAAGGCATCTTAATTGTCAATGTTTGATAATTAACGTCACATTTCGTCATGAAACAAAAATGTCAGCTCGGTAGTTAGCGCCATGCGGCGGACCGCAGACGCGCCCCATGCCAAAGAGAGGAGAAATGAAGGAAACCCATGCGCGGACCCGTAAATACCCCAAATGATCGCCATTGGCAGCGCAATCCAAGCAGGTCAAAGAAGAGAAATATTTCGTCGCATTACCGTAAAATATGTTGCTTTTATGCAAACGAATTGTAGAAAAAACATGTATCAGCATTTTCATGCTCGCTGATATTTTTAATTTTACTCATCCCATCAATGAGCGGATCGCAAGTCGCCTCATCCCCGCCAAGCGAAACCACTCAGCCGTCAAACCACGCGCCCAAAACAAAACCGGCCCTCGCGGGCCGGTTGGCTTTGATCCGGATCAGGCTTGCGCTCAAGCCATGGCCAGCGTCGGGCTCCAGCCCTGCGGAATCGCTCCCAGCAGCTTCTTGGTGTACCCGTCCTTAGGCTCGCGGTAGATCACGTCCGCGTCCGCCTGCTCCACCACCTGCCCCTGGTTCATCACCAGCACCTGGTCCGAGATGTGCTTCACCACCGCCAGATCGTGCGAAATGAACAGATAGGACAGCTTGAATTCGTCCTGCAAGTCCTGCAGCAGGTTCAGCACCTGCGCCTGCACCGACACGTCCAGCGCCGACACCGACTCGTCGCAGATCAGCACTTCCGGCTTCAGCGTCAGGCA
>NZ_PQWB01000028.1 GCF_002924365.1 Chromobacterium alticapitis | reverse complement strand
GCGACAGCAGCGCCAGCCCCAGCCAGCGATTGGGAAAATGCGTGCGATTCTGCATGAAGACTCCAAGACAAAGCGGGCGGCCCCGCGGCGCGCCCGCTCCCTACGCGCGTATCAGCTGGCGGACTTTTCGAAGCGGCGCAGCAGCTCGTTGCCGCGCTGCACCGCGCTGTCCAGCGCCTGCTTGGCGGTCTTCTTGCCGGTCCACACCTCTTCCAGTTCCTCGTCCATCACGGTGCGGATTTGCGGCATATAGCCCAGGCGCAGGCCGCGGGTATACGGCTTGGGAGCCTTGTTCTGCATCTGCAGCGCCGGAATGTCCGCGCCAGGGTTCTGCTGGTAAAAGCCCTGCTGGCGGCTCATGTCGTAAGCGGCCTTGACCACCGGCAGATAGCCGGTGTCCTGGTGCCACTTGGCCATCACCGCCGGCGAGGTCAGCAGTTTGAAGAATTGGGCCACGCCCTTGTATTCGGCCGGGCTCTTGCCGCCCATCACCCACAGGCTGGCGCCGCCGATCAGCGCGTTCTGCGGCGCGCCCTTCACCGACGGATCATAAGGCATCATGCCCATGCCGAAATTGAACTTGGCGTTCTTGCGGATATTGGCCAGCGAGCCGGAGCTGCCGGTCATGATGCCGCACTCGCCGCTATAGAACTTCAGCGTGGCCTCGTCCTTGCGGCCGGCGTAGCTGAAGCTGCCGTCCTTGGCCATTTTGGCCAGCAGTTCGATATGCTTGACCTGCGCCGGGCCGTTGAACTCCAACACGGCGCTCTCGCCGCCGAAGCCGTTGTTCTCGCTGGCGAACGGCAGATTGTGCCAGGCGCTGTAGTTCTCCAGTTGCACCCAGCCCTGCCAGCCGGTGCTGTAGCCGCAGCGCAGGCCGGAAGCCTTGAGCTTGGCGGCGGCGGCGGCCAGCTCCGGCCAGGTTTTGGGCGGCGCGTCCGGCAGGCCGGCCTTCTTGAAGGCATCCTTGTTGTAGTACAGCACCGGAGTGGAGCTGTTGAACGGCAGCGACAGCAAGCGGCCGGTCTTGGCGTCGGAATAGTAGCTGGCCACGGCCGGGATGAAGGCCTTCTCGTCCAGCTTCTCGCCGGAATCGGCCATCACTTGGTATACCGGCTTGATGGCCTTCTTGGCCTGGATCATGGTGGCGGTGCCCACCTCGAACACCTGCACGATGGCCGGCGCGTTGCCGCTGCGGTAAGCGGCGATGGCGGCGGCCAACGACTCGTCGTACTGCCCCTTGTATACCGGCACCACCTTGTAATCTTTCTGGCTGGCATTGAACTGCGCGGCGATGGCGTTGACGCGGTCGCCCAAGGCGCCGTCCATGGAGTGCCAGAACTGGATTTCGGTGGCGGCGTGGGCAGACAAGGACAGCGTCAGCAACAGGGGGGCCAGCGCGCCGGCGCGGCGGGTGGTGCTAGACAGGGCAAGCTTCATTGTTATCTCCGGTGCAGTGGGAGGGCATGGCGTCAAGCGGCGGATTGTGGCCGGCCAAAATGACAATATATTTACAGTAATGTTTCAATATGACTTCAATAAGTCCCTGCAATCAAAAAACTCATGCCTGGCATGCAAAAAGGGCGGCCCCATATGGAGCCGCCCCTGATTCACCGTTGTCCCTGCCTTACTGATAGCTAAGCCTGTCGGCCTTTCCCCAGAACACCCGATAGGAGAAGGCGGTATAGCCGATGATGCATGGCAACACCGCCACAGCGCCCCATAAAATCACCCACAGCGCCTCCGGATCGGCCGCCGCCTGCCAGATCGTCATCTTGCCTATCACCATCTGCGGGAACACGCTGTAGGCCAGGCCCCAGAACGACAGCAGCACGATGCCGACGCTGGCGGCGAACGGCAGCCAGCAGAAGGCGTCGTTGCCGGCGGCCTGCCGCCGCGCCAGCCTCGGCAGGCTCAGCCACAGCAGAACAAACAGCGCCAGCGAGCCCAAGGGCAGCGGCAGCAAGAGCAGGAATTGCGGCAGCGCGAACCACTTGGCGGCAATGCCGGGATTGGCCAGCGGCGTCACCACCGATACCGCCAGCACCGCCATGCCCGCGCCGTACAGCGCGTATTCGGCCCAGACCACGGCCTTGGCCTGCAGCGCGCCATGGGTCTTCATCACCAGCCAGCAGGCGCCGAGCAGGGTGTAAGCCAAGGCCAGGCCCGCGCCCACCACCAGCGCGAAAACCCAGGCGACGGCGCCGTCGGCGAAGCCGGTCAGGAAACGGCCCAGCATCACGCCTTGCGCCAGCGCCGCCAGCAGCGAGCCGCCGGCGAAGGCTGCGTTCCACCACGGTTTGTGCGGGTCTTGCGCCTTGACGCGGAAATCGAAAGCCACCCCGCGCAGGATCAGTCCCACCAGCATGGCCAGCACTGGCAGATAGAGCGCGCCGAACACGATGCCGTGCGCCACCGGGAAAGCCACCAGCAGCAAGCCTGCGCCCAGCACCAGCCAGGTTTCATTGGCGTCCCAGAACGGGCCGATGGAGCCGACCATCACGTCTTTCTCATCATCGCTGGCCAGCGGCAGCAGGATGCCGACACCAAGGTCGAAACCGTCCAGCACCACGTACACCAGCATCGCCAGCGCCATCAGCCCGGCGAAAATCGCCGGCAGGTAGAATGCCTCGCTCATGCCAGTTTCTCCTTCAGTTGGATTTCGCCCGCAGCGTCGTGCGCGCCGGCCTTGCGCGCCAGGTGGAACAACACCGAGATGTAGGCGGCCAGCAGCGCGGCGTACAGCGCGAGATAGGTCGTCAAGGACGTGAACAGCATCGGCCCCGTCGCCTGGCCCGCCGCCTGCGCCGTGGTCAGCACGCCGGTCACCAGCCAGGGCTGGCGGCCGATCTCGGTGACGAACCAGCCAGCCAGCGTGGCCACCCAGCCGGAGAACGTCATCCACAACAGCGCCCGCGCCAGGCCCTGCCCCAGCTCGCCGCGGCTTTTCAATTTCCAGGCGGCTAGCCAGGACACCAGCAACATCAGCATGCCCATGCCCACCATCACGCGGAAGCTCCAGAACACCTTGGCCACCGGCGCGTGCTGTTCGAACTCGTTAAGCCCCTTGATCTCGCCGCCCCACTGGTGGGTCAGGATCAGGCTGCCCAGCTGCGGCACGCCCACGGCGTAATCGTTGCTGCGGGTTTCGGCGTTGGGCAAAGCGAACAGCAGCAGCGGCACGTCTTTTTCCGTCTGCCAGATGCCTTCTATCGCCGCCAGCTTGGCCGGCTGGTGCTTCAGCGTGTTCAGGCCGTGCATGTCGCCGACGAACATCTGCAGCGGGATCAGCAGCGCCGCCAGGAACACGCCGGTCTTCAACGCCGACATCACGCCGCGGCCGCGCTCGCCGCGCAAGTAGCGGTAAGCGGACAGGCCGGCCACCAGGAAGGCCACGGTCAGGCCGGAGGCGATCAGCATATGGGTCAGCCGGTAAGGCATGGACGGGTTGAAGATGACTTCCATCCAGCTGAGCACGTGGGCGCGGCCGTCGCGCATCACAAAGCCGGTCGGCGTTTGCATCCAGGAATTCAGCGCGATAATCCAGAACGCCGACAAGGTATTGCCGCCCGCCACCAGCAGCGTGGACAGCGTGTGCACCCTCTCCGGCACCCGGCGCCGCCCGAACAACATGATGCCGAGGAAGCCGGCCTCCAGGAAAAACGCGGTCAGGATTTCATAGGCCAAGAGCGGACCGGCGATATTGCCCACGGTCTGCATATAGCCCGGCCAGTTGGTGCCGAACTGGAAGCTCATCGTCACGCCCGACACCACGCCCAACGCGAAGGACAGCGCGAAAATCTTCACCCAGAAGTTGTAGGCGTCCATCCAGCCCTGCTCGCCGGTCTGGCGGAAGCGCAGCTTGAAGAACAGCAGCACCCAGGCCAGCGCGATATTGATGGTGGGAAACAGGATGTGGAACGAGATATTGGTGGCGAACTGGATGCGCGCCAGGGTGACGGGATCGAGATCCATCGCTTGCTACTCCTTGTCTGCGTCTCGCTGCCCCAGCCGGGATAGCGATTGGGTGAACTGCAAGACCTTCTGCACCTGGGAGCCCAGCTTCATCAGCCGCTGCAGCGTCTCCACATCCATGTGCTGGATGTCGGAGAACCAGGTGGTGACCAGCTCGATCAGCTGGTACATCTCTTTCATTCTTTCCTGCGCATGGCGCTCGGCTTCGCTGGCCGGGTTGTCCATGATGGCGCCGCGCAGCATGGTCAGCGTGGGTTCCACCTCGCGCTTCTTGCGCTCCTCGGCCAGGGTTTTGAAAATCTGCCACACGTCTTCCGGCGTGGAGAAATACTCGCGCCGGTCGCCCGGGAAATGCTGCAGCTTGACCAGCCGCCACGACTGCAGCTCCTTCAAGCCCATGCTGACATTGGAGCGGGAACAGCCTATGGCCTCGCCGATCTCGTCGGCGTTCAGCGGTTTTTCCGAAACATACAGCAAGGCGTAGATCTGGCCGACGGTGCGATTGATGCCCCAACGACTGCCCATTTCGCCGAAGTGCAGCACAAAAGCCTGCACCAGAGGTGGGAGGTTCATGATTTTTCCAATTTTCAGTAACTTCTGAAAGTTTGATATGAATCATAATTTGCCGCCAAAGACACAGTCAATACGAACAGTTGTTGATCTGTGCGCTTGACCTCATGCCAAATCCATATGCGTAAGCATGAAAAAGGCCATGCCGCAGCATGGCCTGGATCAAGATTTCCGCTTCGATTCAAAGCAATAGGATGGCGCGGAAATCGTTGACGTTGGTGTGGGTGGGCCCGGTGATCAGGAGATCATCCAAGGCATGAAAAAAACCGTAGCCATCGTTGTCCGCCAGCCTATCTTGGGCGCGCAGGCCCTGCGCCGCCGCGCGCGCCAGCGTGTCCGGCGCGATCCAGGCGCCGGCGTTGTCCTCGCTGCCGTCTATGCCATCGGTGTCCGCCGCCAGCGCGTAAACCCCGGGCAGGCCGTTCAGCGCGATGGCCAGCGCGAGCAGAAACTCGCTGTTGCGGCCGCCCCTGCCCCGGCCCTTCAAGGTCACCGTGGTTTCGCCTCCCGACAAAATCACCGCCGGCCTGGCCACAGGCGCATCGCGCATGGCGATTTGCCGGGCGATGCCGGCATGGACCTTGGCCGCCTCGCGCGCCTCGCCCTCTATGCTGTCGCCCAAGAGCAGCACATCGTAGCCCAACCTTCTCGCTTCCGCCTCGGCCGCGCGCAAAGCCAGTTGCGGCGTAGCGATCAACCGGTATTCGGCATGGGCCAATCGCGCGTCGCCCGGTTTGGGTGTCTCATCCGGCTCCGCCGCCAGATGCGCGCTCACGGCGGGCGGCAGGTTCAGGCCATACTTGGCCGCCACCGCGCGCGCGTCGGCGTAAGCGCTTGGGTCCGCTACGGTCGGTCCGGAGGCGATCACCGCGGGATCGTCGCCCACCACATCGGAAATCGCCAGCGTCACCAGCCGGGCCGGCGCGCAGGCCAGGGCCAGCCGTCCGCCCTTGATGGCGGATAGGTGCTTGCGCAGCGCGTTCATTTCATCGATGCCGGCGCCGCAGGCCAATAATTGCCGGCTGACTTCCTGCTTGTCCGCCAGGCTGATGCCGTCCGCTGGCAAGGTCAACAGCGCCGAGCCTCCGCCGGACAATAGACAGATCACCAAATCGTCCGCCGTCAGCCCCCGCACCGCGTCCATGATCCGCCGCGCGGCAGCGCGGCCAGCCTCGTCCGGCACCGGATGCCCGGCCTCCAGCACCTCGATGCGCCGCGTCGGCACCGCGTGGCCGTAGCGCGTCGCCACCACGCCGGACAACTCGCCCGGCCAGGCGCCCTCCAGCGCCCGCGCCATCGCCGCGGCGGCCTTGCCCGCGCCCACCACCACCGTGCGGCCCTTGGGCGGAGGCGGCAGATAATCGATCAAGCGCTCCGGCTTGACGCTCTCCACCGCGACATCGAACAAACGGCGCAGCACTTCTTGCGGCGATAGACGGGACATGGCGCTTCCTCCTTGTAATTATGCATTCATTGTGGCCCAGACCGACGCGGCTGACACCCCCGCCGCCACGCGATAGAATGGCGGCGATTCCAACGCCCCGCCTTCACCGGGGCGTTACGCATTTTTCCAGTACAGACCAAAAGCAGAGTCCGACACCCGATGAGCACGCCCCAGCACACCCCGATGATGGCCCAATACTTCGCCCTGAAGCGCGACCACGCAGACAAGCTGCTGTTCTATCGCATGGGCGACTTCTACGAGCTGTTCTACGAGGATGCGGAAAAGGCGGCGCGGCTGCTGGACATCACGCTGACCGCGCGCGGCGCCAGCGCCGGCGTGCCGATCAAGATGGCCGGCATTCCCTATCACGCCGCCGAAGGCTACCTGGCGCGGCTGGTGAAGATGGGCGAGTCGGTGGCCATCGCCGAGCAGATCGGCGACCCCGCGCTAGCCAAGGGGCCGGTGGAGCGCAAGGTGGTGCGCATCGTCACGCCGGGCACGCTGACCGACGCGGCGCTGCTGGACGACAAGCGCGACAACCTGGTGCTGGCGGTCAACATGGTCAAGGGCGTGCTGGGCCTGGCCTGGCTGTCTCTCGCCAGCGGCGAGTTCAAGGTGATGCAGGCCGATGTGGAAGACCTTTCCAGCGAGCTGGAGCGGCTGAAGCCGGCCGAGCTGGTGATCCCGGACGACACCGGCCTGGCCGCCTTCGAAGGCATCTCGACGCCGAAGAAAAAGCTGCCGCCGTGGCAGTTCGACATCGAATCGTCCAAGCTGGCGCTGACCCGCCACTTCGGCACCCGCGACCTGGCCGGCTTCGGCGCCGACACGCTGCCGGTGGCCGTCGGCGCGGCCGGCGCCTTGCTGGAATACGTGAAGTCCACCCAGGGCGTGAACCCTGCCCACATCGCCGCGCTGTCGGTGGAGGAAGCCGGCGAGCTGATCCGCATGGACGCCGCCACCCGCCGCAACCTGGAGCTGACCGAAACCATACGCGGCGAGGCCTCGCCGACGCTGGCCTCCCTGCTCGACACCTGCGCCACCAGCATGGGCAGCCGCCTGCTCGGCCACTGGCTGCACCACCCGATGCGCAACCACGGCAAGCTGGCGCGCCGCCACGGCGCGGTGCGCGCGCTGCTGGCCCGTTACCAGGACGTGCACGCCGAGCTGGACCAGGTGTCCGACATCGAACGCATCACCTCGCGGGTGGCGCTGCGCTCGGCCCGCCCGCGCGACCTGTCGGCGCTGCGCGATTCGCTGACGGCGCTGGCCGGCGTCAAGGCGCTGGCCGCCTCGCTGGATTCCGCACTGCTGAACGAGCTGGCCAGCGTGCTGCCAATCGACTCGCCGGTGCAGAAGAGGTTGGCCGCCGCCATCCTGCCGGAACCCGCCACCTTCCTGCGCGACGGCGGCGTGATCAACAACGGCTTCAGCCCGACGCTGGACGAGCTGCGCGCCATCCAGACCGACTGCGGCGACTTTCTGCTCAAGCTGGAAGCGCGCGAGAAGGAGCGCACCGGCATCACCACGCTGAAAGTGGAGTTCAACCGCGTCCACGGCTTCTACATCGAAGTGTCCAAGGCGCAGTCGGACAAGGTGCCGGACGACTATCGCCGCCGCCAGACGCTGAAAAACGCCGAACGCTACATCACACCAGAGCTGAAGGAATTCGAGGACAAGGCGCTGACCGCGCAGGACCGCGCGCTGGCGCTGGAAAAGCAACTGTACGAGGCGCTGCTGGACGAGCTGGCCCCGCACATCGCCGAGCTGAAGCTGATCGCCCAGGCAGTCGCCACCCTGGACGTGCTGTCCGCCTTCGCCCTGCGCGCCGCCATCGGCAACTACGCAGAGCCGCAGTTCGTTCCCGAGCCCAAGCTCGACATTCTCGCCGGCCGCCACCCGGTGGTGGAGGCGGAAGTGGAGCGCTTCATCGCCAACGACACCAAGCTGTCCGCCGAACGCAAGCTGCTGTTGATCACCGGCCCGAACATGGGCGGTAAATCCACCTATATGCGGCAGAACGCGCTGATCACGCTGCTGGCCCACGTCGGCAGCTTCGTGCCGGCCGACTCCGCGGTGATCGGGCCTATCGACCGCATCTTCACCCGCATCGGCGCGTCTGACGACCTGGCCGGCGGCCGCTCCACCTTCATGGTGGAAATGACCGAAACCGCCAACATCCTCAACAACGCCAGCGAGCACTCGTTGGTGCTGATGGACGAAGTGGGCCGCGGAACGTCCACTTTCGATGGTTTGGCGCTGGCCTGGGCCATCGCCCGCGCGCTGATCGAAAAGAACCGCGCCTACACGCTGTTCGCCACCCACTATTTCGAGCTGACCACGCTGGCCGGCGAATACCCGGCGGTGGCCAACGTGCATCTGTCGGCGGTGGAGCACAAGGACCGCATCGTGTTCCTGCACCACGTGGAAGACGGCCCGGCCAGCCAGAGCTACGGCCTGGCGGTGGCGCAGCTGGCCGGCGTGCCGGGCAAGGTGATACGCGAAGCGCGCCGCCACCTGGCGGACCTGGAAAACCAGTCCGCCGCGCGCGTGCAGCCGGACCTGTTCGCCACGCCGGCCCCCGCGCCGGAGGCCCAGCCGCACCCGGCCCTGGAGCGCCTGCTGGAGCTGGATCCGAATGAGTTCAGCCCCAGACAAGCCCTGGACGTATTGTTCGAATTGAAAAAACTGGCCTATTGACCAGCTACCATCGGAATCTTTACCTATTATTACTAAATGGTAACGTACGAAGAGGAGCAATACGATGTCGCTTGAAACCGCTTCCGCCGCCCCCAGCATCAGCCAGTTGCTTGGCAAGCTGGCCGACGACGGGTCTATCGCCCTGTCCGATATCCGCGACAAGGCGAACCACGAACTGTCCAGCTTCGCCGAGCTGGCGCAAAAGGAGCTGAACCAGTTCGACATCAGCATGCCGCCAGCCATCAGCCTGATCAGCGGCGGCGGCTTCCAGCTCGCGCTGGAAAACGCGCATCCGCATGAGGCTGAAATCCATGACTGGCTGGAAGGCAATCTGATTCTGGCCCGCAAGTTCAAGGAAGTCGAAGTGCTGTTCGAATTCGTCCGCGCGGCGGAAAGCGCCGGCGAAGTGTTTCCGGAAAGCTCCAGCTTCCACATCGGACTGACCAGCGCCGGCCCGATCGCCTATTTCGAGGACCATCACAACCATTGAAGCACATCCGTGACCCAAGATCGGCGCTTGAGCGCCGCCACCCAGCGGGGGAGCCTAGGCTTCCCCGCCTTGCTTTTACGGGCCGGCCTCAAACCGCAGCCCCGTTCCCGGACGGGGCTTAGCGGCTCTCCGGCTTCTTGCCGCGGGCGAAGCGGAATGCCGGCGTTTTGACGCTCTTGGCCGCCTGCGGCGCCTGGCGCTGCGGCTGCCTGTCTGCCGGCCTGCCGCCGCGTCCGGCAGGAGAAAGCTTCGGCAAATCCTCAAGCCTCACGTCGAGCTCGCGCATTTCGCCCGGCTGCAAGCCGTCCAGCCGCCACGGGCCGATGGCCACGCGCACCAGGCGCAAGGTCGGCAGTCCGGCCTTGGCCGTCATCCGCCGCACCTGTCGGTTCTTGCCCTCGCTGATGATGATTTCCAGCCAACAATCCGGCACGGTCTTGCGGAAACGCACCGGCGGATTGCGCGGCCATAGCTCAGGCTCCTCTATGCGCCTCACCTCGGCCGGCTGGGTGATGAAGTCGCCCAGGTCCACCCCTCGGCGCAGCATTTCCAGCTGCTCCTCACCGGGCTCGCCCTCCACCCTCACCCAATAGGTCTTGGGCAGCTTCCAGCGCGGATCGGCGATGCGGTGCTGCAGCGCGCCGTCGCCGGTCAACAGCAAGAGCCCCTCGCTGTCGGTATCGAGCCGGCCGGCCGGATAGACGCCGGGCAACGGCACGCAGGACTTCAACGTGGGGTGCGTGGGGTGTTCGGAAAACTGGCAGATCACGCCATACGGTTTGTTGAGCAGAATCAGTTGGGACATGCGGCTGGCACGGCTGAATGAAAGTAGACGAATGATAGCAAGGCTGGGCCGCGCCGTGAGCGCAAACGCGCATGGCGAAGGCCGATTGCTGCCACGCAACATTCAAACGGTTGTTTTATTCACATCCGAACCTTGCCCGCCCAGTTATCAGGCATAAAAGTTTCAATTGCGCCGCCTACCAAGCGTGTGAGAAAGGGTATAATTCGCTTTTGAAAATTGCCCAAGAGCCGCCGGACGCCCCGCGGCCGACCGGCCAAGATCTCCGACATTCCGCAGAATGTTGACCGGGCCGTGAACTCTTCGCGCAATCGTTCTGTCGTCACAAGATCAACATGGAGATAGAGTAATGCCAGCAGAACAATCGAAAATCATTTATACCCTCACCGACGAAGCGCCGGCGCTGGCCACCAGCTCCTTCCTGCCCATCGTCCAGGCCTTCGCGGGTTCCGCCGGCATTCAAGTCGACACCGCAGACATCTCCGTGGCCGCCCGCGTGCTGGCCGAATTCCCGGATTATCTGAGCGACGAGCAAAAAGTCCCCAACACCCTGGCCGAGCTGGGCAAGCTGACGCTGCAGCCGGAAGCCAACATCATCAAGCTGCCCAATATCAGCGCCTCCGTGGCCCAGCTGATGGCCTGCGTAAAGGAACTGCAGTCCAAGGGCTATGCGCTGCCGGACTACCCGGAAAATCCGGCCGACGACGCGGAAAGGGCGATCAAAGACCGCTACGCCAAGTGTCTGGGCTCCGCCGTGAACCCGGTGCTGCGCGAAGGCAACTCCGACCGCCGCGCGCCGCTGGCGGTGAAGAACTACGCCAAGAAACACCCGCACTCGATGGGCGAATGGAAGCAGTGGTCGCAGACCCACGTCTCCCACATGCACCACGGCGACTTCTACCACGGCGAAAAGTCCATCACCTTGGACAAGGCCCGCGACGTCAAGATGGAACTGGTTAGCAAAAACGGCCAGACCATCGTGCTGAAGCCGAAGGTGGCGCTGCAAGACGGCGAGATCATCGACTCCATGTTCATGAGCAAGAAGGCGCTGTGCGACTTCTACGAGCGCGAAATGGAAGACTGCCGCGAGTCCGGCATTCTGTTTTCCTTGCACGTGAAGGCCACCATGATGAAGGTGTCCCACCCCATCGTGTTCGGCCACTGCGTCAAGATCTACTACAAGGACGCGTTCGAGAAGCACGGCAAGCTGTTCGACGAACTGGGCGTCAACGTCAACAACGGCATGGCCACGCTGTACGAGAAAATCGAAACCCTGCCGGCCTCCAAGCGCGAAGAAATCATCCGCGACCTGCATGCCTGCCAGGAGCACCGTCCGCGCCTGGCCATGGTGGACTCCGCCAAGGGCATCACCAACTTCCATTCGCCGAACGACATCATCGTGGACGCGTCCATGCCGGCCATGATCCGCGCCGGCGGCAAGATGTGGGGCGCCGACGGCAAGCCTTACGATGCCAAGGCCGTGATGCCGGAGTCGACCTTCGCTCGCATCTACCAGGAGATGATCAACTTCTGCAAATGGCACGGCAACTTCGACCCGCGCACCATGGGCACCGTGCCCAACGTCGGCCTGATGGCGCAAAAAGCCGAAGAATACGGCTCGCACGACAAGACCTATGAAATCCAGGAAGACGGCGTAGCCAACATCGTCGATCTGGCCACCGGCGAAGTGCTGCTGAGCCAAAACGTGGAAGCCGGCGACATCTGGCGCATGTGCCAGGTCAAGGACGCGCCTATCCGCGACTGGGTAAAGCTGGCCGTGACCCGCGCCCGCAACTCCGGCATGCCGGCCGTGTTCTGGCTGGACCCGTACCGCCCGCACGAGAACGAGCTGATCAAGAAGGTGCAAACCTATCTGAAGGACTACGACACCAACGGCCTGGACATCCACATCATGTCCCAGGTGCGCGCGATGCGCTATACGCTGGAGCGCGTGGCCCGCGGCCTGGACACCATCTCGGTCACCGGCAACATCCTGCGCGACTACCTGACCGACCTGTTCCCCATCATGGAGCTGGGCACCTCGGCCAAGATGCTGTCCATCGTGCCGCTGATGGCAGGCGGCGGCATGTACGAAACCGGCGCCGGCGGCTCCGCTCCCAAGCACGTGCAGCAGCTGCTGGAAGAGAACCACCTGCGCTGGGACAGCCTGGGCGAGTTCCTGGCGCTGGCGGTTTCGCTGGAAGATCTGGGCATCAAGACCGGCAACGGCAAGGCCAAGGTGCTGGCCAAGACGCTGGACCTCGCCACCGGCAAGCTGCTGGACGAGAACAAATCCCCGTCGCGCCGCACCGGCGAGCTGGACAACCGCGGCAGCCAGTACTACCTGTCCATGTACTGGGCGCAGGCGCTGGCCGAGCAGTCCGAAGACAAGGAACTGCAAGCCCGCTTCGCGCCCGTCGCCAAGCAGTTGGCCGACAGCGAGCAAACCATCCTGGCCGAATTGAAGGCCGTGCAAGGCAAAGCGGCCGACATTGGCGGCTACTATTTGCCGGATGCCGCCAAGTGCAGCGCGGTGATGCGCCCGAGCGCCGCCTTCAACGCCGCCATCGCCGCCGTGCAGGCCTAAGCGTCAACCCGCATCGACAAAGCCTCCGGAGCGATCCGGAGGCTTTTTTCATTACCGCCGTCGATACCGCGGGAGCAAGCCATTCAACGCCACTCCCTCGCCAGTTCCCGCGCCGCCTCCAGCACCCGGTCCCGCGCTGCATCGCGCCGCTTGCCGCCGCGCCAAACCATCGCCACCCGCCAGCGGCCCAGCTCCGGCTCGGCCAGATCCAGCTCCTTGAGCAAACCCTGCGCCAACTCCTCCCGCACCGCCAGCCTGGGCACGAAGGCGACATAGCCATGCCACAGCGCCAGATCGCGCGCCGCGGCGGCAGGCTGCAATAAATGGATGGGACTGACGGACTGGCGCAGGGACCGCAAACGCCGCGCCAAATCCTCTGCGGCCGCGCCCCAGCGCTGCGGCGCCAGCGGATAAGCGGCCATCTGGCTCAAAGTCACGCCGCGTCGCGTCGCCAGAGGATGGGAAGCGCCCGCCACCGCCACGATAGGCGTCTCACCCAACGTCTCCAGTTCAAGGCCGGCGGGGTGCGGCCTGTGCAATACGAAGCCGATATCCAGCGCGCCGGACAGCACTTGCTGCAGAATCTGCGGCGAATGGTCGGTATCGCAATGAATTTCCACAGGCGCGTCGGCCAGCCTACGCAGCAGTGGGCCAAAAGCCACTCCAGACAAGGATGGCAGGGCGCCCAGTCTAACCTTGGGCAACCCCTCGCCAATCGTCAGCCGTTCCTTCCCCTCCGCCAGCGCCTCCAACGCCGCCCTGGCTGCCGGCAAATAGGCCAGGCAAGCGGCGGTCGGCTCCGCGCCGCGGCGGTGGCGCTTGAACAATTGCGCCCCCAGAGACGACTCCAGTTGAGCGATGCGTTGGCTGACCTGCGGCTGCGCCCATCCGCGCCGGGCCGCCGCCTGGCTGAAACTGCCCAACTCTGCCGCATCCAGCAGCAGCTGCAAGTCATCCAAAGAAACAGTCATATCAAAAATCCATATCAAATATCATTAAATGGCATCTTTCATAATACCTAAACAGCATTGAAAATCGCATGCCTATCTCAAAGAGAAAACACCATGCGCTATCTGGAAATGGAACGGCTGCTCTTGCGGGCCGTGATGGAGGCGGACGTGCACGCCTTGTTCGACATCTACGGCGATCCCGCCACCAACCTCTATAATCCGAATGGCCCCTATCCTTCGCTGCAATACGCGGAGGATAGGCTGGCCGCCTGGCTGAAAGGATGGCGCGAAGAAGGCTGTGGACAATGGGCCGTAGCAAAACGGGAAGCACCGGAACGCATCATCGGTTTTGGCGGACTGTCGTATATGGATTACGGCGGCGAGACGCGGCTGAATCTGGGCTACCGTTTCGCAGCATCGGCCTGGGGAATGGGCTATGCCAGCGAAACCGCGCGCGCCGCCTTGCGTTGCGCATTCGATCAGCTCGGCGCCCCCGCGGTGTACGGCAAGGTCCGCCCCGCCAACCACGCCTCGATCCGAGTGCTGGAAAAACAGGGTTTCCGCCAAGCTGGAGAGCTGGCCGACGTGCCCGATCAGCCAGCTTCCCGAGTTTACCTGCTGACGCGCGCCGGCTACGCCGTCCGCGATTGAAAATGAAAAGCCCGCCTGAGGCGGGCTTTGAAATATGCCTTGCAGCCCACCACGCGGCGGGACTGAGTCCAGAACAGATTTACGCGTTCTGGATATTGGACGCTTGCTTACCTTTCGGACCGGACACCACTTCAAAGCTTACACGCTGACCCTCTTTCAGAGTCTTGAAGCCTTGCATGTTGATGGCCGAGAAGTGAGCGAACAGATCCTCGCCGCCTTCGTCCGGAGTAATAAAGCCGAAGCCTTTTGCGTCATTGAACCACTTCACGGTACCAAATGCCATTTAACTTCCTTGCAAAAAAAGGCTGGTGAAGCCGACCAACTTAGAGCTTAATTAAGTATGACAGTTTTGCTGTGACGCAAAATGCCAAACAGCTAAGCCAAGCACCAGCTGCATTTCTACGCAACCATGGCGGCGCCGTCAAGTGATTGCCGTCTGTTGCCCCCCCTTGAAAAAAAGTCCAGGGGAACCAAAATTGAAGTAAGGCACCGTTTCCATGAAAGTCGACATGTCCACCTCGGTCAAAGACGATGCCCAGCTTGAGGCGTCACGGGTTAGGGAAAACCCTCCACCGATGTATAAGGTGTTGTTATTGAACGATGATTTTACCCCGATGGACTTCGTGGTACAGGTTCTCCAGCAGTTCTTCCACATGAACAGAGAGCAGGCCACACAAATCATGCTGCAGGTCCACACGCAAGGTCACGGCGTGTGTGGCGTTTATACCAAAGACGTGGCTGCAACGAAGGTCGAGCAGGTGTTGCAATATGCGAAAGCGCATCAGCATCCGCTTCAGTGCGTAATGGAGGAAAACTGATGATTGCCCAGGAGCTTGAAGTAAGCCTGCATATGGCGTTCATGGACGCACGGCGCAAACGCCACGAGTTCATCAGCGTGGAGCATCTGCTGCTCGCGATGACCGACAATCCGTCGGCCGCAGAAGTGTTGCGAGCCTGCGGAGCGAATATCGACCAACTGAAAAAACAGCTGACCGACTTCATCGACGAGCACACCCCCACCGTGCCCGGCGAGACCGAAGTCGAAACCCAGCCCACCCTAGGCTTCCAACGCGTGATTCAACGCGCCATCCTGCATGTGCAGTCGTCTGGCAAGAAGGAAGTGTCCGGCGCCAACATTCTGGTCGCCATCTTCGGCGAAAAGGACTCGCATGCGGTGTACTACCTGCACCAGCAAGGCATTTCGCGGCTGGACGTCGTCAACTTCATTTCGCACGGCATCACCAAGCAGCGCTCGCAACAGCCGCCGCAGGAGCCGCGCGACAACAACAATGGCGATGCGGAGGGCGAGGAGCAGGCCACCGGTCCGGGCGGGGCGCTGGAGAACTACACTCAGAACCTCAACCAGATGGCGCGCGACGGCAAGATAGACCCGCTGATCGGCCGCGAGCATGAGCTTGAGCGCACGGTGCAGATTCTGTGCCGCCGCCGCAAGAACAACCCGCTGCTGGTGGGCGAGGCCGGCGTGGGCAAAACCGCCATCGCCGAAGGCTTGGCGCGCCGCATCGTCAATGGCGAAGTGCCGGAAATCTTGGCCAAGTCCAATGTCTACGCGCTGGACATGGGCGCTCTGCTGGCCGGCACCAAGTACCGCGGCGACTTCGAGCAGCGGCTGAAGGCGGTGATCAAGCAATTGACCGACGACAGCAACGCCATCTTGTTCATCGATGAGATCCACACGCTGATCGGCGCCGGCGCGGCCTCTGGCGGCACGCTGGACGCGTCCAACCTGCTGAAACCTGCCCTTTCGAACGGCAGCCTGCGTTGCATAGGCGCGACGACGTACAACGAATACCGCGGCATTTTCGAAAAGGACAATGCGCTGTCGCGCCGCTTCCAGAAGATAGACGTCAGCGAGCCTACGGTCGAACAGACGGTGGAAATTCTGAAGGGGCTGAAATCCCGCTTCGAGGCCCACCACGGCGTCAAGTACACGCAATCGGCGCTGTCCACCGCGGCGGAGCTGTCTGCGCGCTACATCAATGACCGCCACTTGCCGGACAAGGCCATCGACGTGATAGACGAGGCCGGCGCGGCGCAAAAGATTCTGCCCAAGTCGCGGCAGAAGAAGGTGATCAACAAGTCGGAGATCGAGGAGATCGTCGCCAAGATCGCCCGCATTCCGCCCAAAACGGTCTCCAGCGACGACAAGAACGTGCTGAAGAACCTGGAGCGCGATCTAAAGAACGTGGTGTTCGGCCAGGAGAAGGCGATCGAAGGCCTGGCCAGCGCGATCAAAATGACGCGTTCCGGCTTGGGCAACCCGCAGAAGCCTATCGGCTCCTTCCTGTTCTCCGGCCCCACCGGCGTCGGCAAGACCGAACTGGCGCGCCAACTGGCCTACATCCTCGGCGTCGAGCTGATCCGCTTCGACATGTCCGAGTACATGGAGCGCCACGCGGTGTCGCGGCTGATCGGCGCGCCTCCGGGCTATGTCGGCTTCGAACAGGGCGGCCAGCTGACCGAGGCCATCAACAAGCATCCGTACGCGGTGGTGCTGCTGGATGAGATCGAGAAAGCGCATCCGGACATCTACAACGTGCTGCTGCAGGTGATGGACCACGGCACGCTGACCGACAACAACGGCCGCAAGGCGGACTTCCGCAACGTGGTGCTGATCATGACCACCAATGCGGGCGCCGAATCGCTGTCCAAGCCCTCCCTGGGCTTCACCCAGACCAAGGCCGCCGGCGACGAGATGGGCGACATCAAGCGGCTGTTCAGTCCCGAGTTCCGCAACCGGCTGGATGCCATCATCCCGTTCGGCGTGCTGGACGAGCAGATCATTCTGCAGGTGGTGGACAAGTTCCTGATGCAGCTGGAACAGCAATTGTCCGAGAAGCACGTCGACGTCCACTTCACCGACGAGCTGCGCCGCTACCTGGCGAAGAACGGCTTTGATCCGCTGATGGGCGCGCGCCCGATGGCGCGCCTGATTCAGGACACGCTGCGCAAAGCGCTGGCCGACGAGTTGCTATTCGGCCGGCTGGTGTCTGGCGGCGAGGTGACGGTGACGGTGATTGACGGCAAGGTGGAGCTGCAATTCGATCAGGACGCGCTGGCGACAGCCGAACCCGCCTGACCTTGAGGCGCCCCGGACAAACGCCCGCGCAAGCGGGCGTTTTTGCTGCGCCGGCCGGCTCAGCCGCGCGGGTGATGGCGCGCGTGCAGTTGCTTCAGCCGCTCGCGCGCGACATGGGTGTAAATCTGAGTGGTGGAGATGTCCGCGTGGCCCAGCAGCAGCTGCACGACCCTCAGATCGGCGCCGTGATTGACCAGATGAGTGGCGAAGGCGTGGCGCAGCACATGGGGGCTGACCCGCGACAAGCCCTGCCGCGCCGCATATTGGGTGATCAAATGCCAGGCCATTTGCCGCGTCATGCCGGCCTTGCGCTGGGTGACGAAGACCGCATCGCAGGGTAGGCCGGCCAGCAGCAGCGGCCGCGCCTCCCGCAGATAGCGCAGCAGCCAATCCTGGGCGATCTCGCCCAGCGGCACCAGCCGCTCCTTGCTGCCCTTGCCCACGGTCTGCACTACCCCGTCCAGCAGATTCAACTGATTCAGCGTCAGCCCCACCAGCTCGGAAACGCGCAAACCGCTGGCGTACAAGACCTCCAGCATCGCTCGGTCGCGCAGGCCCAACGGGGTGTCGGTATCCGGCGCAGCCAGCAGCGCCTCGACGTCGACCTCGGACAGCGACTTGGGCAACCGCAGCCCTTGCTTGGGGCTGGCCAACCGCGCGCTAGGGTCGTCGCTGCGCCGGCCGCTGCGCAGCAAGTGCTGGTAGTAGCGGCGCAGCGCGGAAGTCAGGCGGGCGCGAGTGGCCGGCTTTTCGCTCTCCACGCCAGCCAGCAGAGCCCGCTCCAGCTCCGCCTCGTCCGCGCTGTCCAGCGACGCGCCCTGCTCTTCCAGCCTCGCCGACAATTTGGACAGGTCGCGCCGGTACGCGGCCAGCGTGTTCTGCGACAGGCCGTCCTCCAGCCATAGCTGGTCTAGAAAAATATCTATGCCATCTCTAGCCAAGCTCATGCCGCAGCAGCCATCGCTTGATGTCCAAGGTCTCGTCGCCAGTGGACTGGTTGAAGCCTCCCAGACCCGCGCTGGCCACCACTCGATGGCAGGGCACGATGACGGGAATGGGATTACGGCCGCAAGCGCCGCCGACGGCGCGCGGCGAAGAAGCCAAGGCCTGGGATAGATCCAGATAACGCCGAGTCTCGCCGCAGGGAATGGCGGCGATCTGCATCCACACCCGCTGCTGATAAGGCGTGCCATGCAGCCGGTAAGGCACAGTGAAGATATGGCGCGGATCCGCGTAATAAGCCTCAAGCTGTCTTGCCGCCTCCTCCTCCAGGCTGCCCGCCTGCGGCGGCCGCAGAGTGGCATCAGCCGGCAGAAAGCTCAGCGCGATCAACTCTCCGTCGCGGCAGGCCACGCCCAGTCGTCCGAACGGCGCGGCGATCACGGCGCTGTACTCCATCGCATCCCCCTAGAAACGAAAAAAGCGCAAGGCCGAGCCTTGCGCTTTGATGATAGCGGCGGTCGCCGACAGGATTAACCCTGCTTGCGAGCCGGCAGCTTTTCCTTGATGCGAGCGGACTTGCCAGTGCGGCCGCGCAGGTAGTACAGCTTGGCGCGACGCACGTCGCCGCGGCGCTTCACTTCAACGGAAGCCACCAGCGGGGAGTAGGTTTGGAAGGTACGTTCAACGCCTTCGCCGGCGGACATCTTGCGCACGGTGAAAGCGCTGTTCAGGCCGCGGTTACGCTTGGCGATCACAACGCCTTCGTAAGCCTGCAGACGTTCGCGGTTGCCTTCCTTAACCTTCACTTGCACCACTACGGTGTCGCCCGGGGCGAATGCCGGCAGGGTCTTGCCCAGGCGCGCGATTTCTTCTTGCTCGAGTTTTTGAATCAGATTCATGATTTACTCCGATTTATTCTGGACATCTTGTTCCTGCTGGTACTCTGCCAGCAGCCGAGATTCCTGTTTTGTCAAAACGCGGTCTTGCAGCAGCTCGGGCCGACGTTTCCACGTCCGCCCCAGCGACTGCTTGAGCCGCCATTTGGCGATCAGGGCATGATTACCGGACAACAGCACGTCCGGCACCCGCATGCCTCGATACTCTTCGGGTCGGGTGTAATGCGGGCAGTCCAGCAGACCGTCCACAAATGAGTCTTCGTACGCCGATTGCGCATCGTTGAGCACGCCCGGCAACAGCCGCACCACCGCGTCCGCCAGCACCATGGCCGGCAGCTCGCCGCCTGACAGCACGTAGTCGCCGATGGAAATTTCCTCGTCGACCTGGGTGGCGATCAGCCGCTCGTCTATGCCTTCGTAGCGGCCGCACAGCAGGATCAGGCCTTGCCGTTGCGACAGCTCCTCCGCCTTGGCGTGGCTGAGCCTGACGCCTTGCGGAGACAGGTAGACCACGTGGCTGGCCTCGACGCCGGCTTCGCGCTGACGCGCGCGCGCGGCGTCTATCGCCTGCTCCAGCGGCTCGATCTGCATCACCATGCCGGGACCGCCGCCATAGGGCCGGTCGTCCACCCGACGATAATTGTCGTGGGTGAAGTCGCGCGGATTCCAGGCTTTGAAATGCCAGAGGCCCAAGTCAAGCGCCCGCTGGCTGACGCCAAAGCGGGCAATCGAATCGAACATCTCCGGGAACAGCGTCACCGCATCGATCTGCATCAGTAATCCAGACCCCAGTCCACCAGGATGCGGCCTTCGGCCGGCACCACGTCCAGCACGTACTGTTCCACAAACGGAATCAGCCGCTGCTGTCCATCGTCGCCCTTCACCACCAGCACGTCGTTGGCGCCGGTTTCGAGCAGATTGTCCACCTTGCCGAGCGTTTCGCCCTGCTGATTGACCACGGTCAGACCCATCAGGTCGTTCCAGTAGTACTCGTCATCGGCGGGGGCCGGCAGCTCGCTGCGCGGAACCGCGATCTGCGAACCGCGCAACAACTCGGCGGCATCTCTGCCTTCGACGCCTTCCAGCTTGGCGGCGAGCGCCTTGGGCTGGACAGCGCCGTTCTCAAATGTATACGGCTTCCAGCTGCCGTTCTTGCCCAGCCACCAGACCGGGTAATCGAACAGGCCGTCAGCGTATTCGGTATCGGCGTGGATTTTCACCCAACCTTTGATACCGAAGGCGCCGCGCACAAAGCCCATTACTACGAGATCTTCGTCGCGCATGCGCCCAATTCCGTCTTGAAGTCGGATAGCCGGATTAAGCGGCTACGACTTTCTGCTCTTTCAGCAGCTTGGCAACGGAGTCGGACAGCTGGGCGCCAACGCCGACCCAGTAGTTCAGACGGTCCATGGTGAAGCGGACGCGCTCTTGCTTCTCGTTGGCTACCGGGTTGTAGAAGCCAACGCGCTCGATGAAGCGACCGTCACGACGGTTGCGGGAATCGGTCACCACGATGTTGTAGAACGGACGGTTCTTGGCGCCGCCGCGGGCCAGACGAATCACTACCATTGTCGATTGTCCTTGAAAAAAACGGGATATAGAAAAGCCCACGATTTTATGGCAGATTTCCCTTATCTTGCAAGCGCTTAATGCAAGGCACTGTGGCGGCCGTCGCTCACAGGGGCTTCAACACCAGTGTCAATGCCCTGTCCTCGGGGTGCGGCTCAACGCTAAACCCCAGTTTATGCATCAGTTTCAGCATGCCCTTGTTGCCGGCCAGGACTTCGCCGCGCATCAGTTTCAGCCCCTGCTCGCGCGCCGCGTCGAACAGCGCCTGCATCAGCAGATTGCCAATGCCGCGTCCCTGCCAGTGGTCAGCCACTTCCAGCGCAAACTCGCAGGCCTCGTTGTCCGGATCGGTGATGAAGCGCGCCACCGCCAGCATCTCCTCGCCGGCTTCGCCTTCGCGCGTCATCGCCAGGGCCATCTCTCGGTCGTAATCCAGCTGGGTGAAGCGGACCAGCATGCTCTGCGACAGCTGCTTGATGCTCGAAAGATAACGGTTGTAGCGGCTTTCCTCGGACAAATTGCGGACGAAGGCCTGCTGCATGTCCGCATCCTCGGGCCGGATCGGTCTTATCATCACCGGCGTGCCGTCGCGCAGCTTGGCGCAGACGAGCATATGGGAGGGATAAGGCATGATGGCCATGTGGCCGTAGCGCTTTTGCGCGGCGCGCGCCGGCTGCACGATGATGCGGGCGTCCAGCGCGATGACGCCCTTCTCGTCCGCCACCAGCGGGTTGATGTCGAGCTCTCTGATCTGCGGCAGTTCGCACACCATTTCCGACACCTGCAGCAAAACATGGCGCAGTTCCTCCCCGTCCACCGGGGGCAGATTCTTGAACGGCCCCAGCAACTGGCCGATGCGGGTCTGGCCTATCATATTGTCCACCAGGTAATCGTTCAGCGGCGGCAAGGCCAGCGCCAGGTCGTGCATCACCTCCACCGCGATGCCGCCGGCGCCGAAGGTGACCACCGGCCCGAAGGCGGCATCGTGCGCCACCCCCACCATCACTTCGCGGGCGAAGCGCCGCTTGCGCATGGGCTGCACCGACACGCCCTCGATGCGCGCGTCGGGCCTCGCCTGCCGGGTGCGGCTCATGATGCCGTCGAAAGCCGCGCGCAGCGTGGCCTCGTTGCTGATGTTGAGCTCCACGCCGCCCACGTCGGACTTATAGATGATGTCCGGGGAATCGATTTTCAGCACCACCGGATAGCCTATGGCCTCCGCCTGGCGCGCGGCCTCGTCGGCGTTGCGCGCCAGCGTGGTCGGATTGACCGGGATGTGAAAGGCGGCCAGCACCTGTTTGGATTCGCGCTCAGACAGGATTTCCCGTCCTTCGGCCAGCGCGGCGTCCATCACCCGGCGCGCCGCCGCCACGTCAGGATCCTTGTGTTTGCCCTCCAGCGGCCCCGGCGTTTGCAGCAGCAATTGCTGGTTGTGCTGATACGCCGCCAGATGGCGGAACACTTCGATGCCGTACTCCGGCGCGCGGAAGTGGGCGCACTTGGCCTTGGAGAACAGCTCGCGGCTTTCCGATACCTTGGCGTCGCCCAGCCAGGACAGAAACAGCGGTTTGGTGGTCTCGCGCTGCAGGCCTATCATCAGCTGCGCCGTGGTCAAATGGTCGGTGCCGGCCTGCGGCGTGAAGATCACCATCACGCCGTCCACGCCGGGATCGTCGACGCAGGCCTTGACCGCGGTGCGGAAACGCATGGGACTGGCGTCGCCTATGATGTCCAGAGGATTGCCGCGCGACCAGTTGCGCGGCAGCACGCTGTCCAGGAGTTTCATGGTGCCTTCGCCCAGCTGCGCCAGTTCCACGCCGTAATCTATCGCGCTGTCTGCCGCCAGCAGGCCGGGGCCAAAGCCGTTGGTGACGATGGCCAGCCGCTTGCCGCCCACTCTGTAGTTGGCCGCCAGCACCTTGGCCGCGGTGAACAGTTGGGCGATGGACGACACGCGCAGTACGCCGGCGCGCGCCAGCGCGGCGTCGAACACGTCGCCGCTGGCCACCAGATTGCTGGCGTGGGTGCGGCCTTCGGCATCGTTCTCGAAACGGCCGGACTTGATCACCACCACCGGCTTGGTGCGCGCCGCGGCGCGCAGCGCCGACATGAAGCGGCGCGCGTCATGGATGTGGTGCACATGCAACAAAATGCCCTGAGTGGCGTTGTCCGCCACCAGGTAGTCCAGGATTTCGCCGAAGCCGACATCCAGCGCGCGGCCCAGCGACACCACGCTGGAAAAACCGATTTCCTTGCTGTCCGCCCAGTCCAGCATCGCCGCGCACAGCGCGGACGATTCCGATACCAGCGCCAAATTGCCCGGCCGCACCTTGCCGCTGTAATTGCTGGCGTTGAAGCCCGCCACTGGCCGCATCAGACCCAGTACATTGGGGCCGAGCAGGCGGATGCCGAAATGGCGCGCGATGGACAGCGCCTCATTGATCAGCTCCTGCTCCAGCTGCTCGCTGTCGGAAAACTCCTTGGCCAGCAGCACCGCCTTGACGCCCTTCTTGCCGCAGTCCTTGATGATGCCGGGCAGAGAGCGGATAGCCGTCGCCACCACGGCCAGATCCAGCGGATCATCAATCTGCCGCACCGAAGAAAAAGCGGGGATGCCGCCCACTACCTTGTGGTTCAGATTGACCGGGAACAGCTTGCCCTGGAAAGAGCCGGCCAACAGATTGGCGAACATCGCCTGACCGATCGAGCCGGGCCGGTCGCTGGCGCCGACCACGGCCACGGTGCGCGGAGAAAACAGCGGAGTCAGATAGTGCGGCCTCATTCGTGCTTGTCCTCGGAAACGATGTCTATCGGCACCGGCTTGCCCGCGGGCGCCGGGACTGGCCATTCCGCCTGCAAGGTTACGTGATCTATGCAAAATTCGCGCGACAGCATCAGCTGGCAGGCGGCCAAAATGCGCGGCCAATCGCGCGGCGCGGCAATGCGCACATGGGCCGACAGCGCCACCCGCTCCGCCGACATCGTCCACACATGCAAATCATGCACCGAGGCCACGCCGGGAATGCCCGCCAAAGCCAAGCCGATGCGGTTGTAGTCCAAATGGCCAGGCACGCCCTCCATCAAGACCAGCACGGTCTGGCGGATCAGCCTCCAGGCGGCGGCCAGCAACAGCAACGCCACCAGCATGGACAGCAGCGGATCCACCGTCATCCAGCCGGTGAAATAAATCACCATGCCGGACGCGATAGCCGCCAGCGAGCCGAACAAATCGCCCAGCACATGCCACAGCGCGGCCTTGCTGTTCAGCGAGTGCGCCCCCTGGCTCAACAGCCAGGCCGCCAGCAGGTTCACCAGCAAGCCGGCCGCCGCGATCAGCATCACGCCGCCGCCGTTGACCGCATGCGGGTTGCGCAAGCGCAACACTGCCTCCGCCACGATGAATAGCGACAAGCCGAACAGCAGCAGGCTGTTGAACAGGGCGCCCAGCACCTCGGCCCGGCCATGGCCGAAAGACAGCCTGTCCGTGGCAGGCATGCGGCCGATTCGGGCCACCCACAAGGCCAGCAGCAGCGACAGCGAGTCCGTCAGCATGTGGCCGGCGTCGGACAGCAGCGCCAGCGAGCCGCTCCACCAGCCGCCCAGCGCCTCCAGCAGCGCGAAGGCGCAAGTCAAAGCCAGCACGCGGGACAGCGCTCGGCTGCTCAGGCGCCTTCCCGCCGCGCCGTCCGGCCCGGCATGCCGATGCAGGTGAGGATGGTTGGAATCGTGCCCATCGTCGTGCGCCGGCTCCGCGCCGCCCTCATCATGCAGATGAAACCTGGACGTCATATTGACCTCCGACAAACCCGCCACGAATGAATAAGCCCGCTTGCGATCCGGCGAATTTCTCCGTGTCTCCGCTCTGCCAGTGGCGCAGACCTTACAATATTGCTAACCTTTACAGTTTCGCAACAAACGTATTTTGCGCCGCAGCATGCAACCGGCCGGAAAACCTCCCCGGCCTGCAGGAGCCGATCCATCATGACGAAACGCGTCGTCACACTCGCTCATTATTACACCCAGCCGGAAATCCAGCAGATGGCCGACAAGGTGGGCGACAGCCTGGAGCTGTCGCTGTACGCCAAGGAAGCCCAAGCCGACATCATCGTGTTCGCCGGCGTGCGCTTCATGGCCGAAACCGCGAAAATCCTCAACCCGGAAGCCACGGTGATCCTGCCGGACGCCGGCTCCACCTGCTCGCTGGTGACCCAGACCGACGTCGCCGAGCTGACGCAGTGGCGCAAGCGCTACCCGGACCACGTGCACGTGTCCTACATCAACTCCAGCGCGGAGCACAAAGCCGTGTCCGACTGGATCGTCACCAGCCGCAACGTCGACGACATCATCGCCCATCTGTACGCCGAAGGTAAGAAGGTGATCTTCTCGCCGGACCGCAATATGGGCGGCTATCTCAACGATCAGTACGGCTACGACATGCCCTTGTGGTCCGCCGTGTGCGAAGTGCACGACAAATTCAACGAAGCCGCGCTGGACGAGGCCTTCGCCGCCGCCCCTGGCGACAAATACCTGATCGCCCACCCGGAAAGCCCGCTGCCGGTGCTGAAGAAGGCCGATTACGTCGGCTCCACCTCCGGCATGCTGAACTGGGTCAAGGCTTATCAGGGCGATCCGAAGGCGGTGATCTTCGTCGCCACCGAGGACGGCATCCTGTACAACATGGGCCTGGCCCGTCCGGACCTGGACCTGCGGCAGGCGCCCATCTACGCCGGCTGCCAGTGCAATTCCTGTCCGTACATGAAGATGAACACCATAGCCGCGGTCAAACGCGCGCAAGCCGGCGAGGGCCTGGTCATCGACTATCTCTCCGCCGAACAGATGGACGCCGCCCGCGTGCCCATCGAACGAATGCTGGAGTTCAGCAAGCGTTACTACGCCTGAGCGCAGGCCGAGAAACCCGCCCCCCCGCGGGTTTTTTTACGGCCCGCCGCCGCAGCCCGGCACTATCCGCTGTCATGATGGCGGCGCTACAATCACCGGATGAACACGGAAAGACGGTATGAAGTTTTTGCTGAGCAACGATGACGGCTACGCCGCCCCTGGACTAGCCATGCTGGCTCAGACCCTGCGCCGCTACGGCGAAGTGGTGGTCGTGGCGCCGGAGCGCGACCGCAGCGGCGCCAGCAACTCGCTGACGCTGGACCGCCCGCTGACGGCGCGCAGGGCCGACAACGGTTTTTACTTCGTCGATGGCACCCCGACCGATTGCGTGCACCTGGCGGTGACCGGCTTGCTCGACTTCAGGCCGGACATGATATTCAGCGGCATCAACAACGGCCCCAATATGGGCGACGACACGCTGTACTCCGGCACGGTGGCGGCCGCCACGGAAGGCTTCATGCTGGGCATCCCGTCCATCGCCGTCTCGCTGGCCGGCCACAGCGGCAAGCATTTCGCCAGCGCCGGCAAAGTTGTGGCACAACTGGTGGAGCGCTGCCTGGAGCAGCCTTTCGCCCAACCCGTGCTGCTGAACGTCAATGTGCCGGATGCGCCGCCGGAGCAGATAGGCGAAATGCAAGTCACCCGGCTGGGCCGCCGCCATGCCGCGCAGCCCGTGATCAAATCACAGAATCCGCGCGGCGAGACGATATACTGGGTAGGACCGGTCGGCGCGGTGCAGGATGCCGGCGCCGGCACCGACTTCGGCTGCATCGCCGCGAACCAGCCCTCGCTTACCCCGCTGATGCTGGATCTCACGGCCTACGGGCAATTGGACAGGATTTCCACATGGCTTCACCGCTGACACCGACCAGCCAGGCACATGGCATGCTTTCCGAGCGCACGCGCCGGCGCATGACCGACCGCCTGCGCCAGCACGGCATCGCCGACGAGCGCGTGCTGGCCGCCATGCACGAGGTGCCCCGCCATCTGTTCGTCGATCAGGCGCTGGCCACCCGCGCCTATGACGATGTCTCGCTGCCCATAGGCCATGGCCAGACCATCTCCCAACCACTGACGGTGGCGCGGATGACGGAGCTGCTGGTTCAGGGCCGCCAGCCCGGCAAGATACTGGAAATCGGCACCGGCTGCGGTTACCAGACGGCCGTGCTGCTGAAGACCGGCGCGGAAGTGTATTCCATGGAACGACTGGCCGCGATTCTGGACCAAGCAAGACGCAATCTGCGCGCCGCCAAACTGATCCACGCCCGCCTGGTCCATGGCGACGGCTACGCCGGGCTGGCGGAGGCCGCGCCTTTCGACGGCATCATCGTCACCGCCGCCGCGCGCGCGATGCCGACCGCCCTGGTCGATCAACTGGCCGACGGCGGCAGAATGGTGCTGCCGCTGGGCGAAGCCGAGCAACATTTATGGCTGCTGGAGAAAACAGCGCAAGGTTTGCAAAAGACCCGGCTGGATCCGGTTAAATTTGTGCCGCTGCTCAATGGCCGCAGTTAAAACTGCAAAAACGCAACACTCTCACTGTCAGACAATCGAGCAAGACTCCAACTTCAACGTTTCAACAAAAAAACATGCTAAAAATGCATTGCAGGTATGCCTACATATTAACCGCCCTACTCGGCACATCTTTGTTCGGTTGCAGCAGCATGGTGCAACAGGCGGCCCCGGTTGAAGCCGCCACGCCTTCGGCCATGGCAGGAAGCAAACCGGCCCCGGCCGCCAAGCCGGCAGCCAAGCCCGACCATACCGAAGCCATTCCGTACCGGGACGGCGGCGGCTTGAACATGCAGCCGATAGAGCAGGCAGCGCCGGCTGGCGGCGAACAGACTTACGTGGTGAAACCGGGCGACAACCTGTTTCGCATTTCGCTGAACCACGGCTTGAAGTACAAAGATGTCGCAGAATGGAACAACCTTCCCGACACCGGCATCAAAGTAGGACAGGTCTTGCGGTTGACGCCTCCAGGCGCGGCGCCCGCCGTCAAGACCACCCAGGCCCCAGCCGCCCAGCCGGTCTCGGCTCCGCCTCCGGCTTTGGCCGCAAACGCGGGACACGCGGCCGCCTCCGCGACCGGCGGCGAAACGAAGACTTACCCCAAGGCGCTGAAACTGCCGTACGGCAGCGAAGCCGCCAAGGACATCGCGGCCCAGAGCGAGGGACGCGGCGGCAAGAACAACAACGCTCAGGCATCTAGTTCGCCCGTTTCCCCTCCCCCGGGGAAAAAGCAGGAAGCCAGCACGGCGGTCTCCGCCGCGCCGGCGCAGGAGGCCAGCGCACCGACAGCCAAGCAGGAAGAGGATGCCGTGGCGTGGGCCTGGCCGACCGAGGGCAAAGTCATCAAGGGCTACTCGGACAGCAACAAGGGCATTGAAATCAGCGGGCGCCAGGGACAAGCGGTGCTCGCCGCGGGGGATGGCAAGGTGGTGTACAGCGGAACCGGGCTGCGCGGCTACGGCAAGCTGATCATCATCAAGCACAATAAAACCTTCTTGTCGGCATACGCGCATAACAGCCAGTTGCTGGTAAAGGAAGGACAGACTGTCAAGAAAGGGCAGAAGATTGCCGAAATGGGCAATACCGATGCCGACCAGGTCAAGCTGCATTTCGAGATTCGCCGCTTCGGCAAGCCGGTGGATCCGATGCAATATCTTGAACACAAGTCCTAGCGGGTAGGCTCTGCCCCCGCCGGACAAGACAGCGACGGGGGTAGAGAGATGAGCAATGAAATCGACATCCTGGACGAGAACGAAATTCTCGACGAGGAAAACAACGAAGAAAGCGCCGCTGAAAACGAGGCTGAGGAAAGCAGCGAAAGCAACTCAGTCTTCGAGGACGTGGTGGCCGACGTCACCCAGATCTATCTGAACGACATCGGCAACAACGCGCTCTTGACGCCGCAGGAAGAACTGGCGCTGGCTCGCCGCGTGGTCGCCGGCGAATTCGAAGCCCGCCAGAAGATGATCGAACACAATCTTCGGCTGGTGGTGAACATCGCCAAGCACTACATCAACCGCGGCCTGGCGCTGCTGGATCTGATCGAAGAAGGCAATATCGGCCTGATGCACGCGCTGGAGAAGTTCGATCCGGAACGCGGCTTTCGCTTCTCCACCTATGCCACCTGGTGGATACGCCAGAGCATAGAGCGGGCGATCATGAACCAGTCGCGCACCATACGGCTGCCGGTGCACGTGATCAAGGAGCTGAACGTCTATCTGCGCGCCTCGCGCCATCTGGAAAGCCAGATCGGCCGCGAGCCGACGCTGGAGGAAATCGCCCACCTGGTCGGCAAGCCGGTGGACGACGTGCGCAAGGTGATGAACCTGAACGAGCGCATGGCTTCGCTGGACGCGCCGCTGGACATCGACCCCATGCTGTCCATAGGCGAATCGATCCCGGACGAACAGCACGAGGAGCCGGAGCTGCAGCTGCACAACAGCCAGCTGGAAATGTTCGTGCATGACTGGCTGAGCCAGCTCAACGAGAAGCAGCGACTGGTGATCGAGCGCCGCTACGGCCTCAACGGCTACGAGATCTGCACGCTGGAAGAGTTGGCCGCTTCGCTGAGCCTGACCCGCGAGCGCGTGCGGCAAATCCAGATCGAAGGCCTGGAGCAATTGCGCCGCATCCTGCGCCGCAAAGGCATCTCGCGAGACTTCCTGCTCTAAGCGCCCAGCGCCCTCTTGCGGCCCGGCTCTCGCCGGGCCTTGTCATTTCCAGCGCCGCGCCCGCCGGCGCCAACGCCGCTCCTTCGCCGCATCCGGCTGTTGGCGCCGATAGCGCAGATCGACATACTCGTCCACCAGCCATTTGAGCTGTTTGAAGTCATCGCGCGGCAAGCCGCGCGCCGCCTTCAGCAAGTCCAACGGCCCTTGCGATGGCGCAAGCGCGACGCTCCGCCGCGCCAACCGCCGTCGCAAGGACTCCCAGCCGTCCTCGAGCGGCGGCTGCCGCGGACGCCTGCGCCACCACAAAAACAAGGGCAGCAAGGCCAGCGGCATGCCGGCGAGCAAGCCGCGCGCTACGCTTGCGCTGTCCACATCCGCGCCCAGGCCCAGCCGTTGAAACAGCCCGCGTTGCCGGTTGGCGTCATAGCCGACCACCCATTGCTGCCAGGCGAAGTCGGCTGCCTGCCATTGCTGGCGCCAGCCGCGCAACCAACGCGGCGGCAGCACCGCGCCGGCGGCGCCCTCGTCACGCAGCGCCGGCAAAGATTGCTCCGCTCCCCGCTCCAGCCGCCCCGGCGACACCGCCGAGGTTGGATCCACCCTCAGCCAGCGCCGCTCGCCTGACAGCCAGACTTCCGTCCAGGCATGGGCATCGGACGAACGCACCAGCCAGAACTTCCCCACCGGGTTGTATTCCCCTCCCTGGTAGCCCACCACCACCCGCGCAGGCATGCCGGCGGCGCGCGCCAGATAGGCAAAGGCCGAAGCATAATGCTCGCAGAACCCCTCGCGGGTCTCGAACAGAAACTGATCCACCGGCGGCTCCCTCAGCAACGGCGGCTGCAGGGTATAACGAAAGCCGTTCTGCCGCAGATACTGCAGCGCCTGCTGAATGAACGCCCTCTCGTCCCTCGCCGTCGACGCCCACTCCGCGGCCAGCACCCGGCTGCGCGGATTGCCTGGCGGCAGCCGCGTGTAAAACGCCCGCGCGCCTGGCGACAAACTCTCTTCCGCGCGCGCGTCCACCAAGCTCTGCATCGCATAGCGCGCCAACTCGTCCTGATTACGGTCCTGCCGCAAGACGCCGCCGGAGGCGAGATGGCTGCCCGGCGGCGCCTCAACCGGCATTTCCAACGCCGGCAGCCGTCCCCGGTCGGCCCGCAACGTCATGCTATAGCGCACCGGCCGGCCGCCGGCCGCCGACTGCGACAGCCTCCCCCCCTCCATCGCCCGGCTCCAACGGCGGCCATCGAACGCGTCCAGCAACATCGCCCGCCAATACAACTGGTCCTGCCTGGGCGCAGGGCCGTCGAACACCACGCTGAACGCCGGATCCCGGTTCAGCACCAGGCTGCTGATGCTGCCCGGCTCCATATCCTCGCCCAAGCCGCTGCCCGCCGACGACTGCGGCTTCGGCATGCTCCACAATGGCTCCGGCAAGCGCGGCATCACCACGAACAAGGCCAGCATGATGGGCAGCGATAGCAACAAGGCCTGCGCCGCGCTGCGCCAGCTGCCGCGCGGCAAGCCGCCAGCCAGCACGGCAGCAGCCCAGGTCAGCAGCCATAGCGCCGATATCAGCCAGGCCGCCATCCAAGGCGACTGGTCGAACAATAGCGGCATCGCCGCCAGGAAGAAGCCCAGCGCCAGCAGGACGCGCCAATCGCGCAGGGTAGTCGTTTCATAAGCCTTGAACGCCATCAGCAAGGTCAGCAGGGCTACGCCGCCTTCCCTGCCTATCAACGTGCCCAACTGCAGCCACGCCGCCCCTACGGACACGACGAGCAAGGGCAGCAGCAGCCAGCGCGACGGCATCGCGCCGCCGCGCCGCTCCAGGCGCGCGCGCGCCAGCAGCGCCAAGCCAGCCGCCGCCATCAGCCATAAAGGCAGAAACCAGGCCAGCGGCAGCATGACCCAGCCCATGGCCAGCAATACCGGCTCGCCGCGCCACGGTCTTCCGGCGCTCATTCCCGGCCTCCAAACAGGGCCAGCGCCCCCAGCGCCAGCTCTCTCTGGCGCGGCTGCGGGCCGATTTCGGCGCCAGGCAGGCATAGGCGGTAATGTTGGCGCCGCCGCTCGCATTGCTCCACCCGCCAGGCCATGCGCGACAAGCGACGCTCCACGTCGGCATCCTGGCCGTAATCCGTCCATCGGATCAGTTTCAACTCGGCTCCGCTTTCGCCGGCGAAGCGCTTGCTGGCCAGCGTGTCGCGCCGCGCCAGCACTTTCCAGGCGATTTGCCGCGGCGTATCGCCGTAGCGGTAGGCATCCAGATGCGAAAAGTCGTCGCCGCCCGGCTGGCTCGCCCCGCCCTCCCCGTCATCTCCTTCCTTCGCGCCGCGCGCCGCGTCGGGCAAAGGCGCCGGATACACCAGCAGACGCGCCCTCAGCCGCAGCACCGCCCAGGCTCGGATCAAGCCAAAGGGCGCGTCGCTTTCCACCACGCACAGAGGCAGCTCCAGCCAGCCACGCCGCGGCGCGGGCGTCTCCAGCTCCGCCACCGCGCTCGCCCGTCCGTCCAATGCGCAGGCTTGCGCGGCCTCCGCCACCCCCTGTGGGTAGACCGCCAAGCGACGCGGCAAAGGCTGGGGATTGTCCAGCAACAGCCTAAAACGCGCCGTCTCGCCGGCGAACACCGCGCCGCCCGGCTCCGCGGAAAGCTTCAAGCCCGCCAGCTGGCGATAGGCCATCAACACCGCCACCAGAGTCAGGCCTGCGATCCAGAACGCCAGCGCGTAAGCCAGGCTGACCTGGTAGTTCAGCGCGCCCACCCAGACCGCCAGCGCTACGGCCAGCAACAGCAGGCCAAAACGAGTAGGCAGCAGATAAATCCGCCGTTGCGTCAGCTCGCAGCTGTCCTGCAAAGGCAATCGCGCCAGCCACCAGCGGCGCAAGCGTTCACGGAATGGCGATATGGGCAAGCAGCCGCTCCAATTCCTGTTCGACATCGACGCCGGACGCGGACTGCAGCCGGTGCGCGGCCACTGGCAGAAACACTGCCTTGACGTCCTCCGGCAGCAGGTGGTCGCGACCGGACAGCAGCGCCCAGCCGCGAGCCGCGGCGACCAGCGCCTGCCCAGCGCGCGGACTGAGTCCGGTCGCGAACAAGCCCGGCCGGCGCGTCGCCTCCAGCAACGCCAGCAGATAGTCGGCCAGCGCCGGCGCCACCGTCACCGCAGCGGCCTTGCCTTGCAGCGCCTGCAGCTCCTCCGGCTTCATCACCGCCTGGAAGCGCTCCAGCAGCGCCCGCCTGTCCTCTCCCATCAACAAGGCTTTTTCCGCCTCGCGCGGCGGGTAGCCCAGAGAAATTCGCATCAGGAAGCGGTCCAACTGCGACTCCGGTAGCGGAAACGTCCCCATCTGCTCGCCCGGATTCTGAGTGGCGATGACAAAGAACGGCGACGGCAGCGCATGCGTCTCGCCATCTATCGACACCTGGCGCTCCTCCATCGCCTCCAGCAGCGCCGATTGCACCTTGGGAGACGCGCGGTTGATCTCGTCGGCCAGCAGCACCTGGGTGAATACCGGCCCCTTGTGCAGCTCGAAGCGGCCGCTGTCGCGCTGGTAAATGCTGACGCCCAGGATGTCCGCCGGCAGCAGGTCGCTGGTGAATTGCACCCGGCGGTAATCCAGACCCAGCACGCGGGCCAGGCCATGCGCCAGCGTGGTTTTGCCGACGCCGGGCACATCGTCTATCAACAGGTGGCCGCGGGCGATGAGGCAGGCGAAGCCCAGGCGGATCGCCTGCGGTTTGCCCAGAATCAGCGTGTTCAATTGCCGGTAGGCGAGGGAGAGTGATTGCATTTGACCCCGGTTGCGCGCAGTATTTATCAAAATCACATATTCGCTATCCATTGTAAGCGCGTAGGGAGCGTACGTGTTCACCTGGCTGAAAAACCGTCTGCAGCGCAATGGCCTGACGGCCTACGTCACGCATGCCGAATGTCTGCAGCACAATATGGGTGTGGGCCACCCCGAATGCCCGGAACGACTGACGGCCATCCGCGATCAGCTGATGGCCTCGCAAATCTTCGACAGCCTGCAGGAAGTCGAGGCGCCTGAAGTCACCTACGAACAGCTGGCCCGCGTCCACCCGCCGCGCTACGTCGAATATCTGGAAGCCTGCGCGCCCAGCGTCGGCACCTTCCGCCTGGACCCGGACACGGCCATGTCGCCCGGCACGCTGAAAGCGGCGCACCGCGCCGCCGGCGCCGTGGTCAAGGCGGTGGAGCTGGTGGCCGAGGACAAGGCGCCCAACGCCTTCTGCGCCATCCGCCCGCCCGGCCACCACGCAGAGAGCGACAAGGCCATGGGCTTCTGCTTCTTCAACAACATCGCCGTCGGCGTGGCCCATGCGCTGGCCAAGTACAAATTCGAACGCGTGGCGGTGGTGGATTTCGATGTGCACCACGGCAACGGCACAGAGGAAATCCTGCACGACGACCCGCGCGTGCTGATGATCTCCATCTTCCAGCATCCGTTCTATCCCTATCGCGGCGACCAGCCCATGGGGCCCAATATGCACAATGTGCCACTGAAAGCCGGCAGCAGCGGACGCGAGTTCCGCGAGGTGGTGGAAAACGTCTGGCTGCCGCTGCTGCACGAATTCCAGCCGCAGATGCTGTTCATCTCCGCAGGCTTCGACGCCCACCGCGAGGACGACATGGGCTCGCTGGGCCTGACGGAATCGGACTATGAGTGGGTAACGCGCCACCTGATGCAAATAGCCGACCAATACTGCGCCGGCCGCGTGGTATCGGTGCTGGAAGGCGGCTACGACCTGTCGGCGCTGGGCCGCAGCGTCGCCGCCCATATCCGGGTGCTGTCCGATGGCTGAACTTCCCCGCCGTGGCGCAGTCTCAATCAGCTAGCGGCGCGGAAGTGACTGGCTGTGGGCCTTCTCCGCCCCGTAGGACAGCATTTCAAATATCGACATGATTGGAAGAAAAAACATGGGCCATTGGCTGCGCAATAATCGCGGATTCCTGGTTTTCCTTTTGGTGTTTGGCCTGTTCCGCACCGCGGTGGCGGACTGGAACCCGATCCCATCCGGTTCGATGCGCCCCACCGTGCTGGAAGGCGACGTGGTGTTGGTCAACCGGCTGGCCTACGACCTGAAGCTGCCCTTGAGCAACGTCATCCTGCATCGCACCGGCGAACCTCAGCGCGGCGACATCGTCACCTTCTCATCGCCCAAGGACGGCATGCGGATGATCAAGCGGCTGGTGGCCGTGCCCGGCGACACGGTGGAAATGCGCAATGAGGAACTGATCATCAACGGCCGCGCCGCCCATTACCAACCGCTGCAGCAACTGACGGAGACCGTGGCGGACAATGTGGCGCTGCCTGCGCTGCGCTTGCAAGAAAGCGGCGTGCTGCCGCCGCACCGCATGCAATGGCTGGCAGGCGTCAACGCCCGCAGCAACTTCGGTCCAATCACGATCCCGCCGGGGCAGTACATGATGCTCGGCGACAACCGCGACGACAGCGCCGACTCGCGTTACTTCGGTCTGGTGCCGCGCAATCTGCTGATCGGCCGCGCCGTAGGCGTGATCGCCTCCGCCGACATCACCGGCAACTGGATGCCGCGCTGGGAGCGTTTCGCCAGCGATTTCCACTGATCGTTCATCGCCAAACAAAAAGCCGTCCCATCCGGGACGGCTTTTTCTTGGCCGAAAATCAATCGTCAGCTGGCGTCGCTCTTGCCGCCTATCTTGTCTTCCTGGCCGGTCATCAGCTTGATCAGATTGGACTTGTGGCGGTGGATCACCACGATGGCGATGATGATGCAGGTGCCGAAATACACGCTGTGCGGCCCCAGGATGAAAAAGGCGTACACCGGAACCAGCACGCAGGCCACGATGGCGGACAGCGAGGAAATTTTCACCACGAAGGCCATGAACAGCCAGGTGGCGACCGCTGCCAGCGCCAGCGGCGCGCTGATGCCGAACAGAATGCCGACCGCCGTGGCCACGCCCTTGCCGCCCTTGAAGCCGAAGAACACCGGCCACATATGGCCGAACAACACGGCCAACGCGCACAGCGCGATGCCCTGCTCGCTCAATCCGTAACGCGGTCCCAGCCAGGCGGCCAGCGCTACCGCCGCCCAGCCCTTGACGCCATCGCCCAGCAGCGTCAACACGGCGGCCAGCTTCTTGCCGCTGCGCAGCACATTGGTAGCGCCGGGATTGCCTGAGCCGTAACTGCGCGGGTCAGCCATGCCCATCGCCTTGCTGACGATCACGGCGAAAGACAGGGAGCCGATCAGATAGGCCGCCAGGACAAATGCGAATGCGGTCGTGGTCATGGTGGTGGTGTGTCCGTTGGATTAGAATACGAAGTTTCGGATTTTACGGTATCGGGCGGCAAAGCCCAACCTCCTCGGACTGATGGACATCATATTCCTGCGCGAAGTGCGCGCCGACACGGTGATAGGCGTGTACGACTGGGAGCGCAAAGCCGCCCAGACCATAGAAATCGACCTGGAGATCGGCATACCCAGCGACACGCCCTGCCATAGCGACAATATCGGCGACACCATACACTACGGCGTGGTGGTGGAGAAGTTGCGCCAGTCGCTGCAAGAGCAACATTTCCTGTTACTGGAAGCACTTGCCGAGCACATCGCGAAAATGGTGCGCGAGGAGTTCGGCGCGCCATGGGTCAGAGTCGCCGTCACCAAGCTGGGCATACTGCCCGGCGTCAAACGCGTGGGGGTGCAGATAGAACGCGGCCACCGGCCGCATTGAGGAGGATCAGTCGGTATTGAAGCGCAGCTTCAAGCCGACATCCTTGTTGTGCATCTTGACGGTCAGATGAGTGTGCTTGCCCAAATCCACATTGGGCACCAGGCGCATCGCATGGCCATCCGGGTCCTGCTCCAAGCGCAATGGGCCAATCTGCAGCCCTTGCGGCTGCAAATCCTGTTTTTGCACCTCAGCGTCTCGCGGAGAGGCGCACATCAGCGCATGCGGCAAACAGGCCGCCGCCACGGCTCCGCACTGCAGCCCGAATGCCAGCGACAACAATAGGCGGCGGTCCATAGCGGGCGGCTCCATCCATCGATACCTTAATCATGGACCACGCCGCGCCGCCGTCAAGAATAGTCACGCGCTTAACGATTCCGCATGAAATCCGCGGTATTGTAGAAGGCCTCCAGCAGCTTTTCCTTGAGCCAATCCTCCGCCACCAGCTCGTCCACCGCCTGCCGCATGCAGAACATCCATTGATCGCGCGCCGCCTCGTCAACCGCGAACGGCATGTGACGCATGCGCAGCCGCGGATGGCCGAACGTCTCCATATAAAGCGATGGCCCGCCCAGCCAGCCGGACAGGAACATGAACAGCTTCTGCCGCGAACCGGCGAGATCGTCAGGATGCATGTCGCGCAAAGGCTTGACCGCCGGCTCGCTGTCCATGATGTCGTAAAACCGGTCCGTCAACCAACGCACCACCCCCTCGCCGCCCAGCAACTGGTACGGCGTCATTTCCTGCACTTCGCTCATTCCCGCTCCAATGCCGGCGCGCCGCGCCGACGTTCAATTCTTGCCAGCCTTATTCACAATCCGCAAAACGCGAAATCCAATTGCGGCTTCAGGCCGCTGATGATCTCGGCCAGCGCGCGGCCGGAGCCGGCGCCCTCGGTCCAGCCCAGCGTGCCATGGCCAGTGTTCAGATACAGGCGGCCTATGCCGCTCTTGCCTATCAGCGGCACATTGCCCGGCGTGGCCGGACGCAATCCGCTCCAGAATCGCGCGGCGTCCCAATCGCAAGCTTCGGGAAACAAGGCCCGTCCGCGCCGCAGCAGCGCCTCGCAACGCGCGGCGTTGAGGCTGGACGAATAACCGGACAGCTCGGCGGTCCCGGCGATGCGCAACTCATCACCCAGACGGCTGAACACCAGCTTGTGCGCCTCATCGGTGATGCTGACCATGGGAGCCGCAAGCAGGCTCTTCACCGGCACCGTCGCCGAATAGCCCTTGGCCGGATAGATGGGCAGACGCAGCCCCAGCGGCGCGGTCAGCAGCGGCGAATGGCTGCCCAGCGCCAGCACATAGGCATCGGCCGTGACCCTGTCGTAGCTGCCGTCCGGCCCGGTCACCGACACGGCCCGCACTTCGCCATCCACCGCTTCCAGCGCATTGATCCGGGTATGGTAGCGAAACGCCACGCCCAGCCCGGCGGCTTCCTCAGCCAGGCCCCGGGTAAACAGGTGGACATCGCCGGACTCATCGTCCGGACACCAGCTGGCGCCGGCCAGTTGAGGCAGGGCCCGCTCCAACGCCGGCTCCAGCGCCAATAGCTGGTCGGGCGCCAGCATGCGCTTGTCCACGCCCAGCTCCCGCATCCTGGCCGCGCCGCGCTCGGCGGCGGCCAATTGCGCGGCGCTGTAATGAAGCGTCAGGATGCCGCGCGACAGACGGCGATAGACAATGCCGGTCTCTTCCCGCAACAGCCGCATCGCGTCGCGGCTATACAGGCCCAGCGCCACCATTTGCCGCATATTGCGATGCTCGCGCCCAGGCAGGCACTCGCGCAGGAAATGTAGAATCCAGCGCCATTGCGCCGGCTCCAGACGTGGCCGGAACAACAAGGGAGCATCGTCGCGCCACAGCCAGCGCAGCACTTGCCACGGCGCGCGCGGATTGGCCCACGGCTCCGATTGGCTGACCGACAATTGGCCGCCGTTGGCGAAGCTGGTTTCGCGCGCCGCTCCGCAGGCCCTATCCAGCACCACCACCTCATGCCCCATTTTGGCCAGGAACCAGGCGGTGGACACGCCCACCACGCCGGCTCCGAGTACTGCCACTCGCATCCCGCCTCCATCTGAAAAGACGAAGGGCAAGACTCGCTTGCCCTTGAGTGCGGAATGTTAAAGCCAAACGATCGCCGGGGCGACTGTTTTGTCAGACAAACGGTTTATTTCTTGGCGTGCTCGTACACGGTCTTGCCGCGCAAATGGAAATAATCCGAGGCGAAATAGAAGTTTTCCGAATGGCCTACGAACAGCAGGCCGTCCGGCTTGAGCAGCGGCGCGAAGCGCTTGAGCACGGCGAACTGGGTGTCGCGGTCGAAATAGATCATCACGTTGCGGCAGAAGATGGCGTCGAACTGCTTGCGCACCGCCCAATTGCTCTCCACCAGATTCAGCCGCTGGAAGGTGATCATATTGCGCAGCGCCTGTTTGGCCTGATAGCTGCCGTCCGGCAGCTTGTCGAAATACTTGGCGGCATGGCCGGCCGGCAGACGCGCGATCTTGTCGGCCGAGTAAATGCCCTTGCGCCCGGTTTCCAACACGCTGGTATCCAGATCGGTGGCCAGCACGCTGATATTCGGCCTCGACATGCCGGGAAAAGCCTCCAGCGCCGTGATGGCCAGCGAATACGGCTCCTCGCCGGTGGACGCCGCCGCGCACCAGATGGACAGCTCGCCACCGCCAGCCGCCTTTTTCTTCAGCTGCTCGGCCAGAATCGGGAAGTGGTGCTCCTCGCGGAAAAAGAAGGTCAGATTGGTGGTCAGCGCGTTGACGAACTGCTCGAACTCGCGCTTGCCGCCTATGGACTCCAGAAAATCGACGTAGGCGGCGAAGCCGGGCAGCTTCAACTCGCGGATCCGGCGCACCAGGCGGCCATACACCATATCCTTCTTGGACGGGTTGAGGGAAATTCCCGCCTCCTTGTAGATCAACTTGCGGATGCGCTCGAAATCGCCGTCACTGAAGGCGAACTCGCGGTTGAACTCAATTTTGGGCAATACCACCGGCGGCAACTTGTTCATGTCCTGTTTTCCACAGCAAAAAGGCCCGGGCAAGTGCCCGGGCCTGGTTCTTACCTTCGCTCAGTATCACACCGAGAACGAAGAACCACAACCGCAAGTGGTGGTGGCGTTGGGATTGCGAATCACGAACTGCGAGCCTTCCAGGCTTTCCTGATAGTCGATCTCGGCGCCGACCAGGTACTGGTAGCTCATCGGATCCACTAGGAAGGTCACGCCCTGGCGCTCGATTGCGGTGTCGTCCTCATTCGCGATCTCATCGAACGTGAAACCGTACTGGAAGCCGGAGCAACCGCCGCCGGTCACGAACACGCGCAGTTTCAGATCGGGATTGCCCTCTTCCGCGATCAGATCCTGAACTTTGGCGCAGGCGCTATCGGTAAAGTTGATCGGGCACGGCATTTCGGTAGCAGCTTCTGTCATGTGTAACCTCGCATTCAATCGGGCCGGTCGCGGCCATTCACCCACTATTTTAGTCGGATATCGGGGCGGATGGCGAGCCTTCAAGCCCTTGACCGCCATTATCTGCCGGGCGTTCCGCCTTCTCCCAATCAGCCACTTCCATGAATCGGCGAAAACGGCGGATCGCCCCTTTGGGGCATCCGCCCTAGCTGGCGCATCCCTCTCGCCAATTGCCGTTGATCGGCAATTGGCGACTGATTTACGGCATCAGGGGCACAACATCCAGACCGTCCAGCTCCGGCAAGCCGAACATCAGATTCATGTTCTGCACCGCCTGGCCGGCCGCGCCCTTGACCAGATTGTCTATCACCGACAACACCACCACGGTGTCGGCTCCCTGCGGGCGGTGCACGGCGATGCGGCACAGATTGGCGCCGCGCACCGATCGGGTTTCCGGATGGCTGCCAGCCGGCAACACATCGACGAAACCTTCCTTGGCATAGCGGTTTTCAAACAACTGTTGCAGATCCACATCCTTAGTCAGCCGCGCATACAGCGTGGCATGAATGCCGCGTATCATCGGCGTCAGGTGCGGCACGAAGGTCAGGCCCACCGGCTTGCCGCCGATATGGGCCAGGCCCTGGCGGATTTCCGGCAGGTGGCGGTGGCCGGCCACGCCATAGGCCTTGAAGGAATCGCCCGCCTCGGCCAGCAGCGCGCCGATCTCGCCCTTGCGGCCGGCCCCGGACACGCCGGACTTGCAGTCGGCGATCAGGCTGGAAGCGTCGATCACGCCAGCTTCGATCAGCGGCAGATAACCCAGCTGCACCGCGGTCGGATAGCAGCCCGGGTTAGCTACCAGCCGCGCGCCGCGGATGGCCTCGCGGTTCACTTCCGGCAGGCCGTAGACAGCCTCGGCCACCAGTTGCGGCGCGGCGTGCGGCATGCCATACCATTTCTCCCATTCGGCCACGTCCTTGATGCGGAAGTCCGCCGCCAAGTCTACCACTCTCACGCCGGCCTCCAGCAAGGCGGCGGCATCCTGCATGGCGATGCCGTTGGGCGTAGCGAAGAACACCACGTCGCACTCGGCCAGGCGCGCTTCGTCAGGCGTGGTGAAGACAAGATCGATGCGGCCGCGCAGGCTGGGGAACATCTCGTCGACGCGGATGCCGGCATCCTTGCGCGAGGTCACCGCCGTCACGCTGACCCGCGGATGCTTGGCCAGCAAACGCAACAACTCCACACCGGTATAACCGGTTCCCCCGACGATCCCGACCTTGATCATGGCCTGCCCTTTGTATAAAAAAATGTCGCAAAAGCGACATTTTAGGCAGGCTGCGCCGCAGCGGCAAGCGCGGATTCACAATAAAGAAAAAACCGCCGGGCCAAAGGCCGAGCGGCTTCTTCTGTGCAGAATCCGAGCGATTAACGCTTGGAGAACTGCTTGGCGCGGCGAGCTTTGCGCAGGCCGACCTTCTTACGTTCAACTTCGCGGGCGTCGCGAGTCACGTAGCCAGCAGCCGACAGAGCAGGCTTCAGCGCAGCGTCGAAGTCGATCAGGGCGCGGGTGATGCCGTGACGGATGGCGCCGGCTTGGCCGGTTTCACCACCGCCAACCACGTTCACCTTGATGTCGAAGGATTCGACATTTTCGGTCAGGACCAGCGGCTGGCGGATAACCATGCGACCGGTTTCACGGGCAAAATACTCGTCAACCGGCTTGCCGTTAACGATGATCTGGCCGGAACCCTTTTGCATGAACACGCGAGCGACGGAGCTCTTGCGACGGCCGGTGCCGTAGTAGTATTTACCGTTCATTGTTATGCCTTAAAATCAGATTTCCAGCACTTTGGGCTGTTGGGCGGAGTGCGGATGCTCGGAACCAGAGTACACCTTGAGCTTCTTGATCATGGCGTAACCCAGCGGACCCTTCGGCAGCATGCCTTTGACGGCTTTTTCCAGAACGCGCTCCGGGAACTGGTTTTGCAGTTCGGTGAAGGTGCGTTCGTAGATACCGCCCGGGTAACCGGAGTGACGGTAGTACTTCTTGTCTTGGGCCTTGGTACCGGTCACACGCAGCTTCTCGACGTTCACCACGACGATGAAGTCGCCGGTGTCAACGTGAGGAGTGAATTCCGGCTTGTGTTTGCCACGCAGGCGGCGGGCGATTTCGGCAGCCAGGCGACCCAGCACCTTGTCGGCGGCGTCGACCACGTACCACTCGCGCTTTACCTCATGCGGCTTGGCAGAAAAGGTCTTCATGGAACTCTTCCATCGTAATTCTTGAAAGTTACGGATTTTAGAGCAGTGGCCGGGTAGCTGTCAAACCCTTGTGACACAACAGATTTCCAGAGGCTGAAAACTGTGCGAATGCGTGGCGGATATGGTCAAAAAAAAAGCGCAACGCTGCTGCGTGTTGCGCCAAGTTCCACCTTAAGAAGGAGGATGGAGGAGACAACACCAGGAGCGCCACAGTGCGTAACGCCCTGATGCCATACCGATTATCAGTATCCCTAAGGGATTAGGCAAGCACTTTTTGTGCAGTGCACGATAAACGATGCGCGCGCGCGTCACGCCTCGTTCCGCAATGCGAAAACGGACGCCGCCCAGCGTCCATTTAATCATGCCTATCAGTGGCTTACAGCTTGATCGCGGCGTCCAGCGCCACTTCCATCATATCGCGGAAGGAAGTCTGGCGCTCCTCGGCGCTGGTGGCCTCGCCGGTCGGAATGATGTCCGATACGGTCAGAATGCCGGCCGCGCGCGCGCCGTACTGGGCGGCCACGGCGTAGATGCCTGCCAGCTCCATCTCGATCACGTTGACCTGCATCTTGGCCAGCACGTCCAGCATGTTCGGCTGCACGCCATAGAACAAGTCGGCGGAGAACACATTGCCGACTGTGACTTTTTTGCCCTGCTCGGCCGCGGTGTCCACCAGGGTGCGCAGCAGGGTGTAGTCGGCGATGGCGGCGTAGTCGTGGTCATTGAAGCGCATGCGGTTCACCTTGCTGTCGGTGGACGCGCCCATGGCGATGAACAGCTCGCGCAGCTTGATGTCGGCGGTGACCGCGCCGCAGGAGCCGATGCGGATGATGTTCTTGACGCCGTAGTCCTTGACCAGCTCGGTGGTGTAGATGCTGGCGGACGGGATGCCCATGCCGTGCGCCATCACCGACAGGCGCTTGCCCTTGTAGGTGCCGGTGTAGCCGAACACATTGCGCACATTGGTGACCTGCTCGGCGCCTTCCAGGAAGGTTTCGGCGATCATCTGGGCGCGCAGCGGGTCGCCCGGCATCAGTACGGTTTCTGCGAAAGCGCCGTCTTTGGCGTTGATATGCGGGGTGGCCATTGCAGGTCTCCTCTTTTTTCGATGTTTCAGACCCGCCCGTTGTCCACGGGCGGAAAAATGGGGCCGAGCCGCCTGCGCAGGGCGGCGCGGATGCAGGCGATCAGTTCAGGAAGGACTCGCCGTACTCCATGGGCGACAGGCCCAGGTGGCAGGCCACGCTCTGACCGATGTCGGCGAAAGTGGTTCGTTCGCCCAGGCTGCCCGGCCTCACCTTCTTGCCGTAGCACAGCACCGGGATGTGCTCGCGCGTGTGGTCGGTGCCCGGCCAGGTCGGGTCGCAACCGTGGTCTGCCGACAGGATCAGGATATCGTCCTCGCCCATCGCGGCCATGACTTCCGGCAGGCGTGCGTCGAACTCTTCCAGCGCCGCGGCGTAGCCTGCAGTATTGCGACGATGGCCGTAGCTGGAGTCGAAATCGACGAAGTTGGCCATGATGATGGCCGGCTTGTCCTGATGCTGCGCCATCGCGCCCAGCGTGGCGTCCCACAGCTGGTCAAAGCCGGTGGCTTTGTGCTTGTGGGTGATGCCGACGTGGGCGTAGATGTCGGCGATCTTGCCGATGGACACCACATCCCCGCCGGCTTCGGCCAGCTTCTGCAGCACCGTGGCCGCCGGCGGCTCCACCGCCAGGTCCTTGCGGTTGCCGGTGCGGGCGAACTTGCCCGTACCTTCGCCGATGAACGGGCGCGCGATCACGCGGCCGATGTTGTATGGCTCCAACAGCTCGCGGGTGATCTTGCACAGCTCGTACAGCTTGTCGAGGCCATAGGTCTCTTCATGGCAGGCGATCTGGAACACCGAATCGGCCGAGGTGTAGAAGATGGGCTTGCCGCTCTGCATGTGCTCTTCGCCCAGGCGGTCCAGAATCTCGGTGCCGGAGGCGTGGCAATTGCCCAGATAGCCCGGCAAGCCGGCCTTGGCCACGATGGCGTCCAGCAGCGCCTGCGGGAAGCTGTTGTCGTGATCGCTGAAATAGCCCCAGTCGAACAATACCGGCACGCCGGCGATTTCCCAGTGGCCGGACGGGGTGTCCTTGCCGCTGGAGATTTCGCGGGCATAGCCATAGGCGGCCTCCGGCGCGGCCGGATCCATCCCTTCCGGGAAGTAGCCGGACGACAGCTGGCAGGCGTGGGCCAGGCCCATCCTGGACAGATTGGGCAGCGTCAGCGGGCCGCTGCGGCCGATGTCGGCGCGGCCGGCGGCCGCCTCCATCGCGATATGGCCCAAGGTGTTGCTGCCGGCGTCGCCGAACTTCGGCGCGTCAGCCGCCGCGCCTATGCCCAGCGAATCGAGAATGATGATAATTGCGCGTTTCATGCTGCCTCCCTGGCCTTATTCGCCACGGATGATCTGGTAGACCTGCGGCGGCAGCGCGGCCGGCGCGATTTCATCGATGCGGATGGCGGCCTTGATGCGACGCGCCGCGTCTTCGAAGCTCGCCTCGTCGGCGGCGTGGATCATCATCAGCGGGGTGTCTTTACTGATATTTTGGCCCAGTTCGACGAACTGCGACAGTCCTACGCGGAAATCCAGCACATCGGTGGCCAGACGGCGGCCGCCGCCCAGCGCGCAGACGGCCATGCCGATACCGCGGGTGTCCATCGCGCCGACGAAGCCGGCCTTGTCGGCGTAAACCGGACGCACGATGGGCGCCGGCGCCAGGTGGCGGTCGTAGTTTTCCAGGAAGTCGGCCGGGCCGCCCAGGGCGGTCACCATGCGGCCGAAGATTTCCGCGGCGCGGCCGGAGTCCAGCGCGGCCTGCAGCTTGGCGCTGGCGTCAGTCTCGTCCGCCGCCAGCTTGCCGCCGATCAGCATCTGCGCGCACAGCGCCATGGTCACTTCGTGCAGGCGCGGATTGCGTTCGTCGCCCTTCAGATAACGCACCGCTTCGCGGGTTTCAATGCTGTTGCCGGCGGTGGAGGCCAAGGGCTGGCTCATTTCGGTGATCAGCGCGGTGGTGGCCACGCCGGCGCCGTTGCCCACTTTGACAATGCGCTCGGCCAGTTCGATGGACTTCTGCATGGTCGGCATGAAGGCGCCGCTGCCGGCCTTCACGTCCATCACCAACACGTCCAGGCCCGCCGCCAGTTTCTTGGACAGGATGGACGCGGTGATCAGCGCGATGGACTCCACCGTGGCGGTGACGTCGCGAGTGGCGTAGAAGCGGCGATCCGCCGGGGCCAGGTCCGACGTCTGGCCGATGATGGCCACGCCGACATCCTTCACCACCTTGCGGAACAGTTCCGGCTCCGGGAACGGGTTATAGCCAGGCACCGCGGACAGCTTGTCCAGCGTGCCGCCGGTGTGGCCCAAACCGCGGCCGGAAATCATCGGCACGAAGCCGCCGCAGGCGGCGACCATGGGCCCGAGCATCAGCGACACCACGTCGCCCACGCCGCCGGTGGAGTGCTTGTCCACGATGGGGCCGGGCAAGTTCAGATCTTTCCAGTGCATGCGGCGGCCGGAATCGCGCATGGCCAGCGCCAGGTGCACGTTTTCTTCCAGCTCCATGCCGTTGAAGTAGATGGCCATCGCCAGCGCGGCGATCTGGCTGTCGGCCACGCTGTTGTCGGTGATGCCGGCGACGAATTGCTGGATTTCTTCTTGCGACAGCATCAGGCCGTCGCGTTTTCTACGGATGATTTCTTGCGGCAAAAACATGGCATTCTCCTGCCTGAAACCCATTGCGCCGCTAATTGAAACGGCAATGGGCGATGCGGCCGGGAAATCGCCCGGCCAGAGTGCGGAACCCCCGCGTATTCCTAAGTTCGATCAGTAGCCGCTGGTTTGCTTGGCCACGCCGCCGGCGATCTCGATCTGCAGATTGGCCAGCAGGCTGGACGCGCCGAAGCGGAAGTGATCGGCATTGACCCAGGCATCGCCCAGCAGGCCGCCGGCCAGGTCCAGGTACTGCTTGGCCTCGGCCGCGCTCTTCACGCCGCCTGCAGCCTTGAAGCCGCACTTGCCGCCCTGTTCCTTGATCACGTTCAGCATCGCGTCCGCCGCTTCCAGCGTGGCGTTGACCGGCACCTTGCCGGTGGAGGTCTTGATGAAGTCCGCGCCCGCGCGGATGGAGATCTCGCTGGCTTCGCGGATCAGCGCAGCGTCTTTCAGTTCGCCGCTTTCGATGATGACTTTCAGCAGCTTGCCGCCGCAGGCTTCCTTGCAGGCCTTGACCAGCTCGAAACCGATGTCGCGGTTGCCTGCCATCAGCGCGCGGTACGGAAACACCACATCCACTTCGTCGGCGCCGTAGGCGATGGCGGCGCGGGTTTCCGCGACGGCGATGGCGACGTCGTCATTGCCGTGCGGGAAGTTGGTGACGGTGGCCACCAGCACTTCCGGGCAGCCCGCTTCGCGCAGCGTTTTCTTGGCGATGGGCACGAAGCGCGGGAACACGCAGACGGCGGCCACAGTGCCGTCCTGGCTCTTGGCCTTTTGGCACAGCGCGATCACCTTGGCGTCGGTGTCGTCGTCGTTGAGGGTGGTCAGGTCCATCAGGGACAGCGCGCGGCGCGCGGCTTCAATCAATGCAGACATGGTCGTTCTCTCTAGAATGGCATCGCTCGGTCCCGAATCTTCGCCGCCATGACGGCGTTTTGTCCGAGGCACTGCATGCGATTATGAAAATTTCTTCACGTGAAAGCAAATTGCGAATCGAACGGACTTGCTTAAACGCAAACCGCCAGCCGCCCGGCCGGCTCGGCCCCAAAAGCCAAACCGGCTGAAAAGCCCGCCGCGCGGACCTTTCAGCCGGCTCCCCTGATACTTCGCCTTAGACCCGGCGCGCTTCCTGCACGCCGGACAGCTCCATCAAGCGCGACAACACCCGGCTGATATCCTGCACCTGGCGCACTTCCACCGTCAGCCGCAAGCGGCTTTTCTGATCACGCGCCAGCGTGTTGACGCCTATCAGGTTCAGCTTCTCGCGCGACAATACGTCGGAAATATCGCGCAACAGGCCGGGCCGGTCCTGCGACATCACCTCGATGTCTATCGGGAACACGCTGTTCTTTTGCTCGCCCCATTCCGCCGCGATCAGCCGCTCCGGCACCTCCTGCGACAGCTTTTTCAGCGTCAGGCAGCTGCTGCGGTGGATGGAAATGCCGCGCCCCTTGGTCACGAAGCCCATCACCTGGTCCGGCGGCGCCGGCTTGCAGCACTTGGCCAGCACCGTCATCAGGTTGTCCACGCCCTCGATCAGCACGCCGCCGGCGTCATGGCCGCCCTTGCTGGCGCGGATCAGGCTTTCCGGCTGCACCTCCACCGCCGGGGGCGGCGCGAAGCTGGTGATGGCGTTGCTGACCGCGCGTATCGTCAGCTCGCCGTGGCCCAGCGCGCCGTAGACTTCGTCCAGCTTGTCATAGCCCAGCTTCTCGGCCAGCTGCAGCAGATTGGGCTGGATATGCGGCCGCCGCGCCAGCTCGCGCTCGAACAGCGCCTTGCCGGTTTCGCGTACCGTGTCGGCGTTTTGCAGCCGGATATACTGGCGGATCTTGGAGATGGCGCGATGGCTCTTCACCCAGCCGTCGTGCAGCCAGTTGACCGACGGGCCGCCTTCCTTGGCCGCCAGGATTTCCACGCGCTGGCCGTTCTGCAGCGGCGTGGACAGCGGCACGATCTGCCCTTCTACTTTGGCGCCGCGGCAGCGGTTGCCCAGGCCGGAATGAATCGCGTAAGCGAAGTCGATCGGCGTGGCGCCCTGCGGCAGCGCCAGTACCTTGCCTTGCGGCGTCAGCACATAGATGGTGTCGGCGAACAGCTCGGTCTTGAACGCCTCGGCCAGGCCTTCGCGGTCGGACATTTCCTCGCGCCAATCCAGCAGCTGGCGCAGCCAGGAGATTTTCTCCTCGTAAGCCGCGTCGCCCTTGCCGCCTTCCTTGTAGCGCCAGTGCGCCGCCACGCCGAATTCGGCATGCTCGTGCATCTCGAAGGTGCGGATCTGCACCTCCAGCGCTTTGTCCTCGGGGCCGATCACCGCGGTGTGCAGGCTGCGGTAGTTATTGGCCTTGGGATGGGAGATGTAGTCGTCGAACTCGCCGCGTATCGGCTGCCACATGCCGTGGATGATGCCGAGCGCGGTGTAGCAGTCCGGCAGTTTGTCCACCAGGATGCGCACCGCGCGGATGTCGTAAAGCTCCGAGAAGTCGAGCTTTTTCTTCTTCATCTTCTTCCAGATGGAATAGATGTGCTTGGGCCGGCCGGCCACTTCGGCCTTGACGCCGGCCTTGCTCAATTCTTCGCGCAGAACGTTCAGCACGCGCTCGATATAGTCGATGCGCTCCAGCCGCCGCTCGTCCAGCAACTTGGCGATCTTCTTGTAGGTGTCCGGCTCGGTGTGGCGGAGGCCCAAGTCCTCCAGCTCCCACTTGATCTGCCATACGCCCAGCCGGTTGGCCAAGGGCGCGAACAGCTCCAGCGTTTCGCCGGCGATGCGGCGGCGCACCGCCTCGTCAGCCACATTGGCCAGGTAATGCATGGTTTGCGTGCGCCAGGCCAGCTTGATCAGCACCACGCGGATGTCCGCCACCATTGCCAGCAGCATCTTGCGCATGGTCTCGGCTTGGCGCGCGCAGTCCTCCGGCGTGGCCATCTTGTCGATGCGGGCGAATTCGGTGATGCGGCGCACGCCGCCGACGCCGTCCACCAGCATGGCCACGGTGGGATTGAAGGTTTCAGTCAGCCACTGCTGCCATTCCGGGTGGTAATCCGGCGCGGAGAACAGCAGCGTCGCCGCGATGGCGTCCGGCAGCAAGTGGAGGTCCGCCACGATGGCAGCCGCGGCCACCGCGTGGCTGAACAGGTCTTCTCCAGTGGCGGGAACGGTCTTGCCAGCGTACATCTGGCGCGCAGCCTCGAAGGCGCGCGCCAGCAGCGCGCCGTCCTCGGGCGAGTAGGCGGCGGACAAGCGCTGCAGCCAGCGCGCCGGATCGGCGGCGTCGGCCAGGGTATCGGCAACGGTACGGACTACGGAAACCATATCTGTCTATCTGGACGGACTCGCCGTCTTCAATTGTAAGCCGGGCGCGCCCAGCCATTTGCCACAATGGGCGGGCCTACGCCCGCCCTCGTCAATCCGATGCCAGCCTGAGCAACAGCCGGCGCACCGGCGCCGGCACCCCGGCGTCCACGGCCTGATCGATGTCCAGCCACTGGCCGTCGCGCTCGGCGACGCCCAGCGCGCGCAACCGGTCCATGCGCACCGGCTGCGGCGTGATGATCAGGCGAAAATGCGTAAACACATGCTCCAGCTCCGGCCAGGCGGGCAGCGCATCGCCGTCTCCCGCCTGCCGCAGCCAGTCTTCAATCTCCAGGGTGGTGGCGAACTCCGGCAAGGACAACAGCCCGCCCCAGATGCCCGTGGGCGGCCGCCGCTCCAGCCATACCTTGTCGCCATGCCGCGCCAGCAGCATCGCCGCCTGCCGCGTCGGCACCGCTTTCTTGGGGCGCGGCGTCGGCAGCTCGCCGGTGCGGCCCTCCAGCGCCGCCACGCAGCCATCCGCCATCGGACAGACGGCGCAGGCGGGCTTGCCGCGGCCGCAAACCGTCGCGCCCAAGTCCATCAAGCCCTGCACATAGGGACCGATGTCCGCGGCGTCCGTCGGCAGGATCTGCTCGGCCAACGCCCACATGCGCTTCTCTATCGCCTTATCGCCGGGGAAGCCATCTATGCCGAAGCAGCGCGCCAGCACCCGCTTGACGTTGCCATCCAGTATGGTTTCGCGCCGGCCGAAGGCGAAGGCGGAAATCGCCGCGGCGGTGGAGCGGCCCACGCCGGGCAGACGCTCCAGCTGCTCGCGCTCGGCCGGAAACGCGCCGCCGAACGCGTCCATCACCATGCGCGCGGCCTTGTGCAGATTGCGCGCCCGGCTGTAGTAACCCAGGCCGCTCCACTGCGCCAGCACGTCGTCCACCGGAGCCTCCGCCAGCGCCGCCACGTCCGGGAAGCGCGCCAGGAAGCGCGGGTAGTAGTCGAGCACGCTCTTGACCTGGGTCTGCTGCAGCATGATCTCGGACAGCCAGACGCGGTATGGGTCGCTGACTTGCCAGGGTAAGTCGTGGCGGCCGTGCAGCCGCTGCCAGGCCGCCAGACGGGCGGCGAAACTGCTGTGCAACATCGCGATCCAATATCCAATCGAACCGGTTATGGTAACGGAAAGCCGCTGCGCCACCAAGCAGGCCGCGGCCAAATGCGTTAAAATTAAGAAATTACTAAATCAAGCATGCCCATTCGAGGTCGTTTCATGTCCAGCTTCCGTTCCCGCCAACGCGCCAGCCAGCGCCGCGATCAAACCAGCCGCGAACGCGCGGCCAACTCGCCAGCAGGCCAGCCTCCGCGGGACGGCGAGCAGCCGCCGCGCTTCGACAAACCGCGCGCGCCGTATTCCGGCCCGCGTCCCGGCGCCGGCAAACCAGACTGGCAGCCTCGCCAGGACGACCGCCGCTTCGACAAGCGCGGCCCGCGCCCGGAAGGCGGCCAGGACAAGCGTTTCGATCGCCCCGCCGGCAAACCGGACTGGCAGCCGCGCCAGGACGACCGCCGCTTCGACAAGCGCGGCCCGCGCCCGGAAGGCGGCCAGGACAAGCGCTTCGATCGCCCTGCCGGCAAGCCGGACTGGCAGCCGCGCCAGGACGACCGCCGCTTCGACAAGCGCGGCCCGCGCCCCGAAGGCGGCCAGGACAAGCGCTTCGACCGCAAGCCTGAATGGCAGCCGCGCGACGAGCAGCGCCGTTTCGACAAGCAAGGCCCCGGCCAGGCGCCGTCCTTCCCGCGCGACGACCGCCGCTACGACCGCGACCGCGGCCCGTCCAACCGCAAGCCGCTGCCGGAAGGCCAGGAGCGCGCGCCGGAATTCCGCCGCGAAGGACAAGATCAAGACAAGCGCTACAGCCGCGATCGCGGTCCGTCCGGCCGCAAGCCGCTGCACACCGAAGACGCGCCGCCGCGCCCGTTCAAGCCGCGCGCCGAGGGCGACAACCGCCGCGAGGACAAACCGCAGTGGCAAGAACGCGCGCCGCGCCAGGAACGTGAACCGCGCGACGACAACGGCCCGCGCAAAATCTTCGGCAAGCGCGAGGACGGCGAGCGCGACAAGCGCTTCCGCCGCGACGACAAGCCGCAATGGCAGGACCGAGCGCCTCGCCAAGCGCGCGAGCAACAAGACGACAACGGCCCGCGCAAAATCTTCGGCAAACGCGAAGACGGCGAACGCGACAACCGCTTCCGCCGCGAAGACAAGCCGCAGTGGCAAGACCGTGCCCCGCGCCAGGAGCGCGAGCAACAAGACGACAACGGCCCGCGCAAAATCTTCGGCAAGCGCGAGGACGGCGAACGCGACAACCGCTTCCGCCGCGACGACAAGCCGCAGTGGCAAGACCGCGCCCCGCGCCAGGAACGCGAGCCGAGCAACGAGCGCGCGCCGCGCAAGCTGTTCGGCAAGCGCGAAGACAGCGAGCGCGGCAATAGCCGCCCCCCGCGCGAAGACCTTGGTCTGAAGCCGTTTAGCGACTCGCATCGCCTGGATAATCCGCAGCGCCGCTTCGAGCAACGCGCTTTCGAGCGCCCGCAGCATGAGGAGCGCTCGCACGAGCACGCGCCGCGCATCGAACGCACCGTCACCAGCCGCCTGGACAGCAAATTGGCCCTGTTCGCCCCCTGCCCGCGCGGCCTGGAACAAACCCTGGCCGACGAGCTGCTGGCGCTGGGCGCCGGCGACATCGTCCCGGCCGACGGCGGCGTGGCCTTCAGCGGCGACGCCAGCCTGATGATGGCCGCCAACCTGCACAGCCGCACCGCCAGCCGCATCCTGCTGCGCCTGGCCCACGGCGGCTACCGCGTGGAACAGGACATTTACCGCCTGGCGATGAGCGTGGATTGGCCGCGCTGGTTCGAAGTGTCGCGCACCATCAAGCTGAAAGCCGACGGCATAGGCGCGCGCGTCAAGAGCCTGGACTATGTCGGCCTGATGGTGAAGGACGCGATCTGCGACCGCTTCCGCCAGGCGCAGCTGGGCCGCCCCAATGTGGACACCCGCAGCCCCGACGTGCGCGTCAACGTCTTCCTGAGCGCCGATGAAGCCACCATCTACCTGGACACCAGCGGCGAGCCGCTGTTCAAGCGCGGCTGGCGCGACGAAACCGGCGAGGCGCCGCTGCGCGAAAATCTGGCGGCCGGCATTCTGCGCCTGGCCGGCTACGACGGCAGCCAGCCGCTGCTGGACCCGATGTGCGGCAGCGGCACCTTCCTGGTGGAGGCCGCCGACATCGCGCTGAACCGCGCGCCCGGCCGCAACCGCCGCTTCGGCTTCGAGCTGCTGTCCAGCTTCGACTCCGCGGTCTGGGAAAGACTGCAGCTGGATGCCCGCCAGGCCGAAAAGCCTGCCGAAAAACTGGCCATTCAGGGTTCGGACCGCTCGCAGGCCATGATCAATATCGCCCGCGCCAATCTGGAGCGCGCCGGACTCGCCGGCCTGATCGAGCTGAAAGCCGCCGACGTGACCGCCACCCGCCCGCACGCAGAGCACGGTCTGATCGTCAGCAACCCGCCCTACGGCGTGCGGCTGGAAGAGCAGGAACAACTGGCCGAGTGGTATCCGGAACTGGGCGACTGGCTGAAAGCCCATTTCGCCGGCTGGACTGCCTGCCTGTTCAGCGGCGACCTGCGCCTGGGCAAGCTGATCCACCTGTCGCCCAAGCGCCGCACGCCGCTGTTCAACGGCTCGCTGCAGTGCCGCCTGTTCGTCATCAACATGGTGGAAGGCAGCGCGCGCAAGCAGAAGGATGACGGGGCCGCCGACGAGGAAACCAGCGGCGACGAACAATAATCCGCCAAACCATCAGCCGACAACCGCCCCGCTCCCGCCGGGCGGTTTTTCTTTGGTTTAGCGCCAAGACATGCATAAAAACTGATAATTTTCAGTCGCATCAGCGCTCGCCGGCATGTCATCCACATGCGATAATCGCGCCCTGCTCCACCCACTTGGCAACACCCATGCAAACCTCGTTCCTATCCGCCACCATCCTGCTGATCCTGATCACCGACCCGTTGGGCAATATCCCACTATTCATCTCCGCGCTGAAACAGGTGAAGCCGGAGCGCCGCCGCCGCGTGGTCTACCGCGAATGCCTAATCGCCTTCCTGGTGCTGACCGTGTTCATGCTGTTCGGCCGCAACTTCCTGGACCTGATGCACCTAACCGACGAGTCCATGCGCATCGCCGGCGGCGTGATCCTGTTCCTGATCGCCATCAAGATGATCTTCCCCGGCGAGGGCAGCGTGTTCGGCGGCGACAAAATGCACGGCGAGCCTTTCATCGTGCCCATCGCCATTCCGCTGATCGCCGGCCCGTCGGCGATGGCCACCGTGCTCTTGCTGTCCACCCGCGAGCCTGGCCGCATGCTGGAATGGATGGGCGCCTTGACCATCTGCATGCTGGTCACCACCTTGGTCTTCCTGTTCTCCAGCCGCTTGCAAAAGCTGCTGGGCGAACAGGCCATCACCGCGCTGGAGCGGCTGATGGGCCTGGTGCTGACCGCCATTTCGGTGGAAATGCTGCTCAGCGGTTTCGCGTCCTATCTGAAGCAACTGCACTGAGATATTCATTCCAGATAGCTCGTCAGGGTTATCCCCGATAGGGATATCGACAATGCTCCCGGCTGATGGCTGTTGTTAGCATCGGATGCAAATGGACCATCCAAGAGTCCGCATCCGAAGCAACCAACGCCAGTCGGGAGAACCATGCAAACCAAGACCCCCTTCTTTTCGCGCCTCTATGTGCAGGTGCTGATCGCCATCGCGCTGGGCGTCACGCTCGGCGCCCTCGCGCCGGACCTCGGCGCCAAAATGAAACCGCTGGGCGATGCCTTCATCAAGCTGATCAAGATGATGATCGCGCCCATCATTTTCGCCACCGTCGTGGTCGGCATCGCCAAGATGGGCGACATGAAGGAAGTGGGCCGCGTCGGCGTCAAGGCGCTGTTCTACTTCGAAGCCGTCACCACGCTGGCCCTGGTGATCGGCCTGATCGTAGTCAACCTGCTGCAGCCGGGCGCCGGCCTCAACATCGACCCGCACACGCTGCACTCTAAGGACATCGCCAAGTTCACCGCCGGCGCCAAGGAAATGAACACGGTAGACTTCCTGCTGCACATCATCCCGGATACCGTGGTCGGCGCCTTCGCCAGCGGCGAGATTCTGCAGGTGCTGACTTTCTCAGTGCTGCTGGGCCTGGCCCTAACCAAGATGGGCGACAACGGCAAAACCATCGTCCACATCCTGGACGAGTTCTCGCACGCGCTGTTCGGCGTGATCAATATGCTGATGAAGCTGGCCCCGATCGGCGCCTTCGGCGCGATGGCCTTCACCATAGGCAAGTACGGCCTGGGTTCGCTGAAACAGCTGGGCTTCCTGATGGCTTGCGTCTATCTGACCTGCTTCGCCTTCGTCTTTATCGTCCTGGGAACGATAGCCCGCTTCTCCGGCTTCAGCCTGTGGCGCTTCCTGCTCTACATCAAGGAAGAAATCCTGCTGGTGCTGGGCACGTCCTCGTCCGAATCCGCCCTGCCCGGCATCATGAAGAAGCTGGAAAATCTGGGCTGCGCCAAACCGGTGGTCGGCATGGTGGTGCCTACCGGCTACTCCTTCAATCTGGATGGCACTTCCATCTATCTGACCATGGCGGCCATCTTCATCGCCCAGGCCACCAATGTGAGCCTGTCGCTGGGCGAGGAGCTGGCCATCATCGGCGTGCTGCTGCTCACCTCCAAGGGCGCGGCGGCGGTGACCGGCGGCGGCTTCATCACGCTGGCGGCCACGCTGGCCACGCTGGGCGGCAAGCTGCCGGTGGAAGGCCTGGCGCTGCTGATAGGCATAGACCGTTTCATGTCCGAAGCGCGCGCCATCACCAATCTGATCGGCAACGGCGTGGCCACCGTGGTGATCGCCAAGTGGGAAAAAGCGTTGGACGTGGAAAGAATGAAACAAGTGCTGGACGACGCGCCGCCGTCCGAGCCGCCGCCGGAGCCGCGCCAGCAAGCGGTTCCGCAACTGAGCTAAACGCAACACCTGCCCCCGCCCGCGCGGGGGTTTTTTGTTGCCGTTAGAAGCAAGGCTTGCTTTTGCCCTCCCCTCGTCCACGATGAAAACTGAGGAGGAAACAGCAAATGACAGACTTCTGGCTGCAATACGGCGACGACATGCTGCCGGTGATAGGCGACTTTCCCAGAGTGGGCGGCTATCTGCCCAGCTTCATGCTGGTGGACGACCATAAGCGCGACGCGGCGCTGGAAAGCTTCATGGGCCCCAAGGTCATCGTCACGCTGCTGTCGGTGGATGAGGAGGAGCATGGCGGCATCCTGCTGTTGCGCGAAATTCGCCGCTTCCTGGACCGCTGGCCGCATCTGAAACTGATCGTCATCACCGTGGATTCGCCGTCGTCGCTGGCGCGGGCGCGCCATGAACACGGCCTGCCGCACACCACGCTGCTGTCCACGCTGCGCGGCCGCGACTTCCACAAACACTATGGCGTGCTGATCACGGAATTCCCGCTGAGCGGCTATACCGCGCCGTCGCTGATCCTGGCCGACGCGAGCAATGTCGTGCATTACTCGGAGCGTCTGGCCGACACTCGCGCGCTATTCGATTTCGAGGCGATAGAAAGCCTGCTGCTGCAAGGCGAGCAGCAAGCGCTGGAAGCCGAGCGCGACGCCGAGGAAAACCGGCGCCAGCAATTGGCGGAGCGCGAGCTGGGCAGCGAAAGGCTGATGGAAAAGGCCCGCGAGATAGAGCAGACGCCGCCGCGCTCCAGCGGCTTCGGCAACGGCTGAGCAGCCGGACGCAAAAAAACCGCCCGTTGCCGGGCGGTTTGTCTTTCACTGATGGATGGCCGACAGTCTTAGCTGTTCAATTCCTTGGCCAGGTACAACCAGGTTTCCACCACCGTGTCCGGGTTCAGGGACACGGTTTCGATGCCCTCTTCCACCAACCACTTGGCGAAGTCCGGATGATCGGACGGGCCTTGGCCGCAGATGCCCACGTACTTGCCCAGCTTGCGGCAAGCCTGGATCGACATGTGCAGCATGGCCTTCACCGCCTCGTTGCGCTCGTCGAAGGTGGAGGCGATCGGGCCGCCGGAGTCGCGATCCACGCCCAGCGTCAGCTGGGTCATGTCGTTGGAGCCGATAGAGAAGCCGTCGAAGTGCTGCAGGAATTTCTCCGCCAGCACGGCGTTGGTCGGCAGCTCGCACATCATGATCAGGCGCAGGCCGTTTTCGCCGCGCTTCAGGCCGTTTTCGGCCAGGATCTCGACTACCTTCTCGGCTTCTGCCAGCGTGCGGACGAAGGGGATCATCACTTCCACGTTGGTCAGGCCCATCACGTCGCGCACCTTCTTGATGGCGCGGCATTCCAGCTCGAAACAATCGCGGAACGATTCAGCCACATAGCGGGCGGCGCCGCGGAAGCCGATCATCGGATTTTCTTCGTGCGGCTCGTACAGCTGGCCGCCGATCAGGTTGGCGTACTCGTTGGACTTGAAGTCCGACATGCGCACGATGACCTTTTTCGGGTAGAACGCCGCGGCCAGCGTGGACACGCCCTCGGCGATCTTGTCCACGTAGAAGTCCACCGGGCTGGCGTAGCCGGCGATGCGATCCGAGATCGTCGCCTTCAGCTCCGGGGCCAGCTTGTCGAACTCCAGCAGCGCCTTCGGGTGGATGCCGATCTGGCGGTTGATGACGAACTCCATCCGCGCCAGGCCCACGCCTTCGTTAGGCAGCTGGGCGAAGTCGAACGCCAGTTCCGGATTGCCGACGTTCATCATGATCTTGACCGGGGCCTTGGGCATCTTGTCCAGTTCCAGATCGATGATCTCCACGTCCAGCAGGCCGTCGTAGATATTGCCGGTATCGCCCTCGGCGCAGGACACGGTGACCTGCATGCCTTCCTTCAGCACGTCGGTCGCGTCGCCGCAGCCCACCACGGCCGGAATGCCCAGCTCGCGCGCGATGATGGCCGCGTGGCAGGTGCGGCCGCCGCGGTTGGTCACGATGGCGGCGGCGCGCTTCATCACCGGCTCCCAGTCCGGGTCGGTCATGTCGGTCACCAGCACATCGCCCGGCTTGACGCGGTCCATCTCGGACGCGTCCTTGATGGTGCGCACCACGCCCTGGCCGATCTTCTGGCCGATGGCGCGGCCTTCGCACAGGATGTCGGACTTGCTGTTCAGACGGTAGCGGCGCAGGGTGTCCTTGCGGTCTTCCTGCGACTTAACGGTTTCCGGACGCGCCTGCAGGATGTACAGCTTGCCATCCAGGCCGTCGCGGCCCCACTCGATGTCCATCGGGCGGCCGTAGTGTTTTTCGATGATCAGAGCGTACTGAGCCAGCTCGGCCACTTCCGCGTCATTGATCGAGAATTCTTTGCGCTGCGCCGGCTCCACATCCACAGTCTTGACCGAGCGGCCGGCCTGCGAGGCGTCGGTGAACTCCATCTTGATCAGCTTGGAGCCCATGGTCTTGCGCAGGATGGCGGGGCGGCCGGCTTTCAGCGTCGGCTTGTGCACGTAGAACTCGTCCGGGTTCACGGCGCCCTGCACCACGGTTTCGCCCAGGCCGTAAGAGGCGGTGATGAACACCACGTCTTCAAAGCCGGATTCGGTGTCGATGGTGAACATCACGCCGGCCGCGCCGGTATCGGAACGCACCATGCGCTGTACGCCGGCGGACAGCGCCACCACGTCGTGGGCGAAGCCCTTGTGCACGCGGTAGGAGATGGCGCGGTCGTTATACAGGGAGGCGAATACGTGCTTCATCGCGTCCTTGACGTTGTCCAGGCCGCGGATGTTCAGGAAGGTTTCTTGCTGGCCGGCGAACGAGGCGTCGGGCAGGTCTTCCGCGGTGGCGGAAGAGCGCACGGCCACGGAGATGTCGGCGCCGCCGGCATCTGCCACCATCTTGTCCCAGGCTTCCTTGATGTCTGCATCCAGCTTGGCAGGGAACGGGGTGTCGATGATCCACTGGCGGATTTCCTTGCCGACGCGAGCCAGCTCGCTGACATCGTCGATGTCCAGCTTGGCCAGTGCGGCGCTGATCTTGTCCGCCAGGCCGTTATGCTGAAGGAAATCGCGGTAGGCTTGCGCGGTCGTCGCGAAACCGCCGGGAACTCGCACGCCGGAATCAGCCAGCTGACTGATCATTTCACCAAGAGAGGCGTTCTTGCCGCCTACCTCTTCCACGTCGGTCATGCGCAGTTTCTCGAACCAGATGACGTAGTTCTCTGCCATCACTTCACTTCCTGTGTTGGGATTGGGACGATGGGCCGCATTCTAGCCGAATTACGTGCCGATTGCGTAGCAACTTTTGCAGCGCACAAGATTTTTTGCGACAGACAAAATGTCAAAGCAAGCAGAATCAAGCAGTTGAATGCAAAATCGACTCAAAAAGTAATAAAATGTCATGTAATGTGGTGATTACATGAAGAAAAGGAATCGCCCCGCGGCCATATCGTGCCGGCCCGCTCCGGTATACACTTTGCCCAGACAAACCCACCGCTAGCAAGGTCCGTCATGCCCCATCATCGCTCCGCCTTCTTCATCTCCGACCGTACCGGCATCACCGCAGAATCGCTGGGACATACCCTGCTGACGCAATTCGACAGCCTGGACTTCAAGCGCGAGACCGTGCCCTTCGTCGATACCGTGGAAAAAGCCCAAGCGCTGGCCGAGCGCATCCGCCTCGTGGCCGAAGAAGACCACCTGCGGCCCCTGGTCTTCACCAGCATAGTCAACCCCGAAGTGCGCGAGGCGCTCAGGCTCAGCGACGTCATCCTGATAGACTTCTTCGAGTCCTTCATCGGCCACCTGGAACTGGAGCTGGGCCACAAGGCCTCGCTGACGGTGGGCAAAGCCCACGGCATGGTCAACGAGGAGAAATACGATCACAGGATCGAGGCGGTGAACTTCTCGCTGAACCACGACGACGGCGTCAAACTGAAGGACTTGCATGAGGCGGACGTGATCCTGGTAGGCGTCTCTCGTTCCGGCAAAACCCCCACCTGCCTGTATCTGGCATTGCAGTATGGCATCCGCGCCGCCAACTACCCGCTGACGCCGGAAGACCTGGACAGCCCGACCCTGCCCAAGATCCTGCTGCCGTTCAAGGACAAGATGTTCGGCCTCACCATTGACCCGAACCGCCTGCACCACATCCGCTCGGAGCGCCGCCCAGACTCCAAATACGCCAGCATGGACAATTGCCGGCGCGAGGTGAACGAAGCGGAGTCGATGTTCCGCCACCACGGCGTGCCCTTCATCAGCACCACCCACAAGTCCATCGAGGAAATCGCCTCCACCATCATGCACAAGGCGGCGCTGGGCAGGAAGTTCTGATCCGGCTTGTCCGCCGCGGCGGGCGCATGCATCATGTTATTGCCATGACAAGATTAAAGAGGCCCGCGTGCGCCCCGCCCCCCAAATCGTCGCCAAACTCATCGCAGACACCCGCTTTGCCGACGCCGGCTGCGCACTGATCGCCGGCTCCATTGCGCGTGGGCAAGCGACGGCGACCTCCGATATCGACCTGGTGCTGATCCATCGCCATCTGCCCGCCGCCTGGCGGGAATCGCTGACCGAACAAGGCTGGCCGGTCGAAGCGTTCGTCCATGATTTGCGCACGCTGCAATATTTCTTTGACCAGATAGACGGTGTCTCCGGCATTCCCTCTCTCGCCTCCATGGTGAGCGAAGGCCTGCTGATCGCCGGGGACGAGGCGCTGGCCGCCCAGGCCAAGTCCATGGCGCAAACCGCTTTGCGCAAGGGCCCGCCGGCCTGGGATGAAACCGCTCGCCGCGCTTCGCGTTACGCCGTCACGGACATCGTCGACGACATTCGCGCCCCAGCCTCCCGCCACACGCTAAACGCCGCCTTGGCCCAACTCTATCCGGCGCTGGCCAACCACTACCTGCGCAGCCGCGGCCTTTGGTCAGCCAAAGGCAAGACCATTCCCAGGCGTCTGGCCGAGATCGACGCCTCCTACGCGGACGATTTCCTGGCGGCATTCGAGCAAGCGTTCACTCATGGCGAAACCGCCTCGCTGATCGCGCTGGCCGAGCATACCCTGCAGCCGGACGGCGGCTGGCTGGCTGTTCGATGGATACAAGCTCGCCACGCCGCAGGATTGGCGCAGCGAGCCCGTGCTTGCCTAGCCGCCGGCCTGCTTGGCCTTGAATCCCAGTTTAAGCAACTCGGCGACCACGATTGCCACGTGGTCGCCCTGTATTTCCAGCACGCCATCCTTGAGCGTGCCGCCGCTGCCGCAGCGCGCGCGCAGCTGCTTGCCCAGCTTGGCCAAGTCCTCTCCGACCAATGGCACGCCTTTCACCACCGTCACCGTCTTGCCGCCGCGGCCCTTGCTCTCGCGCGAAACGCGGACGATGCCGTCGCCGGCCGGCGCCGCCGGCTTGCCGCACTCGCATTGCGCCATAGGCTGCCGGCAAGCCGGACACATGCGGCCATGTTCGGTCGAATAGACCAGGCTGCCGCCGGCCATCTGTTTCGATTTCATTTCGCGCATTCCGCCCAAAACCGCCATGGTCGCGGCAAACCGCTACGCAATCAAGCCGCCCCTCGGCTTAACTTAATTTAACAGAATTCATATCTTATTGTTTTTATGTAAATTTCCTGCAAATCAAAGAACAAAAGCAATTATCCGCTCTCGAACTGATAGACCCAGTTTTCGAGACCCCTAATGAACATCCCCGACTTCAACCTGCCACCGATACAGCTGATCCGGCCTCTGCCGCAACAGCTGTCCGGCGTGCAGTCCAGCGGGGGAAGCAGCGCGGATCCGCAGCGCGAGTTCGCCGAAATGTTGCACCGCTCCGCGCAGCAGCCCCTGCCGCTTGCCGCGCCATCCCAAGCCTCGGCCCTGGCAGCCGCTTTCTCCCTGCCCGCAGCGCTCGGCCTGCGCCAGGAGCGCCCATCGCGCCAGGCGCAAGCCCGTTCCGCATCGCGCGCCTATGCCTCAAGCCGCCCGACCATCGGCACGCTGCTGCAAACCGAGGCTTGACGCCGCGCCGCGCGCCGTGCTTTGATGAAGCCATGAATACCGCACCCGCTTTCGCAATCCGATTTTGGTGGTGGCGCCTCTCCTAGGCGGCACCGGCGAACGCGCACGCAAAAAACCCGGAGGCTGCCGACAAGGCGGCACCGGGTTTGTTTTTAGCTTTGCCTCCCCCAGTCCGCCCTGCCGGCCTCCTCCTCCAAACCCAATGGAGAACGGCATGAATCTGGACACCATCAGCTCGCAAGACATCATCCTGACCGGCGACCGCACCACCGGCCAGCTGCACCTCGGCCATTACGTCGGCTCGCTGCGCAACCGCGTCATCCTGCAGGACCGCTGTGCGCAATTCCTGCTGCTGGCCGACGCCCAGGCGCTGACCGACAATATGGGCAACTACCTGAAAGTGCGCGACAACGTGCTGCAGGTGGCGCTGGATTATCTGGCCGTCGGCATAGACCCGGCCAAGAGCACCATCTTCATCCAGAGCCTGGTGCCGGAACTGACCGAGCTGGCCTCGTACTACTTGAATCTGGTGACAGTGTCTCGGCTGGAACGCAACCCGACGATCAAGGACGAGATCAAGCAGCGCGGCTACGAGCGCGACATCCCTGCCGGTTTCCTCACCTATCCGGCCGCCCAGGCAGCCGACATCACCGCCTTCAAGGCCACCCTGGTGCCGGTGGGCGATGACCAGATTCCCATGATCGAGCAGACCAACGAAATCGTGCGCCGCTTCAACGCCAGCGTGGACCAGCCCGTGCTGGTGGAAGCGAAGGCCGTGGTCCCGGAAGTGGGCTCCCGCCTCCCCGGCATAGACGGCAAGGCCAAGATGTCCAAATCCTTGGGCAACACCATCACGCTGTCCGCCAGTCCCGACGACATCCGCCAGGCGGTCAAGATGATGTACACCGATCCGAACCACCTGCGCGTGGACGAGCCAGGCCAGGTGGAAGGCAATGTGGTCTTCACCTATCTGGACGCTTTTCATCCGGACCAGGCCTTGGTAGCGGAGTTGAAAGCCCATTATCAACGCGGCGGCCTGGGCGACACCGTGATCAAAAAACATCTGGAGGACTGCTTGCAGGACATGCTGGCGCCGATACGCGCGCGCCGCGAGCACTACGCGCAAGACCCGGCCGCCGTGCTGGACATGCTGAAGGCCGGCACCCGCCGCGCGCGCGACGTGGCCGCGCGCACCCTGGCCGAAGTCAAAGCGGCCATGGGCCTGAACTATTACTGAGCCGGAGAGCGACATGGAACAGATTTATCAATGCCAGAGCCTGGACGAAGTGCGCGAGCAGATAGACCGCATAGACCGCGCGCTGGTGGCGCAGATCGCTGAGCGCGGCCTCTACGTGCGCCAGGCTGCGGCGTTCAAGCAAAGCCGCGACGAAGTGGAGGGCGGCAAGCGCGTCGACCAAGTGATGAGGCGGGTGCAGCGGCTGGCAGGCGAGCTGGGCGCGGACGCCGCGCTGACGGCGGCGGTCTATCGCACCATGATCGAATACTTCGTCGCCGATGAGATGGCGGCTTTCCGGGAGCGGCAGGCCGCCGATTGAGCAATGGCGCCGTCTTCCCTACAATGCTAGCGGCATCGCCGCCATCGCGGCCCTGCCGCGCGCCACTGGAGAAACGCCCGATGAAGATGAAGAAAATAGCGCTGCTGTCGCTTGCCTGCCTGAGCCTCGCCCCGCTCGCCCGCGCTGAAGAAGTGGGCGAGGTGTCCACCACCTTCAAGCTGCTCAGCCCCAACGATAAAGTCGTCGTCGAAGCCTTTGACGATCCCGCGGTGCAGGGCGTGGCCTGCTATGTGTCGCGCGCCCGCACCGGCGGCTATTCCGGCGCGCTGGGCCTGGCCAAGGACCCGTCGCGCTTCTCCGTGGCCTGCCGCCAGGTCGGCTCCATCCGCTTTAACGGCCCCTTGCCCAAGCAGGAGCAGGTTTTCAAAGAGGGCGCGTCCTTCGTGTTCAAGCATGTGCGCGTGGTGCGCATCATAGACGTCAAGCGCAATGTGCTGACCTATCTGACTTACTCTGACAAGCTGGTGGACGGCAGTCCGGACAACGCGATCACCGCGGTGGCCGTATTGGACCAAAAAATCCCGCTAAAGAAGTGAGTCTCCCAACCTATTGATAATCATGCACTTTTAAACATGATGATCATCATATAAAGGGCAGCTCCGCCTTCCAGCCATCAAAGCCAACTTCCACGCCAGGTGGGCATTGCGCGCTCAGTACGCCGTATTCCAGCTTGTGCGTCATGTGGATCAGCACGGTGCGGCGCGCGCCTATCTTGGCCGCCCACTCGAAAGATTCCGCGACCGACAGATGGGAGGGATAGGGATCGGCATTCAGACAGTCCAGGAACAGCAGATCCAGGCCCTCGAGCAAGGGCAGGCTGCTGTCCGGAATGCGGGACAGATCGGTCAGCCAGGCCATATTGCCTAGGCGCCAACCCAGGCAGGGCCAGCTGCCATGCAGCAGAGGGATGGGCGTCAACTCCACGCCCTGATGGCGGAAGGGGCCGCTCACCGTTTCCGGCAGCAACACCGGCTTGTCCCACATCTTGGATGGCGGCTGCAGGGCGTAGCCAAAGCGCTCGCGGATATTGCCCATGGTGAAGTCGTTGCCGTACAGCGAAATCGGCCCTTTCTTCAAATAGCAAAACGCGCGCAGGTCGTCTATGCCGTTCAGATGGTCCGCATGCGGATGCGTGTACAGCACCGCGTCCAGCCGCTCCACCCCCTCGCGCAGAGCTTGCTGGCGCAGGTCCGGCCCGGTATCGATCAGGAAACCCACTTCCCCGACTCGCACGTAGGCGCTGGCGCGGGTGCGCTGGTTGCGCGGGTCGGTCGAGGCGCAGGTTTCGCAGCGGCAGCCTATGGCCGGCGTGCCGGAGCTGGAGCCGCAGCCCAGGATGGTGACTTCTAGCTTATCCACAGCGTCCCTTGTCGTTCATTGGCACAGCGGCGGCCGCACCGCCGGCGCGGCCATCGATCCGCCATCGCATTTCACCTCGCCGGACACGATGGCGCAATTGCCGCGCGGCGCGGCGGCGCAATGCGCGGCGCCGTCCGGCCCCAGCACGCAAAACCCGGGGCCGGCATAGAACGCGCCATTGGCCCGTATCACGTCGCCACCCGGAAACGGCGAGCAGAACAGATTGCCGAACGCATCCGCCACGCAGGCACCGGCCCCGCAATAGGCCTGCCCTTGATGCAGCACAGCCATGCCGCCCGGCGGCGCGCAGAAGCTGCGCCCTCCCAGTTGCACGCAATTGGCCCGGGCGGGCATCGCGGCCAGCAAGAACAGGACAAGGGCGAATGGACGCATGGCGGCCTCCGTTCAGCGCGCCGCCTTGGCGAACAGGCGGAAGAAATTATCGGTGCTGGCCTGCGCCACCTCTTCGAAAGAGAGGCCGCGCAGTCCGGCGATGAACTCGGCCACATGGCGCACATAGGCCGGCTCGTTGAGCTTGCCGCGGTGCGGCACCGGCGCCAGATACGGCGAGTCGGTCTCGATCAGCAGCCTGTCCAGCGGCACTTTTTGCGCCACTTCCTGAACCTGCTTGGCGTTCTTGAAGGTCACCACGCCGGAGAAGGAGATATAGAAGCCCAGCGCCAGCGCGGCCTCGGCCACTTCCCAGGTTTCGGTGAAGCAGTGCATCACCCCGCCGCATCGCTCGGCATGCTCTTCCTGCATGATGCGTATGGTGTCGGCTGCCGATTCGCGGGTGTGGATCACCAGCGGCAGGCCGACGCGCTTGGCGGCGCGGATGTGAGTGCGGAAGCGCTCGTGCTGCCAGGCCAGATCGCCCTTGCACCAGTGGTAGTCCAGGCCGGTTTCGCCTATGCCCACCACGCGCGGATGAGCCGCCAGCTCGACCAGTTCGTCCTCGCTGTACTCCTCGGCCTCCGGGTCGTCAGGGTGCACGCCCACCGTGGCGTACAGATGGGGATGGGCTTCGGCCAGCGCCAGCACTTGCGGATACTTGGGGCGGCTGACGCCTATCACCAACGCGTGTGAAACCTGGTTCTGGCGCATATTGGCCAGCACCTCGGGCAGGCGCTCGGCGAGATCGGGAAAATTGATGTGGCAGTGGGAATCTATCAGCATGGCGGATGGCGAATCTGTCTAACAGCCTACAGCATACCATGCCGGCCTCCCCGGCCCTCACATCGTATGGGTAGGGCGGCTGGAGTTGAGCACGCCGCCCAGCAGCGACTCTATCTTGTCCTTGGCCTGCTTCCCGGCGTCTCCGGAAACAAACTCCACGCCCACGCCCTGCACCCGGCTGTTGTTGGCGCCGCCCGGCGTGATCCACACCACTTTGGCCTGCACCGCGATGCGCTGCGGATCGTCCATCAGCGTCAACAACAGGAAAACCTCCTCGCCCAGTTGCATTTCCTTGTTGGTGGGAATGAAGATGCCGCCGTTGCGCACGAAGGGCATATAGGCGGCAAACAGCGCGCTGCGCTCCTTGATGTGCAGCGACAGCACGCCGGGGCGGTTGGGATTGCTCAGGTCGGGCCGGGCATTGGCGGCGTCCATATCGGGGCTTGCCTCTCCATCTCTAACCGGCTTTGGCGCCGGCGAAGATCTTCAAATAATCCATCAACGCCGCCTCCAATTGCAGGCGGATATTCAGCGTATGTTGCGCAAAGGGCGCCAAGGCGGTCAAGCCTTGCTGGCAGGCCATCAACTGGGCCGCGTCGCAACGCGCCGCCAGCGCGGCCAGCGCCTTCTCCTGATCCGGATAATAGCGAAGCCGCCCGGCCAGGCGCAGCGCCGCCAGATCATGCAGCCATTTCTGCAGCCAGGACAAGGGCTGCGACAAGGACAGCTGCTTGTTCTTGTCCAGCAGCTCGGCCAGTTGCAGCATGCCGGCGAAACTGGGCTGCCCCAGGCCGCGGATGAACTGGCCGCGCAGCGCCGCCAGCTCCGGATCGTGATCGAACAGCGGCGCGCCGCCGTTGTGCGCCAGCTCCGCCTCGGCATGGGCGATGCCCTGCTCCTTCAGCCAGGCCAGCGCGACGGACTCCGCCGGCCGCGTCAGCGCGAACTGGCGGCAGCGGCTGCGTATCGTCGGCAACAGCCGCTGCGGCGCGTGCGACACCAACAGGAACAACACGGCCTCCGGCGGCTCTTCCAGTATTTTCAACAAGGCGTTGGCGGCGGCCAGGTTAAGGTTCTCGGCCGGCTCCACCAGAATCACGCGATGCCCGGCCCGATGCGCGGTCAGGTGGGCGAAATCGATCACCTCGCGCACCGCCTCGATCTTGATTTGCGGCAGCTTGCGCGTGGTCTTGGCTTCCTTGCCGTCTTCGTCCTCGTCGGCGAACGGCGATAGACGGCGGAAATCCGGATGCGTGCCGCCCAGGAACCAGCGGCAGCCCTGGCACTGGCCGCAAGGCTGATGGTCGGGGCCGGGGCTTTCGCACAGCAGCGACTGCGCCAGATGCTCGGCGAAAGCCTGCTTGCCGATGCCGGCGCAGCCGGTGAACAGCCAGGCGCCCGGCATCCGCTCGCGCTCGGCGGAAAGCCGCCGCCAGTCCCCGCCCTGCCATGGATATAGCATCAGCCGCGCTCCCACAGGGTTTGCAGATGGTTCGCGATATCCGCCTGGATGGTTTCTATGCTGCGGCTGGAATCCAGCACCGCGAAGCGACCAGGCTCCGCCGCCGCGCGCCGCAGATAGGCGTCGCGCACGCGCTGGTGGAAATCGGCCGCCTCTTGCTCGAAACGGTCCAGCACCCGAGTGCCCGACATGCGCTGGGCCGCCACGTCCAGCGGCAGGTCGAACAGCAGGGTGAGATCCGGCTGCAGGCCGCGCTGCACCCACTCTTCCAGCGCGCGTATGCGCTCGAACGGCACGCCGCGGCCGCCGCCTTGAAAGGCGTAGGTGGAGTCGGTGAAGCGGTCCGACACCAGCCAGCGGCCGGCATCCAGCGCCGGCGCGATCACCTCGGCGATGTGCTGCTGGCGGCCGGCGAAAGCCAGCAAAGCCTCGGCGTCCAGCGAGACGCGCGTGTCGGGCGCCAGCAGCAGCTCGCGTATCTTCTCGCCCAGCGGCGTGCCGCCCGGCTCGCGGGTGAAAACGGCGTCGACATCATGGCGGGCCAGCCAGTCGCGGATGAAGGACAGATGGGTGCTCTTGCCGGCGCCGTCTATCCCTTCCAGCGTGATGAAACGGCCTCGGCGGACCTGCTGGGCGCTGCTCATTGCTGGCCTTTCTTCAGAATATATTTGCGCACGGCCTGGTTGTGTTCGTCCAGGGTGCTGGAAAACTGCGAGCTGCCGTCGCCGCGGGCGACGAAATACAGCGCGGTCGATTCCGCCGGCTGCGCGGCGGCGTATAGCGCGGCCTTGCTAGGCAACGCGATCGGCGTCGGCGTCAGGCCGGCGCGGGTATAGGTATTGTACGGCGTATCGCGGCGCAAGTCGGCCTTGCCGATATTGCCCTGGTAGCCGTCGCCCATGCCATAGATCACCGAGGGGTCGGTCTGTAGCCGCATACCCAGCCGCAGGCGGTTGACGAAGACGGACGCCACCATGCCGCGGTCCGCCTCGCTGGCGGTTTCCTTCTCGATCAGGCTGGCCATGGTCAACATTTCATAAGGCGTATGGTAGGGCAAATTGGGCTTGCGCGCCGTCCAGGCCGCCTCCAGCTGCCGCTGCATCTTGTCGAAGGCCAGCCGGTACAGATCCATGTCCGACGCGCCCGGCGTGAACAAATAGGTGCTGGGGAAGAACAAGCCTTCCGGATTCGCGCCGGGCAGGCCCAGCTCGCGCATCAGTTCGGCGTCGTCCAGCGCTTTCGCGCCATGGCTCAGGTCAGGACTGCGCGCCACCGCCTGGCGGAATTGGCGGAAAGTCCAGCCTTCTATCACGGTCAGGCTGGCTTCGTCCGGCCGGCCCTCCTTCAGCCGCTCCAGCACATCCAGCAGGGATTGCGGCCCCTGAAAGCGGTACAGGCCGGCCTTGATCCGGCGATCCGCGCCGGACAGCCGCGCCAGCGCCACCAGCATCTGTTGATTGCGGATGGCGCCGTCCTGCGCCAGCGCGCGGGCGATCTGCTTCATCGTGCGGTTGGGCCCTACCAATAGCCGGTAGCCGCCGTCCGGCATGGCCAGCGGCATCAGCGCGGTCCAGCCCAGCCAGCCGACGGCGCACAACAGAATCAATAACACAATGCCGGAAAATCTTTTCATAGCGCTCAAGAACAAGGATCGGTTTCACTGCCGCGGGCGGCAGGCAAAGGCAGAATCATACAGCAAGCCGCCCTGTCCGACATGACAGGCCACGAGCGGCGTAATTCCCATAGTTTGTTCCATATCAACAGCATTTGCCGCAGTTTTGCCTATTTTTCAGCCTGAAAGCATGCCTTTGGGCAGGCAACGCCGCGTCGACTGCAAGCGAGCGGCCTCTTCAACCCATACGAACACGACCAGAAATGAAACCCTTCTTCAATCTAGGATGCGCGCTGGTCGCCTGGAACGAGCTCTGCCGGGTCAGCCTGGCCCGCGGCCGCCCGGAGGGCGAAGCGCCGCTGCCGTTTCAACAAGGCCGGGACAGTCGGCAATTCCTGTGCGGCGATGCGCCGGCCAGGTTCACCGCCTACCGCGCGCTATTGCTGGAGCCGATATGGCTGCTGGACCAAAACGCCGACGGCCGCTGGCAACTGACGGCGACGGCCATGGGCAACAGCCTGAACCTGCGCCTACAAGCGCTGCTGCGCGCCTGGCTGCCCGAATTGCCGCTGGCGCAAGAAGCGGGGCCCGGCGCGATGCGCCTGCGCCTGGCGCTGCGCAGCTATCTGGGCGATGTGGGCGCGCCGCCGCCCTTCCTGCGTCCGCACCGGCCCGACGACGACCGTTCGCCGCTGCGGCGCGGCATCGCCCCCTATCTGGAACAAGTGGCCAGCGTGGTTCAGCTGTCCGATGCCGGAGACGGTCGTTTGCTGGGCGGCGGCGTCAATCTCCAAGGAGTCCGGCTGCCGCGAGAGCCGGCTCCAGCCGAGGCCTGGCACTCCCTGCTGGCCTGCGACTGGCAATGCTTGCTGCAAACCGGGGAAAATGCGCTGGCCACTGGATAGCGTGAGGCGACTAGCCTCATAATGACGGTCAAATCCACTGCCTCATCGGGCCTGTTGCCGCCATGAAAACCAGACTACGCTTCGCCCTCGTTTGCCTGTTTGCCTCCCCCATCGCGCTGGCCGATACCGTCAATGTGGCGGTGGCCAGCAATTTCCAGCAGACGCTGGACAAGATAGCCGTGGCCTTCAAAGCCGCCACCGGCCACGACATCAAGTCCAGCGCCGGCGCCTCCGGCAAGCTGGCGGCGCAAATCCGCCAGGGCGCGCCGTTCGACGTCTTCCTGTCCGCCGACGACGAGCGGCCCGCCGAGCTGGCCCGCGCCGGCATAGGCGCGCCGGCCAGTCAGTTCACTTACGCCTATGGCCAGCTGGCGCTGTGGAGCAAGCAGCGCGGCGACGCCGGGGAGGCCGCGCTGCGCCGCGGCGATTTCGCCAAGCTCGCAGTGGCCAATCCCGCCACTGCGCCCTACGGCCGCGCCGCGATGGAAACGCTGGCCTCGATGAAGCTGGAGGCTTCGGTCAAACCCAAGCTGCTGACCGGCGACAATATCAGCCAGACCATGCAGTTCGCCGAAGTCGGCGGCGCGGACTTCGCCTTCGTCGCCTATTCCCAATTGCTGGAACAAGGGATTCATGACCATTACTGGCTGGTGCCGGCCAAGCTGCATCAGCCCATCCGCCAGGATGCGCTGCAGATCAAGGCCACGCCGGCCGCCGGCGCGCTGATGGCGTTCCTGAAGGGCGAGCAGGCGCGCGCCCTGATGGCGCAGGCAGGCTACCGCTTCAAGCCGTGACGCCTCAGGACTGGAGCGCCATCGCGCTGACCCTGCGGCTGGCCGGCATCAGCACCGCGCTGCTGCTGGCGCTGTGCGTGCCTTTCGCCTGGTGGCTGGCGCGGGGCCGCTCCAAAATTCGCCCGCTGGCCGAGGCCGCGGCCATGCTGCCTCTGGTGCTGCCGCCCACGGTGCTGGGCTTTTATCTATTGCTGGCGTTCGGCCCCCGCGGCCCCGTGGGCTGGCTGACCGCGGCGCTGGGCTTGCCCGGCCTCGCCTTCACCTTCCACGGCCTGGTCGTCGCTTCGGTTCTGTATTCGCTGCCCTTCGTGCTGCAGCCGCTGCTGGCCAGCTTCCGCGCCGTGAGGCAGGAAGAACTGGAAAGCGCGAAGCTGCTGGGCGCCGGCCCGTTGCAGCGCATGCGCCACATCATCCTGCCGTCCTGCCGCAGCGGCGTGCTCAGCGCGGCCTGCCTGGGCTTCGCCCATACCGTGGGCGAGTTCGGCGTGGTGCTGATGATAGGCGGCAATATCGACGGCTCCACTCGTGTGATCTCGATCGCGCTATACAATCAGGTGGAGCAGGCGGACTACTCGTCGGCCCATCAGCTGGCGCTGATGCTATTGCTGTTCGCGCTGGCAGCCCTAACCCTGGTCTACTGGCTGAACGCCAGGCAAAAACATGCAGAACAATAACTTCCGCCCGCAAGACGGGCATTCACAACCCGGAGATGGAAACATGCGTAAACCCCTGCTGCTCGCCGCGCTCGCCCTGTTCAGCGCCAACCTGGCCTTGGCCGACGCCGCCTGCGACGCCAAGGCCGCCGACAAAAAACTGGCTGGCGCCGCCAAGCAAAGCTTCCTGAAGAAGTGCGAAAAGGACACGGCAGCCGCCCAGGCCTCCTGCGACGCCAAGTCGGCCCAGAAGAAGCTGGCCGGCGCCGCCAAGCAGAGTTTCACCAAGAAATGCGTAAAGGACGCGATGGCCAAATAAGGCCCACTCCCCCACGCAAAACGGCATGGCGCCCAGCCATGCCGTTTTTTATGGCTATGTCCCAATTCCGTGTTGGGAGCTATGCTGAATACGGTAGCAGACCGGGAGCAACGCCATGGATGCCCAAAGTTTTCAGCGTTTTCTTGCCCAGCTGGATCAACTCACCCTCAAACAGCGGAGTCTGTTGTCCTCCGCTCTCAAGCACCCCACTCACCATGACGCCGTTCAGGACGCCTTGCCCGACCTGACGGCTTGCCCACACTGCCAGGCCGAGGCCAATCAGTTGGCGCTATGGGGCTGGAGCCGAGGCCTGCGGCGTTATCGCTGCAAACAGTGCCACCGGACCTGTAATGCCTTGTCGGGCAGTCCATTGGCCAAATTGCGCAAGGCCGATCGCTGGCTGAGCTATGCCCAAGCGCTGCAGGATGGCTTGACCGTGCGGGCCGCGGCGCGCGCATGCGGCATTAGCAAGAACACGGCTTTCTTGTGGCGCCATCGCTTCTTGCATTGCGCATCAGATCACCTGGCGACGCAGACCCGGGGGATTGTCGAAGTGGATGAGACCTTC
>NZ_PQWB01000189.1:64283-71309 GCF_002924365.1 Chromobacterium alticapitis | reverse complement strand
GCAGCGGCAGCAGGCCGCAGTGGTCGATATGGCTGTGGGTCAGCAGCACGCGGCGCAGCGCCAGCAGCGCCTCGATATCCAGCGAACCGCAGCCGGTGCCGCAGTCAAGCAGGGTATCGTTTCCTATCAAAAAGCTGGTGGTTTGTCCCGGCTGGCCCAGGCAGGCCGCCGCGCCCAGGATGGTGATGTGCATGATGTCGCTCCGCCTCCCGCCGCATGGCTGCCTTGTATTGTAGACCGGGACGCGGCGGCGTCCCGGCCGGGAGAGGCTTAGCGGACGATGCCGACCGGGTATAGATAGCGGTTGCTGTCGGCGAACGGCGTGCGCTCATAAAACCAGTTGAGGCGCGCGCCGCGGTCCTTGGCGAACTTGGGGTCGGCCTTGAGCTTGGCGGCGAAGGCTTGGCGCAGTTCCGGGCTTTCCGCCAGCATGCGCCGCGCCATCGGCTCCATCACATAGGCTTCCGGCGCTTCCGCCGAGGTCAGGTTGGCGTTGAAGAAACCCCAGCTCAGGAAGGCGTCCGGGCTGGACGGTTCCAGCAGAATCATGGCCAGCGTGCCCAGTTGTTGATTCGGGTCTATCACCACCGAGCCGGCCGGGTAAGTGACTTTGCGCTGCTGCGGCATCGGCTTGCCGGAGATCAGCAGCCTGCCTTCGTAGCCGGGAATCTTGTCGGCGGATTCGCGGTCCGGCTCGAACGGCGTGCCCAGCTTGACATCCTCCAAGCGGTAGACCGTGACATCCATGGAAGTGGGCTGCTTCAGCGTAGTCATGGCGATGCCGTGCGTCTTCAGCCGCGCGATCACCTCCGTCCATTGCGCCGGGACCACATAGGCCTTGGGCCGCGGCACTACCAGGTCCGGCACGGACTGCGGGGTGAACGGAATCTGATAGGCCTGCGGCTGATTGCTCCAGCGCACGATCTTGTCGCCGGTGATGGGCGATGGCACCTTCTCGAACTTGACGCCTTTGAACGGCACGGTTTGCGGCTTGCCTTCGGCCGCTTTCCAGGTCAGCGTCACTTCCTTGGGCCGCTCGGCCCTGTCCTGGGCGATGGCGGCGCGCAGGCTGTCGCGGTTGGCCGCCATGCTCTCCAGGATGGCCTTGTACAGCACGTAATTGCCCAATACCTGCTGCTTGTACGGCTTGAGCGCGTGCAATTCCACAAGAATGCCGGGAATGCCGCGCGCGTCGGCGTACTGGTTGGAGAAGCGGGCCAAGTCGCTGTAATACGGGTAGTAGCCCTGGCTGATGTCCTCGTTGTCGTTCATCGAGATGCAGACATTGGGCTCATGGCCGTAAGCGCGCAGCTCGCGGTAGACATAGGGCGTCATGACCTGGTCCATCCAGCGGCTGGATGCGTGCGACCAGCCCTCGCCGTTATTGCAGTAGGTGACGTCGTACTGGTAGTTCACGCCATCGGTGCTGTGGGTGTCGATGAAGAAATCCGGCTGGTATTCGTCCAGCGCCCGCGCCACGTTGCGGATTTCCGGGCTGTCCAGCTTGGTGAAGTCGCGGTTCAGGTTCAGATTGCGGCTGTTGACGCGCCAGCCGGTCTCCACCGGCCCGTTCTGGTTGATGCGGCCGTATTTGCCGTAGCGCATGTCGCCGTCGATGTTGACGGTGGGAACGAATAAGACATTTATCTTGTCCAGCAGGGGGCGCAAAGTGCCGCGCGCGCTCAGGTCGCGCAGCAGCATCAAGCCGGCGTCCTTGTCGTTGGCCTCGCCGGGGTGGATGCCGGCCTCGATGTAGAGCGTGGGTTTGCCGGAAGCCTTGAGGCCGGCGGCGGACTTGTCGGCCGAGGCGGAGACGATCGCCATCATGAAGGGTCGCCCTTCGCCGGTCTTCTCCTGCAATGCCGTCAGTTGGATCAGATTGGGCTGGGCCGCGGCCAGTTTTTGCAGGTAGGCGATGGTTTCGTCATAAGGCGGGGTATGGGTGAAGCCGGAGGCTTCGAACGGCGTGGCCCAGGGGTCGTCCTTGGCGACGGCGAACTGCTGGCTGGATCCGTTCCAGGGGATGTCCGGCGGCAGCACGCGCTCTCCCGCAGCCTTGAGGAATTGATTGGAGTCGACATAATCCGGCGCGGCCGGTTGGGCCAAGGCGGGCAAGCTGGCGACGATGGCGGCCAGCAGGGTCAGGCGAGGGGCGAGGCGTTTCATCTGCATGCTCCAGTGAGTTGAACGGCGCCAGCTTACGCCTGGGAGCGCAATATTCGAATTGCCTGATGTATTGTGCTTGATTGCCGTCAATGGCGGATTTTTCATTGCCGCATTTAAGTAAATAATTGACGTTAAATGGCAAAACGTGAAAATTACAAACGCATATTGCGTGGGGTTGGGGCAAGGCATTACCATTTGATGACGCGTGGAATGTCCGAGCAGGAACACTGGCCTCGCAGCCGCGTGGATTTCCAGTCCTTGAGAAGAAAGAAACAGCCTTGAAAATGACCCTCACCTTGCTGGCGGCATCTTTGCTGGCCGGCTCCGCTGCGGCGGCGGATATTCCGCTGAAGGATTTTTTCCGCAATCCCGAACAGAGCAACTTCACCGTTTCGCCGGATGGCAAGAGCGTGGCTTTCCTGTCGCCATGGGAGTCTCGCCGCAATATCGTGGTGCGCCGCCCGGGTAAGCCGGACCAGCGCGTCACCGCGGTCAAGGACCGCGATCTGGCCGGCTATTTCTGGAAGGGCAATAATCAGCTGGTCTACGTCAAGGACAGCGGCGGCGACGAGAATTTCCATTTGTTCAGTGTGGACCTGAAAACGGGCAAGACGCGCGATCTGACGCCGTTTCCCGGCGTGCGGGCGGAGATCGTGGACGGCCTGGTCGACCAGGACAATCAGTTGCTGGTCAGCCTGAACAAGCGCAACCGGGAAATTTTCGACGTCTACCGCGTGGATCTGAAAACCGGCAAGCTGACGCTGGAAGCGGAAAACCCGGGCAAGGTGACTGGCTGGGGCACTGACCATAAAGGCAATATCCGCATCGCCATCGAGACCGACGGCGTCAACAATACCGTGCGCTATCGCGACAAGCCGGGCGAGCCGTTCCGCAAGCTGCTGACTACGGATTTCCGCGACAGCTTCGCGCCGCTGCTCTTCACCCCGGACAACCAGCGCTTCTACGCCGCCAGCAATCTGGGCCGCGACAAGAGCGCCATTGTCGAGTACGACCCCAAGGCCAATAAGGAGGTCAAGGAGATCTACGCCCGCAACGATGTGGATGTCAGCGAGCTGGGCTATTCGCGCAAGCGCAAGACCATCACTTGCGCCAGCTTCGAAACCGACAAGCTGGGCCGCGAATGCTTCGATCCAGCCTCGCGCGAGTTGTATGCCAAGCTGCAGGCGCATTTCCCGGGCGACTTGGTGGAAATCCAGTCAGGCAACCGCAATGAAGACCGCTTCGTGGTGGCCGCCTGGAACGACAAGACCCAGGGCAAGCGCTATCTGTACGACCAGAAGCATGACAAGCTGACGCTGCTGGCCGCCATCACGCCTTGGCTGCATGAAGACCAGATGGCGTCGATCAAGCCCATCCAGTACCAGAGCCGCGACGGCCTGACCATCCACGGCTATCTGACCCTGCCCAAGGGCAAAGAGGACGCCAAGAACCTGCCGGTGATCGTCAATCCGCACGGCGGGCCGTGGGCGCGCGACAGCTGGGGCTTCAATCCGGAGGCGCAGTTCTTCGCCAGCCGCGGTTGGGCCGTGCTGCAGATGAATTTCCGCGGCTCCACCGGCTACGGCCGCCAGTTCTGGGAAGCCTCGTTCAAGGAGTGGGGCGGCAAGATGCAGGACGATGTCAGCGATGGCGTGGACTGGCTGGTCAAGCAGGGCGTGGCCGATCCTAAAAAGGTATGCATCTACGGCGGCAGCTATGGCGGCTACGCCACGCTGTCCGGCATCACCAAGACGCCGGAGCTGTACCGCTGCGCCGTGGACTACGTAGGCGTGTCCAACCTGTTTACCTTCATGAAGACCATCCCGCCGTACTGGAAGCCGTATCTGGACATGACCTACCAGATGGTGGGCGATCCGGTGAAGGATAAGGAAATGATGGAAGCGCGTTCGCCGGCGCTCCACGTGGACCGCATCCAGGCGCCGCTCTTGGTGTTGCAAGGCGCCAAGGACCCGCGCGTCAACATCAACGAATCCAACCAGATTGTGGAGGGCTTGAAGAAACGCGGCGTGGACGTGGAGTACATCGTCAAAGACAACGAGGGACACGGCTTCCATAACGAGGAAAACCGTCTGGCCGCTTATGGCGCGATGGAGCAGTTCTTCAAGAAGCACCTGGACTGAGCCGGCGCCTCAAGCTGACCGCAGCCCGCCTATCGGCGGGCTTTTTCGTCTACAGCGCGAGCCATCCCGCCGCCGCGCACAGCCCCACTACCAGCCAGGGCGGCAGCTTCCAGGCGCTCAGCGCCAACAAGGCCAGCAGCGCGGCGGCGAAGTCGGCCGGCGCGCGCACCGCGCTGGTCCAGGCTGGATGGTAGAGCGCGGCCAGCAGCAGGCCGACCACCGCGGCGTTGACGCCGGCCAGGGCCGATTGCGCGGCCGGCGCGGCGCGCAGCCGGTGCCAGAACGGCAGGGCGCCGGCCAGCAGCAGAAAGCCGGGCAAGAAGATGGCCGCCAGCGCCAGCGCGCCGCTTTGCCAGCTGCCGTCGCCGGCCGCGCCCAGGAAGCCGGCGAAGGCGAATAGCGGGCCGGGCAGCGCCTGCGCCGCGCCGTAGCCGGCGAGGAAGGCGTCTCTGGGCACCCAGCCGCTGGCGACGGATGCGGTTTCCAACAGCGGCAGCACCACATGGCCGCCGCCGAATACTAGCGCGCCGCTGCGGTAGAAGGCGTCGAACAGCGCCAGCCGGTAGCCTGGGCAGGCCGCGGCCAATAGCGGCAGGCCGGCGAGCAGGGCGAAGAACAGCGCCAGCCACAGCGCGCCGCGGCGGCGGCTGGGAGCGGAGGCGTCATCGGCCGCAGGCGCGCCCGGCGCTGGCGGGGCCAGCCACAGGCGGCCGGCCGCGCCGGCCAGCGCGATGACGGCCAATGGCAGCCAGGGCGCAGCTACCAACAAGGCCAGGCAGCAGGCGATGCCCATCAGCGTCAGCCGCGGCCGGTCCGGGCATAGCTGGCGCGCCATGCTCCACACCGCCTGCGCCACCACCGCCACCGCGGCCAGTTTCAGTCCGTGCAGCGCGCCGGGCGGCACGGCTTGGGCGTGATGCGACAGGCCTAGCGCCAGCAGCAGCATCAGCAGCGCCGACGGCAGCGTGAAGCCCAGCCAGGCGGCCAGCGCGCCGGCCAGGCCGCCGCGCGACAGGCCCAGCGCCATGCCCACCTGGCTGCTGGCCGGTCCGGGCAGGAATTGGCACAGCGCCACCAAGTCGGCGTAGTCGCGCTCCGCCAGCCAGCGCCGGCGCTCGACGAATTCGGCGCGAAAATAGCCGAGGTGGGCGACCGGGCCGCCGAAGGAAGTCAGGCCCAGCTTCAGGAAAACCAGCAGGATGCGCCAGAAGCCGCGGTCGCGCGGCGGGTCTTGTCGGTTCATGATGTGGATGGCGGGTGGCGGAGCGCCACACCTTAGCGGAAAACCGTGGCGGCTTGAAGCGGCAGGCGGTTTTTCGCCAGGATTTGAGCGGATGGTTTTCCCGCCGGCCGCGCGATGCCGCATCATCGTCGAACTTGCCGGCCGCCGCGCCGACCAATAGGCATAGCCGCTTTCACCGGAGACCCGCATGCATCACCACAGCCTCAAGCCCTTTCCCGACGATTTCCTGTGGGGCGCCGCCTCCGCCGCTTACCAAGTGGAGGGCGCCTTCGACGCCGACGGCAAGGGGCCGTCGGTCTGGGATGTTTTCACGCGCGAGCCGGGCCGCACCTTCCAGGGCAGCCATGGCGACGTGGCGGTGGACCACTATCACCGCATGGATGAGGATGTCGCGCTGATGGCGGAAATGGGCCTGACGGCCTACCGCTTCTCGGTCAGCTGGCCACGGGTGCTGCCGCAGGGGCGAGGAGAGCCTAACGAAGCCGGGTTGGCCTTTTATGACCGCCTGATAGACGCCTTGCTGGCGCGCGGCATCGAGCCGGTGCTGACGCTGTATCACTGGGACATGCCGCAGGCGCTGCAGGACGAATACGGTGGCTGGGAAGACCGGCGCGTCATCGACGACTTTGGCGGCTACTGCGCCTTGCTGTACCGCCGCTACGGCGATCGGGTCAAGACCTGGGTATCGCTGAACGAGCAGAACTACAACCTCAGCAATGCCTACTTGCTGGCGACGCATCCGCCGGCGGTGGCCGACCGCCAGCGTTTTTACGCCGCCAACCACATCGCCTTCCTGGCCAACGCGCGCGCCATTCAGCTGTTCCGCCAGCTCGTGCCGGACGGCCGCATCGGCCCCAGCTTCGCCTATTCGCCGGCCTACCCGGCCTCGTGCGCGCCTGCCGACATGCTGGCTTTCGACAACGCGGAAGCATTCACCAACCACTGGTGGCTGGACGTGTATTGCTATGGACGCTATCCGCAAGTGGCGCTGGCCTGGCTGCGCGAGCGCGGCGAAGCGCCGGACATCCTGCCCGGCGATATGGAGGCGCTGGCGCAGGCGCGGCCAGACTTCATCGGCCTCAATTACTATTACACCTTGACCTATACCGCCAATCCGCCGGACGGCGTGGGGCTCGCCCGCATCAATACCACCGGGAAGAAAGGCAGCACGCCGGCCAGAGGCGTGCCCGGCCTCTATCGCACCGCGCCCAATCCGACGCTGCAAACATCCAATTGGGACTGGGCGATAGACCCGACCGGGCTGCGCATCGCCATGCGGCGGCTGAGCAGCCGCTACGCGCTGCCGGTGTTGATCACCGAGAACGGCCTGGGCGAGTTCGACCGGCTGGAGGACGGCGATAAGGTGCGTGACGACTACCGCATCGCCTATCTGCGCAGCCATCTGCAGGCCTGCCGCGAAGCGATCAGCGACGGTGTCGAGCTGCTGGGTTTCTGCGCCTGGTCGTTCACCGACAT
>NZ_PQWB01000189.1:0-64260 GCF_002924365.1 Chromobacterium alticapitis | reverse complement strand
AGTTGTGATCAGGCCGGCAGCCGCCAGCGACGCTGGACCAAGTGGCCGGCCAGCTGCAGCAGGCCGCACAGCATGAGGTAGCCTGTGGCGATGGCGCTGAAGATTTCCAGCGGATACACCTGCTCGCGGTTGTTGACCTGGGTGGCGACGAAGGTGAACTCGGCCACGCCGACGATATAGGCCAGCGAGCTGTCCTTCAGAAGCGACACCCACTGGTTGACGAAGGAGGGCAGCATGATGCGCAGCGCCTGCGGTAGGATCAGCCAGCGCAGCGTCTGCCAGCGGGAGAAGCCCAGCGCCAGCCCGGCGTGCCATTGGCCGCGGCCCACCGCCGTCAGGCCGGCCAGCACCGCCTGGCCCAGGTAGGCCGAGTGGATCAGCGCCAGCGCCAGGATCACCGTCAGCAGGCCGGGAACGTCTATGCCGAACAGCAGCGGCAGCAGGAAATAGCACCAGAAGATCAGCATCAGCACCGGGATGGCGCGCAGAAGCGCGGTGGCGGCGGTCAGCGCGCGGCGCAGCGCCGGCCCGCCCATCAGCTGGGCGACGCCCAGCGCCAGCCCCAGTACGCTGGCCAGCAGCGCGGCGGCCAGGCTCAGCGCCGCGGTCAACAGCAGGCCGCCGGGTTCGCCGCCGGCCAGATTGCCCCACAGCAGGTAGTCGAGATTGTCTTGTATCACCGGCGGGATCATCGCAATGTTCTCCATTCGGGCTCCGGCCGCTGAGCCAGCAATTGGGTGATCAGCACCAGCACCAGGTAGAGCGCGGTGGCGGCGGCGAAAGACTGGAAGGCCAGCAGCGTTTCGGTCTCCACCTGGCGCGAGGCGTAAGAGAGCTCGGCCAGGCCTATCGCCATGGTCAACGAGGTGTTCTTGACGATGGCGGTGTACTGGCCGACCAGCGGCCGTTTCACCAGCTGCCAGGCTTGCGGCAGCACCACCAGACCCAGTACCTGCCAGCCGCTCATGCCCAGCGCGCGCGCCGCCAGCCGCTGGCCCTTGGGCACCGCGTTGAGTCCGGCTTGCAATTCGCCGCTGATGAAGGCGGCGCTGTACAACGTCAGCGCGGTGAAGGCGGCCAGGAATTCGAACGACGGCCAGGGCAGCGCCAGACCGAAGGGCAGCGCCAGCGCGCGCGGCGTGTTCAGCCAGATTTTCGCCTCGTCCGGCAACAGGCCGGACACGCCGAAATACCACAAGAGCAGCTGCACCATCAGCGGCGTGTTGCGGTGCAATTCCAGAAACAGCCGCGTCGCCAGCCGCAGCGGGCGCGGGCCGCCATCGAGCAGCGCAGTGAAGGCGATGCCGAGCAGGCTGGCGGCTACGACAACCAGCAGCGACAGCCAGCCGGTCAGCAGCGCGCCCTTGCCCAGCCAGATGAGATAGTGCGGCTCCAGCCAGTTGTGGCCTAGCCAGGCGGGTGGGGTCATGCGTGCGTCTTTCTACGGAACGTCTAAACGGCAAAACCGCCGGCGCGCGGCGGTTATGGGCAGCGGAACAGCTAGTGTCAGGCCGCGTCGCCGATCTTGAAATCGCGCGGCAGCGGGGCCTTGGTCTTCGGGCCGAACCAATGGTCGTAGATCTTGGCCGCGTCGCCGCTCTTTTCCAGTTCGCGCAGCGTGTCGTTGACTACCTTGGTCAGCCGGGCTTCGCCCTTGGGCAGGCCGATGGCCTGGAATTCTCGGGTCAGCGTGAACGGCGCCAGTTCGTACTTGGCCTTGTCCGGCGCGTTGGCCAAGAGCGCGGCCAGCTTGGAGCCGTCCTGGGTGATGGCCTGGACGTTGCCGTTGCGCAGCGCGGTGAAGGCGAGCGGGGTGTCGTCATACGCCACCACGGTGGTCTTCGGGTATTTCTCGCGCAGATACACTTCCTGGGTGGTGCCCTTGTCCACGCCCACGCGCAGGCCAGAGAGCTGTTCCGGCTTCTGCAGCGCGCCCTTGCGGACGATGAATTGCTGGCCGGAGGCGAAGTAGGGCAGGCTGAAGTCCACTTGCTTCTTGCGCTCGTCGGTGACGGTGAAGTTGGCGGCGACGATGTCGGCCTTGCCGGACACCAACAGCGGCACGCGGTTGGCCGGATTGGTCGGGACCAGTTGCAGCTTCACGCCCAGTTTCTTGGCGATGTGCTGCGCCACGTCCACGTCCAGGCCGGAAATCTGGCGGGTCTTGGCGTCCAGGAAGCCGAAGGGCGGATTACTGTCGAAGGCGGCGACGCGCAGCACGCCGGCTTTCTTGATGTCGTCCAGGCGGTCGGCCAGGGCGGCGGTGGACGTCAGGGTGACGGCAAGTGCGAGGGCGAAGGTCTTTTTCATGGCGAGCCTTATGTTTTTTGACGATGTAAAGTCGATTGGCGCCATCTTACCCTGTGTGTTTAATTCCAATAAATCATAAAAAATTAGTTATATATTCCGGTTTGTATTTTTAAGACGCAAAAAAGCCGGGAGCGCATCCCGGCTGCTGCATGGCGACTCAGTTGACTCAGGCGGGCTTGCGCTTGCCGAAGAACACGAACAGCGCCACGCCTATGACTATCATGGGCAGGCTCAGCCACTGGCCCATGCTGATCACGTCGGACTTGCCGAAGATGCCGGCGTCCGGATTGCGGAAGTATTCGCTGACGAAGCGAGCCAGGCCGTAGCCGATCAGGAACAGCGCCGATACCTGGCCGGCGGCGCGCTTTTTGGCGCTATAGAGCCACAGCGCGCCGAACAAGACGATGCCTTCCAGCGCGAACTCGTACAGCTGCGAGGGGTGGCGCAGCAGGCCGCCGTACTGCATCAGCATATTCATCAGGTCCGACGATTGCTGCGCCTCGGCGATGTCCTGCATCCGCGCCTGCGGAAACAGCATGGCCCACGGCAGATTGGGGCTGGCTACGCGGCCCCACAGCTCGCCGTTGATGAAATTGCCGACGCGGCCGGCGGCCAGGCCCAGCGGCACCAGCGGCGCGATGAAGTCGGTCAATTGCCAGAAGCCGCGGCCTATCTTGCGGCCGTAGATCGCCACCGCGATCAGCACGCCGAGGAAGCCGCCGTGGAAGGACATGCCGCCCTTCCACACCATGAAAATCTCCAGCGGATGGCTGAAATAGAAGGCCGGTTCGTAGAACAGCACTTCGCCCAGGCGTCCGCCTACCACCACGCCGACCGCGCCGTACATCAGCATGTCGTCCAGCTGCGGCACGGCGAGCACGTTGTCGCCCTTGTTCAGGCGGTATTTGCCCAGGGTCAGGAACAGGGCGAAGCCCAGCAGGTACATCAGGCCGTACCAGTGCACGGCGACCGGGCCCAGGTGGATGGCCACCGGATCGAACTGTGGATGAATCAGCATTTGTCAGTGATGTGCGTTTGCGGTAAAAGAAATGTTGACGAGATTATACGGAAAGCGTTCCCCGCCGTCGCGCCGCTCACCCGCGGCGTTGCGGCATTTTGCTCGGCTCACCCGGCACCCATGAGCCACGCGCCGCCAGCTTACCCTGCTGACGTGACGGAACGACGACCGGTTTTGAACAGATAAAGGAAGCCCCATGCCTCAATACCGCTCCCGCACTTCCACCGCCGGCCGCAATATGGCGGGTGCCCGCGCGCTGTGGCGCGCCACAGGAATGACAGACGCCGACTTCGGCAAACCCATCATCGCCATCGCCAACTCTTTCACCCAGTTCGTGCCCGGCCACGTGCACTTGCAGAATATGGGCCAGTTGGTGGCGAGGGAGATCGAAAAAGCCGGCGGCGTGGCCAAGGAATTCAACACCATCGCCATCGACGACGGCATCGCCATGGGCCACGGCGGCATGTTGTACAGCCTGCCCAGCCGCGACCTGATCGCCGACAGCGTGGAATACATGGTCAACGCCCACTGCGCCGACGCGCTGGTGTGCATCTCCAACTGCGACAAGATCACCCCCGGCATGCTGATGGCCGCGATGCGGTTGAACATTCCGGTGGTGTTCGTCTCCGGCGGGCCGATGGAGGCCGGCAAGGTGCAGTGGGGCAACGAGGTGCGCAAGCTGGACCTGGTGGATGCGATGGTGGAAGCCGCCAACAGCGCGGTGTCCGACGCCGACGTCGACCGCGTCGAGCGCTCCGCCTGTCCCACTTGCGGCTCCTGCTCCGGCATGTTCACGGCGAATTCGATGAACTGCCTGACCGAGGCGCTGGGCCTGTCGCTGCCCGGCAACGGCAGCCTGGTGGCCACCCACGCCGACCGGAAAGAACTGTTCCTCAAGGCCGGCCGTCTGATCGTCGAGCTGGCCAAGCGCCATTACGAGGGCGAGGACTTCTCCATCCTGCCGCGCGGCATCGCCACCAAGGAGGCCTTCGAGAACGCGATGAGCCTGGACGTGGCGATGGGCGGCTCGACCAATACCGTGCTGCATCTGCTGGCCGCCGCCAGCGAGGCGGGCGTGGACTTCAAGATGGCCGACATCGACCGCATCAGCCGCGGCGTGCCGTGTTTGTCCAAGGTGGCGCCGGCGACGCAGAAATACCATATGGAGGACGTGCATCGCGCCGGCGGCGTGATCGGCATCCTGGCCGAGCTGGACCGCGCCGGCCTGATCCATCGAGACGTCGCCACCGTGCATAGCCCGACGCTGGGTTCGGCGCTGGAACAATGGGACGTGATGCGCCATGGCGAAGGCAGCGAGCCGCATCGCTTGTTCCGCGCGGCGCCGGGCGGCGTGGCCACCACCATCGCCTTCAGCCAGAGCATGCGCTACCCGACGCTGGACGACGACCGCGCCGACGGCTGCATCCGCGACCAGGCCCACGCCTACTCGCAGGACGGCGGCCTCGCGGTGTTGTACGGCAATATCGCCGAGCGCGGCTGCATCGTGAAGACCGCCGGCGTCGACGAGTCGATACTGAAATTCACCGGCCGCGCCCGCATCTTCGAGAGCCAGGACGCGGCGGTGGAGGGCATTCTGGCCGACCAGATCGTCGCCGGCGATATCGTCATCATCCGCTACGAGGGGCCGAAGGGTGGTCCGGGCATGCAGGAGATGCTATACCCGACGTCCTATCTGAAGTCCAAGGGCCTGGGCAAGGCCTGCGCGCTGCTGACCGACGGCCGCTTCTCCGGCGGCACCTCAGGCCTCTCCATCGGCCACGCTTCGCCGGAAGCGGCGGAAGGCGGCGCGATAGGTTTGGCGGTAGAGGGCGACACGGTGGAAATCGACATCCCCAACCGGCGCATCCATCTGGCGGTGTCGGACGAGGAACTGGCCAAGCGCCGCGCCGCAATGGAGGCGAAAGGCCGCGACGCCTGGAAACCGGTGGGCCGCGAGCGCGCGGTCAGTCCGGCCTTGCGCGCCTACGCGGCGATGACCACCAGCGCCGACACCGGCGCGGTGCGCGATGTGTCCCAAGTCGAGAAGTGATTTAGGGGCGATGGAATGAAAAAGCAGCCGCTTGCGGCTGCTTTTTTATTTTCGTTAACACGAATTCAAAGCCTGTTTATACATTTGGCAATCCGCTTGATTATGATTCGCTTGAGTCAGCGCCCGGCGATTATCGCTGCGGCTTGCCTTGAGACTTTGCTGGTAGACGGAAATACGGCCTACCGTCCCAAACAGGACGCCCGTGCGGGAGACCTGTCTGGGCTAGCCAGGCCTGAGAATTTCACCGTGCGGTGAAATTTTCGGGCTTGGCTGTTTTTTATACCGTGGACAGGGTGACCACCGCCGCGGCGACGATGCCTATGCCGGCCCAGCCTATGGGTTTCAGCTTTTGCTTGTACAGCAGGCGCCCGCCGATGGCGGTGCCGAGTATGCCGATCGAGCCCCACAAAGCGTAGGCGATGGCCAGATCCATGCCCTTTACCGCCTGGCCCAGCAGGGCGAAGGCCAGCCAGACCAGCAGGATGGCGCCGAGGCCCCAGGCGCGGCGGCGGAAGCCGTCGGATTTTTCCAGCATCAGATTGGCGCCCACTTCTATCAGGGCCGAGGCCAGCACGAATAAGAGATAAACGGTTTTCATGCCGCGGCCTCCTCGTCGTGCGTTTCGCCCAGCGTCACGCAGGCGAGTCCCAGCAGCGCCAGGCCGAGGCCGGCCAGTTCCTGCGGCACCAGCTTTTCACCGAATAGCCAGACGCTGACCAGCGTCAAGCCCACCAGACCCAATCCTTCCCATACCGCATAAGCGACGCCGACCGAGATCGCGCGCAAGGCGAGGGATAGCAAATAGTAGGACAAGGCCAGCGCGCCGGCCATCCAAGCGTAGCCCAGATAGGAGTCGCTGCGAGCGGCGACGGCCATGAAGGAGGTGCCCACGATTTCGCAGACGATGGCCCCGAGCAGCAGAAGCCAGGGCAGAGCGGAAGGAGAGATTAATTTTTTATACATACGTTGAATAAAATAAACAAGACAGGGGTGTGACAGCTCGGCGCCTTGTGGAGTTCCCGCGCCGAATTTGCGCGTTTCCATAGCAAATGGGAGGTTTTAGAGAAATATCGCGTCGGTTCGCGTGCTTTCCAGTGTCTTGTGTCGGTTGGCTGCTGTCGGGGAGGCAATCTCGGCAACGGCTGGGTCTTTACGCGATGGCATTGAGTCATTGCCGGGCGATGACGGCTGATCGCGACGCTGGGGGAGCATTCCATAGAAGACTTGGATTTGCTCGTCTATGCATTGAGCGCTTGTGGCGAGGGGGCTAGCCAAAGGTAGAGGCAGATTCCTGATGGCGGGGCGGGAGGAATCTTGTTAGGTCTTGATAATTGTCATAATTGTGGAAACAGGCGGTGATACCATGCGGCCTGTAGGACAGTCGGGAACTCCTGCGCGTCCAAGTTCATCTGTTGGCCCCCTCGCCTTGCTCATGTTTCGGTTCGTATTTTATGAAGCCGAACAATTCTATCTTTTATTTATTCGTTTTGTTTCGAAAACGAAATACCATATATCTCGTATGTCATTTTTATTTTTGCACAAATAGGATATTGTTCTTGATTGAGCTTTGTTCCCGCGTAGGTGGCTGCTTTGAACGGCGTAGTTCAATAGCGGGCGCTAGCTGGACAGATGAAGAGGGGATTATTTCAGGTTTGTGCTTATGGCAATGATTTTTAAGCGTTTTGTCTGAATTACTGCGGGCGATAGACAAAAAAAATGCGCGGTGCCTTACGGCCCGCGCCAAGTCTACAAAGGAGAAATAGAGGAGAAACTATCAAGAAGCAATTGCTGCATCTCAACGAGAACAGATTATCCGGATTGCGGTAGCGAGTGTCAACATGTGCGTTTCCGAAAATGTCGAGAAATATAATTTTTTGTCGCGCTTAAGTACATTGCCGTTTACGATGCCTGATGGAATAAGGATTTAATTCATTGGCATATCGGATCGGGGTTCGAGCAATATCGTGGCGGCTGTGCCACAATACGTTTTTTTCGCTTGCTGCAGGATGCTCAGAGCCATGGACGCCGTCCGCCATACCCTTCCCGATCCGCGCCAATATCACCCCCAGGTTTCCCTGACCAATCGCCTGATCCACCATGCCCAGTCCGTGTTGGACGCGCCCAGCGCAGAGGATAGGGAAATGTGGAGGCAAGCGCTGGTGGGCGCCATGGATGAAATGCTGCAGCGCGGCGAGGTATTGTCCATCTCCGTGGCCCTGGCCATGGTGCCGACGCAAGCTTGCTATCAAGTGGTGTGGGACGCCCTGCGCCAGACCGTGGAAGAGGCCGGCGGCGCGCGAGCCTTGGTGTTCGCGCTGCCGCTGGTTTTGGTGGCGGGCAGCCGCGAACAGGCCGAGCTGCCGGGCGTCATCGCCGATGTGGACGCTTTGAACGGTTTGCTGCGCGAACACGGCGTGTTCGCCGCTGGAGCCGATGTCGCCTTGTCCGGGACGCTGCTGCACCCGGACAGCCTGGTAGGCATGGACGCCCTGACCCTATATAGGATGACGCGACAGGGCGACGCCGCCCGCGCCGTTTTGCCCGCTAAGGCGGCGCCGATCACGGTGAAGGAGGAGGGGGTGTTCCTGCGCTATCTGATAGGCGTGGCCATTCAGCGCGAAGGCGAGGCTTGCCCGGTCAGGCTGGGCGGCTCGGTGGGCGCTTGGGGCATGCCGCTGATGAAATTCTTGGGCGAGCAGTTGAAGGCCGATGGCGTGACGTTGTTCCCGATCGCTCGTCCCCCGCTGCCGGCGATGCAGGCGCTGGTGGCCGGCAATTACGCGCGCTTCGAAGTGGCGCTGCAGGTATTCGCCAGCAGCCAGATCCGCCGCCTGCGCGAACTGGACTTGGAGCCGGTGGCCATTCTGTCCGCACACGACAACGGCGAGCTGCACTTCACCTTGTCGGCCCAAGGCGACGAGCGCAATTGGGAAGGCTTTGTCTGGCCGCTGGCTTCGCTGGACAACGTCAAGCTGATAGAAGAAAGCTTCCGCGAGCTGATGGGCGAGTGCCGGGTGCGGGAGGTGCATGTGCTGCCCGATCTGCAGCCGGAAAGCCGCGACGGCGTGCCTCTGTTCTTCACCGCTGACGATCTCTAAGTTTCTTCGCCGTTTCGTTTACAGCCCCGCCTTGCGCGGGGCTTTGTATTTCAGCCAGCCGAGCGGGCCCACGGCGAGCCGGCCAGCCGCTGAGCCAGGTAATCCATCAGCGCCTGTGCCCGCGCCGGGCGGCCGCGGCCCGGCGGCGTCAGAATGTAGAGTGCCACCGGATCGACCTGCCACTCCGGCATCGCCGTTTCCAGCAGGCCGTCCTGCAAGTCCTGCCAAGCCAGGAATTCCGGCTGCAGGGCCAGCCCCAGGCCTGCTCGCAGTGCCGGGGCCAGCGCGTCGGCGTTGTTGACGCGCAGCGGCGCGCTCATCTCCAGCGCAAATTCGCCCTCACTCGCATGGCGGAAGCGCCAGTAGCGGCCGCCTTGCGCATTGCTGTACTGCAAGGCGCGGTGCCGCGCCAGTTCCGCCGGGTGGCTCGGCTTGCCGTGGCGCGCGAAGTAGGATGGCGCGCCCACCAGCAGGATGCGCACCGCGCACAGCCGGCGCGCCAGCAGGCTGGAGTCGGCCGGAGAGGCGATGCGCAGCGCCAGGTCCATCCGGTCCGCGACCAAATCCACTTGTTCGTCGCTGAAATGCAGATCCAGCTCCACTTCCGGATGTCGCGCCATGAAATCCGGCAGCAGCGGCGCCAGGTGGGATAGGCCAAAAGACATGGGGGCGGCTACGCGTATCCGTCCGCGCAAAACGCTGGATTGCTCCGCGATGTCCGCCTCTACCGCCTCTCCCTCGGCCAAGATGCGGGAAGCCCGCTCCAGCGCCGCGGCGCCGGCCTCGGTCAGCGTCAATTGGCGCGAGGTGCGATGCAGCAGGGTGGTTTTCATTCGGGCCTCCAGCCGCGACACGGCTTTGGACACCGTGGCTTGGGACAGCCCCAGCTCTTCGGCGGCGCGGGCGAAGGCGCCGCATTCGGCCACTTTGGCGAAAATGGCCCAGGCTTCCAGATCGGGCAGTCGTTTCATGAAGCATCCATTAGCATGTCGGCTTGAGGGGCTATCTCATCGTTCCAACAGAGTGAAGGCCGCTCAATTATCTAAAAAATGGAAAGCATGATATTCCATATATTCCATTAATGTTGGATTGGCGTTTGTTTATAGTGGCTACATCCTTATAGCGCCAAACAGGAGCCTGCCATGATAGAACGCCGTCCCTTCGCCAGCCTGGGCGCCGCCCAGCACGGCTGGCTTGACGCCAAGCACCATTTTTCCTTCGCCGACTACCGCGATCCCGAGCGCATGCGCTGGGGCAGACTGCGGGTATGGAACGACGACACCATTGCCGCTGGCACCGGTTTCGATCCGCATTCTCATTCCGATATGGAAATCATCACCTATGTCCGAGAAGGCGCGATCAGCCACGAGGACAGCCTGGGCAACCGCGGCCGCACCGAGGCCGGCGACGTGCAGGTGATGAGCGCCGGCAACGGCATCGTTCACTCGGAATTCAATCTGGAGCCGGTGGCCACCCGTATTTTCCAGATCTGGATCTATCCGGACCATCATGGCGGCGAACCATCCTGGGGCAGCAAGCCGTTTCCCAAGATCGACCGCTCCGGCGCCTTCATCGCGCTGGCCAGCGGCATGGATGGCGACGCCGACGCCCTGCCGATTCGCGCCGACGCCCGCGTGCTGGGCGCGGTATTGCAGGCCGGGGAGGAGGCCGCCTACCGTTTGGCTGAGGGCCGGCGAGCCTACTTGGTGCTGTCCGGCGGGGAGGCGCAAGTGAACGGCGTCGCCTTGCAAGCGGGCGATGGCGCGGCGATTCGCGGCGAGGAATGGATACGCGTTTCGGCGAGCCGGGAGGCCGAGCTGATCCTGGTGGACACGCGGGAATGAGCGGCGGCGCATGCTCCGGCGGGCTTGCTTCACGTTAAGGTTTCGCTTGAAGCATTTCGTGTAGAATGGCCGAATCGTTAACCCTTTGATGGATGAGTCAAAGATGTTCGCTGCTGACCAGACGATCGCCAAATTCGACCCAGAACTCGCCGCCGCCATTGCCGCGGAATGCCAACGCCAGGAAGATCACATCGAGCTGATCGCCTCGGAAAACTACACCAGCCCGGCGGTCATGGAAGCCCAAGGCTCCCAGCTGACCAACAAGTACGCCGAAGGCTACCCGGGCAAGCGCTTCTACGGCGGTTGCGAGCATGTGGATGTCGTCGAGCAGCTGGCCATCGACCGCGTCAAGCAGCTGTTCGGCGCCGAGTACGCCAACGTGCAGCCGCACTCCGGTTCCCAGGCCAATCAGGCGGTGTACTTCTCCATCCTGAAGCCGGGCGACACCGTGATGGGCATGAACTTGGGCCACGGCGGCCACCTGACCCACGGCTCCCCGGCCAACCTGTCCGGCAAGATGTTCAACATCGTCGCCTATGGTCTGAACGATAAGGAAGAAATCGACTACGACGACATGGAGCGCGTGGCGATGGAAACCAAGCCGAAGCTGATCATCGGCGGCGCATCCGCTTACGCTCTGCGCTTCGACTTCGAGCGCATGGGCCAGATCGCCAAGAAGGTGGGCGCTTACTTCATGGTGGACATGGCTCACTACGCCGGCCTGGTGGCCGCGGGCCTGTATCCGAACCCGGTGCCGCACGCCGACTTTGTGACCTCGACCACCCACAAAACCCTGCGCGGCCCGCGCGGCGGCATCATCCTGGCCAAGGCCGAGTTCGAGAAGAGCATCAACAGCAATGTGTTCCCGACGCTGCAAGGCGGCCCGCTGGAGCATGTGATCGCCGCCAAGGCCGTGGCCTTCAAGGAAGCGCTGCAGCCGGAGTTCAAGGCTTATCAGGAACAAGTGATCAAGAACGCCGCCATCATGGCCAAGACCCTGGCCGAGCGCGGCTTGCGCATCGTGTCCGGCCGCACCGAGAGCCACGTGTTCCTGGTCGATCTGCGCCCCAAGGGCCTGACCGGCAAACAAGCCGACGCGCTGCTGGGCCGCGCCCACATCACGGTCAACAAGAACTCGATCCCGAACGATCCGGAAACCCCGTTCGTCACCTCGGGCGTCCGTATCGGCTCCCCGGCCATCACCACCCGCGGCTTCAAGGAAGCCGAGGCCATCGAAGTGGCCAATATGGTCGCCGACGTGCTGGATAACCCGAACGACGACGCGCTGATCGCCCGCATCGCCGAGAAGGCCACCGCGCTGTGCCACCGTTTCCCGGTGTACGCCAAGTAAGCCTGCTCTTCCAGATGCAAGCCAGCCGCCCTTGACCGGGGATGCCGTTCGCTTATGCAAGCGAGCGGCATGCTTGTTGCTCAGTCCGATTTCAACAGCCCTGCCGGCGTAAGCTGGCAGGGCTGTTTCCTTTGGTAGCGTGCGCTAGCGAATGAATTGGCGCGGATGGAGCGGGCGATCCTCGCCCAGGGCGGTCAGCGCCGCCCGCATTTTCGCGCCGCAACGTAAAAACCGCCGGGAGATGACCCGGCGGTAGGTGCAGGCCTGCTTTTGAGTTAGCGGCCCAGCGCGTTGAGGATGGCGTAGATGGGCGACAGGGCGGCTTCGCCCAGACGCAGACTGCGCTGGCCGCTCCAGCCGAAGTCGTCGTCCGGCAGATTGTTATTGTCCTTGAACGGCATTTCCAGCGTGAAGGCGAGGCAGCCGAACTGCTCGCATACCCAGTTGGTGGCGATGCCCATATTGGCCTTGCCCGGCTCGTTGCGCGGGTAGCCGTGCTCGGTCTGGAAGTCCGGGCTGGCCAGCAGGAAGTGGTGGCGGAAGCTGTCGGCCAGGCTTTCCAGCTTTTCGTTCCAGGACGGCGCGCCCTCGGTGCCGGCCAGGAACACATAGGGGATGTTCTCGTCGCCGTGGATGTCCAGGAACAGGTCCACGCCGGTTTCCAGCATTTTTTCGCGCACCGCCAGCACTTCCGGGCTGTTTTCCGGGCTGGGGTTGGACCATTCGCGGTTCAGATTGGCGCCGGCGGCGTTGGTGCGCAGATTGCCCAGCACGGAGCCGTCAGGGTTCATGTTCGGCACCACGTAGAAGGTGGCGCGGTCCAGCAGCGCGCGGCTGGTCGGATCCTGCGGGTCCAGCAGGCGGTTCAGCAGGCCTTCGACGAACCACTCGGCCATGGTCTCGCCCGGATGCTGGCGCGCGGTGATCCAGATCTTCAGATCGGATTCCACTTCATGGCCTATGGTCAGCAGGTTCATGTCGCGGCCCTGCACGGTGGAGCCGAGATCCGATACCTGGCACAGGCCGGAGCCTTGCGCCTGGCCGATCAGGTTCAGGTGCTGTTCGTAGGAATAGGGCTCGAAATAAGCGTAATAGATGCTGCCGGACAGCGGCACGTGCTCTATCACCATCACACCGTCCTCGTAGCGCGTAGGCACGCGGAACCAGTTGATGCGGTCGTAGGAGGCCATGGCCTGGTAGTCCACCCAGCCTTGCGGATAGGCGCACTCGGCGGCATTGAGGAAACGGAAGGAGCAGTGTTGGTAGGCGGCCCCTTGCACGCGGAAGTAGAACCATTGCGCGATTTCGGCCGCGTTGTCGCGGCGGATGCGCAGTTGGATGTCGTCAAGGTTGTCGGCGGAGACGATCTCTATGCTGCCGGCGTCGAAGTTGCTGCTGATCTTCATGAGGGGAACCCGTGGTGCTTGCTCAATCTCTTAAAGCGCGATTGTAACCCCGTAGCGGTCGGACGCGCATCCGTTAAAGCGAAACCCCGCCGGTTTAGGGCGGGGTTGGGGACGGATTCAGCGCATGGCTCAGACAGTGGTGCCGCGCTTGGCCGAATTTTTCACGGCGTCTGCGGTGGCGCTGGTGGCGGCCTTGACGCTGCTGTCGGTGAATTCCGCTACTTGCTGGGCCGCCTTGCTGAAGGTGTTGACGGCTGCGGCTGCGGCTGCGACGGAGGTCTTCACCGCGTTCAGGGTGGCGTCGGAGCCGGCCGGCGCGTTCTTGGCGAACGATTCGATGGAGCTGATCAGCGACTTGTTGTACAGGCCGACGCTCTCTTCCACCAGCTTGTTCAGTTCGCTCTGCACGCCGGACACCACTTCGTATACATTGCGCGAGTGGTTCACTGCCTTGTCTACGGCCTGGGTGGCCACCTTGCTCAGATGGTTGACGGCTTCCTGAGCGTCTTTGAAGCCGGCCAGTTGCTTGGCGGCCTGGGTTTGCTCTTCCAGCGACTGCTTGGACGCATCCAGTTGCAGCTTGACCAGGCGCTCGGTGCTGTCGAGAGCGATCTGGGCGAAGCGCAGCGAGGATTCGATGCCGGTCAGAGCCAGTTTGTTCAGTTGTTCATTGTTTAAGGACATGGTGTAAAACCTCCATTACGTGGAAAATGGGGTCAAACGAAAGTCTTGCGTGATTAATTGTGCATTGCACAATGACGTCGAAATGTAGCACGCGAGGTGGGGTATTGGTAGTAGATTTGCTCTACTCTGTTGTATTTATGTTAGATTGCCAGCGCACAACACCACGACAATAAACCAGGAGTGTTAAATGAGTGTTGAGAAACGGGTCATCAAGAAGTACCCGAACCGTAGACTGTACGATACCGCCACCAGTTCCTACATCACGCTGGGCGACGTCAAGCAGCTGGTTCTGGACAATGTGGACATCCAGGTGGTGGATGCCAAGACGCAGGAAGACATTACCCGCAGCGTGTTGCTGCAGATCATTCTGGAAGAAGAAAACGGCGGCATGCCGATGTTCAGCTACGAGGTGCTGACGCAATTCATCCGTTATTACGGCCAGGCGATGCAAGGCATGATGGGGCCCTTCCTGGAGAAGAACCTGCAGCTGTTCTCGCAGTTACAGCAAAAAATGCAGGAGCAGACCCGCGCGATGTATGGCGACAACGCCATGCTGAACAGTTCGCTGTGGGGCGAGTTCATGAAGCTGCAGGGGCCGGCCATCCAGAACATGATGGCCAACTATATGGAGCAGAGCACCGGCATGTTTCTGGAAATGCAGAACCGCATGCAGGAGCAGACCAAGCAGTTGTTCGGCGGCTTCGGCTTCCCCGGCTATCCCGGCGGCGAAGACGACAAGAACAAGCCCTGAGGCGGCGGTTCGGGGCATCAGCAAAAAGCCGGAGGCAGCATGCCTTCGGCTTTGTTTTTATGCGGCGCGGCCGCGAGTGAAACGATATGACGACGAGCGAACGGGATTTACGGGACGCGCAACGTTTGCATTTGGCTGGCGAGGCGGAGGCGGCGGAAGCGGCCTATCGACGCTTGCTGGACGATGCGCAGCTGGGGCACGCCGCGCGGCACTGGCTGGGTTTTCTGCTGTTGCAGCGGGACCGGCCGGCAGAGGCGAAGCGCGAGCTGGCGCTGGCCGTCGCCGGCGAGAGTGGCCACGCGGAATGGCATTTTAACTTGGGCATGGCCTGCGCGCGCCTGGGAGAGGCGGCCGAGTCCATCGCGGCCTGGCGCGCCGCCGCGGCGCTTGATCCCGGGCGTTACGTCTATTGGAGCCAGCTGGGCGCGCAATTGGCGCGGGCGGGGATGGACGAGGAAGCCGAGCGCGCGCTGCGGCGCGCCATCTCGCTTGACCCGGGCTGCCCGGAAGCATTTTATCTGCTGACGGAATTGCTGTTGCGGCAAGGGCGTTACGCCGAGGCGCGGCGCTGCAACGCGCAGGGCGTGTTGGCGGAGCCTGCGGGCCGGATGGACGCCATCGCGGTGGCGCAGGCCTTGTGCGAATTGGATCGTTTCGATGAGGCCAAGGCATTGGCGCGGGACTGGCTGGCGCTGCGCCCAGGCGATCCGGTGGCCGCGCACATGCTGGCGGCGTTCGGCGGCGCGGGCGCGCCGCAGGCCTGCCCGGACGACTACGTCAGCCAGGCGTTCGACGCGGCGGCGGCAGGCTTCGACCGGGCGTTGGCGCGGCTGCGCTACCTGGGGCCGCAATGGCTGGCGGGTTGCCTAGCCGGCCGCGGCCTGGCCGAACGCTCGCTGCGCGCGCTGGATGTGGGCTGCGGCACCGGCTTGGCCGGCGCGGCCTTGCGCCGCTATGCCCGCCGGCTGGAGGGCGTGGATTTGAGCGCGGGCATGCTGGAACAGGCGCAAGCCAAGCTGGTGTACGACGACTTGCATCAGGCGGACATTCTCAGTCATCTGCGCGAACGGACGGACCGTTGGGATTTGATCGCCTGCATGGATACGCTGCCCTATATCGGCCGGCTGGAGCCCTTGTTCGAAGCGTTCGGCGCGGCGCTGCCGGCCGGCGGCCTGTTGTTGTTCAGCACTGAGCGGCTGGAGGAGGCTGGCGAGGATTTTCGCTTGCACCACAGCGGGCGCTATCGCCATGCCGCGAGCTATCTCGACGGCTTGCTGGCGAAAGGGTGGCGCGTGTTGTCGCGGGAGCGGCTGCCGGTGCGGGACGAGGCGGGCTGTCCGCTGGAGGGCGAGTTCGTTTGCGCGCTCCGCGTGGAGGGGGATAATATTTTTAATCATTTAAATGGCAAATAACGGTTTATTTGTAAATATTACGTATTGATAACCGGCGCGGAGGCAGCTATTCCTATTGCTGTCCCGCCAGGCCGGCCGCTCCGGCGCGGGCATTCTCCAATCGATGCAAGGATGCCGAAATGAAAGCCAAAGCCGCGCTCCCCCTGTTGTGGATGCTGGCGCTGTCCCCGCTGCTGCATGCGGCGGGCAAAACGCCGGGCACCTATACCAACTATCGTTTCCCCGCCGGCGTGGCAGGCTTGGACGCCGTGGACTTCGCCATCACGGTCAACAGCGATCCCGGCCATGCCGCCAATGTCTACTGGGCCAACCAGTTCGATCTGGTGGGCACGTCCGGCGCGTATGCCGGCATGCAGAGCAATGGCGGCAGCCCGCGCACTTTCCTGTTCTCCGCCTGGAACACCACGGACGCCAAGACCGGCAGCCCAGGCAGCTATTGCCTCACGTTTTCCGGCGAAGGCACCGGCCGTAGCTGCCGCATCCACGTGGACTGGAAGCAGGGCCACCGCTATCGCTTCCATATCGCCTACGAGGCGGACAACTGGCTGGGCGTAACCGTGGTGGACCAGACCGATGGCAGCTCGTTCAAGCTGGGCAGCATCAGGACGGCGGCCAGCAAGATTTCTCCCAATAATATGGTGAACTGGACGGAATACTTCGAGTGGAATAATGACAGAGCAACCTGCCTTGGCCAGCCGTATAGCCAGGCCACGTTCGGTTTGCCGGTCGGCATGGCTAACGGCCGGCAGGTTTCGGCCAGCGTCAGCGGCACTTCGGTCAGCCAGGCTTGCCCGGACTTCTCCAAAGTCAGCCGCGTGGCCAGCGGCAGCGCGCAGGAAAACGGCATCGGCAATAGCGCGCGCGGCCCCATCGTCAATGGCGGCCAATGTCTCGATGCCAGCGGCGGCATCCAGGAGGGCGCGGCCGCCATCGCCTACGGATGCACGGGCGGCGCCAACCAGGCCTGGGTGAAGGCGCGAGACGGCTCGCTGCAACTGCAAAACGACTACTGTCTGGAGGAGAACGGCGGAGGCGTGGATGTGCGGACTTGCAGCGGCAAGTCCCGCTGGAAGTTGGACGGCGGCGCGCTGCGCAGCGCGGCTAGCGGCTTATGCCTGAGCGCCAACCAATCGGGACAGCCGGTCAGCTTGCTGAAATGCGACGGCACGGCCCGCCAAAGGTGGACGCTGTCGGCGCGCTGAGCGCGTTGGTCGAGCGCCTTGCCTAGTGCTGAAAGTATTTCTGCCACAGCAGCAGAAACAGGAGCGCGAGGCCTGCGTGCAGCCAGGCGCGCAGGCGGAAGCCGCGCGCGCACTGGGCGGCGCTCAGCGTGGAAATCAGCATGGGCAGGCCATCCTGGGCGCGCTGCAGGATGAGGCCGGGGCCTGCGGCGGCGGTTTCGCTGTCGCTCACTTCGCGCTTCGCCGCCTGCACCACCTGCTCCCATTCCTCGGTTGAGAACGGACCGTCGTCGGGAAGCTGGAACCTGAGCCGCAGCGCCTTGGGGTCTTGTTTCCACTGCGCCAGCTTGGCGCCTACATCGATGATGAAGGCCGCGCCGCCGGCCGGCCCGCCCAAGGCGCTCAACTGGCCGGATATATACAGCGCCTCGCCTTCTTCTATCCAGGATTCGGTGAATTCATAGCCGTCCTCCACCCATTTCCGGCTATGGCTGGCCTGCACTTCCGCGGCCTCAGGGAGCACCAGCGCTTCCGCCGCGCCATCGCGCAGCAGGAAGCTGTCGTCGCTGGTCTGGCGCTCCCGCTCGGTTTCTGTTTCGAGCAGGCGACGCCAATCCCAGTCCGGCGAGCGTTCCATCCGGCGCTGGCTGCAGCTGTACCAAACGCAGCGGCGGCCGGACAGCGGGCTGATGTTGGGCGCGCCGGGGTGGCAGAAGGCGCGGCCGGACAGTTCCACCCTGCCCAGGGCGGCGGAGGCGATGCGGGAGCTGGGGGTGTCGGCCACCAGGCGGTAGCGGCGGTAATTGAGCCACCAGGCCAGCATGCCGAACAGCGCTAGCGTGGGCAGGGCATAGCGCCAGAAATGGCCTGTTTTCAGCTCAGCCCACGCGGCGATGGCGAGCAGATAAGGCAGGAAAAACAGTTTGTCCGTGCGGCTGAGCATCAGGCGAGCGAGGCAACTGCCATCTTACGGCTGGCGAAACAGCGAGGAAACGTCCACATCGCATGTTTCGTGGCTTTCGAAACGCAGGGGATGGGCGCCGGCGAAGCCGAACAGGCGGGCGATCAGCAGATCGGGGAATTGCTCGATCCGCATATTGTTGAGGTTGACGGCTTCGTTATACAGCTCGCGCCTGTCTGCTATGCTGTCCTCCAGCGCGCTGATGCGGCGAGACAATTGGCTGAACTGCTCATTGGCTTTCAATTCAGGATAGGCCTCCGCCACGGCGTTCAATTGCGCGATGCCGCGGCGCAGCAGGCCCTCCGAAGCGCCCAGGCGAGCGGCGTCATGGGCGGCGGAGCTGCTGGCGACGGCATTGCGGGCCTCCATCACCTTGAGCAACGTTTGTTGCTCGAACTGGGCGTATTGTTTGCAGACTTCGACCAATTTGGGGATTTCGTCATGCCGCTGCTTGAGCAGCACGTCGATATTGGCCCAGGCCTTGGCGACCGAATGCTTCAGACCGACCAGGCCGTTGTACAGGACGATGAAATAAAGCGTAAGCGCCAGAGCGGCGCCTATGAGAAGTGGCGAGCGCATGTCGAACCTTCCGCACGTCCTGTGCTGATATCAGACAGCCAGTATATCGACAGGCCGGACGGGGGCATCAAATTTGTCGCGCGGCGCCTTTTCCAGACAGTGCGCCTGTTGCATGAGCCTCCGCGTAAGCGCCGCGCGCACGATGTTCCGCTTTTTTCAGGCGGTTTGGGCCCGAACGTTTAACCGGTGCTGTCGGTTCTATCTCCGCGCTGTTGAGGCTTGGCGCGCGAGGGCAGGCTGGTCAGCACGCCCAGACCGATGATGGCGACGCTGATCAGGCCGGTGGCCACTTCGCCCAGCTCAACGTGCAGCGCGGCGGCGTACATGATGGCAACCAGCGCGGCGATAGCCCAGAATGCCGATACCTCCAGATAGCGGAATTGGCCTATCACGTCGCGCTCCACTAGGTATAGCGTCAGCGAGCGCACGAACATCGCGCCAATGCCTAGACCGGCGGCGATCAGCCAGAAGTCGCCGGTGATGGCGAAGGCGGCGATCACGCCATCCATGGAGAAGCTGGCATCCAGCACTTCCAGATACGCGAAGCCGATCAGGCCATTTTTGGCCGCCGCGGTCTTGATGTCCATGCCGCCGAACAGCTGCTTGAACATATGCAGCGCCATGAACACCACATAGCCCCAGAAGCAGCTGCTGATGAAGGCCAGCTTCTGTCCCGCAGGCACGAAGGCGGCCACGGCCGCCGCCGCCAGAATGACGAGCAGCGATTGCGCGTTCTCCACGCTGCCCAGCCGGGCCAGCAGCGGCTCTATGCCGGGCAGCCAGTGCTCGTCCTTCTCATGCTGCACGAAGTATTCGATCACCACCATCAACAAAAAGGTGGCGCCGAAGCCCATGATCATCAGATGGCTGTCATGCATGATTTGCCGGTAGCGCAGCGGCTGCTCCGTCGCCACGATGAAAGATTCGCCCAGCGGCACGCCGCCGGCGGTGGAAACGATCAGCAGCGGAAACAGGATGCGCATGCCGAACACAGCCACCGCGATGCCTACGGTCATGAAAACCCGGCGCCAGCGCGGGCTCATCGCTTTCAGAATGCCGGCGTTGACTACCGCGTTGTCGAAAGAGACGCTGGTTTCCAGCACCGCCAGCACCAAGGCGGTGAGCAGGAAGGAGCCGGCGCTCTCGGCGCCGCCGGCCTGGAAGCCGTACCAGGCGACGGCGGCCAGCGCGGCGACGCTGAAGGCCAGCGAGCCGCGGAAATACGAAAAAGTGGAAGACATGGGATAACCTGAGCAAGTGCGGCGTCGCCGCTGTATTTTTGGTATGGGCGGACAGCCGGGAAACCGGCTGTCGCAGCGGAATTATATGACGATGTCAGGCTGCGCGCATCAAGCGGCGGCCGCCACTCGGGACAGGCATTGGCGATAACGGCCATCTACCCGGTCGGCGAACCATTGCGTGGTCAGCTTGCGGGTGATCTTGGGGCTTTGCAGATTGATTTGCGGCATGACGGCGCGCGGCAGCGGCTTGCCGTCGCGGCGTTCCGCCAGCGCGAAGACCTGGCGGTGCAACTCGCTTTGGCCGAAGGCCGACGTCTTTTCCTGCTTCAGGTCGCGCAGGATGGCTTCCCGGCTCATGGCCAACTGGCCGGCAATGGCCAGCGCCGCCTGCTGGCTGCCGGAGGGCTGGCCGCCTTGATAATTCAGCAAGTCGCCGTCCAGCGCCAGCTTGCGGCCGCTCAGCCGCGTCAGCGCGGCCTGGAACGCCGCGTTGCGGCTGCTGTAGCGGCCGGCGTTGAAGTCGGCGAAGCGGTAGCGCATCTCTTGGTACGGCGCCGGGTATTGCAGCAGGATGGCCGCGCCGAAATAGACGCCGCCGCGCCGGGTAAACACCTCGTGGCGGATGCTGTCGCGGCGCGGGTAAGGATAGGGCCAGGCCTTGACGTGGGATTCGGCGAACTCCACGCTGACTTGCATGGGGCCGCCGGTCCGTATCGGATTCTTCATTTCCATGGGCAGTCCCATCTGCTTGGCCTCGCGCGCCATGTCTTCGAACAGCAGATTCATTTCGCGCTCGGTGCGCAGCGTATCTATCCGCGCCTTGTAGCTGCGGCCGTTGGGCGAGGTTTTCATCAAGGCTGCCTGGACCACGGGCAACGGCACCAAGTAGCGATGGGCTTTCTCTTCTATTTTGCCCCAGACGATCTTGGGCAGGCCCGGCACGACCGGGTCGCTCTGCCAGCTGGATTCCTGTTTGATCACAGCGGCCAACGCGCAAGCGTTCTCTGCTGTGGGCGGAATCCGCAAGTGGCGGAAGGCGCTGTCTATGTCGGCTATCCAGCCCTGGCGCTCGCGCACGCCGGCCGGCAGCGAGGCGGCGACGTAATTGCGCGGCGGCGCGGCGGTTGGCGCGACGACTGGCGGCGCGGCCACGGCTGGCGCGGGCTTTGCCGGCGCCTCCTGCGGCGCAGGGAGGGCCGAGGCGGGCGCTGTAGGAACGGTCTGCTCGGCCTGCCGCGGTTGGGCGGCGCAGCCTGCCAGCAGCGCCGCCGTGATGGCGAAGAGAAAGGTGCGGTTCATATTGTTATCGGATAGAGAAAGCGTGCGCCACAGAGTAGGGCGAACGCGGAACGGCCGCAAGCCGCGGCTTATGGCGCCGAGCGAACGTTCAGCGAGGCGGCAGATAGGCGGCCGGATTGACCACCTGAGTGCCCAGGCGCAGTTCGAAATGCAGCTTGACGCGGTTGGCGCCGGAGTCGCCCATGGTGGCGATCTGCTGGCCCGCGGAGACTTGCTCGCCTTCCTGCGCCAGCAGCTTCTGGTTGTGGGCGTAGACGGTCAAGGTGCTTTCATTGTGCTTGATGATCAGCAGGTTGCCGTAGGCGCGTATGCCCTTGCCCGAATAAACCACCTTGCCGGCCGCCGCGGCGCGCACAGGGTCGCCGGCGCTGCCAGCGATGTCCAGGCCCTTGTTGCGATTGCCGTCGAAGCCGGCGATGACGGGGCCAGAGGCGGGCCATTGCAGCGCGATGGTCAGTTTGGCCGGCGGTTGCGGCGGCTTCTCGGCCGGCTTGGCCGGCGCGGGTTTGGGCTTCGCCGCCGCGGATTTCCCCGCGTTGGCCGAGGGCTTGCCGGCGGAAGCTGCCGGCTGCACGCGCAGCAACTGGCCGGCCTGGATGACGGCGCTGTCCGCCAATTGGTTCCAGCGCGTCAGATTGCCCACGCTCTGCTTTTGCTGGCGAGCGATGCGGTACAGCGTATCGCCGGGCTGCACCCGATAATAGCCGGGCGGCGCCGGGGCATCGGTCTGCGGTGGCGTGGCGCAGGCAGCCAGCGCTAAACTGCTACAAAGAATCAGGGCTCGCAAAGACATGGCCGGAGTTTACACTGTCTGGACAATGCTGAGGGAGCGAGTCTGCTGGAGACGCAATGAAGAAATGGTTTTGGCTGGCATTGGCCTGCCTCTTGTCCACGCCGTCATGGGCGGCGCCGGAGCGGATGGTCATCAATCTGTATGGTCTGGATTATCCGCCATTCGTCATGAAGGTCGATGGCGGCGAGCGCGGCATCGCGCTGGAGGCGGTGGATAAGGTATTGGCGCGAGCGGGCATGCGCGGGCAACTGGTGATGCTGCCATGGAAGCGCGCGCAACTGCAGGCGCAGGGCGAGGAGTACGCCTGCCTGCTGCCGCTGACCCGCTCGCCCAAGCGCGAGGCTTTGTATCGCTGGATAGGCCTGTTGGACAACAGCGATCAAACCTTGTTCGTGTTGGCGGGCAAACCATCGCGCATCCATTCTCTGGAAGACCTGAAAGGCAAGCGGGTGGTGGCGCTGCTGGGATCGTCCATGTCGGATTGGCTGCGCATGCATCAGGTGGAGTTTGCCGAGTTGCCGACAACGGAAGACGCCTACCGAGAATTGAGTCTGGGCGTGGCGGATGCCTGGGCCGTGCATGCGCCGGTGGCGCGCTATCTGGTCAAGCAGCAAGGACGCAATGCGGTGCCCATCCAGCCCGCGCTGCGCTTGCAGGAAACCCATTTGTACCTGGCGTGCAGCAAGCGCATGCCGGAAGCCGTGGCGCAGAGGCTGTCCGAGGCCTTCAAGCAAGTGCGGGAAAGCGGCGAACTGGAGCGGATCACCGCGCGCTATCTGGAGTGAAAGATAGAAAAAGCCCCCGCCGAGGCGGGGGCTTGGCATGGGATGGGCGAGCGGATCAGCGGGTGATCGGCTTGTAGCGCAGGCGCTTGGGCTTGGCGCCTTCCTCGCCCAGGCGCTTCTTCTTGTCGGCTTCGTATTCCTGGTAGTTGCCGTCGAAGAAGGTCCATTGCGATTCGCCTTCCGCCGCCAGGATGTGGGTGGCGATACGGTCCAGGAACCAGCGGTCGTGCGAGATCACGAACACGGTGCCGGCGTATTCCAAGAGCGCGTCTTCCAGCGCGCGCAGGGTTTCCACGTCGAGGTCGTTGGACGGTTCGTCAAGCAGCAGCACATTGCCGCCCTTGAGCAGCGTCTTGGCCAGGTGCAGGCGGCCGCGTTCGCCGCCGGACAGCATGCCGACCTTCTTCTGCTGGTCCGCGCCCTTGAAGTTGAAGCGGCCCAGGTAGGCGCGGCTGGACATCTCGAACTTGCCTACGGTGAGGATGTCGGCGCCGGCGGCCACGTCTTCGAACACGGTCTTGTCGCCGTCCAGGCCTTCGCGGCTCTGCTCGACGAAGGCCATCTGCACGGTCTGGCCGATTTTCACGCTGCCGCTGTCCGGTTGTTCCTTGCCGGCTATCATTTTGAACAGCGTGGACTTACCGGCGCCGTTGGGGCCGATGATGCCGACGATGGCGCCCGGCGGGGCCTTGAACGACAGATTGTCGATCAGCAGGCGGTCGCCGAAGGCCTTGGACACGCCTTCGAATTCGATCACTTCATTGCCCAGGCGCTCGGCCACCGGGATGAAGATTTCCTGGGTCTCGTTGCGCTTCTGGGTTTCAAAGCTGGACAGTTCCTCGAAGCGGGCGATACGCGCCTTGGACTTGGCCTGGCGGCCCTTGGGGTTTTGGCGCACCCATTCCAGCTCCTGCTTCATCGCCTTCTGGCGTGCGGCTTCGCCCTTGGCCTCCTGCGCCAGGCGCGCTTCCTTCTGCTCCAGCCAGCCGGAGTAGTTGCCCTTCCACGGGATGCCTTCGCCGCGGTCCAGTTCCAGAATCCATTCGGCGGCGTTGTCCAGGAAGTAACGGTCGTGGGTCACGGCCACCACGGTGCCGGGGAAGCGCACCAGGAATTGCTCCAGCCATTCCACGGACTCGGCGTCCAGGTGGTTGGTCGGCTCGTCCAGCAGCAGCATGTCCGGCTTGGACAGCAGCAGCTTGCACAGCGCCACGCGGCGCTTCTCGCCGCCGGACAGCGGGCCGATCTTGGCGTCCCACGGCGGCAGGCGCAGCGCGTCGGCGGCGATTTCCAGCTGGTGTTCGACGTTGTCGTTGGCGCCGGCGGCGATGATGGCCTCCAGCTTGGCTTGTTCTTCAGCCAGCGCGTCGAAGTCCGCGTCCGGGTCGGCGTAGGCGGCGTAGACTTCTTCCAGGCGTTTTTGCGCGCCCATCACTTCGCCCATGCCGCTTTCCACCTCCTCGCGCACGGTCTTGTCCGCATCGAGCTGCGGCTCTTGCGGCAGGTAGCCGATGTTCAGCTTGGGCTGCCATTGCACTTCGCCGTCGTATTCCTTTTCCACGCCGGCCATGATTTTCAGCACGGTGGATTTGCCCGCGCCGTTCAGGCCCAGCAGGCCGATCTTGGCGCCGGGGAAGAAGGACAGCGAGATGTCCTTGATGATTTGCCGCTTGGGCGGGACGATCTTGCTCACGCGGAGCATCGACATCACGTATTGGGCCATGGATTCGTTCACATTGGTTGCTATGACTAGACGCCGATTCTACCAAAATAGGCGATCAAAACCAGATAGCCGAACGGCCGGCATAGGCCGGCCGTGAAACGGGAAGGGGATCAGAATGCCAGCGCCAGCGCGGCGGTGGCCAGCATGGCGAAGGCGCAGGCCACTTTGGCCACGGCGCCGACGATAAAACCGATGAAAGTGCCTACACCGACCTTGCCGGCCTGCAGGGCATCCTTGCGAGCCAGGAACTCGCCTATCACCGCGCCGACCAGGGGACCGAGGATGACGCCGGCCAGGCCCAGAAACATGCCGACCAGGCTGCCGATGAAGGCGCCCCACAGGGCCTGGCGGCTGGCGCCGGTGGCCTTGGCGCCCAAGAGGCCGGCGACGAAGTCTATCAACAGGCCCAGCGCGGCCAGCACTGCGAGTATGCTCAGGCTGATGGCGCCCAGGTGCTGGAAGTTGTCCAGCCACGAGGCCAGCAGCAGGCCGCCGAACAGCAGCGGCAGGCCGGGAATGGCCGGCAGGATGGTGCCGGCGAGGCCGGCGACCATCATCAGCGCGGCCGCCAGATAGCCCAGTATCGTCATCGGCTACTCCGCCTGCGGCCCGGTGTACAGCGCCAGCAGCTCAAGCTGCGCGCAGTGAGGCTTGCCGCGGCCGCCGCGGCGCTTGTAGCCGCCGTCCGGCTGCATTTCCCAGCTGTTGACGTTGTCGTCCAGATAAAGCCGCAGCGCTTCCTTGATGATGCGGCGTTTCAGCTTGCTGTCCAGAATGGGCACGCAGGTTTCGATGCGGCGGAAGAAGTTGCGGCCCATCCAGTCGGCGCTGGACATCAGCAGGTCTTCCTTGTGGTCGTTGTAGAAATAGAACACGCGCGGGTGTTCCAGGAAACGGCCGACGATGGAACGGACCGAGATGTTGTCGGACAGGCCCGGCACGCCCGGACGCAGCGCGCACACCCCGCGCACGATGAGCTGAATCTTCACGCCGGCCTGGCTGGCGCGGTATAGCGCGTGGATGACTTGCGGTTCCAGCAGCGAGTTCATCTTGGCGATGATCTGCGCCGGCTTGCCGGCCTGGGCGTGCTCGATCTCGCGCTCGATGGACTGCATGATCATGCTGTGCAGCGTGAACGGACTCTGGAACAGGTGCTTCAGGCTGCTGGCGCGGCCCAGGCCGGTCAGCTGGACGAAGATGTCGTTGACGTCGCTGGCGATTTCCTCGTTGCAGGTCAACAGGCCGAAGTCCGTGTACAGCCGCGCGGTGCGCGGGTGGTAGTTGCCGGTGCCCAGGTGCACGTAGCGGCGCAGGCCGTGCGCTTCGCGGCGCACCACCATCAGCATTTTGGCGTGAACCTTGTAGCCGATCACGCCGTACACCACGTGGGCGCCGGCGTCCTCCAACCGGCTGGCCCAGCTGATGTTCGCTTCCTCGTCGAAGCGCGCCATCAGCTCCACTACCACCGTCACTTGCTTGCCGGCGCGGGCGGCGGCGATCAGCGACTCCATCAGAACGGAGTCGGTGCCGGTGCGGTACACCGTCATCTTGATCGCCACCACGTGCGGGTCGGTCGCCGCCTGGGTCAGGAAGTCGATCACCGGCTGGAAGCTCTGGTAGGGGTGGTGCAGCAGCACATCGCCCTTGCGTATGGCCTCGAACAGAGCGGGAGACTTCGGTTTCTTCTGCAGCAGAGTCGGCAGCGAGGGGGAGAAGGTCGCAAACTTCAGGTCCGCGCGGTCCACCAGATCCGGCACTTGCATCAGCCGCACCAGGTTAACCGGACCATTGACGCGGTAGACATCGCGCGGCTGCAGGTTGAACTGGGTCAGCAGGAAGGATTCCATATGCTGCGGGCAGGTGTCGGCGATTTCCAGCCGCACGGCGTCGCCGAACTGGCGCTGGCGCAACTCGCCCTGCAGCGCGGTGCGCAGGTTCTTGAAATCGTCGTCTTCCACCGACAGCTCGCTGTCGCGCGTGACGCGGAACTGGTAGCAGCCCTTGACCGTCATGCCCGGGAACAGTTCGTGCACGTGGGAGTGCAGGATGGAGGACAGGAAGACGAAGCAATGGGAATGGCCATCGCAGACTTCGGCCGGCAGCTTGATCACGCGCGGCAGGATGCGCGGCGCCTGCACGATGGCGGTGCCGGAGGCGCGGCCGAAGGCATCGCGGCCTTCCAGCTCCACCGCGAAGTTCAGCGATTTGTTCAGCACCTTGGGAAACGGGTGCGAGGGATCAAGCCCGATAGGCGTCAGGATGGGCATCAACTCGCGGAAGAAATAGTTCTGTACCCATTCCTGCTGTTGTTCGGTCCACTCGCTGCGGCGCAGGAAAATAATGCCCTGCTCGCGCAGCGCCGGGAACAGCACCTCGCTCATCACCGCGTATTGCTCGCGCACCAGCTGGTGGCTGGCGCGGGACACTTTAGCCAGAGCCTGCCCCGGCGTGGAGCCGTCCGCCAGGATGCGTTCCGGCGTGGCATGGGCCGCTTCCTGCAGCCAGGCCACGCGGACTTCGAAGAATTCGTCGAGGTTGGAAGAGACGATGCACAGGAACTTCAGCCGTTCCAGCAGCGGCAGGTTCGGGTCTTCCGCCTGGGCCAGCACGCGGCGGTTGAATTCTATCAGTCCCAGTTCACGGTTCAGCAGCAGGTCTTGCGGTTGTGACATACGGTGTGTGAGCCAAATTCGAAAGGTGGAGACAATAAAGCCCTCGCTTGGAGGGCTGGATTTCGCAATTAGTTCTGCGGCGGCGTGTAGCCTGCCGGCGCATCGGCGCCGGCGCCGAAGAAGTAGGCCTCCAATTGGGCGGCCAGATATTGGCGGGCGCGGGCATCGGCCAGGCTGAGACGGTTTTCGTTGATCAGCATGGTCTGGTAGCGCAGCCAGCCTTGCCAGGCTTCCTTGGAAACGCTCTCGAAAACGCGCTTGCCCAGTTCGCCCGGCAGCGGCGGAAAGTCGAGGCCTTCGGCTTCGCGGCCCAGCTTGACGCAATTGACGGTTCTGCTCATCGCTTAATCCTTGCTTGTATTCTGATTGGCACAGCGGACTATTGTGTCACAGCGGCCGCGCGCTTCCAACCGTGGCGGCATCATGGCTTCAATCTGTTACAGCTGTTTTACAAACACCTTGGAGCGGCGCTGGTAATTGTAGAACTGCTGGCGCGCCAGCGGCAGCGAGCTCTTGTCCGCCTCGGCGAAGCCGCGCTCGACGAACCAGTGAGAGGTCTGGGTGGTCAGCACGAACAGCGACAGCAGGCCGCGGGTGCGCGCCTGGTATTCCACGTGCCTGAGCAGCATCTCGCCGAAGCCGCCGTCGCGCTTTTCCTGGGACACGGCCAGGCAGGCCAGCTCAGCGGTTTCGGCCTCGGGAAACGGATGCATGGCCACGCAGCCGTAGATCTTGCCGTCGTGCTCCAGCACCGAGTATTCGCCTATCTCCACTTCCAGCCGCTCGCGGCTGCGCCGGACCAGAATGCCTTGTTCTTCCAGCGGGCGGATCAAGCCGAGGATGTCGCCCACGTCTTCTATGCTGGCGTTGCGCACCCGCACCAGCGGCTCGCGCGCGATCATGGTGCCGTTGCCGCCTCGGGTGAAGTGCTCCAGCAGCAGCGCGCCGTCCTGGTGGCGGCTGACCAAGTGGGCGCGCGGAATGCCTTCGCGCGTGGCGCGGATGCAGTAGGGCAGGTAGGCGGCCACGTCTTCCGGCAGGCTGCCGGATTCCAGCATCTCCTCGGCCTGGTGCGAGGTCAGCGAGCTGATCAACTGGCCGTCGCGCTCCACCACGCCGCGTCCTTCTACCACATAGATCAGCTTTTCTGCCTTCAGCGAGATGGCGACGTGGGTGGCCAGCTCTTCCATGGTCAGGTTGAAGCTCTCGCCGGTCAGCGAATAGCCCACTGGCGTCAGCAGCACCAGCTCGCCGGCGTCCAGCCGTTGGCGGATGCCGGCGGCGTCCACGCGGCGCACCTGGCCGGTGTATTGCATGTCCACGCCGTCCAGCACGCCCAGCGGCTGGGCGGTGACGAAGTTGCCGCCGGCCACCCTGAGGTGGGAGCCGTGCATCGGAGAGTGCGGCATGCCCATGGACAGCCTCGCCTCGACGTCGTGGCGGGTGGCGCCGGCGGCTTGCTTGACCGCTTCCATGGTTGCGGCATCGGTGACGCGGCGGTCTCGGTGGAACAGGCGGGCGATGCCGTGGCGCTTCAGCAACGCCTCGATCTGCGGCCGGATGCCATGCACCAGCACGATGCGCACGCCCAGGCTGACCAGCAGATTGATGTCCTGCGCCATGCTGGAGAAGTCGCCGTCTATCAGGCTTTCGCCGCCCAGGGCCAACACGAAGGTCTTGCCGCGGTAGGCGTTGATGTAGGGCGCGGCTTCGCGGAAGGTGAGAACGAAATCGTTGTTGAGCATGGCGGCGGCCTCCTGCGTAGAACAACCAACAAGCATATCAGGATTGTCGGCGAGGCGTGTGTCGGAACGTACGAGGCGGGGAGGGATGGAAAAATGAAAACGCCGCCCCAGCGGGGCGGCGTTAGGCGAGGCGCGGCCAGCGTCAGTTGGCGCGCTTCTCCAGGATTTGCTGCACTTTCAGCACGTTCAAGGCTTGCGACAATTGGTAGTCGTTCTTGACGCTTGGCTCGCGCGGACCGAACTGGCCGCCTTCTTCCGGCTTGGCCGGCTCGGCGCCCTTGTCGGTCTGCGGCGGCGTAATCAGTTTGGGCGCGGGCTTGGCGGCCTTGGCCGGCTTATCGTCGCCGTTGGGGTTGGCCAGGTGGTTCTCCAGGTCCGCTTCGCGGACGCGCAACGCCTGGTCGGCCGCGGTCAGCGTGGCGTCTTCCACTACCACGTCCGGCGTGATGCCTTTGGCCTGGATGGAGCGGCCGCTAGGCGTGAAGTAACGCGCCGTAGTCAGTTTGATGCCGCCCTGGCTGCCCAGCGGCAGGATGGACTGCACCGAGCCCTTGCCGAAAGTCTGGGTGCCGACCAGCACCGCGCGCTTCTGGTCCTGCAGCGCGCCGGCGACGATTTCCGAGGCCGATGCGGAGCCGCCGTTGACCAGCACCACCATGGGCACGTTGCGCGACTGCGCAGGCAACGCAGCCAGCGGATCGGTGCCGTTCTGGCGCGCGTAGTTCTGCAAGGTGGCGGTCAGGCGCATCTTGGCGTCCGGCGTGCGGCCTTCGGTGTAGACCACCAGCTTGTCCTTGGGCAGGAAGGCCGCGGCCACGCCGACGGCGCCGTTCAGCAGGCCGCCCGGATCGTCGCGCAGGTCCAGCACCAGGCCCTTCAGCGGCTGCTTGTTGTCCTGGTACAGCTTGTGCAGGCCGGCGGCCAGGTCCTCGGCGGTGTGCTCCTGGAACTGGGCGATGCGGACGTAGCCGTAATCAGGTTCCAGCATCTTGTATTTGACGCTCTTGGTCTTGATCACGGCGCGCGCCAGCGTGAACACCAGCGGCTTGGTTTCGTTCTTGCGGGCGATGGTCAGCGTGACCTTGGTGCCCGGCTTGCCGCGCATTTTCTTCACGGCGTCGTTCAGCGACAGGCCGCGCACCGGCGTGTCGTCGATCTTGATGATCAGGTCGCCGCTCTTGATGCCGGCCTTCTGCGCCGGGGTGTCCTCGATGGGCGAGACCACCTTGACCAGGCCGTCCTCGGCGCCGATCTCGATGCCCAGGCCGCCGAACTCGCCCTGCGTGCCTTCGCGCAGTTCTTTGAACTCTTCCGGCTTCATGTAATCGGAGTGCGGGTCCAAGCCGGTCAACATGCCCTTGATCGCCTCGTCTATCAGCTTTTTGTCGTCCACCGGCTCGACATAGCTTTGCTTGATCAGGCTGAACACCTCGGCGAAGGTGCGCAGCTCGTTCAGCGGCAGCGGCGAGGCCTCTTTGTCGGCCAGCGCCTGCATGCTGAGGGTCAGGACGCCGCCGGCCATGGCCCCTGCCACCAACCAGGCGATCTTTTTCATTCTTTGGCTGCTCATGCTTTGCTGATTCTCCGTACCCGGCACCTTAGCGTGTCCAGGCTTGCGGGTTGAGGGTGCGACCCAGATGCCGGATTTCAAAGTACAGTCCGGCCTCTCCGTTGTCCAGTGTACCAGTGTTGCCGAGTGTGTCACCGGCCTTGACGCCGCTGCCGTTGGATTTGGCGATGGCGGACAGGCCGGTGTAGACCGTCATGTAGTTGCCGCCATGGTCGACGACGACGGCCTTGCCGTAGCCCCTCAGCTCATCTGCATATACTACCGTGCCATCGGCCACGCTGTGTACTGGCTGGCCAGCCGCGCTGCGGATGAACACGCCCTTCCAGGTGGTGCCTTCACGGCGCGGTTTGCCGTAGCCGCCCGTGATTTGTCCGGCCACCGGCAGCTTCATCTTGCCTTGCAGGCTGGCGAAGGCGCGGCCGGCGGCGCTGTCGTCGGCCACATCGTCCACTTTCTGCGCCGGCTCTTCCTTGACCACGACTTGCTTCTTGGCTTCCTCAGGCACCGGCTTGCCCTGCTTCTTGGCTTGCTCGGCCAGCTTGCGGCGGCGTTCGTTTTCCTTGCGCGCGGCTTCGCGGGCGGCGGCCAGCTTGGCCTTGCGCGCCTCGGCGGCCTTGCGCGCGGCTTCCGCCTTGCGGCGCTGGATTTCGCGGTTGATCTGGGCGATCAGATTGCTCAGGTGCTTCTCGTCTTCCTGCAACTGGGTCAGCTTGCCCTGGCCCTGTTTGATCTCGCCGGACACCTTGTTCAATTGCTGCACCTGCTGGGTCTTGCCTTGCTCCAGCTGGCTCTTTTCCTGGGTCTTGCGGCTGGACAGCTTGTTCAGCTGCGCCAATTGCTGTTCCAGTTGCGCGGATAGGGTTTCCAGCTGCTGCTGCTGGCTGAGCAGCTGTTGCACCAGCAATTGCTCGGCGCGGGCAATGTGCTGGTAATAAGTCAGATCGCGCGCGCTCTGGTTGGGATCGCCGTCGTTCAGCATCAGCTTCATCGCGTCATGCTGGCCGTTCTTGTATTGCCGCACCAGCATCTGGCCGACGCGCTCGCGGGTATGACCCAGTTTGCCGCGGGTTTGTTCGATCTGGGCGCGCAGGGCATCCAGTTGCTGCTCCGAGCGGTTTTGCTTCTGCTCCAGCGTGGCCAGCGCCTGCCGGGTCTGGCTGATGGCCTGCTCGGACTCCTGGATGGCGGACTGCGCCTCCTGCTTGATGGACTGCTTCTGCGCCAGGTCTTTCTTCAGGCTGTCGATTTCCTTGCGCACGTTTTTCAAGTCCTGCTGGTGCGGGGCGGGCGACAGAGCGGAGGAGGAGGTCGTGTTGGCCGCCTGGGCGGCGCCGGCCAGCAGGGCCAGCAGGAGATAGCGTTTCATTCCTTGGGTGTTCTTTCGCTTGAGGCAAGCGCGGCGGCCATGCGGAAACATGGCCGCCGCGGCTGCGTGGCGATTACTGGAAGTCGATCAGCGATTGACCAGTCATCTCGGCCGGTTGTTCCAGGCCCATCATGGCCAGCAGCGATGGCGAGATGTCGCGCAGCGAGCCGCCGGCGCGAATCTTGGCCTGACGGCCGATGTACAGGAAGGGCACTTGGTTGGTGGTGTGCTGGGTGTGCGGCTGGTGATGCTCGCCGTCGTACATCTGTTCGCAGTTGCCGTGGTCGGCGGTGATCAGCACCTCGCCGCCTGCGGCCAGCATGGCTTCCACGCAGCGCTCGACGCAGCCGTCCAGCGCTTCCACGGCTTTCACGGCGGCATCGAATATGCCGCTGTGGCCCACCATGTCGCCGTTGGCGTAATTGCAGAAGATGGCTTGGTACTGGCCGGACTGGATGGCCGCGACGATTTTGTCGGTCACTTCGCCGGCGCTCATTTCCGGCTGCAAGTCATAAGTGGCCACCTTGGGCGACGGCACCAGGATGCGGTCTTCGCCCGGGTACACCTGTTCCTCGCCGCCGTTGAAGAAGTAGGTGACGTGCGGGTACTTCTCGGTTTCGGCGATCCGAAGCTGCTTCATGCCCTGGGCCGACAGATATTCGCCCATGCCGTTGCTGATCTTTTGCGGCGCGTAAGCCACCGGCAGCGCCGAGTAAGCTTCGCCATAGGAGGTCAGGGTGGCGTAGCAGCCGAACTTGGGCTGGCGCGCTTGGAAGCCGTCGAAGGCCGGGTCGGTCAGCGCGGTGGTCAGCTGGCGGGCGCGGTCGGCGCGGAAGTTCATGAAGATCACCGCGTCGCCGTCCTGCATCTTCACCGGCGCGCCTATGCCGGTGGCTTTGACGAATTCGTCGTTCTCGTCGCGGGCATAGGCGGCTTGCAGCGCTTCCAGGCCGGTTTCGGCGTGGAACAGGCCTTCACCCTCCACCAGCAGGCGATAGGCGGGCTCGACGCGCTCCCAGCGCTTGTCGCGGTCCATGGCCCAGTAGCGGCCGGTGACGGAGACCAGGCGCGCGTTCGGGCACTCGGCCAGCACGGCGTCCAGCCGTTTCAGATAGGTTTCCGCGCTGCGCGGCGGCGTATCGCGGCCGTCGAGGAAGGCGTGGACGTAGATCTTGGGCACGCCGGCGGCCTGGGCGGCGCGGATCAGCGCATGGATGTGGTTCTCGTGGCTATGCACACCCCCGTCGGATAGCAGGCCGAACACATGCAAGGCCGAGCCTTGAGCTTTGCTCATGGCTTGTTGCAGCGTGTCATTCGAAGCGAAGCGGCCATCCTCGATGTCGCAATCGATGCGGCTGATGTCCTGCTGGACGATGCGGCCGGCGCCGATGTTCAGGTGGCCCACCTCGGAGTTGCCAAACTGGCCGGAGGGCAGTCCGACAAAGTTTTCCGAAGCATTGATGGTGCCATACGCGTACTGCTGGCGCAGGCGGTTCCAGTTGGGCATGTCGGCGTGCAGGATGGCGTTGTCGTCGCCTTCCGTGCGGTGGCCGAAGCCGTCGAGGATTAATAGCAACACCGGGGTGGTTGATTTCATGGCATTCGCATTCAGAATATTAGAAAACCTTGATAGTATCGAATTTTGCCGATACTATTGTCACGCAGTCAAATCAATAAAATTCGAGCTACATTAGGAGAAAAGCTTTGCTGTTCAACGACGACCAGATCGAGCAGACCTCGCGGGCGATGAAGGCCATGTCGCACCCGCTGCGTCTGAAGATCATATCGGTGCTGGAAGACCGGGAAGTGAGCGTGCAAGACATTGTCGAGCAGGTTGGCACTTCCCAGAGCAATATTTCCCAGCACCTCGCCATTATGCGGGACAAGGGCGTTTTGCGCACGCGCAAGGACGCCAATCGCGTGTTCTATCGCGTGGGCGACATCCGCACGCTGGAAGTGCTGAAGATGATGCGCGAAGTGTTCTGCGGTTTCGGGGAGTGATCGCCGGCCGCTGAGAGCCAAGAAAAAAAGCCGCTAGCGCGGCTTTTTTCGCATGCGGGCCGCGCGTCAGCGCCGATCCGGCTTTTTGCGGACGTACAGCGTCTTGTGCACGGCGGCCACCAGCTCGTCGTCGGCGTCGCGGATTTCCACCGTCATTTCCGGCAGATGCTTGTCGCCGGCCGCGGTCTGCGCGCGGATTTCGGCCAGTTGCTCGTCCGTGAGGCGGAACATGGCCCTGACCATGCCGCGGCCGGGTTTGATGTAGTCGATGCGGCCGGCCTTGTCCCATACGTAGTAGTCATTGCCGAGCTGGCGCAGCAGCATCAGCATGTAGAATGGGTCCGTCATCGCGTACAGACTGCCGCCGAAATGGGTGCCGACGTAATTGCGGTTGCCGACGCCGAGCTTCAGCCTCACCTCGGCCTGGCGGAAGTCCGGCGACAGCTTGTGCACGCGGATGCCGGCGCCGAGGAAGGGGGGCCACAGATTGAACAGCAGCTTGATCAGCCAGATGGGTAGGTTCATGTTTCATTCAAACGATTGTTTGGATGCTTCATCGTCGGCAATGGTTTGATCCTTGTCAATGCTGGCATGGCGCGGGTCGCTGGATGACGTGAAATTTATCCACAACAATCGCGGAATAACCTTGTGGATAAGTTGTGGAATACGCCGATGGGCAGGCCTTTTGGCTGGGCATGCCCAAAAAAGCGGCAATGCTGGGGAATTTTCCGGCTTTAAGGTTGCCTCACGCCGTTTGAGGTAATAAAGTCTTACGTTTGTATTGATTACGGAGAGCGCTTCGTGTGGGCTATCGTTGAAGCGGCCGGTTGGCCGATCTGGACCATTATCGCCGCTTCGGTGGTTTCGCTGGCCATCATTCTGGAGCGCCTGTTCACCTTGCGGCGCGGCGCGGTGGTGCCGGTTGGCCTGCTGGCGCAGACGCTGCAGGAATACCGCCGCGTGGGCGATCGCGACGATCTGCTGCAGAAGCTGCAGCAGCATTCGCCGTTGGGCCGTTTGTTCGCAGCCGGCCTGCGCAATGTCCATGGCAGCCGCGAGGTGATGAAGGAGTCCATCGAAGACGAGGGCCGCCAGGTGGCGTATCAGCTGGAGCGCCTGCTGACCTCGCTCGGCACCATCGCCGCCATGGCCCCGCTGTTGGGCCTCTTGGGCACCGTGATCGGCATGATAGAAATCTTCGGCTCCCAAAACGGCAACGGCGCCAATCCGCAGCAGCTCGCGCACGGCATTTCGGTCGCGCTGTACAACACCGCCTTCGGCCTGATCGTGGCCATTCCCAGCATGATGTTCTACCGCTACTTCCGCTCCAAGGTGGATGGCCTGTTGGTGGAGATGGAAGCGCAGGCCATCAAGCTGGTGGAAGTGGTGCACGGCGAGCGCAAGAACGGGAGCTGAGCATGAATTTTCGTCGCGGACGCGGCCGGGACGAGCCGGAGATCAATTTCATTCCCTTGATCGACGTGCTGCTGGTGATCCTGATTTTCCTGATGGTCACCACCACTTATTCCCATTTTTCCGAACTGAAGATCAATCTGCCTAGCGCCCAGGGCGAGCAGCAGAAGAACAAGACCACCGAGATCAACGTCGCGGTGGCGGCGGACGGCGCGATGGCGGTGGGCGACGCCAGGCTGGCCGGCGGCGACAAGGCCGGGCTGGTTGCCAGGCTGAAGGCTGCGGCCTCCGGCAAGAGCGACGTGGTGGTGGTGGTCAACGCCGACGCCAAGTCCACCCACCAATCTGTGATCACCGTAATGGAGGCCGCGCGCGAGGCCGGCCTGTCACAATTGACCTTCGCCACCCAGAACCTGCAATAAGCCTGGAGCGGCATGAATCTGATTGAACAACACTGGTATCGGCCGCGAGGCTGGTTGACAGCCCTTCTGGCTCCGCTGGAAGGGCTTTTTGCCTTGCTGGCGGCGCTGCGCCGGCAGGCCTTCCGCCTCGGTTGGAAAAAGAGCGAGCGGCTGCCGGTCCCGGTGGCCGTGATAGGCAATATCAATGTCGGCGGCGTCGGCAAGACGCCGCTGACGCTGGCGCTGCTGGAGGGCTTCGCCGCGCGCGGCGTCAAGGTGGGCGTGATCAGCCGCGGTTATGGCGGCAAGGCGGACGCGCCGACCGAGGCGAGGCGGGACAGCGATCCCGCCCTGGTGGGCGACGAACCGCTGCTGTTGGCCGCCGCAGGCGCTCCGGTGGTGGTGGGGCGGGACCGCGTGGCCGCAGGCCGCCATCTGCTGGCCCTGCATCCGGAGGTCCAGCTGATACTCAGCGATGACGGCCTGCAGCATTACCGGCTGGCGCGCGACCTGGAAATCGCAGTGCTGGATGGACGGCGCGGCCTGGGCAATGGCCGTCTGCTGCCCAACGGCCCTCTGCGCGAGCCGGCTTCCCGCTTGAGCAGCGTGGACGCCGTGGTGGTCAACGGGACGGGGGCCAATCTCGCGCTGCCGGCGCGCCTGCAGCGCTTCGCCATGACGCTGAGCCCTGGCCTATGCCATGCGCTGGACGACGCCTCGCGCACGCGCCGCGCGGCGGATTTTGCCGGGTTGCGGGTGGCCGCGCTGGCCGGCATCGGCCATCCGCAGCGCTTTTTCGACACGCTGGCAGGGATGGGCGTGGCGGTGGAGCGCCGGCTGTCCTTCCCCGATCACCATCCTTTCTCGGCCGCGGACATCCCCGCCGACGCCGACGCGGTGATCGTCACCAGCAAGGACGCGGTCAAGCTCGCTCGCGCGCTTCATGACGCGGCGCAGCGTGCTAGACTATGGGTTTTGCCGGTTCAGGCTACGCTGGCGCCTGATCTGTGCGACTGGATACTAGCCCGCTTGAAGATGGAACATGGACGCTAAATTTCTGGAAATCCTGGTATGCCCGCTGTGCAAGGGCCCGCTGGTGTTCGACAAGAGCAAGGACGAACTGATCTGCAAGGGCGACCGCCTGGCCTTCCCGATCAAGGACGGCATCCCGATGATGCTGGAGAGCGAGGCGCGCGAGCTGCCGCCGGAAGAAGAAGTCCAATGAATGAGTTCGTGGTGGTGATCCCGGCGCGGCTGGCGTCCAGCCGCCTGCCGGGCAAGCCGCTGGCCGACATCGCCGGCAAGCCCATGGTGGCTCGCGTGGTCGAGCAGGCGGCGAAGAGCCGCGCAGCCCGCGTCGTGGTGGCGACTGACCACGCCGATATTCTGGCCGCTTGCGCCGAGCATGGCGTGGAGGCGGTGCTGACCCGCGCGGACCATGCCAGCGGCACCGACCGTCTGGCCGAAGTGGCGGAGTCGCTGCAACTGGCCGACGACGCCATCGTGATCAATGTGCAGGGCGATGAGCCGCTGATCGCGCCCGCGCTGATAGACCAATTGGCTGATCTGCTGGCGCAGGTCGAAGCTCCGGTGGCGACGCTGGCGCACGCGCTGCATGACGCCGCCGACCATTTCAATCCCAATGTGGTGAAAGTGGTCTTGGACAAGCATGGCCGCGCGCTGTATTTCAGCCGCGCGCCGATCCCGTATGCGCGCGACGGCTACGCGTCGGACCGCTCGACGCTGCCGGCGGGCCTGCCGGTCTACCGCCACATCGGCATGTACGGCTATCGCGCCGGTTTCCTGAAAACCTACGCCGGCCTGGAGGCTTCGCCGCTGGAGCAATACGAGGCGCTGGAACAATTGCGCGTACTCTGGCATGGTTACAGCATGATTGTGGCGTTGGCGAGCGAGGCGCCCGCCGCGGGGGTGGACACGCCGGAAGACCTGGAACGGGTGCGTCGGCTGTTTGCGCGATGAACAAATACAATTAAATCGAAACAGACTGGAGTCAAACACATGCGATTGATCCTGTTGGGCGCGCCGGGCGCCGGCAAAGGCACTCAAGCCAACTACATCCGCGAAAAATTCGGCATTCCGCAAATCTCCACCGGCGACATGCTGCGCGCCGCGGTGAAGGCGGGCACGCCGCTGGGTCTGGAAGCCAAGGCCATCATGGATGCGGGCGGCCTGGTCCGCGACGACATCATCATCGGCCTGGTCAAGGAACGCATCGCTCAAGGCGATTGCGCCAACGGCTTCCTGTTTGACGGCTTCCCGCGCACCATCCCGCAAGCCGAGGCGATGATCGCCGCCGGCGTGGACATCGACTACGTAGTGGAAATCGACGTGCCGGATGAGGCCATCGTCGACCGCATGGCGGGCCGCCGCGTCCACGTGGCTTCCGGCCGCACCTACCATGTCAAGTACAATCCGCCCAAGGCGGAAGGCAAGGACGACGAGACCGGCGAAGCGCTGATCCAGCGCGACGACGACAAGGCCGAAACCGTCATGAAGCGTCTGGCTGTCTATCACGAGCAAACCGAAGTGCTGGTGGGCTTCTACGGCAAGCTGGCAGCCGGCGGCAGCGACAAGGCGCCGAAGTATGTGAAGATCGACGGCACCCGCGCGGTGGAAACCGTGCGCGACGACGTGCTGAAGGCGCTGGGCGCCTGATCCGGATCGCATCCGGCCAGCGAGCGGGCCATCGGCCCGCTTTTTGTTTGCGCCAACCGCTGGTTTTGCCGCGGCCGAAGGCGGACAATGGAACCCTGAGGAGCCGCAAGGGTTCCAATTGTTTTATCTGATCGAGCCGGCTGGAAGCCGGCCAAGGAAAAATAAAATCATGTATCGCGGGGAACGTTTCAACGGCTATTCCCATCTGGCCGGCACGGTGCTGGCGATAGTCGGTCTGGTGGTACTGGTGGTCGAGGCGGCGATGCAGCGCGATCCATGGAAAATCGTCAGCTTCAGCCTGTACGGCGGCACGCTGGTCACGCTCTATCTGGTGTCCACGCTGTATCACAGCTTCAAGGGGAAGGCCAAGGCCATCCTGCAGAAGTGCGACCATTCGGCCATCTATCTGCTGATCGCCGGCAGTTACACGCCGTTCGCGCTGGTGACGCTGCGCGGCGCCTGGGGCTGGACGCTGTTCGGCCTGAGCTGGGGGCTGGCCTTGTTCGGCATCGTGCAGGAACTGACGCTGGGGCGGCGCACCCGCGTGTTGTCCATGATCCTGTACGTGGCGATGGGCTGGCTGGTGCTGATCGCGATCAATCCGCTGATCGAAGCGCTGGCGCCGGGCGGCCTGTTCTGGCTGGCGCTGGGCGGCATGCTGTACAGCGTGGGCATCTACTGGTTTCTCAACGACGAGAAGATACGCCACGGCCACGGCATCTGGCATCTGTTCGTGCTGGGCGGTAGCATCTGCCAGTATCTGTGCGTGCTGAACTACGTGGCCTGACGCGGGCGGCGCGATGAAAAGCGAAACGGCAGCCATGGGCTGCCGTTTGCGTTTGCTACGGGGGACTATTCGCCGAACTTGACCGGCAGTCTGTCCTCATCCACCAGCAGGCTCAGCGCCTCGACCACCAACGGGTCGAACTGGCTGCCGGCGCGGCCCTTGATGTATTGCATGGTGTCTTCCAGTTTCCATGGCTCCTTGTACGGCCGCTTGTTCATCAGCGCGTCGAATACGTCCACCACCGCCACGATGCGCGCGGACAGCGGAATATTCTGGCCCAGCAGCTTGCCGGGGTAGCCGTTGCCGTCGAAGTGCTCGTGGTGGCCGCCGGCGATCTCCGAGCCCAGCGACAGATAGCTGGTGCCCTCCACCATCTGGGCCGACTTGGCCAGGATGTGCGCGCCTATCGAGGCGTGCTGCTCCATGATGGCGCGCTCCTCAGGGTCCAGCTTGCCGGGTTTGAGCAGGATATGGTCCGGCGTCGCCACTTTGCCGATATCGTGCAGAATGCTGGCCATGCCCACCATGTCCAGGAACTCGCGGCTCATCTGCTCCGGGTAGTCGTTGCGCATCAGCATTTCCTGGGCGATGGCGTCGGTCAGCTTCTGCACGCGCAACACGTGGTCGCCGGTGTCGGTATCGCGGAATTCCGCCAGGTCCGCCAGCGCCACCACAGTCGCCTCCTGGGCGCTGCGCAGTTGGTGGTACAGGTAGAGATTGTCGTAGGCGGCGGAAATGCGCTGGCAGAACACATCCAGCAGATCGCATTCCACCGTGTCCAGCGGCCATTGCGGCATGAAGTGCACGGCGAACTCGCGCCGGTTGCGCGAGGCAATGTACAGCACGTCATATGGGTGCTGGTAGATGCTGCGCTTCTCCTTGAATACCTGCATGATCACCGACTCCAGCTTGGGCTCGCTGGATAGGTCGCCTTTTTCCGCCAGGTATTCGTAGGAGCCGGAAACGGCCAGGATTTCCAGCTCCGGCCTGCCGCTGTGGTTTTCATTGCGCACGCATAGAATGCCGTCGGTGCCGATGTCGAGCAGGGCGCTGATCTGGCGCAGCACGCCGGAGGCGAATTCGCGCAGCGAGTGCAGCTGGTACAGGTCGGACGCGCTTTCCAGGATCTTGGCCAGACCCTGGCGGTTCTTCTCCAGCGACACCATGTTCTCGTAGGCGCGCAGCGAGGCGATGGTGGTGGTGAACAGCTTTTGCGTGGTCAGCTCGGTCTTGGTCTTGTAGTCGTTGATGTCGTAGTTGAGGATGACTTCCTGTTCCGGCGCCTGGCCGGGCTGGCCGGTGCGCAGCACGATGCGCACCACGCCGTTGTTCAGTTCCTCGCGGATGCGGTGCACCAGCCTCAGGCCGGCGTCCTCGCTCTCCATCACCACGTCCAGCATGATCAGGGCGATGTCGTTATGCTGCCGCAACATCTGGAAGGCCTCGGCGCCGCTGTAAGCGCTCAAGAGTTCCAGCGGACGCTCCTTGTAGCTGATGCCGCGCAGGGCGATGCGGGTGGCGGTGTGGACGTCGCGCTCGTCGTCCACGATCAGCACTTTCCACGGCTTGCGCAGCTCGGAGGGGCGGACCGCGTTGTCGTCGCTATCGTCCAGCAGCCAGTTGTCTTCGTCGGGAGGCAGGATTTTGCTGCTCATGCCACGTTCTCCTTATGCTGGACGGTCGGCGCGATGCAGGGCATGTCCAGCTTGAAGCGGGTGCCTTGCCCCAGTTCGCTGTGAACGTCGATATTGCCGCCCAATCGCTGCCGCACGATGTTGTAGACGATGTTCAAACCCAGGCCGCTGCCGCCGCTGCCGCGGCGCGTGGTGAAAAATGGGTCGAAGATTCGCCCCAGATTTTCCGCCGCGATGCCTTTGCCGTTGTCGCTGACGCTCAGCGACACATGCTGGTCGTCGTTGCGATGGGCTTCAATCACGATGGTGCCAGCAATCTCGCCGCTTTCATAGCCGTGTATCAGGGCGTTGACCACCAGATTGGTCAGCACCTGGGCCAGCGCGCCGGGATAGCTGTCCAACAGAATATCCTCCTCGCATTGGATGTCGATTCCGACCTTGGTGTGCTTGAAGCGCGGCTTCAGGCTGGTGATCACCTCGTTCAGATAATCGTGCAGGTGGAAGCTGCGCCGCGCCTCGCTGGTCTGGTCCACGGCCACTTGCTTGAAGCTGTGGATCAGATTGGCGGCGCGTTCGGAGTTGGACAGGATCAGCTCGCAGCACTCCTGGGCGGTTTCCAGATAGCTCTGGAAGTCGCTTTTCTTGACGTTGCCGCTCCCCAGTTTGCCGGTAATGTGCGAGGTGGCGGTGCCCAGGTGGGACGCGGCGGTCAAGGTGATGCCGACCGGCGTGTTGATTTCGTGGGCGACGCCGGCGACCAGGCTGCCCAGCGAAGCCATTTTCTCGGCTTCCACCAGCGTTTCCTGGGTGGCGATCAGCTGGCTGTAGGCCTGCTGGGCTTTTTCCTTTTCCTCGCGCGCGATCGCCTCGGCCGCCGTCCGCTTCACCAGGTCGGCGGCGGTGCGCGCCACGATGCGGTTGAAGCCGTTGACGATGCCGCCGATTTCGTCGTCCGCCAGGTGGGTGATCTGGGCCCCGCTGGCGTCCGGGGCGCGGATCGCGGTGTTCAGCGCCTGCTGCAGCCTGGCCAGCGGTTGGAAAATGAAGCGCTGCAGATTGAACGACATGATGAAGAAGATCATGCCGTCCAGCAGCACGATCTGCGCGATGATGGTGATCAGGTGCTGGTTTTCGCGCGCGCGCAAGGCGTCGTGCGACAGGTAAACCGTAGCGGTGCCCAGGTGCTCCTTGCCCTGGTAGATGATGGGAATGCTAAGCACGTCGTCCGCCTTGGGATGCTCATTGGGCAACATGTCGCGCAGATTGCCGTTGCCGTCTCGGGTGCGGCCCAGATTCAGGCCGCTTTCGCCCTTGACGTTGATGGCGATCACCGACGGCCAGCTCAACTCGCTGTCCAGCGCCAGCCGCACGTTTTCATCGTCCAGCTGCCAGATGCCGTGAGGCAGCGACAGCGACAGGCGGGAGCGCACGGCGGTGCGCTGGGTCTGGAAGTCGCTCTGGTCTATCCCGTAGTCGTGTAGGTAGAAATACAGCCCGGTGCTGCCCAGAATGGCGGTGATCCAGGCCATCAGCCATAGCATTAACCTTGTCTTGATGCTTTTCATGGTGCCTGTTTAGTCATGCCCTCAAAGTCAATCGTAGGCAGAGCGAGCGCGAATTGCCATGCGCGATCGCGCCGCTTGCCGGGAATCAGTCCTTGCCTGCGGCCAGTCGAGCTTGGCTGCCTCGGCCCCGCGGCAGTTTCTGCGCCGCCAGTCCGCCCAGGATCAGCGCCAGTCCTAACAGGGTGGACGGCAGGATGGCTTCGCCGACGATCAGATGGATCAGCAGCAGCGAAACCAGCGGCGACAAGAAGATCAGGTTGGCGATGCTGGCGGTGCTGCGCGTCAGCTTCATCGCAGACAGCCACAGCACGAAGGTGAAACCCATTTCCAGCGCGCCGACGTAGGCTGCGCCGGCCAGGCCTTGCCAGGCCGGCAGCGCCAACTGGCCGTGCCAGGCGCACCAGGCCAGGCTCAGCGGCAGGCTGCAGGCGAAGTTCAGCGTCAGGCCCAGCACCGGCTCGCGCGCGTCGCGCGTGTTGAAAATCCAGTAGCCGGCCCACAGCAGGGTCGAGGCCAGCGCCAGCAGCACGCCCTGTTGATTGGAGAAGTGCAGTTCCAGCAACTGGCCGCGGGTGCCGATGACCAGCACCCCGAGATAGCAGATCAGCGCCGCCGTGGCGTCTTGCAGCCGCAGCTTTTGCTTCAGCAGCGGCACGGCCAGCAGCGTCATGGTCAGCGCCCAGGTGTAGTTGATCGCTTGCGCCTCCTGCGCCGGCAGCAGCGAATACGCTTCGAACAGCACGAGATAGTAGATGAAGGGGTTGACGGCGCCGAACAGCAGCGAAGCCTTCCAGTGCGCGCGAAAGGCGGCGATCAGCTCGGACAGCCGGCCTTGCCAGGCCAGGATGGACAGCAGACAGAGCAGGGAGGCGAGGCTGGCGTACAGCACCAGTTGCATAGGCGACAAGTATTGCAGGCTGAGCTTGAAGGCGCTGGCGACGGTGGACCAAGCCAGCACGGCGCCGAGGCCGAAGGCGTAGGCTTTTTTCTGATTATGGGCGGATGACAAGACGGCTCTCCGGTGTGTGGGCTTGCCGGTCGATGTTAACCACAAACCGCCGTCATCGGCAAAGGCGGCGTTCAGCGCGGCGCGAGCAAGCGATTGGCGACGCGCGCCACTCTTTCCGCCGTGGCGGAGGCGGTCAAGCCTATGGGGCCGCCGGTTTCCCTCTGGTAATCGTCTCCGGCCAGACCGTGCAGATGCGCGGCCAGCGCTGCCGCATCGAAGGCTGGCAGGCCCTGGGCCAGCAGTGCGGCGATCAGGCCGGTCAGTACGTCGCCCTGTCCGGCGGCGGCCAGCATGGGGCCGCCGCTGGCGTTGAGCAGATAGTAGCCGTCCGGACGGGCGATCAGGCTGCCCGCGCCCTTCAGGATGACCACGCAGTTGAAATGCGCGGCCAGGCGCCGCGCGTGCAGGACGCGATCGGCCTGCACGGCGGCGGCATCTGTCCGCAGCAGGCGCGCGGCCTCGGCCGGATGCGGCGTCAATATGGCGGGCCGAGAGCGTTTGGCCAGCCGTTCAGCCAGCGCATGGCGCTGCGCCAGCAGATTCAGCGCGTCGGCGTCCAGCACCAGAGGCTGCGGCTGTGCTAGCGCTTGTTCCAGCAAGGCTTCGGCCGGCTCCTGCAAGCCGAGGCCGGGACCGATGGCGACGACGTCGGCCCGCGGTAGCTCGGCCATCTCATCCAGAGGCCGTATCATCAGCTCCGGCGCGGCCGGATCCACCGGCAGCCTGTCGTCCAGCGGGCACAGGTAGACCTTGCCCGCTCCGCCGTGCAGCGCGCCGCGGCCGGCCAGCAGGATGGCGCCCAGCATGCCGGGCGCGCCGCCTATGATGGACACCGTTCCATAGCTGCCCTTGTGGCTGTCGCGGGCGCGGGCCAGCGGCGAGATGTCCGGCGCGTTGAGCGCGCCTTCGGCCGGCGGGTACAGCTCGGGCGGGCACGCCAGCGCGTCAAGGACGACCTGGCCGGCCAGATCGGCGCCGCGGCCGGTGAGCAGGCCGGGTTTGTGGCACAGAAAGGTCAGCGTGGCGTTTGCGCGGAGGGCCGCGCCCAGCGCTTGGCCGGTGTAGGCGTCCAGGCCGCTGGGGCAGTCCAGCGCCAGCTTGGGGCAGGGCAGGGCGTTCAATGCCGCGATCAAGCGCTGCCAGCCATCGTCCAGCGGGCGGGATAGGCCGATGCCGAACAGGCCGTCCATCAGTAGTTGCGGCGGCGGATAGTCCGCTGGCAGCGCTTGCCGGACGGCAAGGCCGGCTTCGTCTATTTGCCTGCGGGCTTCGCGGCAGGCGGCGCTGGCGGGGGGCGCGGGTTGCAGGATGTCTACCCGATAGCCGCGGCCATGCAGCTCGAGCGCGGCGTATAGCGCATCGCCGCCGTTGTTGCCGGGGCCGGCGCAGATCAGCAGCGGGGAGCCGGCGGGCAGCCGCGCGGCGGCCCAGTTGGCGGCGGCCTGCGCCGCGCGTCGCATCAGCCGCAGCCCGGCGGCGTCGGCCGCGCGTTCCAATTGGCGCAAAGCCTCCAGGCTTAGTATCGGGCCGGCATCCATTGTCACTCTCCCCAGCGCGGCGTCAGCGTTTGCGCTATGCCCAGTTGGTCCAGCACGCGCGAGACGACGAAGTCCACCATGTCGTCCACGCTCTGAGGATGAGTATAGAAGCCGGGGGACGGCGGCAGGATCACTACGCCCAGTCGCGCCAGCTCCAGCATGTTTTCCAGATGGATGGGCGACAGCGGCGTTTCTCGCGGCACCAGCACCAGCTTGCGCTGCTCCTTGATGCAGACGTCGGCGGCGCGTTCGATCAGATTGTCGCTCATGCCGTGGCGAATGGCCGCCAGCGTGCCCATCGAGCATGGGCAGACCGCCATGGCGTCGGGCGGATTGGAGCCGGAGGCGGCCGGCGCGAACCATTCCTCGCGGCCGTAGACTTCGAGCAGATCCGGCGCGGCCGGGTAGCGTTGCAGCAGCCAGGCTTTCATCTCGGCGGGGCGCGACGGCAGCGTCAGCGCCATTTCCTGCTTGGCGACGATTTGCGCGGCTTGGGAGTAGAGCACCCAGACGCGGACGCCGGCGGCGAGCAGGGCCTCGATCAGGCGCAGGCCATAGGGCAGGCCGGAGGCGCCGGTCAGCGCGACGGTAATGGTTTTGCGGCGGGACATCGGACGGTCTCCAGGGGCGGGCGATCGTCGCCCGCGCGCCCTGTTCAGTAGTCGGGATAGAGCTGGCGGTGGCGCACCAGCACTTGCTTGTCGGCGAAGGCCCGGGCCAGGTTCTCGATGATGAATACCGAGCGGTGCTGGCCGCCGGTGCAGCCGACGGCAACCGTCAGATAGCTGCGGTTTTCCTTGGCGTAGCACGGCAGCCATTTGGCGATCAGCGCCTGGATGTCGGCGATCATCTCGGCCACGTCGGCGTGCTGGGCGAAGAAATCCACGATGGGCTGGTCGCGGCCGCTCAGCGGGCGCAGCAGCGGGTCGTAATACGGATTGGGCAGGCAGCGCGCGTCGAAGACGAAGTCCGCGTCCTGCGGCACGCCGTGCTTGAAGCCGAAGGACTGGAAGATCAGCGTCAGACGGCTGCTGTCGGCGTCCACCAGCTCCCGCACCCAACTGCGCAGCGCATTGGCCGATAGTTCGCTGGTGTCGATGCGAGTGCCCAGCTCCGGAATGTCGCCCAGCATTTCCTGTTCGACCTGTATGGCTTCTTCCACCGTGATGCCGGCGCCGGACAAGGGGTGGCGGCGGCGGGTTTCGGAGAAGCGCTTGACCAGCGTTTCCGGCCGGGCTTCCAGATACAGCAGCCGCACATCCATGCCCTGGCCGCGCAACTGTTGCACCACATGCGGCAGCGCGCCCAGCGAGGGGCCGGAGCGGGTGTCCACGCTGATGGCGATGTCCTGGTAGCCGAACTCCTCGTACATGGCCATCGCTTCCGGCAGCATGGTCGCGGGTAGGTTGTCCACGCAGTAGAAGCCGTAATCTTCCAGCGCGCGCAGAGCGATGGATTTGCCGGAGCCGGACAGGCCGCTAATCAATATCAGGCGCATTTTCCTGGTCTCGCAAGAAATTGGTGTGTCGTTCGATGAATTCGCGCGTGCTGTCTATGCCTCTGAGCTGCAGGATGTAGTTGCGCACGGCAGCCTCAACCAGCACGGCGAGGTTGCGGCCGGCGGCGACGGGCAGCACTACCTTGCGTACGGTGACGCCGATGATTTCCTGCGTTTCGGACTGGATGTTGAGCCGGTCCAGCGCCTGCATGGCCTGGTCGTTGGCCTTGACCAGGTGGATGATCAGCTTCAGCACTTTCTTGGGGCGGACGGCGGTTTCGCCGAAGATGGTGCGGATGTTCAGAATGCCCAGGCCGCGCACTTCCAGGAAGTCCCGCAGCAGCGGCGGGCAGCGGCCTTCCAGCGTGTCGGGGCCGATGCGGTACAGCTCGACGGCGTCGTCCGCCACCATGCCGTGGCCGCGCGAAATCAGTTCCAGTGCGAGCTCGCTCTTGCCCATGGCCGAGTCGCCCATGATCAGCACGCCGATTTCGAATACGTCGAGAAACACCCCATGCAGCACGGTGGACACCGCCAGCGCCCGCGCCAGATAGATGCGCAGCACGTCCATCAAATAGGGGCTTTCCAGCGTGCTGGTCATCAGCGGCACATTGTGGCTGTGGCAGTAGTCGCGCAGCAGCCGCGGCACGGGCTGGTTGTTGGCCACCACCACCACCGACATGCTCTTGTGGAACAGCTGGTCCAGCGCGGTCTTGGCCGCGGACTGCTCCAGCTTGTTCAAGTAGTCCACTTCGGCCAGGCCCAGCACCTGCACCCGGTTGGGGTGGATGAAGTTCAAGTGGCCCACCAGCGCCAGGGTGGGGCGCTGGTCATCGTTGCCGATGACATTGTCCGAGCCGCCGGTGCCGGCGACCCAGGTCAGGTTCAGCTTCTGCTGGTTCTCCTGATACAGGCGGCGTACGGTGATGCTAGGCATTGGGGGTCCAATCGCAGAGCTGCTGGTAGAGTTCGTCGCGCAGCGAAGCGCCCAGCATTTTCTCGCGCATCTGGCGGCTGGAGAACAGCTGCGCCAGTTCCGATAGAACCTGCAGGTGCAGATCGGTGGCGTGCTCCGGCACCAGTAGCACGAACAGACACTGCACCGGCTTGCCGTCAGGCGCGTCGAACGGGATCGGCGCCTTCAGCCGGATGAACACGCCGGTAGCCTCCTTCAGACCGCGCGCGCGGCCGTGCGGTATGGCCACGCCCTGGCCCAGGCCGGTGGAGCCCAGCTTCTCGCGGCTGAACAGGCTGTCGAAGATTTCGCTGCGGGCGATGCCGCGGGTGTTTTCCACGAGAAGCCCAACCTGCTCGAATACCCGCTTCTTGCTGGAGACGTCCAGATCCAGCAATACATGGTCCGGAGTCAGTATCTTGCCGATGAGATTCATATTGGATTATGCATGCGGCTCTTTGATAAACCCGGAATTCTACGTTGCCTTGATAGTACTGAAAACCGGCAAGCGCAAAGAAAAACGGGAACCGTCCGGTTCCCGTTGTTTTCAGCGTCGCGTCACAGCGAGGTTTGCGAAACTTCGCCGGAGCTTTGCGCGCGATGCTCGGTCTGCTTTTCCTTGTGCTTCAGCACTTGGCGGTCCAGCTTGTCCATCAGCAGGTCGATGGCGGCGTAGAGATCGGCCTCGGTCGCTTCGATGTGGATGTCCTTGCCGGACAGGTGCACATTGACTTCAGCCTTTTGAACCAGTTTGTCCACAGACAGGGTGACGGAGATGTCGATCACGTTGTCGACGTGGCGGGTAATGCGCTCCAGTTTGTTTTCGATGTATTCGCGCAGCGACGGAGTGACTTCCAGGTGCAGGCCAGTTACTTTGAGGTTCATACCCTAGCTCCTTCTGGTGTTGACCGCCCGGGCGGGTTGTCGGGCGGCATGTATTCTTGTCGTCGGCTCCTCACAGAGCCTTGCGCAGACTCACCGCCGGAATCTGCATGGCTTCACGATACTTCGCTACGGTGCGTCTGGCAACCTGTATTCCCTGCTTGGCCAGCGCGTCGGCGATGGCGCTGTCGGACAGCGGTTTCGCGCGGTTTTCGCCTTCTATCATGCTGCGGATGTGCGCCTTGATGGCGGTGGCGGAACATTCATCGCCGTTTTCAGTTTCCAACGAACTGCCGAAGAAATACTTGAGCTCGAACAAGCCTCGCGAACACAGCAGGTATTTCTGGCTGGTGGAACGGGAGATGGTGGATTCGTGCAGGCCCAGCTCTTCCGCGATATCGCGCAGGATCAAGGGCCGCATCGCCACTTCGCCTTGTTCAAAGAACAATTGTTGACGCTCGATAATAGCTTCCGCCACTTTCAGGATGGTGTCAAACCGCTGCTGGATGTTCTTGACCAGCCAGCGCGCCTCTTGCAGCCGGGCGGACATTTCGCCGCCCTGGCCGCGGCTGTCGGCCAGCATGCGTTCGTACAGCTGATTGACGCGCAATCTGGGCACGGCGGAGCGGTTCAGTTCGGCTACCCAGCGGCCCTTGAACTTGCGCACGCTGATGTCGGGAATCACGTAGTGGGTGTCGCCTTGATGGAAGCCGGTGGCGGGATGCGGGTTGAGCCGAGCGATCAGCGCCTGCGCCGCGCGGAGCTCGGCGTCGCCGCAGCCCAGCAGCTTCTTCAGCTTGGCGTAGTCGCGGCTGCCCAGCAGCGGCAGGTGAGCGCGCGCGATGGCCAGCGCAAGGGTGTGGCCCGGCTCGCTCTCCGGCAGCCTGTGCAATTGCAGCTGCAGCGATTCGGCCAGGGTGCGCGCGCCGACGCCTGCCGGGTCGAACTGTTGCAGCAAGGCGAGGCCTACAGCCAGCTCGTCGCTTTCCAGCTGCAATTCCAGCGGCAGATGGCTGGCCAGTTCGTCCAGGCCGAGCGGCAGATAGCCGTCGTCGTCCAGCTCCTCGATCAGCAGCCGCACGATGGCTTCGTCGCGGCGGGGCAGGGCGATTTCGCCCAGCTGCGACAGCAGGTGCTCGCGCAGGCTGACCGGGCAGGGCACGTTGAGCATGGGGTCGTAGTCGCTGTCGCCGCCGCGGCTGCCTGCGCCCCAGTCCAGCAGCTCGCCGGCGCTGTCGTCGCGGCTGTCAGCCGGCTCGTCGGCTGCGGTTTCGCTATGGTCCGCGCTCTCGGCCGCAGCTTCTCCGTCGCCGTCGCGCGGCTCGTCGCCGCGTTCCAGCAACGGGTTGTCCAGCAGGAAGCGCTCCACCTCGGCCTGCAGGTCCAGCGTGGACAACTGCAATAGTTTGATGGACTGCTGCAACTGCGGCGTCAGCGTCAGCTGTTGCGAAACCTTGAGCTGTAGTGCCTGCTTCATCGCTTACAGATGGAAGTGCTCGCCAAGGTAGACTTTGCGCACCTTGTCGTTGTTGACCAGTTCCTCGGGTTGGCCGGAGGCCAGCACCGAGCCGTCGCTGATGATGTAGGCGCGGTCGCAAATGCGCAGCGTCTCGCGCACGTTGTGGTCGGTGATCAGCACGCCTATGCCGCGCTCTTTCAGGAAGGAGATGATTTTCTGGATGTCGATCACCGCGATCGGGTCCACGCCGGCGAAGGGCTCGTCCAGCAGGATGAAGCGCGGCCGGGTGGCCAGCACGCGGGCGATCTCCACGCGGCGGCGCTCGCCGCCGGACAGCGCCAGCGCGTTGCTGTCGCGCAGATGGCCGATATTGAGGTCGTCCAGCAGCAGGTCCAGCTCGGACTCCAGCTCCTTGCCCTTGAGGCCGGAGATCTCCAGGATGGCGGCGATGTTTTCCTCCACCGTCATGCGGCGGAAGATGGACGCCTCCTGCGGCAGATAGCCCAGGCCCAGCTGGGCGCGCTGGTGGATGGGGAAACGCGTGATGGATTGCTCGTCGAGGCGGATGTCGCCGTCGTCGGCGCCGATCAGGCCGACGATCATGTAGAAGCTGGTGGTCTTGCCGGCGCCGTTGGGACCGAGCAGGCCGACGACTTCGCCGCTTTCTATGCTCAGCGAAACGTCTTTGACCACGGTGCGCTTCTTGAAGCGCTTCTTCAAATTGGAAACGGTGAGGACGCTGCGCTTCATGGCTTGGCGGTTCCGCTGGCGGGCTGCGAAGCGGCCTTCTTGGGCTGGATGATCACGACGGAGCGGCCCTGGCCGGAGGCGGACGCGCCGCCGCCGACGACTTCGAAAGTTTCAGCCAGCGTGTTGTAGCGGATCACGTTGCCTATGGACAGGTCGCCGTTGCGCTTGACGCGGGCGTTGCCGGTCAGTACCACCAGGTGCTGGGCGCTGTCGTAGTCGAGCTGGCTGGTCTGGCCTTCCACCCAGCCGCCGTCGCGGTCCATTTTCTGGCGGAAAGTGACGATGCGGCCGGTGGCGCGCATGGTCTGATTGCCTTGCTTGTCCTGAGTGACGACCAGCTTGTCGGCATTCAGGCGCAGCGTGCCCTGGATCACCACGACATTGCCGTTGCAGGTGGACACGCCTTTGATCTGGTCCATGATGCAGCCGTTGTCGCTGGTGATCTCTATCGGTTTGTCGCGGTCGGCTTGTTCGGCTTGGGCCAGCGCGGAGGCGGCCAGCAGCAGGCTGGCCAGCAGGATTCGGGTCTTATTTGGCATAGACGATCTTGGTAGTGGACAGCAGAGTGAGCAGGCCCAGCGGCTCCTGATAGGTGAAGCCGATGGAGTGGGCTACCGAATTGCCCTGGTAGATCACTGACGGCGCCTTGGAGCTGGCGAAGCGCTTGCCGGTATCGACGAACATCGCGCTGCTTTCCAGGCGGGTTTCCGGCTGGCGGCTGTCTGGGGGTTTGATCAAAGTGACTTTCTTGTCGAAGTAGGCCTGTTGGGTTTTATTGTTGTAGCGGCCGGTTTCGCCGATGACGTGGTATTGCAGCGCGCCTTGCTGGAACTGGTACAGGTCCGGCTTTTCGAAATACGCTTCCGGCTTGCCGGGGTATTGCCACATGCGGCTGGCGATCAGCCGGTCCAGCAGTTTGCCGTGCTCGTCGTAACGCGTGGCCACCAGGTTTTCCGCCACGTATTCCGGTTTGTCGGGGTCAAGTTCGCGGTGGCGGGTGTCCCAGCGCGAGATCTGGTCCAGCCATAGGGTCAGCATGGCGGTAAGGCCGATCAGCAGCACCGGGAACAGCCGGTGGGAACGCAACAGCCGCATCATTCCAGGTATTCCGCGACGATGGCGTCGAAAGTGCCTTGCGCCTGCATGATCAGCTCGACCAGCTCGCGCACCGCGCCGTGGCCGCCCGGATTGCCGGTCACGTAGTGGCAATGCTGGCGCACCTGCGGAGGCGCCTCCGGCACCGCTACCGCCAGGCCGACTCGGGTCAGGATGGGCAGGTCTATCAGATCGTCGCCGATGAAGGCGCATTCCTCGGGCCGAAAGCCGGTTTTGGCGAGCAGATCGGCCAGCGCCACTTTCTTGTCATGCACGCCGCCGTAATAGTGGTCTATTTTCAGCGCGCGAGAGCGGTGCTCCACGCAGCGGTCGGCGCGGCCTGAGATGATGGCCAGCTGCACGCCGGTGCGGCTGAGCAGACGCAGGCCTAGGCCGTCCTGCACGTAGAACGATTTGCTTTCCTCGCCCTGGGCGTTGTAGTAGATGCGGCCGTCGGTCATCACGCCGTCCACATCCATGATCAGCAGTTTCACCTTGCGGGCCTGCTCGGAAATCATGCGCATTGTCTGTCCTTGCGGCCGCCAGTCTCGCGACTGGACGGCTGAGTTAAAACACGCCGGCGTGCAGCAGGTCGTGCATGTGCAGCACGCCGGCCAGCTTGCCTTGGGCGTTGACGACCACCAGGCTGGTGATCTGGTGCTGTTTCATCAGGAAGCCGGCCTCCGCGGCCAGCTTGTCGGGCTGGATGGCGCGCGGCTGGCGGCCCATCACCTCGTCTATCGTCAGGCGGTAGACGTCGGCGCCCTTTTCCAGGGTGCGGCGCAGGTCGCCGTCGGTATAAATGCCATGCAGCGTGCCGTCGGCGTCGCTGACGGTGACCATGCCCAGCCGCTTGCGCGACATTTCCAGCAGCGCGTCCTTCAGCAGCGTGCCGGGCGCGACGCGGGGCAGGGCGTCGCCAGCGTGCATCAAATCCTTGACGTGCACCAGCAGGCGGCGGCCCAGGCTGCCGCCGGGATGGGACAGCGCGAAGTCGCTCTGGCCGAAGCCGCGCACTTCCATCAGCGTCACCGCCAGCGCGTCGCCCAGCGCGATTTGCGCCGTGGTGCTGGTAGTGGGCGCGAGGTTCAGCGGGCAGGCCTCCTTGTCCACATGCGTGTGCAGCAGGATGTCGGACTCCTGCGCCAGCGTGGATTCGGGCCGGCCGGTCATGGCGATCAGCATGCCGCCCTTCAGCTTCAGCGCGGGCAGCAGGGACACCACCTCGGCGGATTCGCCGGAGTTGGACAGCGCGATCACCACGTCGCGGCCGGTGATCATGCCCAGGTCGCCGTGGGCGGCCTCGGCCGGATGGACGAAGAAAGCCGGCGTGCCGGTGCTGGCCAGCGTGGCGGCGATCTTGCGCGCGACATGGCCGGATTTGCCCATGCCGGTGACGATGACGCGGCCCTCGCAGGCGAGGATGGCCTCGACCGCGGCGAGGAAGTCGCCGTTCAGCCGCTCTGCCAGCGTGCTCAGCGCGGCGGACTCGGCATGCAGGACTTCGCGCGCCAATTCCAGGCGCCGGGTGTCTTGTATTTTTTCCATAAGGTAAAAGTATATCAAAGGTTATAATCGATTGACGCGCGAGCTGGTGCAACTTTTGCTTGGCCGTCGTTTTTTGATGTTTCCATTTCTTGCCCGTCCAGGAGATCCCGCCGCCGATGCATTCCATGGCTCCCATCGTTCTCGTCCTGTTGGCCGCCGTGCTGGTGGTGACTTTGTGCCGCAGCCTGAGAGTGCCGGCGATGCTGGGCTATCTGGTGGTGGGCTTCCTGGCCGGACCGGGCGTGGCGCGGCTGATTCCGCAAGGCGAGGAAACCGCCTTCCTCGGCGAAATCGGCATCGTCTTCATGATGTTCAGCATTGGGCTGGAGTTTTCCCTGCCCAAGCTGAAAGCCATGCGGCAGCTGGTGTTCGGCGTCGGCCTGGCCCAGGTGGCGGCCACCATGCTGCTGGTGGCGCTGGCGATAGGCTGGCTCAGCGGCAGCCCGTTGACCGGCCTGGCCATAGGCGGCGCGCTGGCGATGTCGTCCACCGCCATCGTCAGCAAGCTCCTGACCGAACGGCTGGAACTGAACCAGCCGCACGGCCAGTTGGCGATAGGCGTGCTGCTGTTCCAGGACATTGCCGTGGTGCCCTTGCTGATTCTGTTGCCGGCCTTCGCCGGCGGCAGCGACACCTTGTGGCTGGATCTGGCCAAGGCCGGCGGCAAGATCGTGGTGGTACTGGCCCTGTTGTTGTTCTTCGGCCAGCGCCTGGTGCGGCCGTGGTTCCACCTGGTGGCGCGGCAGCGCTCCGGCGAACTGTTCATGATCAATGTGCTGCTGGTCACGCTGGGCGTGGCCTGGCTGACCGAGCTGTCCGGCCTCAGCCTGGCGCTGGGCGCCTTCGTCGCCGGCATGCTGATCTCGGAAACCGAATATCGCTATCAGGTGGAGGAGGACATCAAGCCCTTCCGCGACATCCTGCTCGGTTTCTTCTTCATCACCGTGGGCATGCGCCTGGAGCTGTCTGTCCTGTTCGAGCATTGCGGCGTGGTGCTATTGCTGCTGGCGCTGCTGCTGCCCTTGAAGCTGGGCGTGGTGTTTGGCCTTGGGCGCTTGTTCGGCCACCGCGCCAACGACGCGATGCGTTCTGCGTTGGCGCTGGCCCAGGGCGGCGAGTTCGGCTTCGTGCTGCTGGCCTTGTCGATGAATCTGAAGCTGGTGCCTGCGGTCATGGCCCAGGCCGCCATCGCCGCCATCCTGATATCCATGCTGATCGCGCCCTTCCTGATCCTGTACGGCGAGCGCATCACCCGCAGGCTGATCAAGCAGGACTGGATGCTGCAATCGCTGGACCTGCACCAGATGCTGGTGGCCAGCATGAGCAAGAATGAGCACGTGCTGATTTGCGGCTACGGCCGCAGCGGCCAGGCGCTGGCGCGGCTCTTGGAGACCGAGAACATCAATATGTTCGCGCTGGACATGGACCCCGAGCGCGTGCGCGAGGCGGGAGAGGCCGGCGACCAGGTGGTGTTCGGCGATGCCGGCAAGAAGGAAGTGCTGATCGCCGCCGGCCTGATGCGGGCCAAGGTAGTGGTGGTGACCTTTGCCGATACCCATGCCGCCCTGCGCATTCTGCATGCGGTGCGCGAGGCCAGGCCGGAGTTGCCGGTCATCGTGCGCACGGTGGACGACAGCGAAATGGACGTGCTGCGCCGGGCCGGAGCGGACGAGGTGGTGGCGGAAGTGATGGAGGGCAGCCTGATGCTGGCCTCCCAGGCGCTGCTGGAAGCCGGCGTGCCGCCCAGCCGCGTGCTGCGCCGCATCCGCGCGGTGCGCGAGGAGCGCTACGACCTGTTCCGCGGCTTCTTCCGCGGCAGCAGCGACGAGGTGGAGAGCCTGGAGGAGGCGATGGTGCCCAGGCTGCTCAGCGTGCAAGTGTGCGGCGGCTTCGCCGTCGGCCAGCCGCTGGGCGCCCTGCGCCTGGAGGATCTGGGCGTGGAAGTGAAGGCCATCCGCCGCCAGCGGGCGCGACGGACCGATTTCGACGCCAGTTTCGAAATCCAGGCCGACGACATCCTGGTCTTGCTGGGCACGCCGGAGCAATTGGCGCAGGCGGAGTCGCGCATCTTGCAGGGCGAGTGAGCCGTCGGCTGACGGCGGTTTGGCCATGCTGAGAGGAAGGCCGCGGGTTTTGCCGCGGCCTTTTTCACGGGCGCCTCAGTTCAATCCGTCCTGGCTGTAGTTGGCCGGCGCCCAGGCGAAGGCCTTGCCGGCGCGGCGGACATGGCCGAAGCCGGGGAAGGAAACGTGGGCGGGCGCGACCCAATAGCCTTGATCGGCGGCATTGGCCAGCGCCTGGCGCCGCAGCTTGATCGCGGCGGGAGAGTCCACGTCGAAGCGGATGGCCACCTCGGGGTGGGCGAACTGCGCGGCCTGGGCGTGGATGACGTCGCCCCAGAACTGCATGCGCTGGCCCTGGCTTGCCGCCTCATAGAACACATGCCCAGGCGTGTGGCCCGGCGCGGCGATGGCGCGCACGCCGGGGAACAGTTCGGCGCCGTCGGCGAAGGTTTTGACCTTGCCGGCCGTCAGATACGGCGCCAGCGTGGCCTGAGCTTGGTCGAAGCCCTTGCGCTGGTCGAATCCCGATTTGCCGTCCGCCTTCATGCCGGCCTTGTTGGCCGGATGCAGCCAGAAGTCGGCCTCTTTTTCGCTTAGATAAACGTCGGCATTCGGAAACACCGCCTTGCCGGCCTCGGTAAGGCCGCCGGAATGGTCCAGATGCACATGGGTCAGCAGCACCGCGTCTATGTCTTCCGGCTTGTAGCCGGCGGCGCGCAGATTGGCCGGCAGCTGTCCCGCCACCTTAGGTCCGAACAGATGGCCGGCGCCGGTGTCCACCAGCAGCAGCTTGGTGCCGGTGTTGATCAGGAAGGCATTGATCGAAGTTTCCGCCTGCGAGGGCTTCTGGAAATCGGCGGTCAATAGCTGCCGCACCTGTTCCGGATGCTCGCTGGTCAGCAGCTTGTCCAGCGGGATTTTCACCGTGCCGTCGGATAAGGCGGTGATTTCGAACTGGCCCAGCATCATTCGGTAATAGCCGGGCGCCTGGGCGCGGACCTGCGGCGCGGCGGCGTAGGCGGAACTGGCCGGCAGCAGCGCGGCGGCGGGGATGGCCATGCCCAGGCTGGCGACGAAGGCGGAGAGGACTCGGATGCGTTGGAAAATCATGCTGGCTCCTGAAGGGTGTGCCGCAGCGGTTTGCTTGCGGGAGTGCAGCCATGTTCCAATACGCAGTCATATCATTCAAATTGATTGAAAAGATAATGACTATCAGCGAAAGAGATTTTCGTGCGGTGGATTTGAATCTGCTGGTGACCTTTTTAGTGCTGATGCGCGAGCGCAGCGTATCGCGCGCGGCCGAGCGCTTGTTCATCGGCCAGCCGGCGGTGAGCGGCGCGCTGTCGCGGCTGCGCGGCCTGTTCGACGACGAGCTACTGGTGCGCGGGGTGAACGGCATGGAGCCGACATCGCGCGCCTTGAAGCTGGAGGCGGAGCTGCTGCCGGCGCTGCAAAGCGTGCAAACGGCTTTGTTCCAAACGGAGCGCTTCGATGCGGCCAGCGCCGAGCGCACGTTCACGCTGGCCATGCCGGATTGGGTGGAAGTTTGGCTGATGCCGCGGGTATTCGCCGAATTGCGCCGCCAGGCGCCGCGGGTCCGCGTCGCCGTCAAGACTACCGATCCCTTTCAGGGCGCGGCCATGCTGGAAAGGCACGAGATGGAGCTGGGCGTGGCGACGCTGCCGGAACGGCCGGGCTGGATGCGCAGCGAGTCCCTGGCCGAGATGGGGTTCAGCTGCCTCCACCATGGCGACAGGCTGCGCCTGGCCGGTCCGCTTACCCTGCAGGATTACATCGCTCATCCGCATGTGCTGGTGACGTATCGCGGCGCGTTCCAGAGCGGCATAGACCGGCTGCTGGAAGAGCGCGGCCTGCTGCGGCAGGTGCAGTACACCACTCAGCAATTCAGCACCTTGCCCAGCTTGCTGCGCGAGGTGGCGGCGCTGGCCAGCGTACCGGCCGCGTTGGCCGAGCATTGGGCGGATTGCCAAGGCCTGATCGCGCATCCGCTGCCCTTGCCGTCGCCGACGTTTGAAATCTCGATGTTCTGGCATGCGGCCAAGGACAAAGACCCGGCGCTGGCGTGGCTGCGCGGCGTGGTGGCCGAAGCCGCGCTCGGCGCGCCTTCAGGCGCGTGAAGGCCAGGTAGCGCGGCTTGGCCGCAGGCCATACCCGCGATCATTTCGAGGGCGAGGTTGGCCTGCTTCTCTAGCGATGGGATGGCTGTTTTGTCCATGTGACGCACAGTTCGCGGGTATGGCCTTTGGCCAACCCGCGCTACGCGCTATGCCGGGATTCCGCCCTACGGCAGGGGTGATCCGCCATAAGTTTCAGCATGGTGTGGGTGACAGCATAAGCTGCGACTAGGCATCAATTAAAATCAATAACTTACAGACAGCCTAACCAGCATAAGTTGCAATCAATTGCCGGCAAAAGCTGCGATTTTCTCCTGAAATTTACGCATAAGTTGCGATTTCCCCATGAGAAAGAGCATTTTGCCCACAAAAAACATAACAACATGATTTAAAAAAAATATTCAACAAAACATGTTGATATCGACTTTGGACTCTAGCCACTAACGGTAGAGGATGGAGGTAAGTGGCTGATGCCCAAGCGATGGCGATGAAGTGCGGTTGGGTAGCCGACAGGTATCGGCTCATTCCCGTGCAACTCATTTCTCTTTGAATCTCTTTGAATAAATATTATTTTCAAAAAGAGGCTCAAATCCCAATTTTTCATAGACCCCAACCCCATGACTGGATGATTCTAAAAATGAATATTTTGCGCCTAATGTTTTTGCCTTGGATAGCACATAATGCACAAGATGAGTTGCATACCCTTTTCCTTGAAACTCAGGCAATGTTCCTACATCATCCACCCTCGCAATACCGTTATTAAGTGAAACAGTAATGGATGCAATTGGCTTTCCTTGTTTGTACAAACTGTAATGAGAAAGATTGACATTATTTTTTAAAGCGATTTCATGTCTGCCTGCATAGATCGAACAAGTTTCAAAAGTAGACTCAAATGCACCTGCCAATGGCACAATCCAATCACTTAATTTATCATCATTCGCCTTGATCACAGTTTCCGAATCAAAACTGGAAGTTCTATCAATTGCAAACTCATCCAGATTCACAATCATAGAAACGGATTTTTCTTGCTGTTCATAATCCATGGAATTTAAAATACTCACCACTTGGGAGTCACACCACTCTTGCGGGATGATAACGTCAAAAGAAAGATCATCTTGATCGTAAAACTGCTTTCCTTTGATTAAAATCTTATCAATACCGTTTGTGACTCTTGCAATGTAAATCAGATTTAGCCCAGCACCGCCTGTCATATAAGCAGTGGCTCCACAATCTAGATCCAAGCATTTGAATGAGATGCCTCTAAAAAAATAATCTTCGGCTTCGCGGTATGAGTTTATTAATGCAGCGTTCATATTTCAACTCTTTTTTGATTACAATGCATAGGCAATTCAAATGTTTGAGACCGCCTGTTTATTTGATTGATTGCCTCAGTTTATTTCTTGTGAGAATTTTGCAAAATCATAGACTTTATTAGTGGCTACCTATTTTAATGGTAGTGAAGTAAGACTTTTTTTATGAATATTAGTTCATTAGCCTGAAACTGTCCCTCCTCGCTTCGCTAGATATCTCGAGACCCATGTAGGCAATCCAGTTCTAGGAAATACCGCAATGTCCTATCTGTACACAGAACCGGACATCGGTTTTTGGACCGCTTATCGACCGCTTGGGCCGACCTGCTGTCGGTGGTTTGAGCACATGAGGAGCGGCTCCAAGCGGATAGCTGCCGTTGGCCCTCAGACGGCATGACAGACTGCAACGGGTCGGTAGCGGTCAGTGTGGGCTTTGGCTGGTTCGTCCGCTTTGGCCGACCAACTGACTATGAAGCAGCCCCGTCGGCGGCAATTCGGCTTTATGTGGAGCTTCACATAAGGCCGACGAGCAGCCCCTTCGACCCTCTCCCTTGTGCATCCTCAAACTCAACAATCTCAATCGAAAAGAGGCCCTTCCGGGCCTCTTTGCTTACTACTACTGGCAACAAGCAGATCATGTCATTGTCGTGAAATGCTTCATTGCCTCGTGACAGACTTGATTCTTTCTGATCACAAGTAAACCTTCAATCAGCTCGGCTCATTCTTTGGATTGCCGAGCTTTTTCACGCGGGAAAATCTATAGCCAACAAGAAAATGCCCCACGATCAAAAGATCGTAGGGCATTGTTATAAAACTACAGCGGAAGCGAAGATATGTTTAGTCGCAGCTTATGCTGGCAAAAGTCGCAGCTTATGCTGTCACTCACACACGGGCCGGACCGCCGCAAGGCGGTTTTAGCCGCAGGCTCCGACATGGCCGCAGGCTGTGCAGAATTCGCAGCCGTCCTTCTTGATCAGCGCGTGGTTGCCGCATTCCGGGCAGGGCTTGCCGGCCAGGGGCTTGAGCTGGGCCGGCGCTTCCTGGGCGAACAGGTCGCTTTGCTCCGGCGCCATCACGCCCATGTCCTCCACCGGCACGCCTTCCTCGGTCAGCACGCCCAGCATGGCGTAGCGGTGGATGATCAGGCGGGCGAGATAGGCCACGGTGGACGGCCAGCTTTGCGATTTTTCCAGGCCGGGGATGCGGGCGAAGAAGTCGCCTTGCGGCTCGGCGTAGTTGAGCAGCTTGCGCAGTTTCAGGCCTATCCAGGCCGGGTCTATCACCCGCATGTCCAGGGACAGCATCTTGCACAGCCCGTCCAGCTCGCGCGGGTAGGCGCCGGCCAGCCATACCGAATAGGGGCGGCGCTTGCCGTTGGGCAGCACCAGCTCCTTCAGGAACAGCACGAAGTCGTCGCCGGTTTGCGGATTGACCACGTCCACGGACCAGCTCATGGTGCCGTCGCTGCCGGATTTCGGCTCCTTGCGCGCGAACAGCGCGTCCATCACCGGCGTGGCTTCGCCGGCGTCCAGTTGCAGCGCGCCCAGCTGTTCCACGCGGTGGCGCACCACCTGGCCCAGCGCGGCGGCGGCGGAGGTGGCGTGTATGGTCTTGTCGCCCAGCGTGAAGCGGTAGCGCTTGTCGCCGTTGGCGCGGGACAGCGCGTCCAGCTTGGCGGCCAGCCAGGCGCGGTCGCGGCAGCGCATGTCCATGGACAGCGTCTTGGCGATGGCGGACAGGCCGCGCTGTTCATCCGTGGCGTTGACCCAGCATTCGAAGGGCTGGGCGCGGCCGTTTTCCATATGGCCCACCACCACGGCGAAATCGCCGGCGTCGCCTTCCACCATGAAAGTCCAGGACGGGTTGCCTTCCTTCAGTTTGGGGCGATTCGGCCATTTCAGGCTGGACAGGGCCGGCGTGGGCGCGGTGTTCAGCGTGACGCGGCGGTCCGGGTCGCTGGCGGCGCCGGACAGGTCTTGCGGCGCGGCGGCGGCTTGCGTCGGCTCCACCGACAGCACCGAGCCCAGCACATTGTTGGGCCGGTAGGTGGTGATGCCTTTGAGGCCGTTGCGCCAGGCTTCCAGGTACAGGCTTTCGAAGTCCTCGAAGGGGTAGTCGGCCGGCACGTTGACGGTTTTGGAGATGGCGGTGTCGACATAGGGCGCCACGGCGGCCACCATGCGCATGTGGTCCAGCGCGCTCATTTCCAGCGCGGAGACGAAATAATCCGGCAAACGGGCGGTGTCGCCGCCCTGCATGCGCCACACGCGGTAGGCGTGGTCTTCCACCAGGTATTCCTGCTGCGTGTCGTCGGCCATGCGCTTTTTGCGCGTGTAGAACCACGAGAACGGCGGTTCGATGCCGTTGGACGCGTTGTCGGCGAAGGCCAGCGAGATGGTGCCGGTGGGCGCGATGGACAAAAGGTGGGAGTTGCGGATGCCGTGCTTGCGTATCCGGGCCTGGATCTTGGCCGGCAGGCGGCTGGCGCAGTGCGGCGCGGCCAAGTATTTATCGGCGTCGAACAGCGGAAAGGCGCCTTTTTCGATGGCGAGGTCCACCGAGGCGTCGTAGGCGGCGTCGCGCATGCTCTCGGCGATGCGGGCGGCGAAGCGGCGGCCTTCCTCGCTGTCGTAGCGTATTTTCAGCATGATCAGCGCGTCGCCCAGACCGGTGAAGCCGAGGCCGACGCGGCGCTTGTTGGCCGCCTCGCGCGCTTGTTCCCGCAGCGGCCACACGGTCAGGTCCAGCACGTTGTCCAGCATGCGGACGGACATCCGCACCACTTTTTCAAACGATTTGAAGTCGAAGCTGGCTTGCTCGCCAAACGGCGCGCGCACGTGGCGGGTCAGGTTGATCGAGCCCAGGTCGCAGCAGCCGTAGTCTGGAAGCGGCTGTTCGCCGCAGGGATTGGTGGATTCGATGACTTCGCAGTAGGACAGATTGTTGTCCTGGTTGATGCGAGTCATGAACAGCACGCCCGGCTCGGCGTGGTCATAGGTGGAGGCCATGATCTGCCGCCACAGCTCGCGGGCGCGCACGGTGCGGTACACCCACAGGCCGTCTTCTCGTTGGAAGCTGCCGGGGAAAGCGTCGGAATTGGGCGCCACCGCGTGGGTGAGCTGCCAGTCGCCGTCGGCTTCAACCGCGCGCATGAAGTCGTCGGACACGCCCACCGAAATATTGAAATTGCGCAGATCGCCCTGGTCCTTGGCGTGGATGAAGTCCTCCACGTCCGGGTGGCTGATGTCCAGCACGCCCATCTGCGCGCCGCGGCGCGCGCCGGCCGATTCCACCGTTTCGCAGCTGCGGTCGAACACGCGCATATAGGACACCGGGCCGGAGGCGCGGCTATTGGTGCCCTTGACGTGGGCGCCGCGCGGGCGGATGCGCGAGAAATTGTAGCCCACGCCGCCGCCGCGGCGCATGGTTTCGGCAGCCTGCAGCAGCGCCTGGTAGATGCCTGCCTTGCCATGCTCGGTTTCGGACACGGAGTCGCCCACCGGCTGCACGAAGCAGTTGATCAGCGTGGCGGACAGCTCGGTGCCGGCGGCGGAATTGATGCGGCCGCCCGGAATGAAGCCATGGTCCAGCGCCTCGAAGAACAGCGGTTCGAAACGGGCCGGGTCTTGCTCCAGCCCCGCCAGCGCGCGGGCGACGCGGCGGCGCACTTCGCTGACGCTTTGTTCGCCGTTCTTGGCGTATTTTTCCAGCAACACCTCGCGCGAGATGTCTTGTTCCGCCATGGCGGCGATGTTTTCCTGCTGCATGGAGCGCTCATCCTTCTGAAACGATGTTCAACGACGATGGCATGGCTGCGTAGGCGTGAAAAACGGCGTAGCACACTATATGTTGTTACGCCGCTGGGGTGATAAACGCAAGCTGTTGTGTCGGGTGCCGGCTGCGATTGTAACGCAGCCGGCCCGGCCCGGGGCTATTTCGCGGTGATTTTCACCGCCAGTTCCACCCCGTCCCGATTGGCGGAAGTCTTCTGCGGCGCGGCTAGCGCCAGGCGATCCGCCAGTTCCGGGCGGTGTTTCAACATCACTTTTCGAGCGTTGTCTCCACGCAACTCGGCCAGCTTGACGAGGTCTGCCTGGCCCACTTTTTCCTCGGCCAGCAACTCGTCGCGCAACAGCTTGGCCTGCGCCTCGCCGGACGGGCCGCCCGGTTTCAGCATATGGCCCAGCAGCTTGATCCGGCCTATCTTGCGCCCGTAGACGGTCTTGATCGCCGCTTGGGTCTGCTTGTCCTTCAAATCCAGCGTCGGCAGCGGCTCGTCGTCCAGCGGCGGGTGGCCGGCGGCGGCCAGCACGGCGGAGTCGACGCGGGCGCGCGCCAGCTGCTTGGCGTCGTCGTCGGCGTAGCCGCCCGAGATGTCCAAGCGCATGCCGGGCCGCTTGGCCATCAGCTCCGCCACCTTGTCCAGCTTCTCGCGCTCGGGCGGGCTGACGTGGGCTTCGCCGGCGACGAAGCGGATGTCGTCGAAGCCTTCCCCGCCCAGCAGAGCGCCTAGCGCGCGGAAGGGCGCGGTGACCACCTTGGTGACGATATTGACCACGGCTTTCCAGATCACTTGGCCGTAGCTGAATTGCGGGTCGTCCAGGCTGCCGGCCACCGGCAGGTCCAGATCGATGCGGCCGTTGCTGTCTTCCAGCAGCGCCACGGCCAGCCGCAGGGGCAGGTGAGGGCCCTTGTCTCCCTTCAGCTCGTCGCCCAGCTGGATGGAGTCGATCACTACTCGGTTTTCGCCCTTGAGCTGGCGATGCTCCAGCAGGTAGCGCAATTCCAGCGACAGCTTGCCGTCCTTGACCTGCCAGCCGGCGAAGTTCATCGAGTAAGGATTGAGGCTGTTCAGCGCCAGATTATGGAAGTTTAGCGAGATGTCGGTGCTGTCGGTGGGAGACAGCGGCGACAGCGCGCCGCGCACCTTGACCTCGCCGTACTGATCCACCGCGCCGTCCAGCGTGATGCGGCCGCGGTTGCCGGCGCGGGTGGACAGATTCTGGATGCTGCCGCGCAGATGGTGCATGCGGGTGGCGAAGTCCGGCGTCATGCCGTGGTCGGCGAACTCCACCGCGCCGTTTTGCACGTGGATGCTGTGCACGTCGACCTGCGGCAGCGGCGCGGGCTTGCCGGACGAGGGTTTGCCGGACTGGGCGGCGAAGATGCGCTGCCAATTCAGGCGGCGCTGCGGGTCCAGCAGCAGGCGGGCGCGCGGCTGTTCCAGCCGCACGTCGTTGATGGAGAGCTTGAGCGGCATGCCCTGCGCCTGCAACTGGCTGAGGCTCAGCGTGTTCCAGCCCAGCAGCGGCAGCGGCTCGCCCGGCTCCTGCAGCGCCATCTTGGCCAGCTTGAGCTGGCCGGAGAGCTGCCATTTGTCGGACGAGGCGGCGTCTAGCTTCAATTCGGCGCTGGCTGCGCCGCCGGAGAGTTTCAGCGGCGTGCCGGCCAGCGCGTAGGGCGCCAGCGGAGACAGCGGCAACGCGTTCAGCTTGATGTCGCCGCGCGCGGCGGGCTTGGCCGGGTCCAGGTCCAGCTTGGCGGCGAGCCCGCCGTTGCCGGCGCGGGCCGAGACGTCCAGCGCCAGCCGCGGCCCATCGCCGGGCAGCACGCGGGCGTAGAGCTTGTCCAACTGGTAGTCCAGCGGTTTGGGCAAGCTGAGGTCGCGCCAGCGCAGCTCGCCGTTTTCCAGCTTGATCACG
>NZ_PQWB01000188.1 GCF_002924365.1 Chromobacterium alticapitis | reverse complement strand
CTCGGTCAGTTGTACGGTGCACTTCATGGAGTTCGGTGGTGAGTAGAGTCCGGGTGAGTGCAAGCAAGAATCAAACCAATTTGTTGTGGGCACTTACAAAGGAAACTTCTTTTCCATCTGAGTGGTATGGGTCTTTTTCTGATCAGGATGAGGAGGCTTATATTGTTTTGCATTTGGAAGAGGGTAGGAGATTAATGGGCTATCCTAAAGAGTGGCCATCAACTCCTATGGAAGGTCATTTTGTCATGATCGATGCTTCTTGGCTATTGGATGAGCCGGATAGTGACAGTGGGCGTGCAGAAGTTCGGTTGGAAAATGTAGAGAAATTCTTGGTAGATGTTAAAAAAGTAACCTACGTAGAATTTCTTAAATATTAGGAGGTCATGTGAGTAGAAAACAACCAAGTCCATTGCCTAGGACAATTGCGCAGGATGGGGTTTCTCGAGGGCTTTCGAAAAGCAACTCTCCTTCAAGTTCGATGAAGAGACCATCTCCTCCGCCCCCGCCGCCGCCTCCATCTTCAAAAAAATAGAGCTATCATCAGGTCAGGGCCTCCGCACTCGAACGGCATGTATGACTCGCTGAGTAGTCAAAGCCTTGCATAAGCCGCTAGGAATCGCGTCTACTACGGCGCTGTTGCACAAATCCTGAACAGGGCGAGGCCCCCCCTTTCCCCAAATGGATTTAGACCACCGCCACCGTGCACGGACGGCCCAGCATGCT
>NZ_PQWB01000187.1 GCF_002924365.1 Chromobacterium alticapitis | reverse complement strand
ATCGACATCCGGATTGCGCCCTGCGGGCGGTGGCGGCGCGTCATCCTTGTGGACAAAGCTTTTGTGCGAAGCCCAGGCATCGATCAGCGTGCCGTCGACGCTGAAATGTTCGTCGCTGGTGAGCTTGCCCCACTCGGCCAGGCTGCGTACGCGAATGAAGAAGGCACGGGCGACGTCTTCGGTAAACAAGCGGTCGCGATTTTGC
>NZ_PQWB01000027.1 GCF_002924365.1 Chromobacterium alticapitis | reverse complement strand
ACTGGCCGACATCAAAACGGCGATAGACAAGCACCAGGTGGTGATCATCTGCGGCGAGACCGGCTCCGGCAAAACCACCCAGCTGCCCAAGATCTGCCTGGAGCTGGGCCGCGGCGTGTTCGGCCTGATCGGCCACACCCAGCCGCGCCGGCTGGCCGCGCGCTCGGTGGCGACGCGCATCGCGCAAGAGCTGGGTTCGCAGCTGGGCGAGCATGTCGGCTTCAAAGTGCGCTTCACCGACAAATTGTCGGAAAAATCGGTGATCAAGCTGATGACAGACGGCATCATGCTGGCGGAAACGCAGACCGATCGCCACCTGGAAGCCTACGACACCATCATCATCGACGAGGCGCACGAGCGCAGCCTGAACATCGACTTCCTGCTCGGCTATCTGAAACAGCTGCTGCCGCGCCGCCCGGACCTGAAAGTCATCATCACCTCCGCCACCATAGACGCGGACCGCTTCTCCAAGCATTTCGACGGCGCGCCGGTGATCGAGGTGTCCGGCCGCACCTACCCAGTGGAAGTGCGCTACCGCCCGCTGAAGCAGCGCGACGAGGACGAGCGCGAGATGGAGATGGAAGACGCCATCGTCGACGCGGCGGATGAGCTGTCGCGCCAAGGCTCCGGCGACATGCTGGTCTTCCTGCCCGGCGAACGAGAAATCCGCGAAACCGCCGAGAAGCTGCGCAAGTCCGGCATCCGCGGCTACGAGATCCTGCCGCTGTTCGCCCGGCTGTCCAACGAGGACCAGCAGAAGATCTTCAAACCGTCCGGCGGCCGCCGCATCGTGCTGGCCACCAACGTGGCCGAAACCTCGCTGACCGTTCCCGGCATCAAATACGTGATCGACACCGGCCTGGCGCGCATCAACCGCTACAGCCCGCGCGCCAAGGTGGAACAATTGCAGGTGGAGAAGGTGTCGCAGGCGGCCGCCCGCCAGCGCGCCGGCCGTTGCGGCCGCGTCGAGTCCGGCATTTGCGTGCGCCTGTACGCCGAGGACGACTTCAACGCCCGCCCGGCCTTCACCGACCCGGAAATCGTCCGCTCCAACCTGGCGGCGGTCATCCTGCGCATGGCCGCGCTGCGGCTGGGCAAGGTGGACGCCTTTCCTTTCCTGGAAGCGCCGTCCAGCCGCCTGATCGCCGACGGCTACCAGGTGCTGACCGAGCTGGGCGCGGTCAATGAGCTGGGCGAACTGACGCCCGTGGGCAAGGAGCTGGCGCGCATCCCGGTGGACCCGAAAGTGGGCCGCCTGCTCTTGGCCGGCCGCGACTACCATTGCGCGCGCGAAGTGCTGATCATCGCCGCCGCCTTGTCGATACAAGACCCGCGCGAGCGGCCGTTCGAGGCCCGCGACGCCGCCGAAAAAGCGCAGGCCCGTTTCAACGACGAGAAGTCTGACTTCCTGTCCTTCCTGCACCTGTGGGACTTCTTCGCCGACGCGCTCAAACACAAGAAGACCAATCGCCAGCTGGTCAACACCTGCCACGAGCACTTCCTGTCTTACCTGCGCATGCGTGAATGGCGCGAGCTGCATGGACAGCTGGCCGAAATCGCCAGCGAGCTGGGCCTGATCACGCGAGACGAGGCCCATGCCGACGCCGAGCAGCCGGACGCGCAGATGTCGGTCAAGAAACGCCAGCAAGTGGATGCCGTCGCCTACGAAAACCTGCACAAGGCGCTGGTGACCGGCCTGATCGGCAATATCGGCATGAAAAACCAGGAAGGCGACGACTACCAGGGCGCGCGCGGCGTCGCCTTCCACGTCTTCCCCGGCTCCGGCCTGAAGAAGGCCAAGCCCAAGTGGCTGGTAGCGGCCGAGCTGGTGGAAACCACCCGCCTCTACGCCCGCTGCGTGGCCAAGATCGAGCCGGAGTGGGTGGAGAAGCTGGCGCCGCATCTGGTGAAGTACCACTACTTCGAACCGCACTGGGAAAAGAGCCGCGGCGAAGTGGTGGCCAGCGAGCGCGTCACGCTCTACAGCCTGACGCTGATCCCGCGCCGAGCCGTCAGCTACGGCCGCATCGCCCCGGAAGAAGCGCGCGAACTGTTCATCCGCGGCGCGCTGGTGGACATGGAATACGTCAGCAACGCGCCCTTCTTCCAGCGCAACCAGCAGCTGATCCGCGAGGTGGAGCAACTGGAGCACAAAGCTCGCCGGCAGGACGTACTGGTGGACGAGGAAGCGCTGTACGCCTTCTACAGCGAACGCATCCCGGCCGAGATTGTAGATGCCGCCAGCTTCGAAGCCTGGCGCAAGGAGGCGGAAAAAACCGAGCCCAAGCTCCTGCACCTGACCCGCGAAGAGCTGATGCGCCACGCCGCCCAGCACGTGACCGAAAACCAGTTTCCTGAATGGCTGGAGCTGGAGGACGGCAAGCTGAAGCTGCGCTACCGCTTCGAGCCTAAACACCCTTTGGACGGCGTCACCCTGGACGTGCCGCTGGCCATTCTGAACCGTCTGACGCCCGCGCCGTTCGAATGGCTGGTGCCGGGCATGCTGCGCGACAAGCTGCAGCAGCTGATCAAGGGCCTGCCCAAGCAGATCCGCCGCTGCTGCGTGCCGGTGCCGGACTTCATCACCCGCTTCCTGCTGACCAATCCGGACCTGCAGCAGCCGATCGCGCCGCAACTGGCGCGCTTCATCCTGCGCGAGACCGGCGGCGTCAAGGTGGACATCGACGAGTTCAACAAGCAGGAATTGCCGGAGCACATGCTGTTCAACTTCCGCGTGATCGACGACGGCAAGCAGGAAATCGGCATGGGCCGCGACCTGGCCGCGCTGCAAAAGCAGTTCGGCCAGGCGGCGCAGCTGACCTTCCGCGACACCAGCGCCGAGTTCGAGCGCGACGACGTCAAGACCTGGGACTTCGGCGAACTGCCGGAAAGCATACAGTTCGCCCGCGGCCGCCAGCAGCTGACCGGCTACCCGGCGCTGACGCTGGAAGAAGACCGCGTCGCCATCCGCCTGTTCGACACCCAGGACGTGGCGGAAAAGCACCACCGCCGAGGCGTGGTGAAACTGCTGCAGCTGCAGTTGAAAGAGCAGATGAAACAACTCGGCAAGGGCCTGCCCGGCATGACCCAGATCGCCTTGCAGCTGCGCGCGGTGGCCAACGCCGACGATCTGCTGGCCGACGCCATAGCCGCCATCTGCGACCGCGCCTTCATCGGCGAGGATGCGCTGCCGCGCAATGAAAAAGCCTTCAACGATCAGAAAAACCGCGCCCGCACCCGCCTGCCGGCCGTGATCCAGGCCGTCTCCCAGTACTTGCAGCAGATTGCGGCCGAATATGTTCCGCTATGCGCCAAAATGCAGAAACACAAGCTGGGCTATGAGCTAAAACAACAAATGGAGCGGCTCGTTTACAAGGGATTCCTGGCCGCCACGCCATGGAGCCAGTTGCCGAACCTGACGCGCTACATGAAGGCGATGGGCCTGCGCATGGACAAGCAGCCGGCCAATCCGCAGCGCGACGGCCAGCGCGCCGCCGAAATCCGCGACCTGTGGCAGCAATGGGAGCAAAGAGTGGAAGCCCAGCGCGAACAAGGCGAACCGGCGCCGGCCGTGCTGGATTTCCGCTGGATGCTGGAGGAGCTGCGCGTCAGCCTGTTCGCCCAGGAGCTGAAAACGCCTTACCCAGTTTCAATTAAGCGCTTGCTTAAAATTTGGAACGAATTGCCGCGCTAGCTGTGAAAATTACCAGCTTGCGATGGCCTTGGATTATCATTCCATGAACATTAAACATCGCAGGCGGTAATTCCAGCAATGACAGTGGATTCCACCAAGAAGCCGGCCAAAATCGTTTCCGCCATGGTAGAAATCGGCAAGGAGCTGCCGGTCAACGTCTACGCTAAAAACGGTTTTCTGCTGCTGAAGCGCGGCCATTACGTGCTGACGCCGGAATTGAAGCAAAAACTGGTGCACATGGGCTTCGCCGAAACCAAGGCGGAAACGCGCGCGCTGGAAAAACCCAACCTCAACGACCAAAAAAAGCAGTCGCTGTTCGAAGACATCGCCTTTTTGCAAATCCGCGTGCGCAATGTGCTGTACCGCGCGCTGGCCACCCAGAACCTGGAAGGCAAGATCATGGAGCTGGCCAAGACGCTGATCCGCCTGGCCGGCACCCATCACGACGCCCTGATCGCCTCCATTTTCCTGGTGCCATTCAGCGAATACAGCGTAGCCCATCCGCTGCACACAGCCTCTTTGCTGGCCATTCTGACCCGCAGCGTCAAGCTGCCGCCCAGCCACCGCGAGGTCCTGGTCTGCGCGGCGCTGAGCATGAACATTTCCCAGGTGGAGCTGCAGAACGAGCTGTACAGCCAGTCAGGCCAGCTCAGCGAGGATCAGCGCCAGGCGATACAGGATCATCCGCTGATGAGTTCCGCCATCCTGCGCGAGGCCGGCATCGAAGACCAGCTGTGGCACACCCTGGTGCAGACCCATCACGAATCCTGGTCCGGCAAAGGCTATCCGCAAGGCTTGAGCAAGGAGCAAATCCTGCCGCCGGCCCATCTGCTGCACCTGGCTGACATCACCTGCGCCAAGCTGTTGCCGCGCCGCTACCGCGCCGCCCTGCTGCCCGCCACCGCGCTGGGCCAGATTTTCCAGCGCAAGGACAGCGAGTTCGACCAGTCCTTCATCACGCTGATGATACGCGAGCTGGGCATCTATCCGCCCGGCAGCTTCGTGAAACTGGCGAGCGAGGAAATCTGCGTCGTCATCTCTGGCGGCGCCAAGCCCAGCGAGCCGCTGGTCGCCGCCATCCGCCGCGGCGATGGGCCGCCTTACGGCGAGCCGCTGCTGCGCGACACCAGCAAACCCGGCCTGAAAATCGTCGCACCCTGCCATGCCAGCGAAGCCAGGGTTCGCGTGTCATTTCTCGCCCGACTGTGGAAATGTTAGAAAAAAGCAACAGTAATTAATATTTGCTAACAATTTATTTGAATGAAACATTCAAAACCTACCCTTGTTGCGCAATTTTTTCACAACAAAGGTAGATTGAATGCGCACTTTCACCCTCAGCGCCAGCGTCCTGCTGGCCCTCAGCCTCACCGCCTGCAATAGCGGCGGCTCAGCGTCCAACGCCAGGACGCAGGACAACGCCCAGACCACTCCGCCTGCGGCAGCCAAGAACGTGATCTTCTTCCTCGGCGACGGCATGGGCATCGCCACCACCACGGCCGCCCGCATCTACGCCGCCGGCGAAGACGGCCAGTTGACCATGGACACCTTGCCGGAATCCGGCTTCGTCAAAACCTTCTCCAACGACGCCCAGGTCACCGACAGCGCGCCGTCCATGTCGGCCTATATGACTGGCGTGAAGATGAATAACGAAGTCATCTCCATGTCCACCGACACCCAGGCCAAGGCGCCCACCGCCGACCTCACCTCCAACTGCGGCGCGGGCAACGGCCGCGCCGTTTCCACCTTGCTAGAGCTGGCCAAGGCCAAGAACTGGGCCACCGGCGTGGTCACCACCACCCGCGTCACCCACGCCACTCCGGCCGCCACCTATTCCCATGTCTGCCATCGCGACGCCGAATCCGACATCGCCGCCCAACTGGTGCCGGGCGGCGCACAATACAACGCTGCGCTGAAAGACGGCGTGGACGTGGTGTTCGGCGGCGGCCGCCAGTTCTTCCTGCCTAAAACGGCCGGCGGCAAACGCGCCGACGGCCGCGACCTGGTGGCGGAACTGAAGGCCAAAGGCTACGGCTATGCGGCGGACAAAACCGCGTTCAGCGCCATCGACCCGGCCAAAACCCGGCGCGCGGTCGGCCTGTTCACCGCCAGCCACATGAGCTACGACCTGGACCGCGACGCCGGCAAAGAACCCAGCCTGGCCGAGATGACCAACAAGGCCATTTCCATGCTGGCGGGCCGCAGCGACAAGCAAGGCTTCTTCCTGATGGTGGAAGGCGGCCGCATCGACCACGCGCTGCATGAAACCACCGCCAAGAAGGCGTTGCAGGACACCGTGGCCTTCGACCAAGCCATTCAAGCCGCGATAAGCGCCATGCAGCAAAAAGATCCCGGCCTGAAGAACACGCTGATCGTCGTCACCGCCGACCACGACCACACCCTGGTGCTGAACGGCTACGCCAAGCGCACCGGCAAGACCGCTCCGGGCAATCCCGGCGTGCTAGGCCTGGCCAAGGACTACGTCAGCGGCAAGAACCTGACTGACGCCGACGGGATGCCCTACACCATCATCGGCTTCGGCAACGGCGAAAACCGCGTCAATGACAAGCGCAGCGCTGCCGCGGCCTTGACCGACGACGCGGCATCCGCCGACAACTACCACCAGGAAGCGGCCATCCGCATGCCGGCCGGCGGCGAGACCCACGGCGGCACCGACGTCTACATCGCCGCCATCGGCCAGGGCGCGGACAGCGTCCACGGCTTCCTGGAAAACATAGAAGTGTTCGGTCTGGTCAAGAAGGCCGCCGGCCTGTAAGCGCTCTGGAGAACAATAAAATGCAAATCGTGATGAAAACCCTGCTCGCCGCCACGCTGGCCGCCTGCGCAGCCTCCCCCGCCCTGGCCGCCGGCGAGGCCAAAAACGTGATCTTTTTTCTCGGCGACGGCATGGGCCCCGCCACCGTCACCGCTGCCCGCATCTACCAATATGGCGAGAGCGGCAAGCTCGCTATGGAAAAGCTTGATCGCACCGCGCGGATCAAGACTTTCTCCAACGACGCCCAGACCACCGACAGCGCGCCGTCGATGGCCGCCTATATGACAGGCGTGAAGATGAACAACGAAGTCATCTCCATGACTGCCGACACCCGCGCCATCGAGCCCAACAGCGACGGCACAGGAAACTGCGGCAGCAATAACGGCGCGCCGGCCGCCACGCTGCTGGAGCTGGCCAAGGCCAAAGGCAAGGCTATCGGCGCGGTCACCACCACCCGCGTCACCCACGCCACCCCGGCCGCCACCTACGCCCACGTCTGCCACCGCGACGCCGAATCCGACATCATCGCCCAGGCCGTGCCGGGCGGCGCCGGCTACAACGCCAAGCTCGGCGCGGGGCTGGACGTGCTAATGGGCGGCGGCAGCAAGTTCTTGCTGCCCAAAGCCAGCGGCGGCAAACGCGGCGACGGCCGCAACCTGCTGCAGGAATTCGCCGCCAAGGGCTACCCCGTGCTGCAGACCGGCGCCCAGCTAGCCGCCTTCGACGCCAAATCGGCCAATAAGCTGGTGGGCATCTTTGGCAAAGACCATCTGGACTACGAGCTGGACCGGGTCAAGAACAAGCTGGACCAGCCCAGCCTGGCGCAGATGACGGCGGCGGCGATGGACGTGCTGTCCAAGAACGGCAAGGGCTACGTGCTGATGGTGGAAGGCGGCCGCATCGACCACGCCCTGCACGGCACCAATGCCAAGCGCGCGCTGGTGGACGCCATCGCCTTCGACGAGGCGATCAAAACCGCGCTCGCCAAGGCGGATCTGAAAAACACGCTGATCGTCGTCACCGCGGACCACGATCACACCATGACCATCAACGGCTATTCCAAGCGCGGCAACCCCATCCACGACATCTCTCGCAGCTATGTGGATGGCCAGCCGGCCAAGGACGCCGACGGCGCAGTCTACACCACCCTGGCATTCGGCAACGGCCCCAACCGCAAGCCTACCCGCGTGTCTGTGGACTCGGCCGCCGCCATCGCTGACGACTACCAGCAGGAAACCGGCATCCGCCTGTCCAGCGAAACCCACGGCGGCGGCGACGTGATGCTGATGTCCGGCGGCGCCGGCAGCCAAGGCTTCAAGGGCGTAATGGACAACACCAAGGTATTCAGCCTGGTGAAATCCGCGCTCGGCCTGTAATTCACCCCGCGCGCGGTCAGCATCGGCCGCGCGCCGTCCCCTCTTTGGAAGCCGCCAATGAAAGTCTTGTGTCTCACCGCGCTGGCTCTGCTGGCGCAGCTAAGCCATGCAGCCCTGCCGGACATGCAGGCCATCGTCCATTACGAAACTGTCAGCCAGGGCGCTGACGGCGTAGAAAAAACGCTGCGCTACAGCGAACGCTGGATACGCCAGAGCGGCCATGTGTGGCGCGAAAGGCTGAACGCGGCCGCGCCGCACCGCCATGACGACGACGGCCACCAGCACCTGGACTTCGCCGCCGCCCCGCGCCATGTTTGGCGCGACGCCAAGGGCGAGCTGCAAGTGGAATTCCTCCACGCCGCCAAGCAAGAAAGAATTGCTGTGGCGAAACGGGAATGGAGCGACGCCGGCTTCGATGGCTCCTGGGCGCGCGCCAGCCAGTTGGTCGATGCCTCGCAACTGCGCGGCTTCTCCAAAAAGCGCAAGAGCGCGGACGTCGCCGTCTACCGCAAGGCCGGCAAGACGCTGCGCTGGAGCGAGCGCTGGCAGGCTCCGCTGCGGGTATCGCTGCGCTCGGATGACGGCAAGCAGCGCGAAACCATCACGGTGGCGCCGCAGGCGCTGCCGGCCGGCTTCGTTCCGCCCTGGCAGCGCAGCGCCGGCTGGCCGGAACGCGACTATCTAGACACGCTGGACTGAAGGTAACGCGCCGGCGTTTCGCCGGCATGCTGTCGGAAAAAGGCGATGAAGGCGCTGTCGCTGGCGAACGCCAGCCGCCGCGCTCTTGTGCCGATCGAAGGCATCACCATCCCAGGTCCCCGGCCCTTGCGTCAGAAACGTTTTACATGCCAGACGCGACCGGAAACCACGCGCAGACATTCAAGCCCCAGGACGCAAGCGGTAATACAGCGAGCCGAGATATTCGCGCAGCAGGCTATGGCACTCCTGCATCGAACGTCCATTGGGAATCCACCAGAACACGCCGCCGCCGCTGTAGCGGATAAAGCCAGTCGGCGCCGGCAACACGCTCAGGCCCTGCCGCTCGAAGAACGGAACAGCCCGCGCCAGATGCCAGCCCTGGCTGACCAAGGCAATTCGCGAAATGCCTGCCTGCCGCAGCAGTTCGGCGGAAAACTTGGCGTTTTCCAAGGTAGTGTTTGAGCGGCTCTCCACCCAACGCGGCGCCAAGCCATAATCTTCGCTCAGCGCGCGCGCCATCACCTCGGCCTCCGCTTCGCCGCCCAACGGCGCGCCGCCGCTCACCAGCAAGGGCTTGCCGCTATGCTTGGCCAGATAAGCGCCATAACGCAACCTGGCCAGGGTATCGGCGGAAGGCTCGTCTCGGCCATATTCCGGCGCAGGCTTCTTGCCGCCGCCCAGCACCACGATAGCCTGAACCTGCCGCGCCTGCGCCGCGTCGATCGCTGGATAGCGCTCCAGCTGCCCCGCCAGCCAGATGGCGGTAAATGGAATGGACAAGAGATAGCCCAGCGCCACCCCCGCCGTCAGCAAGACGCCGCCCAAGCGCGGCATGCGCCTTAAGAGCAGCCCGCCCAGCGCGATAGGTAAAAGATATAACAGCGGCGCCAGCAATATGCTCCCCAATAGTTGATGCCACAACACAGTTGGACTGTACATGCCCCGCTCCATCCCATTAAAAACCGCCCAGCATAACGCTCGGCCCTATTTCAAACAATAAAGCATGCCCTAAAGCGAAATCGCTCAAACATCCCAAAAATGCATTCCCCACACATGATTTTTGCCGCTGATGGATTGCGCGTCCTCGAAAACTGTCTGACAATTCATCCGAAGTTCACAGGAAATGCGCATGAGAAACATTTTCGCAGCCGCGCTATTGGCGGCGCACGCTTGCCTCGCCCAAGCGGAACCCATCATCATGTCGTTCGGCGAAAAGATTCCTCCCTTCGTTTTTCCCGAAACCGACTCCGGCATCGAACTCGAAGTGATAGGCGAAGCGCTAGCCTATCGCGGCCATCAACTGCAGCCGCGCTACTTCGCCTTCGCCAGAGTGCCCATGGCCTTCAAGGCTCATCAGGTCGACGCGGCCATGACGGACCTGGGAGAAGACTTGCGGCCGTACGGCGGATTCTATGGCGATCCGGCGGTTCTCTACGACAACGTGCTGATCACCTTGAAAGAAAGACGCCTGACCATACACAGCCCCGCCGATCTGCGCGGCCTGTCCGTCATCGCCTTTCAGGGCGCAGCCAAGCGTTACCCGGACTGGTTGAGCGGCGTGCAGAGCGCCGGCCAATATTTCGAGCAAAACAATCAGGAGCTGCAAGTGCTGACGCTGGATGCCGGCCACTACGACGTAGTCCTGTGCGACCGCAATATCTACCGCTACTTCGCGCTGCAAGTGGAGCGCGAGCAGCATAGGCCGCTCAAGCCAGTGGAATATCACGCCTTCGTCAAGCTGAACCCGCTCAATTACCGGCCCATCTTCCGCAGCGAGAAAATCCGCGACGATTTCAACGCCGGTCTGCGCCATTTGAAGGATAACGGCCGCTATCAGGCTATCTACGCGCATTATCTGCAATAAATCAGTGTTCGCCTCATAGTCAAAATGACTATGCCATGACTCCGCACAGGCGCAAACTGCCGTTGCTGATGGAAAGGCGCTGAACGCGCCTGCAGGCCCACTCACTGGCCGGCGATGCCGGCGGCGGCCAATCTCTGCAGTATCCAGCGCGCGATTTCCTCATGCACGGCGGCGCGTTCTCCTCTGCCATCGGCGCAAACCGCCACGTCGTCCCCTTCCTCCGCCAAGAGCTTGATGGCGCGCGCCGTGCACAGCTTGAACGCGCTGTATGGCGTAGCGGGAGCAAACTGTTTGTAGCCGCCTTCTGGCAAATTCCGCAGCAGTGGATTGGCCGGCGCGATGCCCGCCCCGTCGGCAAGCACCCCAAGATTGGCCAGCGACACCGGCACCCTCATCGCTCCCAGGCTCTCCCCATCCAGGCTATCGCTCAACTCCGGGTCCACCGCCAGCACGGCGCGCACCCGTTCGTCCCGCCAAGACTGGCTCAACGGCCCCGCGGGAAGCGCCCGCAAATCCACCCGGCTTTTAACGAACCATGCGCAATCCGGCCCGCTGTTTACGCCAGAGTCGCATGAAGCCTGATAGCGTTTGGCATCCAGCCGGGCGCCGCCCAACATCAGCGCCGAAGTGCCGCCCCTCAGGAAACCGACGGCCGCGATCCGACCATCCCTCACATGGCTTTCCAGACGCGAATCCTGCAAGACCGCATCCAACGCCGCGCTCAAATCCGCCGGACGCAGCCATGCCTCCCGCGCAGCCGCCTGCGCGTCGCGCGCGCGCGGTGCCTGCACATTCAAAACGATGTAGCCATGCTCGGCCAGAAGCCCCGCCAGCCAGTCGCCCTGACCAGCTGCCGCGCGCAGCCCGCCATGCGCCAGCAACAGCAGGGGATGGCGCCCAGCCGCCATATCTGCCCCAGGCGCCGCGGCCACGCCCTCGAAGATAGGCGACGCGCCGATCACGCGCGCGGGCGTATCGCCGCTTGCCGGATACCACACGCTCACGCTCACGTTCCCGCCGCGCGCAGGACTGAAAATCGTGCGCTCTTCCATGCCGGCGCTGAAACCGCCAGCCCGCGCCGCCTGCAATATCAGCAGCATTGCCGCCATGGACACGCCCTGCCAATTCGCCATGCCATTCCTCCGTCACGCCGGGAAAATAACAATATGTCATGAATTGGCCAAGATGTGATACCCGCCCACCTCGCGAAAGCGGCCGGAACGCAAACAAAAACCCCCGCGGGCCAGGCCGGCGGGGGTGCACTCTGAACCAGATGAGGACTATTCGCCCAGATAGGCGTTGCGCACGCGCGGGTCGTCCAGCAATTCCTTGGCGTTGCCGCTCATGGTGATGCGGCCGCTTTCCATCACGTAGCCGCGCTGCGACACTTCCAGCGCCAGCTTGGCGTTCTGCTCCACCAGCAGCATGGTCACGCCCTGCTTGGAAACCATCTGGATGATCTCGAAGATCTTCTCCACGATGATGGGCGCGAGGCCCATGGACGGCTCGTCCAGCAACAGCAGCTTGGGCTTGGACAGCATGGCGCGGCCCATGGCCACCATCTGTTGTTCGCCGCCGGACAGAGTGCCGGCCAGTTGCAGGCGGCGCTCTTTCAGACGCGGGAACAGTTCGTAGACATGCTCGATCTCGTTCTGGATGGCTGCCTTGTCGTCGCGGTAGTAGGCCCCCATTTGCAGGTTTTCTTCCACCGTCAGCTTGGCGAACACGCCGCGGCCTTCCGGCACCATGGCCAGGCCATGGCGGACAAAATCATGCGACGGGATGGTGGAAGCGTCCTTGCCGTCGAACAGGATGTTGCCGCCGGACTTCTTGACCATGCCCACCAGCGTTTTCAGCGTGGTGGTCTTGCCGGCGCCGTTGGCGCCGATCAACGTCACCAGCTCGCCCTGATTGATGTGGAAATCCACCCCTCTGACCGCCTGAATGCCGCCATAGGCCACTTGCAGGTTTTTAACTTCCAGAATGCTCATGCGTGGGCCGCTCCCAGATAGGCTTCGATTACTTTCGGATTGCGGCGCACTTCTTCCGGCACGCCTTCGGCAATCTTCTTGCCATAATCCAGCACCGCGATGCGGTCGCACAGACCCATCATCAGCTTGACGTCGTGCTCGATCAGCAGCACGGTGACGCCGCCGTCGCGGATCTTGCTCATCAAATCCTTCAGTTCCTCGGTTTCCTTCGGATTCATGCCGGCCGCCGGCTCGTCCAGCGCCAGCAGCTTGGGCTCGGTGGCCAGCGCGCGGGCGATCTCCAGACGGCGCTGATGGCCGTAGGACAGATTGCGGGCGCGCTCCTCGGCCACATCGGCGATGCCCACGTACTCCAGCAGCTCCCACGCCTTGCGCTCGATGGAGCGCTCCTCGTTCATGGTGCCCTTGTCGCGCAGCACCGCGCCCAGCGCGCCCGCTTTGGAGCGGATGTGGCGACCCACCATCACGTTCTCCAGCGCCGTCATCTCGCCGAACAGGCGGATGTTCTGGAACGTGCGGGCGATGCCGGCGGCCACCACCACGTGCGGCTTCTGCTGGAACAGATCATGACCGGCGAAGTCAAACTGGCCCTCGTCCGGCACGTAGAGGCCGGTCAACACATTGAACAGCGTGGTCTTGCCGGCGCCGTTCGGGCCGATTAGACCATAGATTTCACCCTTGTTGATGGTCAGCGCCACATCGCTGAGCGCGTGCAGACCGCCAAAACGCTTATGGATGCCTTCGATTTTCAGCAAAACTTCAGCCATGATTAACCTTTCTGCACTGCAGCGTCTTCACGGTCGTCGCGGAACTCCGCCTTGCGACGCTTGGACGGCCACATCCCTTCCGGACGGACCAGCATCATCACCACCATCGCCAGGCCGAACAGCAGCATGCGGGCGTTTTCGGGGTCGATGAGCATGCGACCGAAGGTTTTCATCTGCAGCGGGCCGATCACGTCGCGCAGGATTTCCGGCGCGATGGTCAGCACTACGGCGCCCAGGATCACGCCCGGGATGTGCCCCATGCCGCCCAGCACGATCATGGCCAGGATCATGATGGATTCCAGCAGGCTGAACGATTCCGGAGACACGAAGCCCTGGAAGGAGGCGAACAGGCCGCCGGCCACGCCGCCGGACAGCGCGCCCAGGCCGAAGGCCAACAGCTTGATGTTGCGGATATTGATGCCCATGGCCGCGGCGGCGATGTCATCCTCGCGCAGCGCCACCCAGGCGCGGCCGATGCGGGAGTGCTGCAGGCGGAAAGCCATGATCACCACGCCCACGGTCAGCGCCAGGAACAGGTAGTAGTAGAGGTAGACGCTGTGGAAGCTCAGGCCGAACAGCTCTATGGTTCTGCCAAGCGAAACATCGCCGATGTGGATCGGGTCGATCAGGTTGATGCCTTGCGGGCCGTTGGTGATGTTGATCGGCTGGTTCAGGTTGTTCATGAAGATCCGGACGATCTCGCCGAAACCCAGCGTCACGATGGCCAGATAGTCGCCCTTCAGCTTCAACACCGGCGTGCCCAGCATGATCCCGCCCAGCGAGGCCATTGCGGCGCCCAGCGGAATGGTCAGGAAGAACAGCCAGTGGATGTCGAAGTGCGGCGAGCTCAGCAGAGCATAGGCGTAAGCGCCGATGGCATAGAAGGCGATGAAGCCCAAGTCCAGCAGGCCGGCGAAGCCCACCACGATGTTCAGGCCCAGCGCCAGCATCACGTACAGCAGCGCGAAGTCTATGATGCGCACCCAGGAGTTGCCCAGCACGCCGCCCACCAGGAAGGGCAGCACGGCCAACAGGACGGCGCAGGCGGCGAAGAAAGCCATCTTCTTGCCGGTGCTCATTGTGTTCAAATCCATGTTTCTCTCCTTCCGATCAGGCGCGGTCGGCCATTTTTTCGCCCAGCAGGCCGGACGGACGGAAGATCAGCACCGCGATCAGCACGACGAAAGCGATGATGTCCTGATAGTTGGAGCCGAGGAAGCCGCCGGTCAGCGTGCCGATATAGCCGGCGCCGAGGCTCTCGATGATGCCCAGCAGAATGCCGCCCGCCACCGCGCCGCCCAGGTTGCCGATGCCGCCCAGCACCGCCGCGGTGAACGCCTTGAGGCCTATCATGAAGCCCATGTAGTAGTGGGCCTGCTCGTAGTTGGTGGCGACCATCACGCCGGCGATCGCGCCGAGGCCGGAGCCGATGACGAAGGTGGCGGAAATGATGGTGTTGACGTTGACGCCCATCAGGCCGGCCACGGCCGGGTTCTGGCTGGTGGCGCGCATGGCGCGGCCGAGCTTGGTCCTCTCCACCATCAGCAGCAGCCCAGCCATGATGACCAGGCACAGCACGACGATCACGATTTGCAGCTTGGTGATGCTGGCGCCGAAGATGGACACCACGTCATGATCCAGAATCTGCGGGAACGGGATGTAGTTGCGGCCCCAGATCAGGATGGCGACCTGCTGCAGCACGATGGAAACGCCGATCGCGGTGATCAGCGGCGCCAGGCGCTGCTTGCCGCGCAAGGGACGATAAGCCACGCGCTCGATCACGAAACCGAGCAGCATGCAGGCGGGAATGGCCACCAGCAAGCCTATCAGCACCAGCGCCGGACCCGGCAGGTTGATGCCTGAATTCATCAGGGTGGTGATGACGGTGATGGTGACCATGGCGCCGAACATCACGACTTCGCCGTGGGCGAAGTTGATCAGGCCCATGATCCCGTACACCATGGTATAGCCGAGCGCAATCAGCGCGTAGATGCTACCCAGAACGAGACCGTTCAGGATTTGTTGCAGAAAAATGTCCACGTTTGGAGATCTCCTCTGTTTGTCTGCCGACAGCTTCCGGGGGTTTCCCTCTTATTGATTGCTGCCTGTTTTGTCCACCTGCGGCGAGCCTTGATTTTGGCTTCTGTCCGACAGGCGAACCGATTATCACCATGTATCCAATCGACTGTCAATTGCGATTATCGGCAAAATAAACCACCCTGGAAAAGCATTTATTTTAAAAACAAACCATTGATTTTATTGAACTTAAACGGAAAATCTTCAGCTGGAAATTTTACAGCCGGTAGTATTGGCGAAACTCTTTCCACTCAATCGCCTGTTTTACATTTCGGTCATATTCGACATTCAATTTATTCACATTCGAACAGCCCTTCTCCCAGCCTTGCATGATTTTCGAACATGCATGCATGAGCATTGTTCACTTGCATACAATCTACAGTACCAGTTGCTATCCATTAAATCCGGCCCCGGGAGCCGCAAAAAAAATCTGCAATCAGATGTTTCTCCGCGCGGCGACAGCGCGCCCACACCCGCAACCAGCATGCAACAAACATGCCATTTCTAAAAATAGCCCGCATTTCGCATCGCCTGGCCATGTGTTTGTGAATGGCCGCCCTGCCGCCGGGCGTAAAAAAGCCCGCATCGGCCAAGCGGCCGCGCGGGCTTGCCATCCTGTTTGCGGCTCAGGCAAGCTGGAAGGGATAGACGCTGCCCAATCCCAGAATCCGCGTCAGCTCGTCCAGCGCAGTCCGGCACTCGATCAACAACTGCGGGTCGGCCAAGTCCGCCGGCGCCAGCCTGTCGCGATAATGGCGGTCCACCCAGCCGTTCAGCGACTCGAACAGCGCGCCGCTCATCAGCACCTGCTGGTTCACGGCCGCCAGCTCCGCCTCGTTCAACGCCACGCGCAGCCGCAGGCAGGCGGGGCCGCCGCCGTTCTGCATGCTCTGCTTCAGATCGAACACCTTGGTCTCGTCTATCGGCCCGCCGCTGGCGACGAGCTTCTGCAGATAGCTCCATACCCGCGGATGATTGCGGCACTCTTCCGGCACCACGATCAGCATCTTGCCGTCAGGCTTGGTGAGCAGTTGGCTGTTGAACAGATAGCTCTTCACCGCCTCTTCCACCGTCACCTCGGCGCGCGGCACCTCGATGGCGGTGAAACGGCCGCCGCGGGCCGCCAGCTTGCGCGACAGCTCGTCCAACACCTCCGCCTGATTCAGGAAGGCCTGCTGGTGATGGAACAGCACCTCGCCGTTGCCGACTGAGATCACGTCGTTGTGGAACACGCCGGCGTCTATGGTGTCCGGGTCCTGCTGCGCGTAGACCACGCCAGCCTCGGACAAGCCGTGCAGCCGCGCCACCGCCTGGCTGGCCTCCAGCGTTTGCCGCGCCGGGAACTTGGCCGGCTTGGGGTAGCGGCTGTCGAAAGCCGCCGCGCCGAACACGAAGAACTCCACGCCCGGCTGGCCGTAGCCGGCGCAGAAACGGGTATGGTTGGCCGCGCCCTCGTCGCCGAAGTGCATCTGCGCCGGCAGCGCCTCATGCACGGCGAAACGCGACTCGTCGGCGAACATGGCCTGCAACACCCGGCGGGTGGTGGGATGTTCGATCGAACGGTGGAACTTGTTGTTCAAGTTGGCCGGCGTGAAATGCGCGCGGCCGTCCGCGGTGTCGGCAGACGGGCTGACCGTGGCGGCATTGGCCGTCCACATGCAGGACGCCGACGTCGCCGCGGCCAGAATGGTCGGCGCCTCCTTGGCCGCGCGCGCGATCACCTCTGCGTCGCTGCCGCCGAAGCCCAGCCTGCGCAAGGACGCCACATCCGGCCTTTCCTGCGGCGCCAGCACGCCCTGTTTGAAGCCCAGGTCGTGCAGCGCCTTCATCTTCTGCAGGCCCTGCTTGGCCGCCAGCTTGGGATTCGATTCCGCGCTGACATTGCTGGTGGAGGCCACATTGCCGAAAGACAGGCCGCTGTAGTTGTGGGTAGGGCCGACCAGGCCGTCGAAATTCACTTCATAGGCGTTCATTTGGAGAATGCTCCCTTGCCTCGATCCATCTGAATGGCGGAGCGGTCCGCTGGATCGCCTCGCCATATTGCTCATTCCTTGCCATCGGACGGCGCCGTCTGGCGCCGCCCCCTCTCCCCAACCCCTCTCCCGCGAGGGGAGAGGGGCTTGCCCCTCGCCTTCCGTCCAAAGTTGCGACAGAACAGATAAAGCACCACCCCGCCGACGCTCTCCCTCTTTCCGCGCGGGAGAGGAGCTTGCCTGCACCCGCAATCCAAACATGCGGCAAGAAAGCAAATAGCGCGCCGCCGCTCCGCTGCTCTCCCCTCGCGGGAGAGGGGCTTGCCCTGCACCCGCAATCCAAACATACGGCAAGAAGGCAAATAGTGCGCCGCCGCTCCGCAGTTCCCCCCTCTCCCCTCGCGGGAGAGGGGCCGGGGGAGAGGGTGCTGGCTTAAAACACCATGCCAGGAGACAGCTGCGCCGGCAGCGTCAGGCTGTCGCACTCCAGAGACGCCACCGGGTAGGCACAGTAGTCGGCCGCGTAGTAAGCGCTGGGGCGGTGGTTGCCGGACGCGCCTATGCCGCCGAACGGCTGGCTGCTTGCGGCGCCGGTCAAGGGCTTGTTCCAGTTGACCACGCCGGCGCGCGACTCCAGCCAGTAGCGGTCGTATAGCTCGCGGCTGTCCGACAGCACGCCGCCGGCCAGGCCGAATCGGGTGTCATTGGCGATGGCGATGGCCTGGTCGAAATCGGCGTAGCGGATCACTTGCAACAGCGGGCCGAAGAATTCTTCGTCCGGACGGGCGATGGCCGTGGTGTCGACGATGCCCGGCGTCAGCATGGCCGCGCCCTCTTCCAGCCTGCGCATCGTCAGCAGCGGCTTGCCGCCGGCGGCGACCAGCGCGTCCTGCGCTTTCAGCAAGGCATCGGCGGCTGCGTTGGAAATCACCGCGCCCAGGAACGGCGCCGGTTCGGCATCGAATTTGCCGACGCGCAGCTTGCCGGCCACTTCGACCAGGCGGGCGACGAAGGCGTCGCCCCATTCGCCCTGCGGCACCAGCAGGCGACGCGCGCAGGTGCAGCGCTGGCCGGCGGAGACGAAGGTGGACTGGATCACGTGGTGTACCGCGCCGTCCACATCGGCCACTGGGCCGACGATCAGCGGATTATTGCCGCCCATTTCCAGCGCCAGGATCTTGTCCGGGCGGCCGGAGAACTGCTTGTGCAGCAGCGCGCCGGTGGCGGAGCTGCCGGTGAAGAACAGACCATCGATGCCATCATGGCCGGCCAGCGCCACGCCGGTGTCTTTAGCGCCCTGCAGCAAGCCTATCACGCCGGCCGGCAAGCCGGCCTCGGCCCACAGTTTGACGGTTTCCTGAGCGGTCCACGGCGTCAGCTCGGACGGCTTGAAGATCACCGCGTTGCCGGCCAAGAGCGCCGGCACGATGTGGCCGTTCGGCAGGTGGCCGGGGAAATTGTACGGGCCGAACACCGCCGCCACGCCATGCGGCTTGTGGCGCAGCACGGCCTGGGCGTCGCCCATCGCCGCGGCGCGCTCGCCGGTGCGTTCGGCCAGCGCCTTCAGCGAGATGTCGATCTTGCCGACCATGGTGGTGACTTCGGTCGTCGCCTCCCACAGCGGTTTGCCGGTTTCCTGGGCGATGACCCGGGCCAGCTCAGCCTTGCGCTCGGTCAGCAGCTCGCCGAAGCAGCGCACCACGGCGGCGCGCGCTTCAAGGCCCAGGCGGGCCCAGGCCGGAAAGGCGGCGCGGGCGGCGCGCACGGCGGCGTCCACCTGAGCGGCGCTGGCCGCGCGGCCCTGCCACAAGGGGGCATTGTCGGCCGGATTGCGCTTGGCCATGGCCTCGCCCTCGCCGGCCAGCCATTGGCCATTCACGAACAAAGTCATCATCACACTGCCTCCTTCGGCGTCAGCGCCACGCAGCGCACGTGATCGCCGTCCTGCACATTGAGCGCCCGCGCCAGTTCCGGCGTCAGGCAGAATTCGCCTTGCGGCGCGGCGCACTCGACCAGCGCGGCGCGGAAGCCGGACAAGGAGTCGTTGCACGCCAGATGCCACTCCTTGTCTCCGTCCGGCAGCGGATCGACGATGCGCGCCGGCAGCCGCCGGCTTTCCTTTACCGCGCGGATATCGCTGGTATAGGACTGGATGGTCGGACCGGCGTCGAAAATATCGACATAACCCTCGTAGCGGAAGCCTTCCGCCTCCAGCAGCGCCACGGCAGGCCGCGTACCCTCATGGGTCTGGCCTATCACTGCCTGCGCGTCTGGCGGCAGGAAGTCCACATACACCGGGTGTTTGGGCATCAGCTCGGCGACGAAGGCCTTCTGGCCGACGCCGGTCAGATAATCCGCCTTGGCGAAGTCTATGGAGAAGAAGTGGCGGCCCAGCGCCTCCCAGAACGGCGAGCGGCCGGCCTCGTCGGACACGCCGCGCATCTCGGCCACCACCATCTTGCCGAACAGCTGCGGGAACTGCGCCAGGAACAGGAAGCGGCACTTGGACAGCAGGCCGCCGTTGCGCTTGACGCGGAAATCCGGGTGCAGGAACAGGCTGCACAGTTCGGAAAAGCCGGTATGGTCGTTGGACAGGAACAGCGTCTCATGGCGGCTGTACACGCCCAGCTCTTCCGAGGCGTGGACAATGGTGCCGACGCGGTAGTTGTACCAGGGCTCCTTCAGGCCGACGGCGGCCTCGATGGCGCTGATGCCGGCCAGCTTGCCGGTCTCGCCGTCTTCCAGCACGAAGACATAGCCTTGATCGGCGCGGTCCAGCTCGCCGGCGAAGGACAGCACCGAGCGCGCGATCTTGCGCGACAGCCGCTCCTCGTTCACCGGCAGCGAGGTCATGCCGATGCCGGCGCTTTTCGCCAGGTGCATCAGGCCATCCAGATCCTTGTGTTCCACGGGACGAATGAACATCATGGCCCGCCTCCTTATGCTTGCTGCAAGCCGGCCACGCGCACCGCGTCGCCGCTGGACACGCCCAGCGCCTTGGCCGCGTCCGGATTGATAAAGGCCACGCCATCCACCACGGCCACGCGGGCGGCGGTGGCGGCGAAGCCGGCCAGACGGTCATTGCTGAGCAATTGCAGGCTGGCCTGCGCCGGCAGGCTGGCCTGGATCTCCACCGGGTGGCCGCGGCTTTGCTCCACCGTCTTCAGCCGGTCCAGCTCTGCGGTCAGCACCGCGCCGCCGTCGAAGATGTCCAGGTAGTTGTCGGCCTCGAAGCCCTCCTTGCACAACAACTGGCACACGCGCTCGAAATGCGGATGGATCTGGCCTATGGACTGCTGCGCCTCGTCCGGCAGCAGCGGCACGTAGACCGGATAGCTCGGCATCAGCTCGGCGATGAAGGTCTTGCTGTGACTGACGAAGGCCTGTTCCACCTGCAGGAAATCCATATTGAAGAAGCGGCGGCCGATGGCGTTCCAGAAAGGCGACTGGCCGGCGTCGTCGTGCATGCCCTGCATCTCGGCGATGACGCGGCGGCCGAAGCGCTCGCGCTCGCCGGCGATGAACAGCAGGCGCGCGCGCGACATCAATTCGGCCGCGATGGCGTCCAGCCCGCCGTCGACATAGAAGCCGCACAGCTGCACGGTGCCGGTCAGATCATGGCAGATGTTCAGCACATGGATGCGGTTATGCACGCCCAGCGCGCGCGAAGCGTGCACCGCGGTTTCGCTGCGGTAGCTGTAGAAAGGCTCGTCGAAGCCGGCCGAGGCGCAGATGGACGCGGTGCCCACCACATTGCCGCCATGCTCCAGCACAAACATGTAGTAGTCGCGGCTGGATGCGCCGGTGGCTTCGTGTTCAAAAGCGCTGGCGGATTGCTGGATGCGCTCGAACAGCTTCTCGCGATTATTGGGCAGGCTGGTGACGCCTATGCCGCTGGCCAGCGCCAGCCGCTCTATCGCCGGCAGGTCCGAAGTGCGGACGGGACGCACGGTAAACATGGGACTTCCTCCCTGGTTTTTAAGACGGCCGCGCGGATTTGGGCGCAGCCGCAACCGCGACCCGGCGCAAAGCGGGGTCGTGGCTGTGAAATCGGAGTCAGTTGCGGCGGCCGCGCATGACGCGCGGCCTGGCCTTACTTGGCGGACACCAGCTCGGCGACGGCGGCGTCAAGGCGCTTCAGGCCTTCGTCGATGTCGGCGTCGCTGATCACCAGCGACGGCGCCAGGCGCAACACGCTGAGACCGGCCACCAGAATCATCAGTTGCTGCTTCTCCGCGGCTTTCAGGAAATCGCGGGCGCGGCCGTTGTATTCGTCGGTCAGCACGCAGCCGATCAGCAAGCCCTTGCCGCGCACCAGCTTGAACACATTGTATTTGGCGTTGATCGCCTGCAGGCCCGCCACCAAGCGGTCATGGCGCGCTTCCACGCCCGCGAGCACCTCGGGCGAACTGACGATGGACACCACCTTGTGCGCCACCGCGCAAGCCAGCGGGTTGCCGCCGTAAGTAGAGCCGTGGGTGCCGACGCCGAAGCTCTTGGCCACCTGGTGCGTGGTCAGCATCGCGCCGATCGGGAAGCCGCCGCCTATGCCCTTGGCGGAAGTCAGGATGTCCGGGGTCACGCCGTATTGCTGGTAAGCGTACAGCGCGCCGGTGCGGCCCATGCCGCTTTGCACTTCGTCGAAGATCAGCAGCGCGTTGTGCTGGTCGCACAGCTCGCGCGCGGCCTGGAGGAAGGCCGGATCGGCCGGCAGCACGCCGCTCTCGCCTTGAACCGGCTCGATCACCACTGCGCAAGTCTTATCGGAGATGGCCGCCTTCAGCGATTCGATATTGTTGAACTCGAAGTGGCCGATGCCCGCCGGCACCGGGCCGAAGCCTTCGGTGTACTTGGGCTGGCCGCCCACGCTGACGGTGAACAGGGTGCGGCCATGGAAGGAATTGACGCAAGACAGGATCTGGTGCTTCTGCCCGCCGTGCTTGTCGTGCGCATATTTGCGCGCCAGCTTGAACGCGGCCTCGTTGGCCTCGGCGCCGGAGTTGCAGAAGAACACGCGCTCGGCGAAAGTCTTCTCCACCAAGAGACTGGCCAGCTTCAGCGCCGGCTCGTTGGTGAACACATTGGACACGTGCCACAGCTTGTTCGCCTGCTCGGTCAGCGCGGCCACCAGTTCCGGATGGCAGTGGCCCAGCGAGTTGACGGCGATGCCGCCGGCCAGGTCGACGAATTCGCGGCCGTCCTGATCCCAAACGCGGGAGCCTTCGCCTCGCACCGGAATGAAGCCGGCGGGGCCGTAGTTCTGCACCATGACCTGGTCGAAATCAGCGCGGGTTACCAGATTGCTCATTGATGGTTTTCCTTCCTTGTTCTGTCGTGCGTCGCCGCTATGCCTGCGGCGCTGTTTTTTACATGCTCGATCGATTCTAAAGGAAGCGGACGAGAAGTCACTATCCTGTTTGCGACACCGCTGTATAGAAAGGCTACGGAAAGCGGCGAAAATCTGTCTGACAATGAACATTCCATTCACAGCCAGCCCCTGCCAGCCGTCCCCCAGCTCAATCCATGGTCATGGCCAGCCCGCTCAGGCGAGCCCCAGGCGCGTCGCGAGCGACGTTTCTCTCCTGGCAAAAAAAAGTTCCCCTTCGCGTCAACCATTGATAATGATTGTCGTTTATTGATGGTAAGACAGTCTGCCCGCGCCCACTGCGCCGAGCATGCCGTACCAATGCGGGCACAGTGCGCCGCCATAACGAGAACGATACGCATTATTTGGAAGCAATGACCATCCTCTAGGGAGATGTGACTCTGTGAAACGAAACACCCCGCCCCACCCGCGCCGGCTGCTGGCCGGCGCCGTCGCCGCCAGCCTCTTGCTGAGCGGCCTGGCCCGCGCCGCGGACAATGCCGACGCCGAGACCAATCCCGCCGACCAGCCCGAGGCCGATCAAGCGATCACGGCCAAACCCGACCACCAATGGACCGGCTGGTGGAACCGTTCCACCCTGCTGGGCGACATGGGCGGCCTGCGCTCCGCCCTGGGCCGCGCCGGCGTCACGCTGGGCCTGAGCGAAACCAGCCAATACCTGCGCAACGTCAGCGGCGGCCTCAACTACGGCGGCGACTACGAGGGCCTTGCCACGCTGACCCTGGGCCTGGACACCCAGCGCGCGGGCGGATGGGAAGGCGGCAGCTTCAATCTCAGCGTGCTGGACATCCACGGCAAGGCATTCAGCGCCGAGCACGTCGGCAGCATCCAGACCGCCAGCGGCATCGAGGCCGACCGCGCCACCCGGCTGTGGGAAGCCTGGTACCAGCAGCAGCTGAACGGCGACCGCCTGGACCTGAAAATCGGCCAGCAAAGCCTGGACCAGGAATTCATGGTGTCGCAGTACGGCGGCCTGTTCATGGGCACCATGTTCGGCTGGGCCGCCGTGCCCTCCGCCGACCTGCCCGCCGGCGGCCCGGCCTACCCGCTGTCCGGCCTGGGCCTGCGGCTGCGCGGCAAGATAGGCGACAACTTCACGCTGCTCGGCGGCGTCTTCGCCGGCGACCCGACCCGCGACGCCACCCAGAATCCCGACCCGCAGCAGCTGAACAAATACGGCACCACCTTCAGCCGCCACGGCGGCGCGCTGTTCATCGGCGAGCTGCAATACGGCCGCAACCTGCCGTCCAACGGCGCGCTGGAGGCGCCGCAAGCCAAGGGCAGCCAGCCCGGCCTGCCCGGCACCTACAAGCTGGGCTTCTGGTATCTGAATCAGAAAACCGCCGACACCCGCCTGGACGCCGACGGCCAGCCCATGGCCATCAGCGGCAACCCGGCGATGCAGCACGCCGGCAACTACAGCATTTACGCGGTGGCGGATCAGACCGTGTGGCGCCCCAGCGAGGACAGCAGCCTGACACTGAACCTGTTCGGCCGCGTCATGGCCGCGCCGGGCGACCGCAATCCGATCAGCCTGTCCGCCAACGCCGGCATCACGCTGACCGCGCCTTTCGCCGGCCGCGATAACGACAGCGCTGGCCTGGCACTGGGCTATGTCAAGGTGGGCAACCACGCCGCCGGCGCCGACAGGGACAACGGCATCGCCAGCGGCAACTCGCTCTACCCGGTGCGCAGCGATGAAATCCAGGCCGAAGCGACCTATCTGTACCAACTGACGCCGTGGTGGCAATGGCAGGCCGACCTGCAGTACGTGCGCAATGTCGGCGCCGGCGCGGTTTCGCCCAACGATCCGAATCAGATCCAGAAAATCCCGAACAACTGGGTGCTGGGACTGAAGACCACCATCACCTTCTGAACATAAAGCCGAACCGGAGACAAAATGCGGACTATCCTAGTAACAATTCTCGTTACCGTTCGCATTCGCCTCCATTGGAGACAGAAACGATGAAAACAACATTCAAGCAAAGCGGCTTGGCTGCCGCCCTGGCCGCCATGCTGGCCCTGAGCGGCGCCGCCCGCGCCGACGACGTCTTCCTTGCCGGCATCAAGAAGCACACCGTGCTGACCAACACGGTGCCGGACAACGGCGACCAGAATCCCTACGCCATCGCCGTGTCGCCAGTCAGCGCCGGCAAGCTGAAGGCCGGCGACGTGCTGGTGGACAACTTCAACAACGCCGCCAACCTGCAGGGCATGGGCAGCACCATCGTCAACTACCATCCGGACAGCAAGGAGATGACGCTGTTCGCGCAAATCCCGCGCACGCTGGAGCAATGCCCGGGCGGCGTGGGCCTGTCCACCGCGATGACAGTGCTGAAGAGCGGCTGGGTCATCGTGGGCAGCACCCCCAGCAACGACGGCATGACCGACACCAAGGGCGCCGGCTGCCTGATGGTGCTGGACGCCAACGGCAAGCTGGTGGATGTATGGTCCGGGCCCGACATCAACGACCCCTGGGGCAATATGGCGGTGATAGACAAGGGCGACAAGGCCACGCTATTCGTCAGCAACGCCGGCTTCGGCGTGGGCAGCGCCAAGGGCGCGCCGCCGGAAGTGGACCTCGCCACCGTGCTCCGGCTGGAGCTGGACATCCCGGCCGGCCAGCCGCCCAAGATCGTCAGCCGCACCGTGGTGGCCAGCGGCTTCGGCGAACAGGCCGACAAGAGCGTGTTCCTGATCGGCCCCACCGGCCTGGTCTACGGCAAGGACGACAAGCTCTATGTGTCCGACGCGCTGGGCAATCGCATCAGCGAAATCTGGGACGCCACCACCCGCACCACCAGCGCCGGCATCGGCCGCACGCTGACCCGCGACGGCCTGCTGCTGCGCCCGCTGGCGCTGACCGCCACCCCCCAGGGCCACCTGCTGGCCACCAACGGCTCCAACGGCAAGGTGGTGGAGATTGACCCGGCCGACGGCAAACAGCTGGCCGCGCGCTGGATAGACGCCAACAAGGCGCAAACGCCCCCGGGCAGCGGCGACCTGTTCGGCATCGCCATCACGCCGCAGGGCGACGGCTTCTACTACGTGACCGACGACAACAATAATCTGGTGCTCGCCAAATGAGCCATCTCTCGAAACCCTCCTCGCGGCGCGGCTTCCTGCAGGCAGGCGGCGCGCTGGCGCTGGCCGGCTGCTTTGGCGGCTTTAGCGGCGCGGCCGCGGCGGCCGGCAGCCTGGCCCAAACGGGCGCGGCCAAACTGCCCAAGGACGCTGAACCGTTCTACGGCGCGCACCAGGGCGGCATCCTGACCCCGCAGCAGCAGAACAGCTACTTCGCGGCCCTGGACATAGCCGACACCGTCAAGCGCGAAGACCTGATCGCGCTGCTGAGAGCATGGACCAGCGCGGCGGACCGCCTCAGCCGTGGCTTGCCCGCGCGCGCGCTGTCCGGCCAGGGCGACAAGGCCCCGCTCGATTCCGGCGAAGCCTTTGGCCTGTCCCCTGCGCGGCTGACCCTGACCTTCGGCTTCGGTCCCGGCCTGTTCAGCAAGAACGGCGTGGACCGCTTCGGCCTGGCCGCGCGCCGTCCGGAGGCGCTGGTTGACCTGCCCAAGTTCAACGGCGACCAGTTGGTGCCGGAGAAGAGCGGCGGTGACTTGTCGATCCAGGCCTGCGCCGACGATCCGCAAGTGGCCTTCCACGCGGTGCGGCAGCTGGCCGCGCTGGCCGACGGCATCGCCAGCGTGCGCTGGGTGCAGACCGGCTTCGCCAGTGGCGCGCCCGGCGGCGGCACCCCGCGCAATCTGATGGGCTTCAAGGACGGCACCAACAACCCGTCGCCCAAAGACCCGGCGCTGATGAACCAGTTCATCTGGGTGGGCGACGAAGGCGGCTGGATGAAGGGCGGCAGCTATCTCGTGGCGCGCCGCATCCGCATCGCGCTGGAGCACTGGGACAAGACCGAGCTGGGCTTCCAGCAAGAAGTGGTGGGCCGCTACAAGGACAGCGGCGCGCCGCTGGGCCAGAAGCATGAATTCGAGCCGATGAAGCTGAGCGCGGTGGACAAGGACGGCAATCCGGTGATTCCGGACAGCGCCCACTCCCGCGTGGCCTCGCCGCAAGAGAACGACGGCGCGCGCATTCTGCGCCGGGCTTACTCCTACAACAACGGCGCGGATTTCACCGCCGAGCGCTGGCCGCCCTGGCACCAGGGCATCGAATACGATGCCGGCCTGTTCTTCCTGGCCTACCAGCGCGATCCGCGCAGCGGCTTCATCCGCATCAACAAGAAGCTGGCGGCCATCGACATGATGAACCAATACACCACCCATGTGGCCAGCGCGATTTTCGCCTGCCCGCCTGGCGCTCGCCCGGGCGGCTATATCGGCGAAACGCTGTTCGCCCAGCGCTAACTCACGCAAAGGATAAACACAATGACAAGCAAGAAACTGATCTCCGCCCTGATCGCCGGCGGCCTGCTGGCCGCCAGCCAGCTCTCCGCCGCCGCCAGCCTGGTGCTGTACAGCGCCCAGCACCCGCAAACGGTGAAGCTGCTGACCGCCGACTTCGAAAAAATGAGCGGCATCAGCGTGAAGGTGCGCTCCGGCGAAGGCCCGGAGCTGTCCGCCCAGTTGCTGGCAGAAGGCAAGGCTTCGCCGGCCGACGTCTATTTCGGCTCCAACTCCCCGGAACTGATGCTGCTGGAAGGCAAACAGTTGCTGGCCAAGCTGCCGGCCGCCACCTTCTCCGCCATCCCGGCGCGCTACAGCTCGCCGCAAGGTCAATGGGTGGGCGTGACCGCGCGCGAGAACGTGCTGGTCTTCAACAACAAGCTGGCCGCCGGCCTGGCCATGCCCGCCTCCTTGATGGACCTGGCCAAGCCGCAATGGAAGGGCAAGCTGGCCATCGCCCCGTCCGACGGCGACTTCCTGCCGCTGGTCAGCGCGGTGCGCGCGCTGAAGGGCGAGCCGGCTACGCTGGCCTGGCTCAAGGGCCTGCGCGACAACGCCCAGACCTTCGACGACAACGAAGGCGTGGTGGCGGCGGTGAACCGCGGCGGCGCGGCCGTCGGCATCATCAACAACTACTACTGGACCCGCCTGCAAGTGGAGCTGGGCGCCAAGGGCATGCACAGCCAGCTCTACCACTTCGGCAACGCCGATGTCGGCGCGCTGATCAACGTGTCCGGCGCCGGCATCCTGAAGAGCGCGCATGATCCGCAGGCCGCTGAGAAATTCCTGGCCTACCTGGTGAGCCCGCGCGCGCAGCAGCTGATCGCCAAGAGCAACATCACCTTCGAATACCCGCTGCTGCCCAGCGTGGCCCCGGCCCCGCAGTTGAAGCCCTTCAATCAGCTGAACCCGCCGCCGCTGGATACGCAGAAGCTGGGCGACAACGGCCAGTCGGCCAAGCTGCTGCGCCAGGCGGGGCTGCTGTAAATGAACGGCGCCGCCATGCGCCTGGCCGCCGGCGCCGCCCGGCGGCCGCGAGGCCTCACCGTCTGCGCCGCGCTGGCGGCGGCCTTGGCGCTGCTGCCGCTGGGCTTCACTTTGTGGCAAGCGTCCAGCGTCGGCGGCGCAGACGCCGCCGAGCTGCTGTTCCGTCCCATCGTCGCGCGGCTGGCCGGCAACACCGCCTTGATCGTGCTGGCCAGCACCGTCAGCTGCGCCATAGCCGGCACCGCCTCCGCCTGGCTGGTGGAGCGCACCCGCCTGCCCGGCCACAAGCTGTGGGCGCTGTTGTGCGTGGCGCCGCTAGCCATCCCGCCTTTCATCACCAGCTTCGCCTGGGTGTCCATCAGCCCGGAGCTGCAAGGCTTCTGGGGCGCCTGGCTGGTGCTGACCACCGCCTACACGCCGCTGGTCTATCTGCCTGTGTCGGCGGTGCTGCGCAATATGGACCCGGCGCTGGAAGAAACCGCCCGCTCGCTGGGCTTGTCCGCCTGGTCCTGTTTCCTGAGGGTGACCTTGCCGCAGCTGAGGCCGGCGCTGCTGGGCGGTATGCTGCTGGCGGCGCTGTCCACGCTGTCCGAGTTCGGCGCCTTCATGCTGCTGCACTTTCACACTTTCACCACTGAAATCTACGCCGAATACCGCGCCAGCTTCGACAGCGCCGGCGCCTCGCTGATGGCCAGCGTGCTGATGGCGGCCGGCCTGCTGATCCTGCTGCTTGAGCTGCGCGTGCGCGGCCAAGGCCGCTACCAGCGGCTGGACCGCGGCGCGCGGCGCGCCGCTGGCCGGCAGGAGCTGGGCTGGAAGCGCTGGCCGGCGCTGCTGTGGCTGACGCTGCAAGCCGCCGTCACGCTGCTGGCGCCCATCGCCACCATTCTGTACTGGACGCTGCAGCCCGGCGCGGACGCGGTGACGCCGGCCGAGGTGTCGCCACAGCTCTTGTTGTCGGCCACCGCTACCTCGCTGGGCCTGGGCCTGTCCGCCGCCGCCTTGACTACCGTTCTGGCGCTGCCGCTGGGCTATCTGCTGGCGCGCCATCCCGGCCGGCTGGCGCATCTATTGGAACGCTCGGTTTACCTGGCGCAGGGCGTGCCCGGCATCGTCATCGCGCTAGCCCTGGTCAACTTAGCCATCCAGTGGCTGAAACCGCTGTACCAGAGCGCGGCCATGCTGGCGCTGGCCTACGCCATCATGTTTTTGCCGCTGGCCCTGGTCAGCGTGCGCAGCGCGCTGCTGCAGGCGGAAAGCCGGCTGGAGGAACTGGCCCGCTCGCTGGGCCTCAACTGGTGGCAGGCGATGTGGCGCGTGGTGCTGCCGCTGGCCGCGCCGGGCCTGGGCGCCGCCGCCAGCCTGGTATTCATCTCCGTCATCACCGAGCTGACCGCCACCCTGCTGCTGGCGCCCATCGGCACCGAGACGCTGGCCACCCAGGTCTGGGCGGACACCGCCGCGCTGGCCTTCGCCGCCGCCGCGCCTTACGCCGCCATCCTGATCGCGCTGTCGCTGTTCGCCGCCTGGCTCTTGATGTCCTGCCTGGGCCGCGGCGCGGTGCTGGGCAGCCAGGCGCAACCTTGGAATCAACAGGAAGATCCGCCATGTCGGAACTGAAAATCGAAAAGCTGGGCAAGCGCTTCGGCGAACACCGGGTGCTGGACGACCTCACCCTGACCGTGGAGCAAGGCTCGCTGCTGGCGCTGCTGGGGCCGTCCGGCAGCGGCAAGACCACGCTGCTGCGCCTGCTGTGCGGCTTCGAGCGCTGCGACGCCGGCAGCATCCGCATCGGCGGCCAGCTGGTCAGCAGCCCGCAGC
>NZ_PQWB01000186.1 GCF_002924365.1 Chromobacterium alticapitis | reverse complement strand
TCGGAGGCCTTCGCAAAACCAAACTGATCGGCCGGGCCAAACTGGCCGGGCAAACTTTTTTAGCGTTTGCGACATATAACCTGATCCGCATTGGCAACCTGTCCGGTTGCTGGGGCGGATCGCATGTATAGGGCGTATTGCGCCCAAAATCGCCGGATAACCGGCAAACAGCCTGAAAACCCAAGCAGAGAACGGATTTATTGGCATTCTGCCCGCTGAAACCGCCCATTTTTGTTCATATGGAAATGGGTTGGGGCAATATCGACGTGTTTTTCAACGG
>NZ_PQWB01000185.1 GCF_002924365.1 Chromobacterium alticapitis | reverse complement strand
CCAGCCGTTGTCGCCGTATGCCGTCGCCATCTGCTGGCTGCTGTAGGAGTGCAAGCCGCTGCTATCCCCCAGGAACAGTTGCGCCATCGTCTGGCTATCGCTCTTGTACCAGACCGATGCCGTCACCGTGTCGCCGGCCTGGAAGCGGCCCGCGCCGCGCGAGATGGAGCAGTTGGTCCCCGCCTGATACCACACTTGCGCCGCTTGCTTGCCGCTATGCGTCTGGTCGGTCGAGCCGCGCGGCAGCGTCGCCTCCAGCTTGTCGGCGTAGCGCACGCTGCCGGTGACATTCCCGGCTGCGTCGTACTGGCGCTCGGTGACGTAGCCCAAGGGA
>NZ_PQWB01000026.1 GCF_002924365.1 Chromobacterium alticapitis | reverse complement strand
CCAGCTCAAACGAGCTGGGCTTTGTGCATTGGCGCGCGCGAAGCGCCAAGCCGCCCTCCAACGAGCCCCGCCAGGATACCCTGCCGGGGCTTTGGCTTTTCAGATGTCATGTGGCGTTGACCCGCGCTTTCATTCCTCACACAATCGGCGGTTTGCGGATATCGACGGGATGATGAGGGATGGCTTCTAAGCTCAGAAAACGCGCGCGGCGCATAGAGGCGGGCGGCCGCAGTCTGTTCATCCACAATCTGCCGGCCCATTCTCCGCAAGACCTTTACCATTACTGCATGACCATCAGCTGGCCGCGGTTTTACCTGTTCATCGCAGCGGCCTTCATCGCCTTGAATCTGCTGTTTGCCTGCCTATATCAACTACAGCCAGGCGGCATTGCCAACCAGTTTCCGCAGGGTTTTCTGGGGGCGTTCTTTTTCAGCGTTGAAACATTGGCTACGGTCGGTTATGGCGATATGCATCCGCAAAGCCTTTATAGCCACTGGGTTTCCATGCTGGAGATCTTCATCGGGATGATGAGCATCGCCTTGATCACCGGCGTGACTTTTGCGCGTTTTTCTCGGCCAAGGGCGCGCATCGTCTTCACTTTGCATCCCGTTGTAAGGCCGTTCGATGGCGAGCGCGTGCTGATGCTGCGCGCGGCGAACGCCAGGAGCAATGTCATCATCGATGCCGGCGCGAGCTTGCGTCTGCTGCAGCATGAGCGCGGGGTGGATGGGATCGTATTTCGCAAACTGTATGACTTGGAGCTGGTGCGGGATCAGCACCCGATGTTCGTGCTGGGGTGGACGCTGATGCACCGGATAGATGAGAGCAGTCCCTTGTATCAACGCGATTTCGAATCGCTGGCGGAGCAGAAGGCGCAGCTGATTCTGTCGATCAGCGGCATGGACGAGACGACGCTGCAGCCGATGGCGGCGCGCCATGCCTTCTCATATCAGGATATCCGCTGGAATCATGCTTTCGCCGATTTGATCTATACCGACGATGACGAAAATGACCATGTCGATTATCAGCGATTGCAAGAGGTGAGGCCGTTGCCGCCGGAGGAGGGGGGCGCTGAGGCTAAGGGCTAGCGCCCATGGCGCGGCCAGCTTCTTGCGCAAAGCCCCATCAAGCGAGGATGGGGCTTGCCACTTGGCGCGCCGCTCAGGGCTTATTCGTCGTCATTCTGCCATTCTATCCGCGCGCCCAGACTGACCAGATTCTCGACGAAGCGAGGATGGGCGCGGCGGATGGGCGCGGCGTTGAGGATGCGCGAGCTGCCGGGGATGCTGGAGGCGATCATCAGCAGGGCGATGGCGACGCGAATGATGTAGGGGCTGTCCACTTCGGCCGGACTCAAGGGCTTGCCGCCGAAGATCACCACGCGGTGCGGGTCGGACTGGAAGGCGTGGGCGCCGAACTTGCCCAGCTCCGAGGTCCAGCCCAGCGCGCCGTCGTACACCTTGTTCCAGAACAGCATATTGCCCTGCGCCTTCACGCCCAGCGCGATGAAAATGGGCAGCAGGTCCACCGGCAGATAGGGCCAGGGCGCGGCTTCGATTTTGGGCAGGATGTTGGGAGTGAACGGCTCGACCACTTTGAGCTGCTCGAAGCGGGCGCGCGACCAGCCGTCGCGATGCTCGATATGAATGCCGAACTTGGCGAAGGTGCGGTCAATCAAGGGGAAGAATTCCGGCGCGCCGTTCTTCACCTCGATGTCGCCGCCGGTAATGGCGGACAGCGCGAGGAAAGTGACCACTTCGTGGAAGTCCTCGACGAAGCTGAAATCGACGCCGCGCAGTTGCTCCACGCCATGGACGGTCAGGCGGGAGGTGCCGATGCCGTCTATGCGCGCGCCCATCGCCGCCATGAAGCGGCAGAATTCCTGCACGTGCGGTTCCGAGGCCGCGTTGGTCAAGGTGGCGCTGCCATTGGCTAGCGCCGCGCACATCACGAAGTTTTCCGTGGTGGTGACGGAGGCGTAATCGGGCCAGTGGTCGAAGGCCTTGAGGCCGTCCGGCGCGCTGACGCGGATGCGGCCGGGCAGGCGATCGACCGTGGCGCCGAAGCCGGTGAACACATCGATGTGCGGATCGATCTCGCGCACGCCCAGGGTGCAGCCTTGCACGTCGTTCTCTATCCGCGCCTCGCCGAAACGGGCCAGCAGCGGCGGCACCAGCATGATGGACGAGCGCATCTCTTCGGGCAGATGGTCGCGCTCGGCGTCGAAATGAGCCTCGGCATGACAGATGGTCAGCGTGCCGTCCGCCAGCTCGCCGTCTATGCGGCTGCCCAGCGCGCGGAACAGCGCCAGAATCTTGCGCGCGTCGGTGATGTCCGGCACGCCGCGCAGGGTTACCGGTTCGGTGGTCAGCAGGGTGGCGCACAGAATGGGCAGAACGGCGTTCTTGTTGGACGATGGTACGATGCGGCCGCGCAAGGGCGCGCCGCCATGGACGAGGAGGTGAGGCATGAGCGTGTTCTGGCTTCGGTCAAAACGACATTCTATGCCTAAGCGGGTGACGAGTGGCCCGCCTTATGTGTGGCTTGTGTGCCGGTGTGGGGCAAAATGTGAAAAGGCCATCTTTCGATGGCCTTTGCATGGGAGGGGGGGATGGTTCAGCGGTCCAGGCCGCCCAGCAGCACGTATTTGATTTCCAGATAGTCCTCAATGCCGTACTTGGAGCCTTCGCGGCCCAGGCCGGACTGCTTGACGCCGCCAAAGGGCGCGGCCTCGTTGGAGAGCAGGCCGCTGTTGATCGCCACCATGCCGTATTCCAGACCCTCGGCCACGCGGAAGATGCGGCCGACGTCGCGGGCATAGAAGTAGCTGGCCAAGCCGAACTCGGTGTCGTTGGCTAGACGGATCGCTTCTTCCTCGGTTTGGAAGCGGAACAGCGGCGCCAGCGGGCCGAAGGTTTCCTCGCGCGCCACTTTCATGTCGCGGGTGACGTCGGCGATCAGGGTCGGTTCGAAGAAGCTGTGGCCCAGCGCGTGGCGTTTGCCGCCGGCGATCAGCTTGCCGCCTTTGGACAGCGCGTCGGCGATGTGCTCTTCCACCTTGGCCACGGCGTTTTGGTCGATCAGCGGGCCTTGGGTGACGCCGGCCTCCAGGCCGTTGCCCACTTTCAGCGTGGCCACGGCGGCGGCGAATTTCTCGGCGAAGGCGTCGTAGACGCCATCCTGCACGTAGATGCGGTTGGCGCAGACGCAGGTCTGGCCGGCGTTGCGGTATTTGGAAATCAACGCGCCTTCCACCGCGGCGTCCAGGTCGGCGTCGTCGAACACGATGAAGGGGGCGTTGCCGCCCAGTTCCATCGATACCTTCTTCACCGTGCCGGCGCATTGGGCGATCAGCTTGCGGCCCACTTCGGTGGAGCCTGTGAAGGAGAATTTCTTCACCGCGTCGCTGCCGGTCAGCACCGCGCCGATTTCGCTGGAGCCGCCAGTGATGACGGAGAACACGCCCGGCGGGATGCCGGCGCGCTCGGCCAGTTCGGCCAGCGCCAGCGCCGACAGCGGGGTTTGGCTGGCAGGGCGGACCACCATGGTGCAGCCGGCTGCCAGCGCCGGCGCGGCCTTGCGCGTGATCATGGCGCTGGGGAAGTTCCACGGCGTGATGGCTGCGGTGACGCCTATCGGCTCCTTGGTCACCAGCACGCGGCGGTCGCCGGCTGGGCCGGGCACGATGTCGCCGTAGACGCGCTTGGCCTCCTCGGCATACCACTCGATATAGTTGGCGCCGTAGGCGATCTCGCCCTTGGCTTCGGCTAGCGGCTTGCCTTGCTCGGAGGTCAGGATGACGGCCAGGTCTTGCTGGTGCGCCATGATCAGATCGAACCAGCGGCGCAGGATGGCGGCGCGCTCCTTGGCGCTCTTGGCCTTCCAGGCCGGGAAGGCGCGCGCGGCGGCGGCCACGGCTCGCTCGGCCTCGGCGCTGCCCATTTTGGGCACCTGTGCGATTTTTTCGCCGGTGGCCGGATTATGCACGGCGATGTGCTGGCCGCCGTCGGCGTCCAGCCATTGGCCGCCCAGATAGCATTGTTGGCGCAGCAGTTTGGCGTCTTGCAGGTTTAGCATGGCTTTAAGTGTCCTTTGGCTGGGTGGCTTGCGTTGCCCCTCTCCAGAGCCCTTCTCCCGCGAGGGGAGAGGGGCTAAAGGCAGCGCATTGTCACGACTATGTGTTTCGAGATGGCGGCTCAAGCCTTCAGCGCGGCTTCCAGCTTGCCCATCGCCTCGGCGAAGACCTCGTCCTCTATGGTCAGCGGGAACAGGAAGCGCACCACGTTGGCGTAGACGCCGCAGGTCAGCAGGATCAGGCCGTTGGCCAGCGCGTGCTGCTGCACCTTCTTGGCGAAATCCGGGTCGGGCGTGCAACTGCCGGGTTGATTGAACTCGACGGCGACCATCGCGCCCAGGCCGCGCGCTTCGGCGATGTGTGGCACGGAGGCTTTCAGGCTGTTCAGTTTTTCCTTCAGCGCGTCGCCCAGGCGCTGGGCGCGCTCGGACAGCTTCTCGCTGGCGATTACGTCCAGCACCGCGTGCGCGGCGGCCACGGCCAGCGGGTTGCCGGCATAGGTGCCGCCGAGGCCGCCCGGCGCCGGCGCGTCCATCACTTCGGCGCGGCCGGTGACGGCGGCCAGGGGGAAGCCGCCGGCCAGCGATTTGGCCATGGTGATCAGGTCCGGCGCGGCGTCGAAGTGTTCGCTGGCCAGCAGCTTGCCGGTGCGGGCGAAGCCGGTTTGCACTTCGTCGGCGATCAGCAGGATGCCGTGGCGGTCGCACAGCTCGCGCAGCGCTTTCACCCATTCGGCCGGCGCGACGTAGAAGCCGCCTTCGCCTTGCACCGGCTCATAGATGATGGCGGCGACGCGGGCCGGGTCGATGTCGTATTTGAACAGCTTGTCGAGGCCATCCAGCGAGTCCTGCACCGACACGCCGTGCAGGGCGTTCGGATACGGCGCGTGATAGACGTCGCTGGGGAAGGGGCCGAAGCCCAGCTTGTACGGCGCCACCTTGCCGGTCAGCGCCATGCCCATCAGGGTGCGGCCGTGGAAGGCGCCGCCGAAGGCGATGACGCCGGGGCGGCCGGTATGGCAGCGGGCGATCTTCACCGCGTTTTCCACCGCCTCGGCGCCGGTGCTGAACAAGGCGGTTTTCTTGGCATAGCTGCCCGGGGTCAGCTGGTTGAGCTTTTCCGCCAGGCTGATGTAGGACTCGTAGGGCACCACTTGGTAGCAGGTGTGGCTGAAGCGGGACAGCTGCTCCGCCACGGCGGCCTCCACCTGAGGATGCAGATGGCCCGTGTTGAGCACGCCTATGCCGCCGGCGAAGTCGATGTAACGGTTGCCTTCGGTATCCCAGATCTCGGCGTTGCGGGCGCGATCGATATAGAAACCACACATCACGCCCACGCCGCGCGGGGTGGCGTCGGCCTTGCGTTGCATCAGTTGCTGCTGGCTCATGGAAGTCTCCTCGGGTCGCCTTCGGTCGCGCCTGGCGCCGCGGCTTGGTGGTGATCGCCAGTCGGTGGCTGGCGGGTGTCAGCGGATCATTCTATGAGCGTGTTTAGTAAAAAGCTACGTATGGCATAAAAAATTAAACGCCTGTGGCGGAAGCGGCACAGGCGTCGGAGGGCGGCGGCGCGAGGCGCGCCGGGTTCAAGCTTAGCGCACGATCAGCTGATTGATGTCGGTCAGCACCTGAGGCGCCAGCTGGCTGGCGGACTGGGCCAGCGCCAGGCGCGCGGTCAGGTAGTTGTACTTGGCGTTGGCCAGGCTGGTTTGAGCGGTGTAGTAGGCCTGCTCGGCTTGCAGCAGGTCGATATTGGTGCGGATGCCCACCTCCTTGCCCAGGCGGGTGGACTCCACCTTGCTCTTGGCCGAAACCAGCAGTTGCTGCTGGGCGCGCACCAGCGCGGCGCCGTTGGTCACGCCGAGGAAGGCCTTGCGCACGTCCTCCTTCACTTGGCGGCGGCTGGATTCCAGCTGGTCGCGGGCGGCTTCGCGCAGCGCTACCGCTTCGCGCACCTGCGAGTTGATGCCGCCGCCGGCGAACAGCGGCACATTGACGGTTACGCCGATATTGCTGCCGCGGGTGTGCGGATAGCTGCCGTATTGATTGCTGATCTGATCGCTGTAGCCCGCGTTGAGCGAGACGGTGGGCAGGTGGTTGCCGCGCTTTTCGTTCACGGTTTGCTCGGCCAGTTGCAGATTCTGCTCCGCGCTCTTGATGCGCAGGCTGCTGCGTTGCGCCATGTCCTGCCAGGCGTCCAGGCCGGCCGGCTTGGGCGGGTCCAGCGGCAATTGTTCGCGCACGGTCTGGATGCCGGCCGGATCGAGGCCGGTCAGCCGTTTCAGATTGTTCTGCGCCAGTTCCAGATTGTTGGCGTCGCTGATCTCCTGCGCCACCGCGCCGTCGTAGCCGGCTTGCGCTTCGTTGGTGTCGGTGATGGTGGCGGTGCCCACTTCGAAGGCGGTTTTGGCCTGCTGCAGCAGGTTCAGATAGGTCTTCTTGCTGGCCCGCGTGGCGGCCAGGGTGTCCTGGGCGCGCAGCACGTCGAAATAGGCTTGGGAGATGTCCAGGATCAGCTGCTGCTCGGCCGCGTCGAAGGTGGTGTCGGCCAGCTCGGTGGCTATCTTGCCCTTTTTGTAGCCGGTGTATTTGCCGACGTCGAACAAGGGCTGCTGCAAGCCCACGTTGTAGCCATGGTTCTCGTAGCGCGCATTGGGCACATTCACGACCGAGTTGCCGGCCGTGGTCTCGATGGCGGACGGCTGCAGCGGATTGGTATAGGTATAGCTGCCGCTGGCATTGATCTGGGGCAGCAGCTGGGAGCGCCCTTGCACCAGTTTTTCCTGGCCGGCGTCACGCTGGGCGCGGGAGGCGGCGAAGTCCGCGTTGTAGTCGCGCGCGGCCTGCCAGGCGGACACCAGATCGAAGGCCTGGCTGGGTAGGGAGGCGCCCAGCATCAGCAGGGCGGCGCTCAGGGTCAGGTAATGGTTCTTCATCGAATGCTCATTTTCTTGTTCGTTATTCCGGCTGCGCGGCGGCAGGGCGCTGTTCGTCCCGGGACACGCGGAACCACTGGGCGTACAGCGCCGGCAGGAACAGCAGCGTCAACACGGTGGCCACCAGCAGGCCGCCCATGATGGCTACCGCCATCGGCCCCCAGAAGGTGCTGCGGGTCAGCGGAATCATCGCCAGAATGGCGGCCAATGCCGTCAGCATTATGGGCCTAAAACGGCGCACGGTGGAACCGATGATGGCCTCGAAGCGGTCTATGCCCTCGCGGATGTCATGTTCGATCTGGTCGACCAGAATCACCGAATTGCGCATGATCATGCCGGACAGCGCGATCACGCCCAGCATGGCGACGAAGCCGAAAGGCGCGCGGAACAAGATCAGCGTCGCGGTGACGCCTATCATGCCGAGCGGCGCGGTCAGCACCACCATCAGCGTGCGCTGGAAGCTGTGAAGCTGCAGCATCAGGAGTGTCAGAACTACAACAATCATCAGCGGCGCGACGGCGGCGATCGCTTTCTGCGACTTGCCGCTGGACTCCAGCACGCCGCCGGTCTCGATGTGGTAGCCCAGCGGCAGCGAGCGGTCCAGCGACTGGATTTGCGGCTGCAGCAGGGTGGACACGTCCGCGCCCTGCACGCCGTCCACCACGTCGGCGCTGACCGTGATCGTCGGCAGGCGGTTGCGGCGCCAGATGATGCCTTCCTCCGGCTCGTAGCGGATATGGCCGATCTGCGAAACCGGCACGTAGCGGCCGCTGCCAGTCTGTATCATCAGATTGCCGAGGCCGGCTACATCCTTGTGCTCGCCGGGGTTCAGGCGGGCGACGATGGCGATGCTCTGGTCACCTTCGCGATAGGCGCTGACGGCGGAGCCGGAGATCAGCATCTGCAATTGCTGCGACAGCTGCTGCGAGTTGAGGCCCAGCGCGCTGGCCTTGTCCTGGTCGATGTCTATGCGCAGCGCCTTCACCTGCTCGCCCCAGTTCTGGTTGACGTGCAGCGTGGATGGCTGTTTGCGCACCAGCGCCTCCACCTGGTCGGCGATCTTGCGAACCTGGTCGTGGTCCGGCCCCATCACGCGGAACTGCACCGGATAGCCGACCGGCGGGCCGTTCTCCAGCCGGGTGACGCGGCCACGCACCAGCGGGAAGTCGTTGTCGAAAATCTTCTCCAGCCGCTTTTTCACGTCTTCGCGCACATGTTCGTCGCGCGTCATCACCATCAGCTGGGCATAGTTGATGTGCTGTTGCTGCTGGTCCAGCGGCAGATAGAAGCGAGGACTGCCGCTGCCGACATAGCTGGTGACGCTGAGCACATTGGAATCGGCGCGGGCCAGCTTCTCCATCTTTTCCACCTGTTCCAGCGTGGCGTGGTAGCTGGCGCCGCGCGGCAGCCACATGTCCACCATCAGCTCGGGACGGTTGGACGAGGGGAAGAACTGCTGGGCGACGAAGAGCTTGAACAAGACCAGCGACAGAACGAAGACGCCCAAAGTGGCGGCGATGACGGTCTTGCGGTAGTTCAGGCACCATTCGAGCAGACGGCGGAAGCGTTGGTAGAACGGCTTTTGGTAGACATCATGCTGGCCGTCGTGGGGCGGGTGGGCCGGCAGCAGCATATAACCTAGATAGGGCGTGAACACCACGGCGACGATCCAGGACAGCACCAGCGCGATGCCCACCACGGCGAACAGGCTGAACACGTATTCGCCGGCCATGGATTTGGCCAGGCCCACCGGCAGGAAGGTGGCGGCGGTGATCAGGGTGCCGGTCAGCATGGGGAAGGCGGTGCTGGTGTAGGCGTAGGTGGCGGCCTGGAATTTGTTCCAGCCCTGCTCCAGTTTCAGCGCCATCATTTCCACCGCGATGATGGCGTCGTCCACCAGCAAGCCCAGCGCGATGATCAGCGAACCCAGCGAGATGCGTTGCAGGTCGATATTGAAGAAGTACATGGCGAGGAAGGTCATCGCCAGCACCAGCGGGATGGAAAGCGCCACCACCACGCCGGTGCGCATGCCCAGGCTGAAGAAGCTGACCGCCAGCACGATGACCACGGCCTCCACCAGCGAATGCATGAACTCGCCGACGGCGTCATGCACCACCTTGGGCTGGTCCGACACGGCGTGGATTTCCACGCCCAGCGGCAATTTGGCCTTGATCTGGGCGATGGCCAGGTCCAGGTTGCCGCCCAGCTTCAAGACGTCGCCGCCGCTCTTCATGCTGATGGCCAGCGCCAGCACCGGCTTGCCGTTGTAGCGCACGCTGGTGGTCGGCGGGTCGATGTAGCCGCGCGAGACCGTGGCGATGTCGCCCAGCTTGAAGGTGCGGCCGCCGGCGCTGACCGGCGTCGCGGCCACGGCCGCCACCGAGTCGTACTTGCCGGTGGGGCGCACCCAGATGCGATCGGTCGCGGTTTCATAGGTGCCGGCAGGCGTCATCTCGTTTTGCTGTTGCAGCGCCTGCCAGATGGCGCGGCTATCCAGGCCCAGGCTGGCCAGCTTGGCGCTGGACAGGTCCACATGGATTTGCTGTTCCTGTTTGCCCAGCACCTGCACCTTGGCCACGTCCGGCACGCGCAGCAGCTCCTCCTTGGACGCCTCGACATAGCGGCGCAGCTCCTCGTAGCTGAAGCCGTCGCCGCTGAAGGCGTAGATATTGCCGAAGGTGTCGCCGAACTCGTCGTTGAAGAACGGCCCTTGCGCGCCGGCGGGCAGGGTATAGGCGATGTCGCCCAGTTTCTTGCGCACCTGATACCACAGCTGGGGCACGTTTTTGGGCGGCACGTCCTCGCGCAGCGACACCACCAGCAGGCTCTGGCCCGGCTTGGTGTAGCTTTGCACATAGTCGATCTCGCCCATTTCCTGCAGCTTTTCCTCCAGCTTGTCGGTGACCTGCTGCTCCATCTCCACCGTGCTGGCGCCGGGCCAGTTGGCTTGCACCAGCATGGCCTTGAAGGTGAATTCAGGGTCTTCCTTCTGGCCCAGCTGGGTGTAGGCCCAGGCGCCGGCCAGCATCAGCATGATCATCAGATAGCGCACCAGCGGCTGGTGGCGCAGCGCCCATTCGGACAGATTGAGCTGTTTCATGGTCTCGTCCTCATTGGCCCAGCAGTTTCACGCGCTGTTGCTCATGCAACAGATGCACGCCGGCGGTGACGATCTTGTCGCCGGCGCGCACGCCGGAGGCGATGGCAGCGTTGTCGCTGTCGATGGCGCCCACCTCAACCGCCTTGCGGCTGACGCGCAGCGTTTTGTCGTCCACCACCCAGACATAGTGCTTGCCTTGCAGGTCCAGAATGGCGGTCAGCGGCAGGCTGAGCTGGCGGCTGGCCTGGGCTGGCAAGGCCACGTCGGCGGTCATGCCCAGCTGCAGGCCATGGCTGTCGCCGGGCAGGGCGATGCGGGCGGGGTAGGTGCGGGTGGCCGGATCGGCGTCGGCCGCCAGCTCGCGCAGCTTGCCTGGCAGCGGCGCGCCGCCTTTCCACAGCGTCACGCGCAGGCTGCTGGCCGCGCGCACTGCTTCCAGCGCGTTTTCCGGCACCTGGATGGCCACTTCGCGCGCGCCGTCTTGCGACAGCCTGGCCACCGGCTGGCCGGCGGCCACCACCAAGCCGGGCTCGGCCTGCATCTGGCTGACCACGCCGTCGGCGTCGGCCGTCAGCGTGGCGTAGCCGGTCTGGTTGCGACTGGCGTCCAACACGGCGCGCGCTTGGTTCGCCTTGGCCTGGGCGGCGTTGACGCCGTTTTGCTGCGCGTCCACCTGGGCCTGGCTGATGAACTGCTTGGCCAGCAGCTCATGGTAGCGCTTCAGGTTCAGCTGTTGCTGGGCGAGGTCGGACTGGGCCGCCGCCAGCTGCGCCTGTTTGGCCGCCAGATCCAGCTGGTAGTCGCTGGGGTCCAGCCGGGCCAGCGGCTGGCCTTTCTTCACGTGTTCGCCGCTGTTTACCAGCTTGGCCACCACCTTGCCGCCCACGCGGAAGGCGAGCTGGGTTTCGTTGCGGGCGCGGATTTCGCCGGCATAGCGGGCGCCGCCGGTTTCGGCGTTGCCGCCGGCCACGGCGTAGCGCACCGGACGGATGTCTTCGGGCGCGGCGGTTTTGTCCTGGCAGGCGCTGAGGCTCAGCGCGCCGATCAGCGCCAAGCTAAGAGTAGGAATGGTTTTCATGATTGCGTGTCCGGGGCGGGAGGGTTCTGCAGGCCCTGCAGCGTCAGTTGCAGCGCGGTCTTGAGGAAGGCCAGCGGGTCTTGGGTCAGGCTTTCGCAGCAGCCGGGCACCTGGCCGAAGGAGTGGCTCAGTATCATGGTCATCAGCATGGGGGCGGTCAGCATGTCGATGACGTGTTCGATATTGGCCGGGCGGAATTCGCCGCTGTCCATGCCGCGCTGCACGATGTGGCCCAGCAGCTGCCGGGCTGGGCGTATCACTTCCTCGTAGTAGAACAGGGCCAGTTCCGGAAAGTTGGTGGCCTCCGCCGCCATCAGCTTGCACAGTCCGGCCGAGCGGGTGGCGCCGATATGGATCCACCAGTTCTCCAAGGCCATGCCCAGCAGCTGGCTGCCGCTGGCGTCATGCAACTGGGCCAATTGCGCGCTCATCGCCTGCATGCGGGCGACGATGGTCTCGCGCACCACAGCCTTGAAGATTTCTTCCTTGTTCTGGAAGTACAGGTACGGCGTGCCCTTGGTCACGCCGGCGGCCTGGGCGATGTCTTCCATCTTGGTGGCGCGATAGCCCTTGTCGACGAACAGCATCAGCGCGGCATCGAGAATCTCGCTCGGCCGCGCCTCCTTCTTGCGCTGCCAGCGGCTATTGCCGGACTCTCCCATTTCGATCTTTCTGAATATCTGTTCAGTAATGTGGCGACTGTATTCCAGAGGACTGTCGTGCGCAAATTAATAAATAACAATTCAGCAAATGCAGTGATTAAAATGCAACACTGAAGCGCCGACGCGGAAACGCAGTCGCGGCCGGCCCCGCTACAAAGGAGAGGAAAAAGTGGCAATCGACGCAGCCGACAAGGCGAATATTCTGGCCGAGGCCCTGCCGTACATCCGGCAGTTCGCCGGCAAGACCATCGTGATCAAGTACGGCGGCAACGCCATGACCGACGACGCGCTGAAAGAGGGTTTCGCCAAGGACGTGGTGCTGCTGAAGCTGGTCGGCATGAACCCGGTGGTGGTGCATGGCGGCGGCCCGCAGATCAATGACTTGCTGGCGCGCGTCGGCAAGCAGGGCGAGTTCATCCAGGGCATGCGGGTGACCGACGCAGAAACCATGGAAGTGGTGGAAATGGTGTTGGGCGGCCTGGTGAACAAGGAGATCGTGTCGCTGATCAACAAGCATGGCGGCAAGGCGGTGGGCCTCACCGGCAAGGACGGCCACTTCATCCGCGCGCGCAAGCTGTTCCTGAAGGCCGACGGCGACGAGGCCATAGACATCGGCCAGGTAGGCGAGATCGAGGCCATCGATCCGTCGCTGGTGTCGTTGCTGGACAGCCAGGACTTCATTCCGGTGGTGGCGCCCATCGGCGTCGGCGTGGACGGCGAGGCTTACAACATCAACGCCGACCTGGTGGCCGGCAAGCTGGCCGAGACGCTGAAGGCGGAAAAGCTGGTGTTGATGACCAATACGCCGGGCGTGCTGGACAAGCAGGGCCAGTTGCTGACCGGGCTGACCGCGCAGCGCATCGACGAGCTGTTCGCCGATGGCACCATTTCCGGCGGCATGCTGCCCAAGATCAGCTCTGCGCTGGACGCGGCCAAGAACGGCGTGCAGGCGGTCCATGTCATAGACGGCCGCGTCAAGCACGCATTGCTGCTGGAAATCCTCACCGCGGCGGGCGTCGGCACCATGATCCGCGCCTGATTCCCGGCTGTGGAGCCCCGCCGCGCGGTGATCTATATTGATGGCATGCCACGGCGCATGCCGCCATGCGGCGCGCCACGGCTCCAACGCACAAGGGGAGGGCAGCATGCAAACCGTAAGACAACTGCTGGACAGCAAGGCCAATCGATCACTGGTCTACGTCAGCCCGGACAACACTGTGTTCCAGGCGTTGCAGGTGATGGCGGAGAGCGACATCGGCGCGGTGCTGGTGATGGAGTCCGGCGACATCGTCGGCATTTTCTCCGAGCGCGACTACGCGCGCCGCATCGTGCTGCAGGGCCGCACTTCGGCCGGCACCAAGGTGCGGGACATCATGACCAGCCGCGTGGTCTACGTGACGCCGCAACAGACGCTGGATCAGTGCATGGCGCTGATGACGGAGAAGCGCATCCGCCACCTGCCGGTGATGGAAGACCAGACGGTGCTGGGCATCTTGTCCATCGGCGATCTGGTGCGGGCGACGATAGAAGAGCAGGAACAGGTGATCAATCACCTAGTCCATTACATCCAGTCCGCCTGAGCCCGCGGCAGCAAGTCACCAAGGCCCGCCGCGCGCGGGCTTTTTGTTTTTGCAGCCTATAGCGGCGCGAGGCGTTGGCGCAGCGCCAGCAGCGCCGGCGCCACTTGTTGCCGCATCGCGGCTTCGTTAAAGGCGAAGGCCGGGCCGCTGGCGTTCAGCGCCATTGCCGGCTGGCCGGGCAGCAGCGCCGGCAGATGCACGCCCACCGCCATCACGTCCGGTTCGTATTCGCCAAAGGATTCGGTATAGCCGCGCGCCGCGTAGTCCGCGCCGGACTGTTCCAGCCGCGCCTTGAGAGCAGGCCAATCCGAGCCGTAGCGCTCGGCCAGCAGCGGCAGCAAGGCGTCGCGTTCGGCCTGCGGCAGGCCAGCGAAATAAGCGCGGCCTATGGCCGTGGTAGCCAGCGGCACGCGGGAGCCGGTGAACAGTTGCACCGATACCCGGGCCTGGCTGCGGCAGCTTTCCAGGTAGACCATGTCGCTGCCGTCGCGCAGCGCCAGGCTGACCGACACGTTATTGGCCAGTGCGAACTCGCGCATCAGCGGCGCGGCGGCGGCGCGCGCGTCGTAGCCGGCCAGCGCCGTGGTGCCCAGCGCCAGCAGCGCCAAGCCCAGCCGGTAGGGGCCGCCGTCGCCCTCCGGCTGCAGATAGCCCAGCCGGGTCAATGTGTAGCTGAGCCGGGATACCGTGGACTTGGGCAGGCCGGTGCGGCGCGCCAGTTCCTGGTTGGACAGCGCGCCTTCGCCGGGGCGGAACGCCGCCAGCACTTCCAGCCCGCGCGCCAGGGCGGTGACGAATTGGCGGTCTTGTTGCATCGAGCTCCCCATTGAGACAAAGAAATTGCCGCATGACGAATAAATCGCTTTACAAGCAGGCGGCAGAGTGTTTAGTCTATTTTGCATGGTGAAATTAAATTCCGCAATGCGGAACTAAGTGGGAGAGGTCAGATGGCAGCAAACTCGCAGCGCGCCGCATTCGCTTGGGAAGATCCCTTGCTGTTGCTGGAGCAGTTGACCGACGAAGAGAAGCTGGCGCTGCAAAGCGCGCAAGAGTACTGCCAGGAGCGGCTGCTGCCGCGCGTGCTGACCGCCAATCGCGAAGAGCGTTTCGACCGCGAAATCATCACTGAAATGGGCGAGCTGGGCTTTCTCGGCTGCACCATAGAAGGCTACGGCTGCGCCGGCCTGTCCCACGTCGCTTACGGCCTGGTGGCGCGCGAAGTGGAGCGCGTGGATTCCGGCTACCGCTCGGCGATGAGCGTGCAATCGTCCCTGGTGATGCATCCGATCTGGGCCTACGGCTCCGACGCGCAAAAAGACAAATATCTGCCCAAGCTCGCCAGCGGCGAGTGGCTGGGCTGTTTCGGCCTGACCGAGCCCGATTCCGGCTCTGACCCGGCCAGCATGAAGACTCGGGCCCGCAAGGTGGACGGCGGCTATCTGCTGTCCGGCAGCAAGATGTGGATCACCAACAGCCCGGCCGCCGACGTGTTCGTGGTCTGGGCCAAGGACGACGAGGACGAAATCCGCGGTTTCATCCTGGAAAAAGGCATGCAAGGCCTGTCCGCTCCGGCCATCCACGGCAAGTTTTCCTTGCGCGCCTCCATCACCGGCGAAATCGTGATGGACGACGTGCTGGTGTCGGAAGAGCAGCTGCTGCCTGGCGTCAAGGGTTTGAAGGGGCCGTTCGGCTGTCTGAACAAGGCGCGCTACGGCATCGCCTGGGGCGCGATGGGCGCGGCGGAGTTCTGCTGGCAGGCCGCGCGCCAGTACACGCTGGACCGTCAGCAGTTTGGCCGGCCGCTGGCCGCCAACCAGCTGATCCAGCTGAAGCTGGCCAATATGCAGACCGAAATCGCGCTGGGCCTGCAGGCCGCGCTGCGCGTGGGCCGTCTGATGGACGAAGGCCGCGCCGCGCCGGAAATGATCTCGCTGATCAAGCGCAATAACTGCGGCAAGGCCCTGGACATCGCCCGAGTGGCCCGCGACATGCACGGCGGCAACGGCATCAGCGACGAATTCCATGTGATCCGCCACGTGATGAACTTGGAGGCGGTCAACACTTACGAGGGCACGCACGATGTGCACGCCCTGATTCTGGGCCGAGCCCAGACCGGTATTCAGGCATTTGCCTGATAAGCCGGCGCGGCCGGATGGCCGGCCGCGCCGTTGATTCCTGTCTGTCCTTTGTAGGCCCGGCTTGTCGCCGGGCCGCTTTTTTTAGCGGGACGACGGATGGCGAAGCGAACAGCTGCGAAGGAGAGCGCGATGGCGGGAGCGTTGGCGGGCATCAAGGTGGTGGATCTGAGCCGAGTGCTGGCGGGGCCGTGGGCCAGCCAGCTGTTGGCCGATCTGGGCGCGGACGTGATCAAGATAGAAAAGCCGGGCAGCGGCGACGACACGCGGCAGTGGGCGCCGCCCAGCCTGCCGGACGGCCGAGCGGCCTATTATCTGTGCGCCAACCGCGGCAAGCGCTCGCTGACCGTGGACATCGCGCAGCCGGCGGGGCAGGAGATCGTGCGCAGGCTGGTCGCCGACGCCGATGTGCTGCTGGAGAACTACAAGCTGGGCGGCTTGAAGAAGTACGGCCTGGATTACGACAGCCTGAAGGCGATCAATCCGCGGCTGGTGTATTGCTCGATCACCGGCTTCGGCCAGGATGGGCCCTATGCCAGCCTGGCCGGCTACGACTACATCGTGCAGGGCATGTCCGGATTGATGAGCATCACCGGTCCGTCCGACGGCGAGCCGCACAAGGTGGGCGTGGCGGTGTCCGACCTGTTCACCGGCCTCTACGCCGCCAACGCCGTGCAGGCGGCGCTGATCGCGCGCGCGCGCACCGGCGCCGGCCAGCATATCGACATGGCCTTGTTCGACTGCTCGCTGGCCATGCTGGCCAATGTGGCGTCCAACTGGCTGGTGGGGCGCAAAACGCCGCCTCGGTTGGGCAACGCCCATGCCAATATCGTGCCCTACCAGGTGTTCGCCGCGTCGGACGGCCATTTCATCCTGGCCTGCGGCAATGACAAGCAGTTCGCCGAGGTGTGCCGGCTGATCGGCCAGCCGCAGTGGGCGCGCGATACGCGCTACGTCAGCAATCCGCAGCGAGTGGCCAACCGCTCACAACTGGTGCCGCTGCTGGCCATGGCCTTCCGCCATCACCCGCGGGAGCATTGGCTGACGGCGCTGGACAAGGCCGGCGTGCCCTGCGGTCCGATCAACGACGTGGCCGAGGCTTTCGCCGACCCGCAGGCGCAGGCGCGCGGCATGGAGCTGGCGATGCGGGATGCCGAGGGACGCGAAGTGCCCATGGTGGGGTGTCCGATCAAACTATCCGGCACGCCAGTCGAGTACAATCTAGCTCCGCCCGATCTGGGCGAACATACTGAGCAGATCTTGCGCGCGCTGGGTTACGCCGAAGGGGACATTGTCGCATTGCGCCACAATGGCACCGTTTAAACGCTTGTTTGATTTTGACGTCTTGCCGTCTTCATAGCATGATGTCAATCAAATCAATAAGTCCCAGCGGGCGCAAAGGAGAAACGGTGCAACGCGAATACATGGAATACGACGTGGTGATCGTCGGCGGCGGCCCATCCGGCCTGTCCGCGGCGATCCGTCTGAAACAGCTGGCGGAGAAGCAGGGCCGCGACATCAGCGTCTGTCTGCTGGAGAAGGGTTCCGAAATCGGTGCCCACATCCTGTCCGGCGCGGTGATCGAAACCGGCGCGCTGACCGAACTGCTGCCCAACTGGAAGGAACTGGACGCGCCGCTGAACACGCCGGCCGTGTCCGACCGCTTCCTCTATCTGACCGAGACCGAATCCATCCAGCTGCCCACGCCGCCGCAGATGCACAACGAGGGCAACTACATCGTCAGCCTGGGCAATTTCTGTCGCTGGCTGGGCCAGCAGGCGGAGAGCCTGGGCGTGGAAATCTACCCAGGCTTCGCCGCGGCTGAAGTGCTGTACCACGCGGACGGCTCGGTCAAGGGCGTGGCCACCGGCGCCGTGGGCACCGGCAAGAACGGCGAGCTGGACGGCGAGCCGGGCATGGAGCTGTGGGCCAAGCAGACCCTCTTCGCCGAAGGCTGTAGAGGCTCGCTGACCAAGACGCTGTTCGAACGCTTCAAGCTGCGCAACGGCGCCGATCCGCAAACCTTCGGCATCGGCATCAAGGAATTATGGGAAGTGAAGCCGGAGCACCATCAGCCCGGCCATATCACCCACACCGTGGGTTGGCCGATGGACACCGCCACCTACGGCGGCTCCTTCCTCTACCATCTGGAAGACAATCTGGTGGCGGTGGGCTTCGTGGTGGGCCTGGATTACCAGAACCCCTATCTATCGCCGTTCGAGGAATTCCAGCGCTTCAAGACCCACCCGGCGATCAAGGGCGTGTTCGAAGGCGGCCGCCGCGTGTCCTATGGCGCGCGCGCGCTGGCCGAGGGCGGCCTGCAAAGCGTGCCCAAGCTGACCTTCCCCGGCGGCGTGCTGGTCGGCGACACCGCCGGCTTCCTCAACGTGCCCAAGATCAAGGGCACCCACACCGCGATGAAGTCCGCCATGCTGGCGGCCGAGGCGGTGTTCGAGCTGCTGGGCGACGAGGCGCAGGCCCAGGGCGGCGAGGCCACGGCGTATTCCGCCAAGTTCAAGCAGAGCTGGGTGCACGATGAGCTGTACAAAGTGCGCAACATCCGCCCGTCCTTCCGCTGGGGCCTGTGGCCGGCCATGATCTACTCGGCCTTGGACACCTTCTTGTTCCGCGGCCGCGCGCCGTGGACGCTGCGCCACAAGCACGCCGACAACGAGGCGCTGCGCCTGGCCAGCGAGTTCAGCCCCATCGCCTATCCGAAGCCGGATGGCGTGCTGACCTTTGACCGCCTGTCCTCGGTGTTCATTTCCAACGCCAACCACAGCGAAGATCAGCCGGCCCACCTGAAGCTGAAGGACGCTTCGGTGCCTGTGGCCATCAACCTGGCCAAGTACGACGCGCCGGAGCAACGCTACTGCCCGGCCGGCGTGTACGAGATCGTCGGCCAGGACGAAGGCAAGCCGCGCCTGCAGATCAACGCGCAAAACTGCGTGCACTGTAAGACCTGCGATATCAAGGATCCGACCCAGAACATCAACTGGGTGACGCCGGAAGGCGGCGGCGGGCCGAACTACCCGAATATGTAATCGAGTGTTTTTATCGCGCGAAGCCGGGTTTTCCCAAGGGGAAACCCGGCTTTTTGTCTTGAGCGCAGGCAAGTCTTGTGAAACAACGGCTTGACGGCGGCCCATATCGTTGGCAGCATGGCCTCATGCTCGAACGAACCGTCTTTTTCGCCCACGCCTATTATTGGTACCGCCCCTCCCGGCGGCGCCAGGGATAGGCTCGGCAAGACAGTACCGAGCGCATACCCGACCATGCCGCCGAATTACCGGCGGCATTTGTGTTTTCCGTTTTGCCAAGCACAAGGGTCTCCGGTAGCGGCCAGTTTTGAAGCCACAGGAGACTGCATCATGACCCCAGACAGAGAAGCCCTCACTCTCGCCCTCAGCGACCATCCGTTCCGCGCGGACCGGCCGCTGTATCCGGTTGCGCTAGCGACCGACGGCGAGTGGCTGGCTTATCGTCCGGGCTCGCCGCGAGGCGCGCCGGCCGATGGCAGCCTGCTGGAGTCCTTGCTGCCGGAAATCCGCCAGCTGGCGCTGCATCTGGCCTTGCGGCGCGGTTTGCCGCCGGGCGCCACGCCGGCCCGCATCGCGGATCCGGCCGATTGGCTGGCGGCCCGTCTGCTGCTGCTGGAGTGGAGGCAGCTGGCCGTGGGCTTGGATGAGCTGGCCTTGCTGGATGAGGCGAACCGTCGCGCCGCGAACTTTGTCGAAGCTGCGGGCTGGACGAGGCTGGCGACGTTGCCGGTATTGTCCGCTCCGGGGCTTGCGCCTGGCGTCTTGCAAGGCTGGAGCGAAACCGCCGCGCCGCAGGGCGGCGTCGTCGCCGGCAGCCGGGCCTTCCGCCGCATTGTGGCCGCGCGTTTGGCGGCCTTGTTCGCGCGTTGACCGATAAGGAGAAGCCGATGGAGCTGGAACTGTTGGACGAGAACGAGCGCAGGCTGAATAATCTGACGCTGACCGTTTACATCCTGCAGGCGGTGAGCCTGCTGGTGGGGGTGACCGGCATCGTCGCCGTGATCATCAACTATGTGAAGCGCGACGAAGTGCGCGGCACGCTGTACGAAAGCCATTTCGAATGGCAGATCCGCACTTTCTGGCTGGCGCTGCTGGGCTATGTGGTGGGCGCGGTGCTGACCTGGCTGCTGGTGGGCTTCGTGATTCTGTTCGCGGTGTGGGTGTGGTACATCTACCGCGTGGTCAAGGGTTTCCTGTACTTCAACGACCGCAAGCCCATGCCCTTGCAATGAAAAGGCGGGCGCCGAGGCGCCCGCAAACGGCTCTGCGCGAACCGGTAAAATGCGGCCGGGTGAGGCCCGGCCTGAATGTGTCTGCGGACATGCTACGCGCGGCGTCGCCGCGGCGCGCCAAAACCAGGCAAACGCTTGTTCCACGTCAAGCCTGGCAGCAAGCCGCCGGCTTTGGCACAATGCCCAACCTCCATCTATACCTGCCATCATGCAAGCCGAAGACCTGATCGCCCTGACGACCCGCGCCATGCCTTTCGGCAAGCACAAGGGCACGCTGATTTGCGAGCTGCCGGGCAATTACCTGAACTGGTTCGCCCGCGAGGGATTTCCGCCGGGCGAGATCGGCCGCTTGCTGCAACTGATGCAGGAACTGGACCACAACGGTCTGACTTATCTGCTGGACCCGATTAGAAAGCGTTAACAATGGCAATCCAATGGTTTCCCGGCCATATGAACAAGGCGCGCAAGGATGTCGCCGAGCGCCTGAAAGATATCGACGTCGTCATCGAGCTGCTGGACGCCCGTCTGCCGGCCTCCAGCGCCAATCCGATGCTGGCGCGCATGGCCAAGGGCAAGCCGCGGCTGATGATACTGAACAAGCAGGACCTGGCCGACCCGGCCGTCACCGAGCAATGGCTGGCCTGGTACCGCGCGCGCAAGCAGACCGAGGCGCTGGGCATGGACGCCGGCGAGCGCGCGCCGGCGCAGCGGCTGATCGCCGCCTGCCGCGCGCTGGCGCCGACCCGCGGCGGCCTGGAAAAGCCGCTGCGCGTGCTGATCTGCGGCATACCGAACGTCGGCAAGTCCACGCTGATCAACAGCATGTCCAGCCGAAAAATCGCCAAGACCGGCAATATGCCGGGCGTCACCAAGAACGAGCAGCGCATCATCCTGGCCGACGACTTCGAGCTGTACGACACCCCGGGCATGCTGTGGCCCAAGATCGAAGTGGAAGAGGGCGGCTATAACCTGGCTGCCAGCGGCGCGGTGGGCCGCAACGCGATGGACGAGGAAGAGGTGGCGCTGGAGCTGCTGAAATACCTGCTGGTCCATTACCGCGCCGAACTGGCCGCCCGCTACAAGTTCGATGTCGAGGCGCTGGACGGCGCGCAGGATTGGCAGGCGCTGGAGCTGATCGGCAAGCGCCGCGGCGCGGTGCTGTCCGGTGGCCGCATCAATATGCAGAAGGCTGCTGAAATCGTGCTGACCGATTTCCGCGACGGCCAGACCGGCCGCATCACGCTGGAGCGGCCGGAAGAATGGCTGGAATGGGAGAAGCGAGCCAAGATTCTCGCCGCCGAGCGGGCCATTCTGCGGGAAGAGAAGCTCAAGGAGAAAGAAGGCCGCAAGCAAGGCAGCCGCTGATGTTGAAGAGCCCGGAGCATCCGGGCTTTTTTCTTTGCGCGCGATGGATCAGGCGATGGTGTCGACGATGCTGCCGTTGAAGCTGTCCGCCACAGCTTCGCCGGCCAACGCCGGATTTTGTTTCAGAATGGTCGCCCAGTCGCCGTTCAGGTCGGAGCCGGCGCCGCTGGCGCCGCCCAGATTCTGCGATACGATCTGTTGATTGGTGCTGTCCTGGGCTGAGACGCCGCTGTCCGGCGACAGCGCGGCGCCTTGCAGCGTGCCGGCGCTGGCGAAGCTGTTCAATAGCCCCGTCGCGTCGTAAGTGGCGAAGTTGTCGCCGACGCCGCCGCCCAGCGTCACCACGGCGCTGGACTCCTGCGCCAGTTGCGCGGCTTCGCTGGCGAGGGCCGCGGTGGCGTTGCCGTTCTGCACCACCGGCGAAGGCACGGTGCCGCCGTTCAGCAGCGCGGCGCTGGCCAATGAAATCTGCGCAGTCTGGCTGATGCTCATGGCGGAACTCCAAGAAAAGCGACTCTATATCCTGCAGTATCGGCGCTTAGGCAGCCCGGCTCAATCGCTCTTAATGCTTGCTAACAAAACAAGGGTTTAGCGCGTCAATAGCCAGGCGCCGGCGGCGGCGAACAGCAGCATCAGCAGTTGCCCGGCCCGCACGCTCCAATGCGCGCCGGCTTCCAGGCAGGCCTGTTCCGGTTTGGCCGGGTTATAGCGCACCGGCACCGCCGCGCCGACGGGATAGCGGCCGGCGGTGTCGCGCGCCAGCGCTTCGCTGCTGCTGAAGCCCGCGTCCGGAATGCGAATCGCGCCGGAGCGGTAGGTTTGGCCGCTGACTTTATATTGATAGCGCACGTCGGCGCGGTATTCGCGCTGCTCGTTGTGATCGCCGCCGCGGCGCAGCCGCCATTCCACCTGGCTGCGTTCGACTGTGCCCATTGTGGACGGCCAATCCTGCGCCGCATTGGCCAATTGGGCCTGGCGCCACAGCCAGCAGAAGCCGGCGACGCCGATGGCGATCAACAACAGGGCGGGAAGCTTGGCCGGCATCAGACCGCAGTGCCGGGCTGTTCGAACCAGCCGGCAAGGATGGCCTGGGCGGCTACTTGGTCTAGCGCCGGTTTCTGCTTGCGTCCCTTTTTGACGCCGGCTTCTTCCAGCAGCTGCTCAGCGATGACCGAGGTATAGCGCTCGTCCACCAGCCACACCGGCAGGCCGAAGCGGCCTTTCAGGCGGTTGGCGAAGCGGCGGGACAGCGCGGACAGCTCATGCTCCTCGCCATCCGGATGCATGGGCAGGCCCACCACCAGTTGTTTGGGCTGCCATTCCGCTATCAGTTTGGCGATGGCGGCGAAGCGCTCGTCGGTGATGGCTGTGTCTATGGTGGCCAGCGGGTGGGGAATGCCGAGCATGGCGTCGCCGACGGCGACGCCGATGCGGCGCTCGCCGAAATCAAAAGCCAATGCGCAACCTTCAAGCATGGCCGATATCCGATGACAGCAGGGCCGGGTCGAAGCCAAGCAGCGCCATGGCCGCGTCGTAGCGCGCCTCGCAGGGCAGTTCGAACAGGATGGACGGCTCGGCCGGCACCGTCAGCCAGCCGTTGTCGGTGATTTCCTGCTCCAGCTGGCCGGCGGACCAGCCGGCATAACCCAGCGAGATCAGCAGCTTCTCCGGCTTTTTGCCTTCCGACACCGCCGCCAGCACGTCTTTGGATGTGGTCAAGGCGATGTCGTCGGTCACCATCAGGCTGGATTGCCAATTGCCGGCCGGCTGATGCAGCACGAAGCCGCGGTCAGGCTGCACCGGTCCGCCGAAATAGACCAGGCCGGTGCGGGTGCCTTCATCGTCCAGCGGCAGGTCGATCTGGTCGAACAGCTGCGCCATGGCGATGCCGGACGGCTTGTTGATAATCAGGCCCATGGCGCCGTGCTCGCCGTGCTCGCATAGATACACCAGCGACTTGGCGAATAGCGGGTCGGCCATGCGGGGCATGGCGATCAGAAAGTGATTGGATAGCGATAGCGATTCCATACGGCCATTATGGCACAACTGGCATGCCCGCTGGCTAGCGGCATTTTGCCGGCGGGCCGCTCAAGCGCGGGCAGCGGCAGCCTGATAAAATGGCCAATTTGCCTTATCTAGCAGCGAGGACGTTTTGCGCCTGACCCATATCAAGCTCGCCGGTTTCAAGTCATTCGTCGACCCCACCAGCATCGCGGTGCCGGGCCAACTGGTGGCGGTGATCGGCCCCAACGGCTGCGGCAAGTCGAATGTGATCGACGCCGTGCGCTGGGTGCTGGGCGAGTCCTCGGCCAAGCAGCTGCGCGGCGAATCGATGCAGGACGTGATCTTCAACGGTTCGTCCAGCCGCAAGCCGGTGTCGCGCGCCTCGGTCGAGCTGGTGTTCGACAACGGCGACGGCCAGTTGACCGGGCCTTGGGGCCAGTACGCCGAAGTGGCGATCAAGCGGGTGCTGACGCGGCAGGGCGAATCCAGCTACTACATCAACAATCAGCAGGTGAGACGGCGCGACATCACCGATCTGTTCCTCGGCACCGGCGTCGGCGCGCGCGGCTACGCGGTGATCGAGCAGGGCATGATCTCGCGCATCATCGAGGCGCGGCCGGAAGAGCTGCGCGCCTATCTGGAAGAAGCGGCCGGCGTGTCCAAGTACAAGGAGCGCCGCCGCGAGACCGAAAACCGCCTGAGCGACACCCGCGCCAACCTGGAGCGCATCGCCGACTTGCAGCAGGAGCTGGAGCGGCAAGTGGAGCGCCTGTCCGAACAGGCCGAAGTGGCCGCGCAATACCACGACATGCGCGGCGCGCTGACCCATAAGCAAAACCTGCTGGCGCTGGCGCGGCGCGAGGAGGCCGCCCGCAATGAGGCGCATGCGCGCGGAGAACTGGCGCGCATCGAAACCGAAGAGGCGGCGCTGGAAGCGGCGGTCACCCACCTGGAAACCGAGCAGGAAACCGTGCGCGAGCAGCACTTCGCCGCCAGCGACGCGGTGCACGAGGCGCAGCAGCGTCTGTTCGAGGCCAATGCCCAGCTGGCGCGGTTGGAGGAAGCGCAGCGCCACCGCGAACAAAGCCGGCAGCGGCTGGAGCGCGACTTGCTGGCCGCCAGAAGCGAGCGGCAGCAGTTGGCCGACAATCGCCAGCAAGTGGAAGCGGAGCTGGACGATTGGCTGCCTAGGTTGGAAGAGGCGCAGCTGCGGCAGGAAGAGGCGCAGATGGCGCTGGAGGACGGCGTGGACGAGCTGCCCACCGCTGAGGCGGGCTTCCGCCAGCTGGATCAGCAGCAGGCGCAGCTGATCGCGCAGCAGGCCAATCTGACGCGCGAGCGCGATCTGTCGCGGCAGAAAATCGAACACTGGCAGCGCGGCATGCAGCAATTGTCCGGCCGCGACGCCGCGCTGACGCGAGAGCTGTCCGATCTGAATCTGCCCGAGCACCATGTGCTGGAGGCCGCGCGGCAAGAGGCGGACAAGGCCAAGGCCGCGTTGGACGCGGTGCGGGCGCGTCTGGTGGCCGACGAGGCCAAGCAGGCGGATTTGGCGGCCGAGCGTGAAAAACTGGACCAGCAACTGGCCGCCAAGCGCACCGAGCTGGCTCGCGCCGAGGCCGAAGCCGCCGCGCTGGCCGCGCTGTTGCAGCGCGAGGCGGCGGACGAGCAACTGGCTGGCTGGCTGGACAAGCAGGGCCTGGCCGACGCGCCGCAGCTGTGGCAGTCGCTGCAGGTGGACGCGCGCTGGCAAGCTGCGCTGGAGGCGGTATTGGGCGAGCGCTTGTCCGCCCGCGCGGCATCCTTGCCTGCAGGCCAGCCGCCGGCGGCGCTGGCCCTGGTGGACGGCAAGCGAGCCGCCGCCGGCGGGTTGCCCGAGCGGGCCTGGCCGGCGCTGCTGACTGAAGTGCGGGCGCAGGCGCCGTTCGACGCGGCCCTGGCGGACTGGCTGTCCGGGGTGTATCTGGCGGATTCGCTCGATGCCGCCTTGGCGCGCCGCGGCGAGCTGGCCGCCGGCGAATGCTGGCTGACGCCGGAAGGCCATCGCGTGGACGCCGTCAGCGTGCGTTTCCACGCCGAAGCCAGCGGCGACGGCCTGATGGCGCGCAAGCGCCAGCTGGACGAGGCCTCGGCCCGAGCCGAGTCGCTGCGGCCGGAAATCGACGCCATGCAGAAGAAGCGCGACAGCCTGCAGAGCATGGGCAATATGCTGGCCGAGGCGGTGCGCGGCCAGAAGGGTTCGCTGACCCGGCTGGAGGCGGAGCTGAACGCCGCCACGCTGGAACACGTCAAGCTGGACCAGGCGGCGCGTCAAGGCGCGGCGCGGCTGTCGGCGATCGAGGCCGAGCGCGGCCGCATCGCCGAGGAACGGCAACACGCCGATGACGGCATCGCCGAAGCCGAATTGATGGGCGAAGAGGCGGCGCTGACCTTGGAAGAGTTGGGCCTGCAACTGGAAGAGGTGAGGCTGGAGCGGCTCAATGCCGAAACCCGGCTGGAACTGGCGCGCAACAAGGCGCGCGACGCCGAGCGCATGCTGCACGAGATCAAGCTGGCCCTGAACAGCGCCGAGCAAAAAGTGGCCGAGCTGTCGCGCCGCGGCCGCGAGCTGGCGGATCGCGACGAGCAGTTGCAAGAGCGGCTGGAGGCTTTGGCCGGCGAGTCGGAAACGGTGGACGAGGCGGTGCCGGAGGAGGCGCTGCAAGAGGCGCTGTCCGAGCGCGAAACTCGCGAGGGCGAGCTGTCCGCCGCGCGTGACAGGCTGAACCAACTGACCGAGCGCATGCGCGAAATCAGCCAGCGGCAGCAGGAGGCCAACGCGGCGCTGCCGGCGCTGCGGGAGGCGCGCTCGGATTGGCTGCTCAAGCACCAGGAAGCGCGGCTGGCGATGGAGCGCTTCGCCGAGGAGCTGGCCCAGGCCGAGGCCGACGAGGCGGTGCTGCTGGCCGATTTGAACGAAGGCGTCAAGCCTAACGCGCTGGCGGCGGAAATCGCCCGGCTGGCGCGCGCGCTGGAAGGCCTGGGCGCGGTCAACCTGGCGGCGCTGCAGGAACTGGACGAGGCGAAGACGCGCGGCGAATACTTGCAGAACCAGTCTGCGGACTTGAATCAGGCGATGGCGACGCTGATCGAGGCCATCGCCAAGATAGACGGCGAAACCCGCGACATGCTGCAGGCCACTTACGACGCGGTGAACGCCAAGATGCGCGAATTCTTCCCCACGCTGTTCGGCGGCGGCCGCGCCGAGCTGGTGCTGACCGGCGAGGACTTGCTGGATGCCGGCGTGCAGATCATCGCCCAGCCGCCGGGCAAGAAGAACAGCACCATCCACCTGCTGTCCGGCGGCGAGAAGGCGCTGACCGCGATGAGCCTGGTGTTCTCGCTGTTCAGCCTGAACCCGGCGCCGTTCTGCCTGTTGGACGAGGTGGACGCGCCGCTGGACGACGCCAACACCAGCCGCTTCTGCGATCTGGTGAAGCAGATGTCCGAACGCACCCAGTTCCTCTATATTTCCCATAACCGCCTGACCATGGAGATGGCCGAGCAGCTGGTGGGCGTGACCATGCAGGAGCAGGGCGTCAGCCGCATTGTGGCGGTGGACATCGTCGAGGCGCTGAAGATGCGCGAAACCGCCTAGATATGGTGTTGACGCGGCGCAAGGTCGGCTGTCAGCCGCGAATGGCATACTGCGCCGCCTGAAGGTTGGGCGGTGGCCTGGTCTTGTCGGGCGTTCCGCCGTTCCTTTCGCATCTACTGGGCGGGACGGCGGACCTCCCCGCCAGCGGGGCATCCGCCTTACGGGCCGTCGCGTGCATGGAATGGATTCATGACTGTAAGCATCAAGCGTTGGGAGCCGGAAAATCCCATTTTCTGGCTCAGCCGGGGGCGGGCCATCGCCCGGAGAAATCTGTGGTTGTCCGTCTTCTCGCTGCATCTGAACTTCAACATCTGGATGATGTGGAGCATGGTGGTGGTCAATTTGCCGGCCGTCGGCTTCTTGATCTCCGGCCAGCAGCAATTCCTGCTGGTGTCCATCCCGCCGCTGGTCGGCGCCTTGATGCGCTTGATCTACTCCTGGGTCTGGAGCTGGGTGGGCGGCGGCCTGTGGCTGGGACTGTCGACGTTGCTGTTGCTGCTGCCGGCCTGGGGCGTAGGGCGGGTGGTGCAGGACATCGCCTCGCCATTCTGGCAGTTGCTGTTGGTGGCCGGCTTGTGCGGCATAGGCGGCGGCGCCAGCGCGTCCCACCTGTCCAATACCAGCTTTTTCTTTCCCCGTTCCGAGAAGGGCTTGGCGATGGGGCTCAACGCCGGGCTGGGTAACCTCGGCGTGTCCGCTGCGCAGCTGCTGATCCCGCTGTGCATACTCTATCCGCTGTTTGGCTACGCGGCCGGCGAGCCTCAGGTGTGGGGGCGCGGCGGGGAGGTGCATTTTGTTTGGTTGCAGAACGCCGCTTATGTCTGGCTGCCGCTGATCGCTCTGGTGGCTCTGGCCTGCCTGCTGTACGCGCATGACCTGCCCAAGTTGCGCATTACGCCGCATGATCAGCTGGACGCGATGCGAGCCAGCCATACCTGGTATATCTGTTTGCTGTACATGGGCAGCTACGGCACCTTCCTGGGGTTTTCCGCCGCTTTTCCGCTGCTGGTGCGCGTCATGTTTCCGCAGGTGGACGCCAGCCCCTATCTGTTCGTCGGTCCCATGGTGTGCGCATTGTCGCGGCCGCTGGGTGGCTGGATGGGCGACCGCGTCGGCGGCGGGGTGGCCACGGTGGCGAGCAATCTGCTGATGGCGCTTGGAACTGTCGGCGTCTATCTGAGCCTGCCATCGGCGGCCAGCGGCGGTTCCTTCTGGCTTTTCCTGGCTATGTTCCAGCTGATCTTCTTCGCCGCCGGCGTCGGCAACGGCTCGTCCTATCAGCTGGCGCCCAAGGTCTTCTTGATACAGGCGGGCCGCGATTCGCAGCGCACTGGCGAAAGCCTGCAGCAGGCCTATGCGAGAGGAGGGCGGCGCGGCGCGTCGGCGATGAATGTCAGCTCGGTGATGGCGGCCTTCGGCGGTTTCGTCATTCCCAAGGCCTTCGGCTCGGCGCTGGACTGGTTCGGCAGTTTCTTGCCGGCGTTCGCGATGTTTTTCGCTTTTTACTTGTTATGCACGGCGCTGGCCTGGTGGCATTACAGCCGGCCTGGCGCAGCGATGCGGTGTTGACGCGAGGACTTGGCCTGGGCTGGGCCTTGCTGTTGTCGGCGCTGGCGCATGGCTTGTTGTTGTGGCTGATGTTTGCGCAGCGCCCTCCCGCGCGTGCGCCGCTGCCGCAGTCCGTGGGCGTGACGCTGGCTTCTCCCCGGGCAGGCGGCGCGGAGGCGAAGATAGCCAGCGGCGGCCATCTGCCTGGGATGGCCAGGCAAGGTGCTCCAAGGGCTCGAGTCGCGACGGGGGCGCCTGAGGCCCAAGCAATGGACGCGCCGCGCGTGAGCGCGGCAATATCGATTGCGGGCGGCGCTGTGGCAGCCTCAGTACCGAAACAGCCACCCGCTTCGACGCATGGCGAGGCCCCAGCGCGAGCGGGAGAGGCTGTGAGCGGCGCGGCGGAATTACCGGGGACGCCGGCCGGCGAGCGGACGGGACATCCCACGGGGGCAAGCGGCGACCATGAGGCTTTATATGCGCCGGCGTATCTGGCCAACCCCAAGCCACCTTATCCGGAGCGCTCGCGGCAACTGGGCGAGGAGGGCGTGGTATGGCTCAATGTGCGGGTAGACGCCAACGGCCGCGCCTTATCGGTGGAGTTGGCGCGCAGCAGCGGTTTCCGCCGGCTGGATCAGGCCGCGCTGGACACCGTCTCCCGCTGGCGCTTCGAGCCGGCCAGGCGGGGCGGCGCGGCCGTAGCCTCCCGGCTATCGCTGCCCGTGCGCTTTGCCGTCGAGCGATAGGGCGGGAGTCAGGCCGTCGTTTCGCTGCCCTGTTGTTCCAGCGCCTGGCTGAAGCTGGCGCGCAGCCGGCCCAGTTCGTTGCAGAAGCTGGACAGGTCTTGTTCGCCGAATTGCTGGAAGGCGTTGTGCATATAGTCCAAGTGGGCAGGGAAGGCCTGGCTGAACAGCTCCTGGCCATATGGCGTGAGCGCCACATATACGCTGCGCCTGTCATTGGGCTGCATGCTGCGCACGACGATGCCTTTGTCCTCAAGGCGGTCCAGCACGCCGGTCAGCGTGCCCTTGGTGATCAGGGTGTGATCGGACAATTCCTTGCAATTCATGCCCTGATTGTTGCCCAGCGTGGTCACCACGTCGAATTGCGGCGGCGTCAGTCCCAGTCGGCGGATATTGAAGCTGGCGAACTGTTCAAAGGCCTGGTAGGTGCGCGACAGCTCGCGTACGACAGGCAGGAAACTGGCTTGAGCTGATTTTTTCATAAGAGTCCCCGTGCTGTTCTAAGCAGTGTTGTACAGGCTAGTACAGGCCTGTGGCAGAGTTACCTCCAATTCTGGCACGCTAAATGTATAAATTCGCCTGTCAGAAATGTCATGTTCATTCCATTCGAATAGGTACGGCTTCCAGGGCGCCAGCCTGGCCGAAAAGCGCATTTCGGGATGACAATGAATTGGAATGCGCTCTTGTCAAGCATTCATGCATTGCCAAATGGTGCGCGGAGACGGGCTTTCGTTATAATGAGCGGGAAATGCCCAAGCATGTCGGGCGGCCGTCTACCCCGGCAAGGGGGAGCGGCGACAGGATAATAGCGGGAAGCCGACTAGCGATAGCGTCCATGGGGACAGGAGTCGGCTTCGGGATTATTCGCCTTAATAGCGGACTGGCTGAATGAGCGAATTGCAGATTGGTGTGTTGATATTGGGCGGCGGCGTGATTGCCCTGGTGTTCGGCTTCAACGTGTTTCAGGAGTGGCGCTTCCGCAAGCGGACGCAGCAGGCCTTCGCGCGTCCGCAAGACGACGTGCTGCTGGACGTTCCCAAGAACAATGTCCGCGACGGCCGCCATGACCGCATGGAGCCGGTGCTGGTGGATGCTGACCTCGACGAGCGGGAGATCGAGCCCGAACCATTCGAGCCGCAGTTGCCCGAGCCGCCTCAGGCCAAGCCGGAGCCTGCGATGGCCGCGGCCTCTCGCCAGGAACCTACGCTGGCGATGCCGGAAGTGCCAGTGGTCGAAGAAGAGGACGAGGACGAGCTGGCGATGGACTCCGCCGATCACCAGGCGCTGGTGGTGGCGATGCTGGACCCGTCGCTGGATTTCATCGCGGAAGTGCTGTTCCACGAGCCGCATGAGTTGGCGGCGATGCCGCGCTTCAATGTGGGCAAGCGCACCCAACTGATAGGCCGCACCGAGCGCGGGCTGTGGAAGGTGGCCGAGGCGCTGCCCGGCACGCGCTACAAGCAGATCAATATCGGCATGCAGATGGTGGACCGCTCCGGCGCGGTGACCGAGCAGGAGCTGGCCTCCTTCTGCCAGCAGGTGTCGCGCTTCGCCGAGGATCACGACGCCGCCGTCAGCTTTCCGCAGCGTCAGCAAAAGCTGGTGGCCGCGCGCGAGCTGGATCGCTTCTGCGCCGACGTCGACGTGTTGATAGGCATCAATATCGTGCCGCAGGCGGCGATCGAGGGCGCGCGGCTGCGCAGCTTCGTCGAGGCCGCTGGCCTGCAACTGGAGCCGGACGGCGCCTTTCATTACCTGGCCGATTCCGGCAATACCCTGTATTCGCTGGTGGCGGCGGACCAGATGCCGTTCACTTACCACACGCTGCTGGACAAGAGCTTCCCGGCGCTGACGCTGCTGTTCGACGTGCCGCGCGTGGCCGGCGGCGTGGACGTGTTCGACCGCGCCGTGCATTTCGCCCATCATCTGGCGCAGGAGTTCGGCGCCCAACTGGTGGACGACAACCGCCGCGCATTGACCGATGCCGGGCTGTCGCGCATCCGCGAGCAGCTGCTGCACATTTACGGCAGCATGGACGACCGGGGCATCGCGCCGGGCAGCGTGGCCGCCTTGCGCTTGTTCGCCTGAGCGAGATAAACCATGATTGCGGGGCCGGCCATGCCGGCCCTTTTGCCGTTCGAGAGTTTCCCCATGACCGCATATGAACCGCGCGCGGCAGAGCTGCGCGAACTGCTGAACCGCTACGGCCGTGAATACTACGTGTTGGACGCGCCGACGGTGCCCGATGCCGAATACGACCGCCTGTTCCGCGAGCTGCAGGCGCTGGAAGAGGCGCATCCGGAGCTGGCAGGCGCCGACTCGCCGACCCGCCGCGTAGGCGGCGCGCCGCTGGCCGAGTTCGACAGCGTCACCCACGCGGTGCCCATGCTGTCCTTGTCCAACGCCTTTTCCGATATGCAGCTGGCCGATCCGGCCGAGCGCCATGCCGAGCTGATCCAGTTCGACGAGCGCGTGCGCAAGGGACTGGATGCGGCCGAGGTCGAATACGCCACCGAGCCCAAGTTCGACGGCCTGGCCATTTCCCTGCTGTACGAAAACGGCGTGCTGACGCGCGCCGCCACCCGCGGCGACGGCGTGGCCGGCGAGCAGGTGACCGAGAACGTGCGCACCATACGCGCCATCCCGCTGCGGCTGGACGGCGCCAATCCGCCGGCGCTGCTGGAAGTGCGCGGCGAAGTGCTGATGCTGAAGCGCGATTTCGAGCGCCTGAACGCGGACCAAGTTGCTCGCGGCGACAAGACCTTCGCCAACCCGCGCAACGCGGCCGCCGGCAGCCTGCGCCAGCTCGATTCGCGCATCACCGCGCAGCGCCGCTTGTCCTTTTTCGCCTACGCCATCGCCCAAGTGGAGGGCGCGGACTGGCCGGACTCCCATGCCGGCGAAATGGTCTGGCTGAAGCAGCTGGGCTTCCCGGTGGTGGAGGAAAGCCTGCGGCCCGTGGTCAAGGGCGTGGCCGGCTTGTCCGCTTACTACGAAGGCGTGCAGGCGCGCCGCGCCGGCCTGCCGTTCGAGATAGACGGGGTGGTGTACAAGGTGAACCGGCGCGTGTTGCAGGACGCGCTGGGCTTTGTCTCGCGCGCGCCGCGCTGGGCCATCGCCCATAAATTCCCGGCCGAAGAGGCGCTGACCGTGGTCGAGGCCATCGAGGAGCAGGTGGGCCGCACCGGCGCCATCACCCCGGTGGCGCGGCTGCAGCCGGTCTTCGTCGGCGGCGTCACCGTCACCAACGCCACCTTGCATAATGAGGACGAGGTGAGGCGCAAGGACGTGCGCGTCGGCGACACCGTGATCGTGCGCCGAGCCGGCGACGTGATCCCCGAGGTAGTGGCCGTGGTGCTGGAGCGGCGGCCTATGAAGCCGGCCGAAGGCGGAGATTTGTTCAGCGCCGGCGAGGCACCGCAATACCCGGCCTATCGCCTGCCGACGGCCTGCCCGGTTTGCGGCAGCCATGTGGCGCGCGAGGAGGGCGAGTCGATCGCCCGCTGCTCCGGCGGCCTGTCTTGCCGCGCCCAGCGCAGCCAGGCCATCCAGCATTTCGCCGGCCGCCGCATGATGGATATAGACGGCCTGGGCGAGCGCTACATCGACAAGCTGGTTGAATACGGCTATGTGAAAGGCGTGGCCGACCTGTACCGGCTGACGCTGGAAGACCTGCTGGAAATGAAGCGCCGCGCCGACGAGGACGAAGGCGTGACGCCGGAGACAGTCAAGGCCGGCAAGGTGGCCAGCAAGTGGGCGGAGAACCTGATCGCGGCGATAGACGCCAGCCGCGCGCCGTCGCTGGCTAGATTGCTGTTTGCGCTGGGCATACGCCATGTCGGCGAATCCACCGCCAAGACGCTGGCTGACTGGCTGGGCAATATGGCGCTGATCCGCCATTGCCCGGCGGCCCTGTTCGCCGCCTTGCCGGACATCGGCGGCGTGGTGGCCGATTCGCTGGCTGATTTTTTCGCCGAGGACAACAATGAAAAGGCGCTGGACGCCTTGCTGGCCGAAGTGAAGCCGGCCGACGAGCATGCACCGTCGCCCAAGCTGCGCGAGCGGCTGGAGGACGCGTCGCTGCTGGCGCGGCTGGGCATTCCCCGGCTGACCGAGGTGCGCAGCCAGCAGTTGGCCGCGCAGCGCAGCCTGGCCTGGCTGGCGCAGAGCGAGCGCCGCGCGCTGCTGGAGCTGGAGTTGCCGGCCGAGGTGGTCAACGCGCTGGCCGATTGGCTGGACGAGCCGGAGCGGCGCGCCGCACTGGGCCGGCTGGCCGGACTGCGCGACGACATCCTGGCCGGGCTGCCGGAAGCGGCCGAGACCGCCGCGCTGGCGCTGGACGGCAAGACCCTGGTGCTGACCGGCACCTTGCCGACCTTGAGCCGGGATCAGGCCAAGGCGCTGATTGAGGCGGCCGGCGGCAAGGTATCCGGCAGCGTGTCGAAGAAGACGCATTACGTGGTGGCTGGCGAGGAGGCGGGCAGCAAGCTCGCCAAAGCGCAGGAGCTGGGCGTCGCCGTGTTGGACGAGGCTGGCCTGCAGAGCTTGCTGGCAGGAAATCGAGGAGAGTGAGATGGCGCTGAAAGCGGTGGCGAAAGCCTGGATGGGGAAGGATTTCGACGAAGGCAACCGCTTGGTCGCCGCAGGCGATTTCCAGGGCGCGATCACAGCCTATGACCGTTGCCTGTTGCAGGATCCGCGCAACTGGCAGGCCCTGGTCAATCGGGCGAATCTGCGGCAGCAGCTTGGGGACTACTCCCGGGCATTGGATGATTACATGGCGGCAGCGGCGTTGAATCCGGCGTCGACGAATATCAAGAGCAATCTGGCAGTGCTGCTGAAAGAGCTGGGCGAGCTGGAGCTGGCCGGCCAGTTGCTGGAGGAGGCGCTGGCGGCGGAACCCAAGCATGTGGACGCCTGGGGCAATCTGGGCGTGGTGCGCCAGCACCAGCTGCGCTACCCGGACGCCATCACCTGTTTTCTGAAAGCGATCGAGCTGGGCGGGCCGACGCCGGCGCGCTGCAACAACCTTGGCAATGTCTGCACCAGCGCGCTCTTGCTGTCCGACGCCGTCGCCGTGCTGCAAAATGGCCTGGCGCAAGCGCCCGATGATGCGAATCTGCAATTCAGCCTGGCCATCGCCTTATTGCTGGCCGGCCGCTACGAGGAGGCCTGGCCTCTGTATGAGGCGCGCTGGCGCTGCATTCTGCAGCCTCGCCACGAAGGGGCGCGCTGGCAGGGCGAGGCCCTGGGCTCGCGCGCTTTGCTGTTGTGGTCCGAGCAGGGCCTGGGCGACAGCCTGCAGATGGCGCGTTTCCTGCCGCGAATTCGCGCTGCGCATCCGGACGCGCGCATCATGTTGGCCTGCCCGGAGACTTTTCATCGCTTGTTCGCCCAGTTCGACGGCATTGAATTGCTGCCGGCGGATGCCGCTCCGGATTACGACTGCCAGTTGCCGCTGATGTCCCTGCCCGGCGTGCTGGGCGTCACGCTGGACAATCTGCCCAGGGAGGTCTACTTGCGCGCTGTCCCGACGCAAACGGCGCAGCTGCCGGATAATGGCTGTCCACGCGTCGGGGTGGTATGGGAGAGCGGCCGCTGGGGCGTCGGCATTGCCGATGCCTGGCGTCAGCATAAGTCTGTGCCGCCGGCTTTGTTCGCCGAGATTTGCCGCGCGCCGGGGCTGGATTTTTATGCCCTGCAGCCGGGCGAACTGCCCGAAGCGCTGCAGGGTCTGGTAAGCCAGCCGGAGATAGGCGATTTCGCCGACACGGCGGCGCTGCTGGAACAGATGGATCTGGTGATTTGCGTCGATACCGCCATCCTGCATCTGGCCGGCGCGATGGGCAAGCCGGTCTGGGCTTTGCTGCGCGCGGAGAGAGGGCCGTTCTATCTGGCCGAGGCGGTCACCGCGCCGTGGTATCCGTCCGTCAGGTTGTGGCGTCAGCCGCAGCCGGGCGACTGGCAGCCGTTGATCCACGGGCTGGCGGAGGCGCTGTCGGTTAGACGGACATTTTGACCTGGAGCGAAGAAGGGCTAGAATGCGGCGCTGTCGATATTGCAAAACGCCATTTGAAGCGGAATCGAGATGAAAAAGATCACTAAAGCCGTGTTCCCGGTTGCAGGTCTGGGCACCCGCTTCCTGCCGGCCACCAAGGCTAGCCCTAAGGAAATGTTGCCCATCGTCGACAAGCCGCTGATCCAGTACGCGGTGGAAGAGGCCATCGCCGCCGGCATCACCGAGCTGATTTTCATCACCGGCCGCAACAAGCGTTCGATCGAAGACCATTTCGATAAAGCTTACGAGCTGGAGACCGAGCTCGAGTACAAGAACAAGCATAAGTTGCTGCAACTGGTGCAGGAAATCATTCCGCCCACGGTCAGCTGCATCTATATCCGCCAGACCGAGGCGCTGGGCCTGGGGCATGCCGTGCTGTGCGCGAGGCCGGTGGTCGGCAACGAGCCGTTCGCCGTGATCCTGGCGGATGACCTGATAGAAGGCGCGCCCAGCGCGATGGAGCAGATGGTGCGTCTGTTCGGCGAAACCCATTCGTCCATTCTGGGCGTGGAGACGGTGGCGCCGGAAGACACCGCTTCTTACGGCATCGTCCAGGTGGAGGCCAATGCCAAGGGCAACCAGCGCGTGCGCCACATCGTGGAAAAGCCGCGGCCGGAAGAGGCGCCATCCAATCTGGCGGTGGTGGGCCGCTACATTCTGACGCCGCGCATTTTCGACAAGCTGGTGAATACCCGCGCCGGCGCCGGCGGCGAGATCCAACTGACGGACGGCATCGCCGCGCTGATGAAGGACGAGCCGGTGCTGGCGCTGCCGTTCAAGGGTACGCGCTACGACTGCGGCTCCAAGCTGGGTTACCTGAAAGCCACCGTCAACTATGGTTTGAAGCATCACGAGGTGTCGGAGGAGTTCTCCGCCTTCCTCCGCGAGCTGAAAATCGACTGACCGTTTTTTCGATTGCGCCGCCCCAGCCGGCGGCGCCGCCTGTTCTGTTAAGGAGTCATCATGCCTAATATTGCCGAAGCCCGTGGTCTGATCAACAGCTCGGATGTGCTGTTCAGCGCGGAAGAAGTCAGCGCCGCCGTAGACCGCATGGCGGTGGAAATCACCGAAAAACTGGGCGAGGAATACCCGCTGGTGCTGTCCGTGATGGGCGGCGCCGTGGTGTTCACCGGCCAATTGCTGCCGCGCCTGGCCTTCCCGTTGGATTTCGACTACGTCCACGTTTCCCGCTACGGCGACAAGACCCACGGCGGCGAGCTGGTGTGGAAGCAGGCGCCGAAGGAAGACGTGCGCGACCGCGTGGTGCTGGTGCTGGACGACATTCTGGACGAGGGCCACACCATGGCCGCCATCCGCGACAAGGTGATGGAGATGGGCGCCAAGGCCTTCTACAGCGGCGTGTTCGCCAACAAGCTGATCAGCAAGGAAAAGCCGCTGCTGGCCGATTTCGTCGGCCTGGACGTGCCGGACCGTTATGTATTCGGCTACGGCATGGACGTGCGCGGTGCCTGGCGCAATCTGCCGGCCATCTATGCATTGAAGTAAGAACTGCCATGTCATAGGCCCGCGAGGCCTGGAAAAACAGCTCTGTCGGCGCATGCCGGCAGGGCTGTTTGTTTATGAGCCAACCCTCCTGTGGGTGTTAATTTGAATTCAAAATGTATTTGATTTGATATCATTTTATGCATTTGACAATTATTTTCCGCTGGTTATACTGACAAAACTTTCTTTTTGGTCAAGTAGAAAGACTCGCTTGCAGGCCAGGCAGCGAGGCTCGGCCAGGCCATTCTCTCGGGGAAAACCATGGGCTACCACTCAGTCACGACTACGATTGCCGAAGACAATTACGCTTTAGGCTGGATCGCGGGGGAGAGAGTCATCATCACGCAATCCTGCATTCTGGGCGAGGAGGGAAGCGAGTGGGAAGGCTCCCCAGTGTTCTGTAAAAGCTATCTGCTGCAACTGATCGCGCTGAGCGTGGAGCACGGCGTGATCGCGCCGGCGGAAATTTCCGCCGCCGTGGGCAGGCGTTGACGCGGACTTTGGCGTCAGGATGGTTCCGATGTGGCCGCGCCTAGCCTGGCCTGCAGCGTGGCGCGGCAAGCCCAGCCTGTTGACGCTGACCGACGTCGCGTTGCGGGATGGACTGATTCATTGCGCCTATCAATTGAAGTTGGCGACGCGCAATCATCACGCGCCGGCCTGGGACGTACTCAAAACGCCTGACGAATTGATGGCCTCTTTCGTGCACGGCTATCTGGGCCAGGCAGAGCGCGAGCTGCTGGCCGCCTGCGACGCATGCAACCAGGCGGTGCGGGCTTGCCGCGACAACGACGGCGGCGAGATCATCCGCATGGCCAGCGGCCAGCAACTGACGATCATGCTGCTCGGTCCGGATGGCTCGCCCCGGCAGTGTTTCACGCTGGGCGATCTGGCCCGCTTCACCGGTCTGTGTCGGCGCTACCGTTCGCCCGGCGAGGTGGAGCGCCTGTTGCAGGGCATTTTCGCCAAGGTGGCGCATGGCTGAGATCCGGCTGTATTCCTCCCCTTTTTCCACCAAGATCAATTACGTGCTGGATTGCCTGGGGCAACCGGCCATCCAGCATGGACGGTTGCGGGCGATAGAAGCCCTGACTCAGGAAAAGGAAAGCACAGTCAATAACTGGCTGTTCAACGGCAAGCTGCCGCGCGAGGGCAAGCGGCTGGCGATATCGGACGCCATCGGCGTGTCCTACGACTATCTATTCGATGACGAGGTGGCGATAGACTGCCCCGCCAAGCCGGAGATTTTCTGGGACGGCAGGCTGTATTGGGTGCCTTTCATCGAGACGGCAAGCGTGTTCGAGCTGCGCGGACGCGAGACTTTCCGCGTGGCGCGCCGCCTGCCCATCATGTTTCCCGGCTTCGACGACCTGGTGCGCAAATATGGCCGGCGGATCTATTTGACCACGCTGGAGGCTGGAGGCTTCGGCGCGTACGTCGAGGCCGGCGCCAGCGTGGTGTATTCGGAAAACCTGCTGTTGGAGCATTTTGGCCTGGTGCTGCATCGCGATGCCGACAGCGGCGAGATTTCCGCCAGGCGGGTGACGCTGCAGGAGGGGGGCGCCTGCCTGGAGTACATGGCGGAAAACGGGGAATTGCTCAGCCGGCCCTTGCGGGAGGGTGAGCAATTATTGTCTATCCTACTGACTTACTCGAGATGATATGTTCAATAAACAAACGCTGGATGTCGAGAAATTCAAGGAATACTGCTTGATCGTCGGCTATTTCGCATCATTGTTCAGTTCCACCTGTTTTTTCTTCGACGCCAAGAAAGTCGAGCTGCTCGGCTATGTGGTGCAGTTGCCGATAGGACTGACGTTCTTCCCGCTGACCTTCGCATTGTGCAATATCGTGCAAGACCGCTACGGCAAGCGCGCGGCCAACAGCCTGGTGGCCACCGCCTTCATCTTCGACACCCTGCTGGTGGCGGGCGGCACGCTGATGGCCTGGCTGGGCGACCGCCATGACTACTGGACCGTGTTCAAGGATCTGTACACCATCATGGCGGCGACCTGGTTCTTCCTGGTGGTCAGTTCGGCGTTCAATATCGCGCTGTACAACTACTTCAAGAAAAAAGACGCGCGGCGGATCTTCGACGTGCTGCTGCGCTTTTTCGTCACCATCACCGCCACCGAGCTGCTGACCTCGCTGATGTCCATGCCTTTGATGTTCTACAAGCACGGTCTGAGCGGCAGCATCGCCATGACCATTCTAGCGGTGGTGGTGTACAAGGTTTTTGCCAATATCGCCATCACCAGCGCTTACGGCGCCTATCACTCATATGCGAAATAGGCTGGTCAGCCCGCCGTCCAGCGGGATGTCCATTCCGGTCATGAAGGTGTTCTCTTCCAGCATGCGGACCACGGACAGCACATCGTCCACGCTGCCGCAGCCGCCGCTGGGGTAGACGCCGCTGTAGTCGCGCAGCTGGCCGCCGTATTTGCGCCGTATCATCGGCGTGTCTATGGTAGCCGGCGAGATCGTGTTGACCAGAATGCGGTCCGCCGCGTGCTCGATGGCGGCTACCTTGCTTAGATTCAGGATGGAGGCCTTGGCCGCGCCGTAGGCCGCGAAGTTCTTCATGCCGATATGGCCGGTGATGCTGGCGATATTGACGATGCGGCCGCCGCCGTGGCGGCGCATGATGTCGATTTCGCCGCGCATGGCGTTGAAGGCGGGCAGGACATTTTGTTGCCAGCATGATGTGAGGTCCGCCGCGTCGAAGTCCAGCAGAGGCTTGCGTTGGCTGGACACGCCGGCGCAGTTGACAGCCAGGTCTATCCGCTCGATGTCGGCGAAGGCCGCGCGGCAGGCGCGCTCATCGGCAAGATCGGCCAGCAGCCGGCTCGCGCCGGCGCAGTCCGCGATGGGTTCTACGTCCATGCCTATGGCTCGGTAGCCGTCGGCGGCGGCGTAGTGTTGCAGCAGTCGCCAACCGATGCCGGAAGCGGCGCCGGTGATCAACGCGGTTTTTGTCATCATCGCTCTCCATTTAAAATGTCATGGGAATGATAATGGCTGCGGCCTTGCCGCGTCAGCCCTCGCGATTTTCAGGCGGCGCGCGGCGGGATGGGGTGCCGCAGCCGCACCGGCCAGCGGTAGACCGCCAGCAATCTCTCCGGCGTCAACGCCGCGCGCGGCGCGCCCTCCGCCGCCAGCCTGCCGCTGTCCAGCAGGGCCACGCGGTCCGCGTATTCCGCCGCCAGCGCCAGATCATGCAGCACTTGCACCACGGTTTTGCCTTGGGCCGCCAATTCGCGCAGCAGCAGCTGCAGCTTGTGCTGGTGGCGCAGATCCAGGTGATTGGTGGGCTCGTCCAGCAGGATGAGCGGCGCCTGCTGCGCCAGGGCGCGGGCGATGGCGGCGCGTTGACGCTCGCCGCCGGACAGCGCATCCAGCCGCTTGGCGGCGTGCGGCTGCAGCTCCACCGTGGCCAGGGCCTCGGCCACTGCGGCGCGGTCCGCGGCGGCATGGCGGGCAAAAGCGCCGAGGTAGGGCATGCGGCCCAGCGCGACGAACTCGCTCACCGTCAGCGGAATGTCCGCCGGCAGATGCTGCGGCACCCAGGCGATGAGACGGGCGCGCTGCCGCGCGTCCATGCGGCTGACGCATTGGCCGTTCAGCCGCACCGCGCCATGGCTGGGCGCGGCCAGTCCGGCCAGCAGCCGCAGCAAGGTGGTTTTGCCCGCGCCGTTGGGGCCGAGCAGGACGCTGACCTGGCCGGCGGGCAGGTCAAGCCGGATGTCGCGCAGCAGTTCGCGGCCGGCTACGGCGTAGCCCAGCTCGCGCGCTTTCAGAGTCATGCGGTTAGCCATGGTTGGCGCTCCCTTGTTGGCGGCGGAACAGCCAGATGAAGAAAGGCGGGCCGGCGAAGGCGGCCATCAGGCCTACCGGCAGGTCCAGCGGCCAGGCGATGTTGCGGGCCAGGGTGTCCACCGCCAGCAGGAACAGCGCGCCGGCCCAGGCGGACAGCAGGATCAGTTTGCGGCGGCAGCCGCCCGCCAGCAGCGCCAGCGCGTTGGGTATCATCATGCCGACGAAGCCGATCACGCCGGACAGCGCCACCGCGCCGCCGGTGGCCAGCGCGGCGCCGGCCGCGGCGAGGCGGCGGGTGCGCGGAGTGTCCACGCCCAGCGAGCGGGCGGTTTCCTCGCCCAGCAGCAGGCAGTCCAGGTCGCGGCCGATGGCGCACAGCAGGGCTATCCCCAGGCCGGCCACCGCGAGGCAGGGCCACAGTTGCTCCGGCTGGGCGGCGCCCAGGTTGCCGGCCAGCCAGCTGCTGGCCGCGCGCAAGGTCAGGTCGTCGGACAGAAACAAAATCAGGCTGGACACCGCGCCGCAGAAGGCGCCGACCACCAGTCCCATCAGCAGCAGGCCGGCCAGGCCGCCCTTGGCCAGACGCGCCAGCATAAGGATCAGCCAAGTGGCGATGAGGCCGCCGCCGAAGGCCGCCAGCGGCAGGGACAGTCCGGCCAGGCCCAGCGCCAGCACGGCGATCACCGCCAGCGCCGCGCCGCCGGAGGTGCCGATCAGGCCAGGGTCGGCAAGCGGGTTGCGGAACAGCGCCTGCAACGCCGCGCCGCTGGCGGCCAGGGCCGCGCCCACGGTCAGGGCGGCGGCGATGCGCGGCAGCCGCAACTGCGTGACCAATGGGTCGGCCAGGTCCGGCCAGGCCAGATGGCCGGCGGAACTGGCCAGCGCCAGCCAGGGCAGGGCCAGGCTGGCAGCAATCAGACCGGCCAACAGCCAGCGCTGAGCGTTCACATCTTCACCATCTGGTCGACGACGACGGGGCTGCCCAGGCCCACCAGCATGGCTTGTTGAGGCTGCATCAGGTAGATGCGGCCCTGCTTGCCGGCCGGCGTGGCGGCGATTTCCGGCCGCTTGGCGAAAGCCTCCTTGCCGCCGTAGGCCGCCGCGGTATGGCTGCCCAGGATGATCACGTCCGGCTTCAACGCCAGCCAGGCGTCGCGGTTCAGCGGTTTGAAACCGGATAGGCCGGCTGCCGCGTTGACGCCGCCGGCGGCGCGGATCAGCGTGTCCGGGGCGGTGTCGCGGCCGGCCGCCAGCGTGCCGTCGTAGCTGACCAGATAGCGCACGGCTCGGCCCGGGCGCGGCTGCATCGCGCGCTGCCAGTCGGCGGCCAGCTTGTCGGCGGCGGCGTCGCGGCCCAGCAGCTTGCCCACCTTGCGGATGGCCTCGGCGAAGTCACGGCCGTCCTCGCGCGGGCTGACTTCCTCGGCGCGCAGCTTCAGCTGTTTCAACTGCGGCCACAGGGTCGGCGGCTGGGCGGCAGCGCTGCCCAGCACCAGGGTCGGCTTCAGGCCGGCGATGGTTTCGGCGTTCAGCGCGCGCGAAAAGCCCACCACCTGGGCATGGGCCAGCTCCGGCTCCTTGCTGCTGCGGTCGCGGCCCACCACCTGGCCGGCCGCGCCCAGCGCGACGACGATTTCGGCGATGTCCGGCGTCACCACCACCAGCCGCTCCGCCGCCAGGGCAGGCAGGGCGGACGCCGCCAGCAGCAGGCCGGCAAACCAGGATTTACGCGACATCGGCTTGCTCCAGCGTCGGCAGCTCGCCCAAGAGCTTCACCCATTCGGCGCGCTCGGCGCGGCCCGGCTTGCGTTCGCCGAAGAAGGTGGCCAGCGATTCGCCGGCCTCGTCGAACAGCTCCAGCGAAGTCACCACGCCGCTGTCGCCCGGCTTGCGGGTGATCCAGGCTTCGGCGATCAGGTCGGTGCGCAGATGCAGATTGAAGTCCGGGTCCAGCACATTCAGCCAGTCGCCCACCACCTGCACATTGCGCACGGCGCCGGTATGGATCTGGATCATGCCGCGGTTGCCGGCGAACACCATGATGGGCGTTTCGGTGGCGGCGGCGCGGCGCAGTAGTTGCTCCACGGCATCTTCGCGCACGCGCCAGGCCTGGCCGGCCGGCGCCAGGCGGAAGCCTTGGCGGCGCGAGACCTGCCAGCGGCGCAGGAAGGCGTGGAAGTGGTGCACGTCGTTCAGTTGCAGCCATTCGGCTTGGAAGGCCGCTAGGTCTATGGCTTCGTCCGCTTGCTCCGGCTCGGCCGGTGCGGCGGGCTCCAGCGCCAGCGCCCCCGCCGGCGCGGCGAAGCGCGCCACCAGCGCGTCGAAGGCGACGACATCGCTGTCTTCGGTCAGATAAACCTTGTGCACCGCTTCGCCGTGGCGGTCGAAGAACTGCAGGCTGCGCTGGATGCCGCGCGGAGTCTCGCTCACTACCGCGAAACCGTGGCGCCAGTGGAACAGGAACATGCGCAGGTCGATTACCGGGTTGAGCGCCAGGCCCACCTTGCCTTCAAACGACACATTGGCGTAGTCGCCCTTGGTTTCGTGGACGCAGGCGTGGTTGCGCGTCAGCGCCATCACGCGGCCCAGGGCGTGCAGTTCGCCCAGGATCTGCGGCCATTCGGGTCTGAGCGGCGTGGCGGCCGGGTCCGCGGCCACCAGTTCGCATTCGCTGACCTGCAGGGCGATGGCGGCGTCGCGCGCGCGCAGGCGCGGTTGGCTGGCTTTGAGCGACTGGTAGCGTTCCCATAGCTGGCTCATGAAATTCTCCTTGGAATGGTGTGATAAGGGTCAGAACTGGTATTCGACGCTGGCGCCGACATTGCGGCCACTCTGGGTGTAGCGGTCCAGCGTCGGGTCATTGGCGGCCATGCCGCGCACGTCGGCGGCTTTCCAGTACTTGCGGTCGAAGACATTGAACACGCCGGCGCGCACCACGGTCTGCTTGGCGGGCTTCCAGTAGGCGGTCAGGTCCAGGGTGGCGTAGCCCGGCGCTTCGAAACCGGCGGTCTGCGCGGAAGATGCGGGCGACAGGGCGACGGCGGCCACGCGCGTGTTGCGGACGGCGGCGCGCAGCAGCGCCTCGCCGCCGAAGCTGGCCTGGTCGTAGCGCAGCCCGGCCACGGCGGACAGCGGCGCGATGGAGGACAAGGACGTGTGGCTGTCCAGATCCTCGCCGTGGGCGTAGGCGATGGAGCCATTGAGCTGCCAGCCCGGGGCGAGGCGCCAGCCGGCGCGGGCCTCGGCGCCCTTGATGTCGACGCGGCCGATGTTTTGGTATTGATAGGTCAAGAGGCCCTGCTGCATACCCAGGCTTTGCTGTTCGATGAAGTCGCGGTAGCGGTTGGCGTAGGCCGTGAGGCCGAAGTCGAAGCGCTCCCACTTGCCCTTGAGGCCGAGTTCCACGCCGCGGCTGGTTTCGGACTTTAAGTTAGGGTTGGCGATCACCTGGTAGCCGTAGGCGCGGTTGACGAAGGCCATATTGGCGTCGTCGAACGGCGGCGCGCGGAAGCCGGACGACAGCTGGGCGAAGCCGGTGTAATGCTCGGCGAACGGGATGCTCAGGCCCAGCTTGGGCGAGAAGGCGCCGTCGCTGAACGAGGGTACGGCCTGGCCGCCGCTGTTGGCATAGGCCTGGTCCGGCTGGGTGCGCATCTTGTAGTGGTCCCAGCGCAGCGATGGCGACAGGGCGATGCCATTGGCGAACTTCATTTCGTCCTGGATGAACAGGCCGATGCGGTCGGACGTGCTGTCCGGGAAGGTCTTGCTGGGGAAGGTTTCGCCGCTGATGACGGTATTGCTCGAGCCGTTGGCCAGGTACTGGGTTTTCATGCGCGGCCGGCTGGTGTCGGTGCGCGACAGATCGACGCCCCATAGCAACTGGTGTTCGGCGGACCGCGCGGCGAAGCGGTGTTCGGCATCCAGGCTCAGACCGAAGATTTTCTGCTCGAAGCCGTAGTTGGAGGCGATGCTGCTGCCGTCGCCGTATCGCGCCAGGCTGTCGTCGGCGTTGTCCAGCTTCTGCTGGTACAGTTTGGCGGACAGACGCTCGAACGGACCCATTTGCTTGCCTTCCCAACCCAGCGACACGCGCTCGCGCTGGGTGCGGTCGGCCGCGGTCTGATTCTGCAATGCGGGCATTGGGCGGCCGCGGGACACATAAGCCGGATACAGCGTGTTCAGCAGATTGGTATCGGTGTCGCGGCGGAAATGCTCCAGCGTCAGCTCCAGCCTTTGCCGCGGGGCCAGCGTGTAGCCGAGCTTGGCCAGCGCGTTGTCGCTGTGCCAGTCCTGCGGATTGGGCGTGGTCCGCGCGACGGAGGCGCTGTCGTTGCGGCCCAGGTTGTCGGCCTGATGGCCGTTGCGGTGGGTGTAGATCAGCATCGCGTCGGCGCGCTCGCCCTTGACGCCGATGGCGGCGCTGCCGCCCCAGCTCTTGTCTGCGGTCGAACCGAAGCTCTTGACGCTGCCGCCGACGCCGGTTTCCTCCGGCACGAAATCGTCCACCGCCTTGGTGCGATAGCCGATGACGCCGCCTATGGCGTCCGAGCCGTACAGGCTGGAAGTGGGGCCTTTGACGATGTCGATGGCGCGCAGCGTTTCCAGTTCGACGAAGTCGCGGCCTGAAATGGCGCCGTTGCCGTTGCCGCCGCCGGCATAGGCTTCCGGCAGCCGCTCGCCGTCTATCAGCATCAGGACGCGGTTGCCGTCCATGCCGCGTATGGTCCAGCCGGCGTTGCCGCGGCGATTCGGGTCGGAGGCGACTTCCACGCCCGGCTCGTACTTGGCGGCATCTGAGATGTCGCGGATCAGCCTGTCGTCCAGTTTGTGGCGCGAGACCACGCTGGCGCTGGGCGCGGTTTCGGCCAGCGGTTTTTTGGTGCGATGGGCCGTCACCTGTACGGTTTCGAGCGATTGCGGAGCGTCTTCCGCGAAGGCCGGCCAGGCGGCTGCCAGGCTCAGCATCAAGGGGGTGGCGCGGAACAGGGCCATGGAAACTCCAGAGTGCTAGTCGTTTCCGCTGGCTGGCTGTCGGCTGGCTTGCGGGGGTTATTTGATCAGTATCAGTTTGCCGTTGCGCGTGAGCTGCAACCGGTACAACTCGCCCTGATGCTCGATCAAGATTTCGCGTCCGCCTCCAAACAGCTGGCGGCTGTGCAGCAGCGGCGCCGCCGGGGCGGGGTCGTTGCGTTCAGGAACAGGGGCGTGTTTTGCGTTCATTTGCTAATGATAACCATTATCATTTAATTGATCAAGATCAAGTCCGCCAGTTCGTGGAGCAGTCTTGCCGCATGGGTGGGCAAAGACCAGAAGCAAGCTCAAGGTAATGCTGCCATCTCGGCGCGCAGGCGCGGATTAGTTGTCCATTTCGGCGCGGATTCGGACATAATCAGGAAAAGCGGCTGGATATTGTCGAACGGTATGGACAAGCGCCATGCGGGAGCCGCTCAGAATGACAAAGGGGAGACGGATATGTTGGCAATCATCGGTGGAAGCGGGCTGGCGCAATTGCCGGTGCTGGAGGTGACGCATCGCCAAGTCGTGCGCACGCCATACGGCGACCCGTCCTGCGCCCTGACCTATGGCAAGCTGGCCGGGCAAAATGTAGTGTTCATCGCCCGCCACGGCTATGGCCATTCGCTGGCGCCGCATGAAATCAATTACCGCGCCAATCTGTGGGCGCTGCATAACCAAGGCGTCAAGGGCGTGATCGCCATCGGCACGGTGGGCGGCATTCGTCCGGACATGGCGCCGGGCCGGCTGGTGGTGCCGCATGACATCATCGATTACAGCTGGGGCCGCAAGCATACTTATTTCGAGGGGCCGGAGCGGCCGGTGGTCCATGCCGAGTTCACTTCTCCTTACGACCATGCCCTGCGCCAGCGTCTGCTGGATGCGATCAAGGCTACCGGCATCAGCGGCGTGCGCGACGGCGTCTACGCCTGCACCCAGGGGCCGCGGCTGGAAAGCGCGGCAGAGATTCTCAAGCTGGAGCGAGACGGCGCCGATATAGTCGGAATGACCGGCATGCCGGAGGCCGCGCTGGCGCGCGAGCTGGCGTTGCCTTATGCCCATCTTTGCCTGGTGAGCAATTGGGCGGCCGGCAAGGGACGCCAGACTCAAGTGGAGTTCGATCCTGCGGTGGCGGCCAAGAGCGTCGAGGCTTTGATGCGTACGCTGGAAGCCTGTTTCGCCGGGTGACGCGCTGAACAAAGGAAGGTTATGGAGTACCCAAAGTCGGATTATAAAGAGTATCCAAAAACGCTGGACCCGGACGACATTTGGGGACAAGTGAGGCGAACCGCCTATGGCAAGCCTATCCCCGAGGATCAGATCCTGCTGATGGTAGCGGCGATGAGATCCGGCTTGCAGCTGTCGTCGGGCGATACATTGCTGGACATCGGCTGCGGCAACGGCGCTTTGTCGCATTATTTGTTCGACGATTGCGCTGGATATTTGGGCATTGATTTCTCGGAATATCTGGTATCGGTGGGGCAGCGTAAATTCCATCGGGCTGGCTTCGATTTCCTTTTTTCCGACGCGTTGAGTTATCTGCGCGGCGAGCCTGACCCGGAGCGCTTCAATAAGGCTATGTGCTTTGCCGTGTTGTCATATATGGATGACAACACGGCAAGCGAAGTGTTGCGCACGCTGAGACAGCGTTTCGTCAACGTGACGCGGGTGTTTCTGGGCAATTTGCCGGACCGCGATTTGGCCATCCATTTCTACCCTTCCGGTATCGACTACAGCCATGACGTAGAGGATCCCGCCTCGCAGATCGGCCGCTGGCGCAATCCTGCGCAGATGGAGGCTTTGGCCGGCGCGGCGGGCTGGCGCCTGAGCGTCAGCCGCATGCCGGATCACTTCTACCAATCGCATTACCGCTATAACGCGGTGTTGGAAATTCTGGGATAGGGAGCAGGAATGCAGAAGCAGAAGGCGGACGATCTGGCCTGTTACGGTGGCCAGCCTTTGTTTGACAGCATACGGTCGATATCGAATCTGGTACGGCCGGACATTGAGACCTTTCTCGCTTACTCGAAGCAGTTTTTTGAGAATGGACAATTCACCGATCATGGCGTAGTCGAGGCCCTGCACGAGCGCCGGTTGGCGGAGTTTCACGGCGTGCGCCATTGCGTGTCGTTTTGCGGTGGTTTCTGGGGCCTGGTGATGACGATGAAAAGCCTGGCTTTGCCGGGGCGTCGCGAAGTGGTCATGCCATCGCTGACCTATCGTCGGCTGGCAGACATTGTGGCCTGGGCCGGGCTGACGCCGCATTTTTGTGAAGTGGATCCGGAACTGCTGTGCATCACGGCGGAAACCGCCGCGCCGCACATTAACGAGCATACCGCCCTGATCCTCGGCGTCCATCCCATCGTCAACTGCTGCGATGTGGATGGATTGGAAGCATTGTCCGAGCGCACAGGCGTTCCTCTGCTGTTCGACGCGGTGGAATCGGTGTACGAGTCGCACCGGGGGCGAAAAATAGGCGCTTGCGGCAGCGCGGAGTGTTTCTCCATGCAGTCGAGCAAGCTGTTTAACGCCTTTGAAGGCGGCTATGTCACGACCAATGACGACGCATTGGCTGAGCGCTTGCGCGCGCTGCGCGATTACGGAGTGGATGAGAGCGGGCAGATGACGATGCCAGGCCTGGGCGTCAGGCAAAACGAAATGCATGCGGCAATGGCGCTGGCGGCGTTGGACGATGTGGAGCGTCAAGTGGATGATAATCGGCGGCGCTATTATGCCTACCGCCGCGGCTTGTCAAGCGTGCCTGGCGTACGGCTGCGCGAGTTCGACGAGAGCGAGCGCTGCGGTTTCAAGAATATCCTGGTGGAATTGCTGGAGGACTGGCCTATCAGCCGTGACGATACAGTCAAACTGTTGAACTCGGAGAAAATGCTGTGCCGTGCCTATTATTCCCCGCCGCTGCATCAGAAAAAAACCGGCTATGACATGATTTTTGGCGATTTGTCGCAAACCGAGCGCCTAGCCCAGCGCTTCATGCTGCTGCCGTGCGGCTACTTCGTCAGCGAAGCGGATATCGAGCAGATCGTCGGCCTGTTGGCCTTCATTTATCAAAATGGGGCGGAAATCCGCGCTAGGGGAGTGCGATGAGCCAGATCGACACCGAACGCCAATTGGCTGTGTTGGGCGGCGCGCCGTTGACAGAGCAGAACGTGCCGTTGGGACAGCATAACTTCCCTGATTGGCATGCCTATGAGGCGGCTTTCCGGGACATCTTCAACCGCCAGTACTACACCAATCATGGTCCCTTGGCGCAGCGGCTGGAAGCCTCGCTGGCGGAATATTGCGGCGTGCGCCACGCGATGTGCACCACCAATGCAGAAATCGCCCTGGTGTTGGCGGCGCAGGCCCTGGGTTTGCGTGGCAAAGTGGTGGTTTCCGCACTGGGACATGCCTGGACGGCGCAGTCTTTGCTATGGGCGGATTGCGAGCCATTGTTCTGCGATGTGGACACGGCCACCGGCGGGCTGGATCTGGGGATGCTGGAGTCTATCCTGGCTGAGGACCGACCCGTCGCCATTCTGGCGATGAATGCCTGGGGCGGCGCGGACAACGCGGCAGCGTTGCGTGAATTGGCGGATCGTCATGGCGTTGCGTTGTATTTCGACTCCGCGCAGTCCTTGGGAGCGAGGACGAACAGTAGACGGTTGGGCGGCAATGGCGCGATGGAAGTATTTTCCTTGCATTCGGAGAATTTGCTGAGCGGGGCAGAGGGCGGAGTGATCTGTACCGACGATGACGCGTTGGCGGCCCATATTCGCAATATCCGCAGCAATTACGGCATGGGCAATGTGATCGTGCCGGTGGTGAAGACCAGCAATGGCCGGTTGTCTGAAGCCCAGGCCGCCGTCGCTCTGCATAATCTACAGCGCATAGACGAATATTTGGCGCGCAATCGCTCCCTGTTCGACAGCTATTCCGCAGCTTTGCGCGGCGTGCCCGGCGTGATGTTGTGGCAGCCGGGCGACGAGACAGCGGAGCCTACGCATCAGAATTTGTTGCTGCGTGTGGACGAGGCGGCATTTGGCTTGAGCGCCGCGGAGTTGGCGCTTGCGCTGCGCGCGGAAAACATCTCGGCCCGAACCGTGCCGGTTTGGCTGCGCAGCCCGGTGTATGCAGATGCCGCCCGCCGCCATTGTCAGGACGAGACGCAGGCAGAAAGATTGGCCCATAGTTTGGTGCAGTTGCCGCTGGGGGCGAGGGTGTCGGTACGGCAGGCCGAAGCCATAGGCCGAGCCATTGCCGCATTGCAGGCTCAAGCCGGCTCGGTGCGAGCGGCGCTGCGCAGGGGGTGAACATGAATGTTGCGATCATGCAGCCCTATTTCTTCCCGTACCTTGGGCACTTCGCCCTGATCGCGCAGGCGGAGAAGTGGGTGGTGTTTGATTTGACCCAATACACCCACAAGAGCTGGATGACCCGCAACCGCGTGTTGCATCCGTCAGGCGGCTGGAACTACATCGCAGTGCCGCTTGCCAATGGCTCCACCGCCATCCGTATCCATGAGGCCAGAGTGCAGGATTTGGCGGCAAGCAAGAATAGTCTGCTGGGCAAGCTTAGCCATTATCGGAAGCGGGCGCCGTTTTACCGTCAGACGGTGGCACTGATCGAGGAGGGCTTTGCCGCTGCGAATGGCAGCGACTCTCTGGTCAATCTGAACTTGCAGACGCTGAAGGCGACCTGTTCTTATCTGGGGCTGCCATTCCATCATGTAGTAGCATCGGCGCGGCATTATCCTGTGCCTGAGGATATGGGGCCGGGAGACTGGGCGCCGCTCATCGCTGAGCAGGAGGGCGCCACGCGCTACATCAATCCATTGGGGGGGCGGGAACTGTTCGAGCGGGCGGCGTTTGCTCGCCGCGGCATCGAGTTGAAGTTTCTGGATTTTCAGCCGATGCGGTATGCGACGGCAGACTTGGCTTTCGAGCCAGGGTTGTCGGTGTTGGACGCGCTGATGTGGAACGCGCCGGCGGAGGTGTTGAAAGCCTTGCGGGAGAATGCGTCGTTGATCGATGCTTGAGTTCAGTTCAGCGCGGCTCTCAGCGCCGCGATGACGCGGGCGATGTCGGCTTCGCCATAACGCTGGTCGCAGGGTAGGGCCAGCGTATGTTCAGCTAGCGCGGCTTCCGTTGCGCTGTCTGCAGCCAGCTCCAGGTCTGGCCAGTATTTGGCGACGAAGATGCGCTGCGCGGCCAATATTTCGCGCAGATCAGGTTTCTCGCAATACAGAGGATAGGCTAGAGGAGAGGCGCCGGCGGGAATCGGCAAGGGATTGAGGTCGCCGAAGGCGGTGTGGTATTGCGCGGCGTTCATTCGCCGTTGCGATCGGGCGCGGGGATAGTCGATGCTGGCCAGCAAGCGCTCCGTTAACTGCGACATGCGTTTGGGTTCCTGGTTTTTGAAAGTGCGACGGGCTTCAAGAATGTGCGGGTAGCCGGCCTCCGGCGAGTCTGCCAGCCGCGTGAGCAATGGTCGAAATCTTTCCAGCGACAGCGTTTCGGTTTCCGCTGGCTGAGGGATGTTCAAAGCGCTGCATAAGTAAGCGCCATCCGGCACCCCAAAAAACTTGCGCGGGGAGTAGATGGTCGCCAGGCAATCCGGAGGGGGCGAGAAGAAGGCTTGCGAAAAGTCCAGTACGACGCGCTCCTTCGGCACTCGTTGCAACAGCGACTCGATTTGTTCGTCGCAAATGCCGTAGTAGTTGACGTAAAGCAGCAACTCGCCGGGCGCGGGGGCTAAATCAATAGGAGGCCGGTAGTTATGGTCTATCGGGTAGAAGCATAGCGACACGCCTGAGCGACGAACCGGCTCCAGCATGGTTGGGCAGATGAAGCGGGGCAACCACAAACGGGAAGGGCGGAGTTGCCGCAGCAGCGCGAGAAGCGAGGCTCGCGCCGATTGCAGCCTCAAGGCGTCGGGATAGAGGTGGCCGAGAGCCGGCGGCAGTTCCAGCTCGAAATAACCGCCGATAGCCGGGAGCGGGCTGACAGACGATTCCATCAGGTCTCCTTTGTCCGGGGGGGATTGCGCACTAAGTTGATGATGAAGTCCTGTTGCTCGTCGCTGAGGTCGGGATAGATAGGCAGGCACAGCACCTGTTCCGCCTTGCGTTTGGCCACTGGCAAAGGCTGTAGCGCGGATGGCTCAGAGTGATAGATGGCGAAATCGCTGATCAGCGGGTAGAAATAACGCCGTGCGAGCACATCGACATCGCGGAAGGCCTGATACAGCCCGTCGCGGTCCAGCGGGTAGGGCGCGGTGATGTAGATTGGAAAATAGGCATAGTTCCACTCCACGTTGTTCGCCACTGGATGAAGAGCGATGCCGGGTACTTGGCTTAGCGCGGCGACATAGCGCTCATAGAGGCGGCGGCGGCGAATGGAGATTTCATCTATATATTGCAGCTGTAGCAGACCCATTGCCGATTGAATTTCGCTCATCTTGCCGTTGATGCCGGCCTCCACTACCGTAATTTCATCAACAAAGCCGAAGTTTTTCAGATGATCGATGTGCTGCTTCATTTCTGCGCTGTGGCAGACGATGGCGCCGCCCTCGAAGGTATTAAACACCTTGGTGGCGTGGAAGCTGAGAATGGAGAGGTCGCCGTCCAGCAGGATGGAGCGTCCGTCCTGCTTGACGCCAAAGCAGTGCGCCGCATCGTAGATTACTTGCAGGCCATGCCGGTCGGCAATTCGTTGGATCGCATCCATGTCGCACGGTGTTCCATAGACATGGACTGGCAGAATTGCGGTGGTGCGCTCAGTGATCAGGGCTTCTATCCGAGCAGGGTCGATATTGGCCGAGTTGGGGTCGATGTCTGCGAAGACCGGACGGATGCCGTTCCACATCAGCGCATGACTGGTGGCGACGAAACTGTATGGACTGGTGATGACCTCTCCTTTGATGCCTAGCGCTTGCAACGCGGTGATGAGCGCGATTGTGCCGTTGGCAAATAAGGAGATATATTCAACTCCGAGGTAGTCCGCAAGGCGGGCCTCAAGCTGGCGGTGGAAGGGGCCGTTGTTGCTCAGTTGTTTGCTGCTCCATATCTGCTCTAGATAGGGCAAGAATTCTTCCAGTGGGGGCAGGAAGGGCTGGGTAACGGGAAGGCGCGAGCCGGGAGATGACATCATGACTCTTCTCCGTGCCGAAAACCGGCGTTCGACTGATTGCTATTATAGTGTGACATACCAGTATATGAAAAGCGAACGTGAGTCATGATTAATAACCTAGTGGTTGATGATGAATTCTATGACTGTCACCTAAGAGCTGTCCACAATTGAATAAAAAAGTTTAGCACTTTTTTAGCGTGCTTTATTGCATGATATCGCTGATGACGTGCGGTTCTGCCTCTAGAGTCAATAAGCTCGGTTGTGCGGAAGTCAAGGAAGTGAATCGATCTGTAGCTCGATTTTTATAAGATGCCTATAGCGTGAGGTGGTCGTGGTTTAGGTTTTTAATATTGGATTTTTATTCCAATATTTCACAGCTTTTTTTATTTTAGCTCCTCCTGTCGAGGGTGTCATTGTATTCGTTTGGCCAGGCTAAGCCATGGGGGTAGTGTGTCTACGAAGAAAACTGTCTTGCAATCAGAAAAATATCCTTATTACATCATTGCACCAGGGTTCAGAGAAACCTCATCAGGTGTTCGAGTGTTGCATCAGCTATGCCATGAACTGAATGCCAGAGGATATGAGGCATATATCACTTCCCTCGAGGTGCGAGAGGGGATGAATACCCCGGCCTTGATGCAAGCTACAATGCGCCGTAATCGGAATAAAGGAATTGAGCCCATTGTCATTTACCCGGAAGTGGTGCATGGGAATCCTTTGAGTGGTGATGTGGTTGTACGCTATATACTAAATAAGCCTGGTTTTATAGGAGGTCCGACCCTATATGACGATGGTGATATATTGTTTGTTTATAATAAGGGTGATTTTCTTCCGCCAGGCATGGAAGCGGAGTTGATGCGCACCCCAGTTTTGGATATTGAAATATTTAATAATAAAAATAATGCGCACGATGCAGTGAGGAAGGGTAAATATGTATATGCTCATCGTTACTGTCAGCAGGGAGGTAACGTTGATGAGAAAATTTTGCAGGAGACCGAACGTCTGGATATGGCAAAGCCTCGCAGCTTGGTGGAACTAGCTGAGCTATTTAGAAAAGCGGAGTGTCTATATAGCTATGAAATGAGCGCGATTTGCACAGAGGCTATGTTGTGTGGTTGCCCAGTCATTTACATGCCAAGCGAGTACCTAACCAAGATTCCCAATCTTGATGCTTTTCATGGAGATGGCTCGGCTTGGGGAAATACACCTGAGCAGATTGAACACGCGAAGCGCTCGGTGGGGAAAGTGTATGAGCATTATGAAAAGCAAGTTCTGGAATTTCCCGAGCAACTAGAGCGCTTCATATCTATCACTCAGCGTGCTGCGGCAGAAAAAACGCATGAAAAAAGGGTGGAGAAGCTACGCCCACGCAGGCCGCGTATTGGCATATTAACTGGTGAATTATTAGACACGGCAAGCTATAACGTACGTCTGGGGGATCCTCTGGCGTTAATGTCACCGGTGTTGGATACTTATTTTTATAAAAATCAAGCTGCTTACAGCTATGAAGGTGAATTTCCTTTTCAGATAGATGGCGAGTTTGTTGAAGTTATGGATATGTTCGTCATCCATCATGGTTTTCCAATTGCTGAATTTCCGGATTTAATTGATCTGATAGTGGAGTCCGAAAAGCCAATTGTTTATGAGGCTGGTGACGGATCATTGATGGCGCGAGTAGAGCCGGCTACTCATTTTTCAGAAGGCGTATCGCGTAAAAACGAGGAGTGGTTATTGCAGCATTGTTCACTCGTCGTTGCGTCGACTGATGCGATGGCTGAGAAAATGCTTAATTATACGAAGAAAGCTATAGCATTTCCTGATTTGATTGCTCGCGATCGCCTTGTTGATCCAATGCCGCGTGGCGAGAAAGTTACAATTGGAATTTCTGGCGACTTCTTCCAAGAAAGTGATTGGGAGATTGTGTCGTCAGCATTGATGCGTATTGGCGAGCTTTATGGGGATGCAGTCAGAATTGTTTTGCTGGGCGATATTCCTCCTGGTTTCGTAAAGCCCAAAAATTGCCTGCAAGTTTCAGTATCAAAGCGCTATGGCGACTATTTAGTGGATATGGCCAAACTGAGTATTGATATTGCACTTGCTCCATTGGGAGGAGGGGATTTCAATGCCTTTAAGTCAGACGCTAAGTGGTTGGAATACTCGGTCATTGGCGCGGCTACGATCGCATCAGATGTACTGACTTATAGATGGTTAAAAGAAAAGGGACTGGCAACTCTGGTAGATGATACCGAAGCAGGCTGGGTTGATGGTGTCTGTAAGCTAATTGATAATCCTGAATTGCGCTCAGGTCAAGCCAATTCGGCGCGTCAATATGTATTGAATAATCGTTTGCTTGAAAATCGGCTGGGAGAGTTATTGGAGAAGTATCTGGAACTCTTGCCAGATCATTTGAAGCAGCTTCCGTTATTACAGCCTGGCCATGTAGTTACCCGTCGTTTGGCAGAAACTGATATCGATGGGTTGACGGCCTATAGAGAATGGCTAGCATCTCATGAGCTGCGAGCGGTGCATGCAGAACAACTGGCTGAGAGAATGGTGATGGCATGGGGCGTTGTGCCCATCTTCAATATTATCATGCTAGCTTCCGCCGGTCGTTTGGCAAGGCTATCGGAAAGTTTTGCTTCGATGGAAAAAATACTCTATCGAAACTGGCGGCTGATCGTGATTTCAGATGCGCCAGAGCCTGATCCTGTTTTTAGTAGTAGCGTCCAATTGGGGTGGTTGCAGCTGGATAGTTTGGAGAATGATCAATTGGTTGTCGATGCGATCAATGGGATCATTGCCGATGTGCCTTCAGATTGGAGCTTGTTGCTGCCTGCCGGAGCGCGTTTGCAGCCAAATGCGCTTGCACGGATAGGAGAGGAAATTAACGCGCATTCTGAATATGCGGCGATATATTTTGACCATGATGTTGTATCCCCAGTTGGACACAGGTTTTGCCCTGCCTTCTTGCCAGACTTTTCGCCAGAATACCTACGCTCCATGGATTATATTGGCTATGCGGTGGCATTCAAAACTGAAAATATTGCCATGCTGGGTGGATTTCAACCTTATCCCAAAGCTCATTGCTATGACGCTTTGCTAAGAGTGTTTGAGAGAGGTGGGGCGGAGTGCATAGGCCATATCGATGACCAACTCATTTCGATGCCATGGCAAGAGAGCAAGCTGGATGTACTAGGAAATGCATCTCGTCAGGTTGCGCTTGAGAATCATATTGTGCGCATGGGCTGCCCAGCTAGGGTCAGTGAAGGTTTTGTACCAGGGACATTCTTTTTTGATTTTCAATTACTAAGCACGCCACTGATATCCATTGTCATCCCTAATAATGGAAGTCTGAAAGACTTAGCAGCTTGTGTCGATAGTTTGTTTGAAGTTACCGGTTATCAGAATTTTGAAGTCCTCATTGTTGATAAAGGCATATCCAAGCCTGGGGCGTTAGAGTATTTCAATAAAATTCAAGATGCCTATCCTGGGCGCATTAAAATAGTTAACTGTGAGGCGACATCTAATCTGTCCATGCAGTGTAATATCGGTGCGCGCAATGCCGCTGGCGAATATTTGTTATTGTTGCGTCATGATTTTGAGATTGCGCAGGATAACTGGCTAGAACGCATGCTGGCAACGGCGCAGCAACCTGGAGTAGGCGCTGTCGGGCCGCGCATACAGGATGTGGAAACTGGCAGTGTGAAGCATGCAGGCTTTGTGCTCGGGATGCCTGGCGACTTGTATTCCGTGGCCGGTAGTGTATTTGAGGGGATGAGCAGTTCGTTGCCTGGTTATATAAACCGTAACGTGACGATGCAGAATTATTCTGCAATTTCCGGGGCGTGCCTGATTGTGGAAAAGAAAATTTATGACGCAGTCAGTGGGATGGATGAGAGTTTCTACGGAGACAGTTTGATCGATGTGGATTTTTGTCTGAAAATTGTCGCGGGTGGTCTGCGCAATATTTATAACCCGCATGTCGAATTGCTGGCTCATCTCGATCATGATGCTGGCGATGGGGCTGTGGAAGCTAAGCTTTCATCAGGACACTTAGCTCATCCATGTAAAGATGCCGAAGTGATGCTTGAACGTTGGGCACCAATTTTACGGCGTGATCCAGGGTATAATCGGCATTTGTCTTTGCGTAGTAAAAATATGGGGATAGAGTTAGATCAGACGGTTGCTTGGGATGTTGATTTACCTAACCGTGTTCGAGTGTTAGGGATCTCTGCTTTTGATGAAGGGACCGAGTATCGTTTGAGTCAGCCGCTTTCTATCTTGCGAGACAATGGAAAGCTTGATGGGGAAATACATCGGACCCTGAACGGTCTCCCATCCGTGGTTGAATTGTATAGGCAGTCACCCAACACCTTGTTGTTGAACGTAGGCATTCACGATGATATATATGAGGCTGTGGCGGCCTATCGTAAGCATCTTCCTGATCTACGCATCGTTTTTGGATTGGATGATTTGGGTAGCGGGACGGCTTGCTTATATGATTATTACGTGGGCCGCCATCCGGATGCCAAACAGCATCTGCAGCAAGTTTTGAAACTATGTGATGCGACGATAGTATCGACTCAGCCACTTGCTGATTTGCTCCAAGATATGGAAGTCGAGACCATTGTGATTCCAAGCAGGCTTTCTCGGGCGACTTGGGATGGGTTGGCGTCTGCGCGTCATCTCCGGGCTAAGCCTCGTGTGGGTTTGGTCGGCACTGGACTCTATGGCGATGACATCGCTTTGCTTGATGGGGTGATCCAAGCGACCTGCCAAGAAGTAGAGTGGGTGTTCTTGGGAAATTGCCCATCGGAACTTGCGCCCTATTTTTCAGAGATGCATCCAACGGCTCATTTTTCCGAGCATGCAAGAAAAATGGCGAGTTTGAATTTGGATCTGGCTGTAGCGCCATTGGAAATCAATCTATTCAATGTGGCCAGAAGTAATATTCGTTTATTGGAACATGGCGCTCTTGCTTGTCCTGTCGTATGCACAGATATCTATCCTTTCCAGACCAATAACGCTCCAGTTTGCCGAGTGTCTAATGATGCAGCGGCATGGATTCGAGCGATTCGCGAGAGAGCTCATGACTGGGCGCTTATGGAAAAAGAAGGCGATGCTCTCAAAAAGTGGGTCAGCGAGCACTATTGGTTGGAAGATCACTGTGATGATTGGTTGAGGACTCTACAAGGGAAGGATTAGGCTTAGCATGTAAGGTGAGGTGCGCGGGCTGATGAATGAATTTGGCTCGTGAATCGCCAGCGGTGTTATGGTCAGATCATGAAGGTCTGGATTAAAATAATTTATTCAGGCGGCTAGCAATTGTATTGTGCGTCAAGCTCTTTCAGTAATGAGCTTCCTTGTTGGATAAAACAAGGGTGTGCATATCGACTATTCGTACGCGTTGCCGATTTCGTTCGGATGCGAGGAGTGTTTTATGGGAAGCACTGTTGATGTCAGGGATGGGGGAGAGGTTTTGGAAGCGATAGAACGTAGAAAAGCGCGCGTTGGCATACTGACTCGTGATATGCCGGACATGGTGTGTTTCCGCTTGCGAGTGCTGGATCCCCTGCAACTGCTGGGAAATTATTTCGATTATCAGTTGCACGAGACTATGGCAGGCAAGGTGTATGAAGGCGAATATCCCTATGCTGACGATGATGCCTTCATCGCGGCCATGGACATGTTTGTGGTGCAACGTGCCTTTCCAATACTGCGCTGCCGGCCCTTGCTGGAGAAGATTGTCGCCTCCGGCAAGCCGATGATCTATGAGCTGGATGATTGGCTGCTGGGTTTGCCGGAGTCGCATAAACAGTTCGGCCTGTTCGAGCAATGTCTGCCGCACATTGAATGGATATTGGGTAAAGCGACCCTGGTGGTGGTGCCGAGCACGCATCTGGAGGAGAAGGTTAGAGCGTTCAATCCCAATGTGTACGTGTTTCCCAACGCGGTTAGCGCGGAGCGCTGGGTCGATCCGCTGCCGCGAAACGAGCAGGTAGTGATCGGCTTTGCCGGCACTTCTACCCGGCAGCGTGAAATGCGGATGATTAACGAGGCGCTATCGCGTATTCACAATGATTACGCGGGGCGTGTGAAGTTTGTGATGTGGGGAAATTGCCCGCCGGAATTGAAGGGCAAGCGCGATGTGCGGGAAGTGGATAGCTACGTTAGCTATGCCGAATATTTCGACAAGCTGGCTTCGTACAGGATAGACATAGGCCTGGCGCCGTTGGTGGCGGACGCGTTCAGCGAGAGCAAGTCTGATCTGAAATGGGTGGACTATGCGATCACTGGCGCGTGTACGGTGGCGTCTGACGTAGGAAGCTATTGCTGGCTGAAAGACAGTGGTATGGCCAGCGTGGTGCCCAACGATGCGGAGTCCTGGTATCAAGCCATCGCCAAGCTGATAGAGGAGCCGGAACTGCGCCGGCAGCAGTTGGAAGCCTCGCGCGAGTATTTGCGCAAGGAGCGCGTGCTGGAGCATGTTGTTGGCCAGTTATATCAAGAGTGGCGTCGCCTGCTGCCTGGAATGGGTTTGCCTGAGCGGCTTGAGCGCCTAGCCAAGCTGGACATGCGCCAGTTGAGTACTTTGTTTGTCGATGACGATAAGCCTTATCGACAATGGGTGGACGTGCACCAGATGCGGGAGGTCCATGCCGAGCAGTTGGCAGAGCGGATGATGACTGTTTGGCGCAAGCAGCCGGTTTTCAATCTGGTTATCTTGGCGCCGCAAGACAAGCTCAAGCATTTGTCCGAGAGCATGACGGCGATGCAGCGTCAGCTGTATCCGCATTGGCGGTTGATCGTGGTGGCGGACAGTCCAGTGCCTGACCCGATTTTCACCAGCGCGCCGCAATTGGGCTGGTTGCAATTGGATGATCTGAGTGATGCGGAAGCCGTCAGCGCGGCGTTGAACGGCATCATCGCCGAGGTGCCGGCTGACTGGGTCTGGTTGTTGCCGGCGGGATTCCGACTCTCGCCGGATGCATTGCTGCGCGTGTCCGAGGCGAGCGATCAACACCCGGATTGGCTGGCCATCTATTGCGACAGCGACGTGGTGTCGCCGATGGGCAGCCGCTTCCTGCCGGCTTTCCGGCCGGACTTCTCGCCAGAGTATCTTCGCTCCATGGATTACATCGGCCATGCCCTGGTGCTGTCGAGCGAGGCTGTGGCCAAACTGGGCGGCTATCAGCCGTATCCGGACGCCTATGGTTACGACATGCTGCTGCGGCTGGTGGAAAACTTTCCGTGCGAAGCGGTGGGCCATGTCGACGACGTGCTGCTGTCCCACCCCTGGGAGCGCGACAACGGCGGCGAGGTGCGTCTCGCTGCGCAGCAGGTGGCCTTGGAGAGCCACGCCAAGCGTTGTGGCTTCCCGGTGAAGATCGGTCCGGGATTGGCAAAAGGAACATTCCATTACGAATACCAGCTGCTGCAGTCCGCGCTGGTGTCGGTGATCATTCCCAATCGAGACAAATTGGAATATCTGGAGCCCTGCGTCGAAAGCCTGTTCGGCAAGACGGCCTACCAGAACTTCGAACTGATCATTGTCGACAATCGTTCGGAGCAGCCGGAAACGCGCGAGTATTATCAGGAAATCATGGCGCAGTGGCCGGGCCGGGTCCGCGTACTGGATTACGACGCGCCGTTCAATTTCTCGGCGCAGTGCAATCTGGGAGCGCAGGCTGCGCAAGGTGATTACATCCTGCTGCTGAACAACGATACCGAGATCGTGCAGCCGCAGTGGCTGGAGCGCATGCTGGCTTGCGCCCAGCAACCCGGCGTCGGCGTGGTGGGCGCGCGCCTGCTGTTTCCGGGCGCTATGCGCGTACAGCATGCTGGTATTGTGCTTGGCATGCCTGGGGGGCTGTACTCGGTGGCGGGACACGCTTTCGTCAATCAGCCTATGGAAGAAGCGGGTTATATGAACCGCATCCAGACCATGCAGAATTACTCCGCGGTGACAGCGGCCTGCGTGTTGGTGGAGAAGCAGATTTACGAGCTGGTGGGCGGCATGGACGAGACGGAGTTCCAGGTCTGCTTCAACGACGTGGACTTTTGCTTGAAAGTGCAAGCGCAAGGCCTGCGCAATGTCTACAACCCTTATGCCGTGGTCTGCCACCATCATGCGCGCAGCATCACGGTCAGCACCACCGATCCGCGGCTGGCGTTGCGGGCGCTTGAGCGCGAGCGCAATGAGCTGGAGGCCTTTCTTCGCAAGTGGGCGCAGCGCCTGAGCCATGATCCGGCGTACAACCGACATCTGTCCCTGGTGGAGCCGACCATGAAAGTGGAGGCGGGTCGTTGCGCGGCTTGGGCGCCGGAGGTGCCGGGCCGCAAGCGGGTGCTTGGCATGCCGGTGCCGGGCGGCAGCGGCGAGTACCGTCTGAGCCAGCCGCTGACTGTGCTGCAGCAACAGGGCAAGCTGGATGGCGAGATTCTGCAGCCGGACAAGGGCATTCTGTCTGTCGTGGAGATGGCGCGCATGGCGCCGGACACGCTGTTGTTGCATGTGGGCATGCAAGACGCGGTGATGGATGCGATGGCAGCTTACCGTGAGTATCTGCCGCAGATGCGGCTGGTGCTGGGCCTGGACGACCTCGTGGGCAGCCTGCCGGAAAAAAGCAATCTACACGACCACTGGCGGCGTAATTACCCCGACGCCAAGGCGCGTCTACGCAAGGTGTTGAAAACATGCAATGCGCTAGTGGTCTCGACCGAGCCCCTGGCCGATTTCGCGCGAAGCATGATTGATGAGATCGTGGTGGTGCCCAATCGCCTGCGAAAATCGGTGTGGGGCGCGCAAACATCTCAACGTCGAGCCGGCAAGAAGCCTCGGGTGGGCTGGGTAGGCGCGGCCCAGCACCGTGGCGACCTGGAGTTGATCTACGAGGTGATTCAGCAAACTTACAATGAGGTGGAGTGGGTATTCATGGGGATGTCTCTGCCGCAGTTCCGGCCATATGTGGAGGAGATCCATCCCTTTGTACGCTTCGATGACTATCCGGGCAAAGTGGCGGAGTTGAATCTGGATCTTGCCGTGGCGCCGCTGGAAATCAATCCGTTCAACGAATCGAAGAGCAATCTGCGTCTGCTGGAATATGGCGCGATGGGCTGGCCGGTGGTGTGCACGGACATCGTGCCGTATCAAACCAATGACGCGCCGGTGTGCCGCGTGCCGAATCAGGCTGCCGCCTGGGTGGAGGCGATACGCGAGCGCGTGCACGATCTGGATGCGGCGGCTAGGGAGGGCGACGCGTTGCGGGCCTGGGTGGATCGCCATTACTGGCTGGAAGAGCGCAACGACGATTGGTTCCGCGTGCTGACCGGCTAAAGACGCGGCATCGGTCTGCGTGGGCAGCCGCTCGGAGCGCGGCGCCCGGCGGCGGCCTGACTCATCAGATGCGGAAAAATGTTTTTGTTCCTAAAGTTCGAAGGACCGCCGCCGATAAATTGAGTAAGCAAGTCTCTTTGCCCACTTAAGCGTATCAGGAGATTCATCATGGCTATTACCGTCAACACCAACGTTGCCTCGCTCGGCGCGCAGATCAATCTGAACAACTCGCAGAACTCTCTGCAACAATCGCTGCAACGCCTGTCTTCCGGCCTGCGCGTAAACAGCGCCAAGGATGACGCCGCCGGTCTGGCGATTTCCCAGACCCTGACTTCCGCCATCCGCGGCAACAACCAGGCGATCAAGAACGCCAACGACGGCATCTCGGTAGGCCAGACCGCTGAAGGCGCGCTGGGCTCCATCGCCAACAACCTGCAGCGTATCCGCGAAATCGCGGTGCAGGCCTCTAACGGCTCCGTCAGCAACACTAACCGTTCGCAGCTGCAGAACGAAGTGGACCAACTGACCCAGGAAATTTCGCGTATCGTGCAGACCACCCAGTTCAACGGCACTTCGCTGTTGTCCGGCGGTTCCGCGCTATCCTTCCAGGTGGGTTCGTCCGGTAGTACCGACAACCAGGTGGCGGTGACCGCTACCGACTTGTCCAGCGGTAACAACGTGCTGTGCGCATACGCCTCTTCTTTGACTGCGACTGGTACGATCAACATCACCTCGCAGAGCGGCGCGTCTGCCATTCTGAGCTCGCTGGACAAGGACATCGCAACGGTTTCCACCGTGCGTTCCACCTGGGGTTCGGTGCAGAACCGCTTCGACGCCGTGGTGAGCAACCTGCAGAACTATGTGCAGAACCTGAGCGCAGCCAACAGCCGTATCGTGGACGTTGACTTCGCCTCGGAAACCGCTAACCTGACCAAGAACCAGATTCTGCAACAAGCCGGTTCCTCCATTCTGAAGCAAGCGAACAGCCTGCCTCAGTCTGCGCTGACGCTGCTGCAATAAGTTATAAATTGATGGTAAGCCAGTCTGCAGCTCCGGTTGGGCAACCGGAGCTGCGGGCACGAGGAGCGTGATCATGCAAATTCCATCCATCCTGTCGCCATCGATTCCGACGACGAGCGCCTCGGTACAGCGCCAACAATTGACTGAGCTGGCGCAGGCATCGAACGGCGATCAGGCTCAGCCGGTGTTGGCTGATTCCTCGCAGGCTGTGACTGCGGCTGGGCAGAGCCAGCAGCAACAGAACCAGGCCGATGTGCTTAAGCAAAGAACTGATCCCAAGCAATTGCAGGAATCTGTATCCCAGCTGAACAATGCGGCATCGGTATACAATAGCTCCTTGCAGTTTTCCGTCGACAAGGACACCGATACAACGGTGGTCAAGGTCGTAGACAAGGAAAACAATAAGGTGATTCGTCAAATCCCATCCGAGGAGGCGCTACGCATCGCCAAAGCGATCGGCGACTTCAAGGGCCTGCTGCTGAAGGACAAAGCCTGATTTAGACCTGTCCTGGCGCAGAGAATAAAAATCATGGAGATAACATGGCCTCCATTTCCGCCACCGTGGGCGCATTGGATGTACAGGGTATCGTCAGTCAACTGATGCAGATCGAGCGTCAGCCTATGGATGCCAGCCAGAAAAAGCTGGATCAATACAACACGCAGTTGAGTACCATGGGCAAGTTGAGTTCGGCCTTGTCCTCGTTGCAAACCTCAATGTCGCAATTGGCCTCAGGCAGTTTCCTGCAGGTGTTCAAGGCCTCGGTCAGCGATAGTTCGATGGGCGCGGTTACAACCAGCAGTGGCGGCATGGCCGGTACTTATCAGGTGTCGGTCTCGAGCCTGGCGACGAATCGGCAGCTAGTTTTCGATCAGGTGGGCGGGCAGGCCATTACCGATTCGAAGGCTGCCATTGCCGGCGCGCCTAACCAATTGACCTTCCAGATCAATGGCAAGGCGCAAACTGTCAATCTGCAGTCTAAGCCAGGCGATATCGTTTCCCTGCAAAGCATTAGCGACAAGATCAATGCTGCCGGCGTAGGCGTGAACGCGTCAGTGGTACAGAATGGCCAGCAATACAAGCTAGTGCTGGCTTCGTCGAATTCGGGAACTGACAATCAGTTCACCATCACCGGTGGCGGCACGGATTCGGGCACGACCAGCGGCTCCACTTTGGCCGGCCTATCGCAAAGCGTGACGGCGGCTGGCGAGTCGCAAAGCGCCAAGAACGCCATCCTGAGCGTGAACGGCGTAGCCTTGACCGCATCCAGCAATAAAGTATCCACTGCCATTCCCGGCGCGGAGCTCGATTTGTACAAGAAGGGCGATTTCACCGTGTCGATGTCGCCTGACAGCGCGGGAGTAGCCAAGAACCTGCAAACTTTCGTGGATGCCTACAATCAGGTGATCAACGAAGTGAAGACTGCGCGGACTGGAACGATGAAGGGCAATGCCTCGATTCTGGACATCCAAACTCGATTGCAGCAGGTGCTGTCGGTAGGCGTTGAAGGTGCGGATCCGGTCAACTCCTATGCCTTCCTGTCGCAGGCCGGCATCGCGTTGCAGAAGGACGGTTCGTTGAAGCTGGATCAAAACGCCTTCAATGACGCTCTGAAAAAGGACAAGCAGGCAGTCAGCAACTTGTTCGGCAACCCCGCCAACACCGGTTTTGCTCAACGCTTCAACAAGACAATCAATGCTATGCTGGGGCCTGGCGATGTGATCGAGACCAGCAAGACTTCGATCCAGTCTAGGGTCAGCACGGAAAAGCAGGTGCAAAACTCTTTGCAGTCTCGTTTGGACACCAAGCAGTCAATGCTGCTGCAGCAATATACTCGCTTGAACTCCACCCTGGCGCAGATGCAGTCCGGCTCCAGCAGCTTGTTCAACCTGATTTCCAGGTAAATTGATAGACGGCGGTTCTGATCGCCTCGCGGTTAAAAAAAGATGGTGACACATGCTGAATTCACGAATGCTCAAGCAGTTCAATCAGGCCTATGCCAATGACGCCTTGAAGGCGGCAGTGTATGGCGCGAGTCCGATTGGTATCGTCGTGATGCTCTATGAAGGGGTGATCAAGGCCGTCATCTCCGCCAGCATAGCCATTGACGCCGGTCGTTTCGATGAGAAGGCACGCATGATTTCCAAGGCGGTGGATATCCTGGAAGGATTGCGCATTGCCTTGGATCTGGGGCAAGGCTCCGAGGCGGCGGTCAATTTGAATGATCTGTACATCTATATGAAGATGCGTTTGGCTCAGGCCAGCCTGAAGAATGACAAAGAAATTTTGTCTGAAGTGAAAGGCCTGATGGAAACGATATTGCCGGCGTGGCAGCAGGTGGATCGCGATTTGGCGGCGGCTCAAGCTGGGGCGAGCGCTGGCTCTTCTGGAGGCTGATTCCGCGATGGGACCAGCATTCGATACCAAACCCTTGGAGTTGGCCGATCTGATTCGTGAGTTGGAGTCTGCTGTTGGGCCGCTGCGGCAAGCCGCCTGCGACAGAGAGAGCTCGCGCTTCTATGAATTGCTGACAAGCAATGAAGAGCGCACTGGCTTGTTGTTGCGGCGGCTGGAGGCAGAGGGGCGTGATCAACTGAGTCCGGAGCATAGATCGGCTCTCAGGCGCGTGCTGGCCTCACGCGAGGAGATTCAGCAACTGGTCGCCGAGTGGGCTGAGCACGTCAAGGATGAGCTGAAGGCGTTGAGTCATAGCGCCAAGCTCAATCGTCGATACAAGGGATGAGGCGGGCCCGCTTCGTAAGCCGGGCCATGGCGTGTCGTTGAGCGGGAAGCGGTTTCGACTTGGGTTGCGCTGCTTTTCGCCATACACTTAAAGTCAATGTGGATGCTCACCCAGGAGGGGATTCCCCATGACCGGCGCCTTCTTTCCATATCTGATGGTCGTGCTGTGGCTCGCGCTGGCAGGGGCCGTCGCTTATCTTTATGGCAGGTTGCGGCGGCTGGAAAGCAAGCGAGACAGTATCAGCTCTCTATATCTGGATCAGCAGCAACAACAAATCAGTGCCTTGCAGCGCGATGTGGTCAGGCTGCAGTCCAAGTTTGAACAGCAGGCAAGCGGAGACGCCGGGTTGAGTCCATATAATCAGGCGATAGAAATGATACGTCAGGGCCTGACCGCTTCCGAAGTGGCTTCGCGTTGCGGTATTTCTCGCAGCGAGGCGGAGTTGATCGTATCGCTTTACCGTAATAGTCCCACCTCATGATTCCATCCTTACCCAACGCCATTTCCACCTCGACGCAGGGTTCGTCGCCAACACTGAACCAGCTGCGGACCTCTGTGGATGGCAGCCGGTTGCTGCAGGCGCTCAGCCAACCTGACAGCTTGCCGTCGCTGATGGTGGGCGAGCTGCTCACGGCCAAGGTGGCGGATCAACTGGGTAATAATCAGCTGGCGGTGCTAATCAAGAACGCGCTGTTCACGTTGAGTCTGCCTCCGGGCGCCAATCCTTCCGGCGATACCCTGAATCTCAAAGTGGTATCGCTGTCCCCGGCGCTGACTTTCGCCATGCAGGAGGGCGGCAAGGAAGCATCCTTGCCGCAGGACGGCTCGGTTGCGGTCAAACTGAGCGTGGCGTCGCGTTATCTGACCACGCTGCTCAATGCCGGAGACTCCAACGCCGCGGTCAATTCTGGCAAGACGCTGCAACTGGATGCTGGTGCCCAGAAGCCGGAGCAGTTAGCCAAGCAACTGCAGCAGGACGTGAAGCAGAGCGGACTGTTTTACGAGTCGCATCTCAAGGATTTCAGCAATGGCCTGCACGCGCTGGAGCAACTGAAGCAGGAGCCGCAGGCCAAGCTCACGTTGTCGATGCAGGCACTGGACGATGGGCAGAAGAGCGCGGCGGCCAAGCCTCAGTTGCAGGAGCTAGGACATCTGGTGCAGCGGCAGCTCGATGGATTGGAGCAACGGAATGTGCAACTGCAGGGCTTGGCTTGGCCGGGACAGCCGATGCAGATGGAAATCCAGCGGGAGCCGATGGAGAATGAGCGAAAAGGCGACGGCAGCGAGGACATTCCTGTATGGAGCACCAGTTTGTCGCTGAACTTGCCGGCCTTGGGCGGGATGGGCGTGCGCGTGCGCTTGGTGGGACAGTCGGTGCAGGTGTCGTTCAAGGCCGAGGACGACGATGCGGGACAATTGATACGCCAGCATGCGACGCGTTTGCGCGACGGCATGGCGGCGGCTGGGCTGACCTTGGCCGGCTTGGCGGTGAATCAGAATGAACCAGCAGCAGAATGACGACAAGCGCCGCTCCGCGGTGGCGCTATCCTATCAGGATGGCCAGCGGTCGCCGCGGGTGGTGGCGAAGGGTTATGGCCAGGTCGCGCAGCGCATCATCGAGTGCGCTCAGGATGCCGGCGTATTCGTGCATGATTCCCCGGAGTTGGTCTCCCTGTTGATGCAGGTGGACTTGGACAAGCACATTCCTCCCGAACTTTACCGCGCTGTCGCGGAAATCCTCGCTTTTGTCTATTACCTGGAGCATCAGGCAGGCGCCTCGCAGGCTGAGTTCGAAAACCCGATCGAGCGCCGTTCGCCGGTCAGCAATCCCTGAGCGCCGCTGGCGCCGCCGGGCGCAATCGCCTATGCTCTGCCGATTACGACCTCACGCTTGGAGAGTGGCATGCGAATCGGTTATATCGGACTCGGCATCATGGGGCGGCCCTGCGTCCTCAATTTATTGAAAGCGGGACATCAGGTTCGCGTGTGGGCCCGCAACCGCGATAGCGCGCAAGCTTTGCTGGACGCCGGGGCGGAGTGGGCGGATAGTCCGGCCGAGCTGGCGGGCCTGGTTGAGGTGCTGGTGAGCAATGTCTCCGATACGGCGGATGTCGAGCAGGTGTTATTGGGCGAGAGTGGCGCGGTCCATGGCGCGAAGCCCGGCTTGGTGTGCGTGGACATGAGCACCATCGCGCCCAACGGCGCGCGCCGCATCGCGGCTGCGTTGGCGGAAAAGGGCGTCGACTTCCTGGATTGCCCAGTGTCGGGCGGCGAGATTGGCGCGGTCAACGGCACGCTGACCATCATGGCGGGCGGCCGGGTCGAGGCGCTGGAGAAGGCCAGGCCGGCCTTGCAGGCCATGGGCCAGACCATCACTCACATCGGCGCCAGCGGCGCCGGACAAGTGGCCAAGGCATGCAATCAGATCGCGGTGGCGGTAGGCGTGGCTGCGGTGGCGGAAATCGTCAAACTGGCCCGCGCCTGCGATGTGGATCCCGCGCCGGTACGCGCCGCGCTGCTGGGCGGTTTCGCCCAGAGCCGCGTGCTGGATGTGCATGGCCAGCGGATGATAGACGACAATTACGCGCCGGGCTTCAAGGCCAAGCTGCACGCCAAGGACATGCACATCGTAAGCGATACCGCGCGTGACCAGGGCATCAGCCTGCCGGCGGCGGAGCGCGCCATGCATTTGATCGATCAACTGGTGGCGCAGGGCGACGGCGAATTGGATTCGTCGGCGATCGCCAAACTGATCTGGCAACAGAACTGAGGGACAGCAAGAAAAACGGGCCGCGTCATAAACGCGGCCCGTTTTCCATGATCGAGGGCGCTGCTTAGCCGCCGATGCGGTCCTTCAGCGGCTTGCTGGCGACGAAGGCCACTTTGCGCTTGGCCGGAATCTGGATGGTTTCGCCGGTCTTGGGGTTGCGGCCGGTACGGGCGGCGCTTTCCTTCACCTTGAACTTGCCCGCCATGATGCTCAGCTCGCCGTTGTCGGCCAGGGTATCCAGCAGAACTTCGTCGAAGGCGCCCAGCACGCGCAGTACATCGGCCTTATTCAGGCCGGACTTGTCGGAGAGGATGGCAATCAGTTCGGCTTTGGTCATGGTGTGCGTCTTTCGCGAAGAGTGTAAACCACCATTTTCTGCGATTTTGCCTTGCTGATAAAGGTGAAAAAGCAGGATACGATTATAAATGCTTTTGCAATGTCGCTTCGGGCATACGGATAAGGGGGCGAGGCGGGGAAAACAGCGCTTGCAGAGGCCTCTGCTTGGTCGAGAGAGCGCTTGACCGGCCAGGGGGTTCTCGATGCCCCAATGCGCCCGCGCCGCTTGCGCCAACGCTTCGGCGCTCAGCTTGCGCGAACTGATGTAGCAGCGGCGCTCCCACTGCCCCG
>NZ_PQWB01000184.1 GCF_002924365.1 Chromobacterium alticapitis | reverse complement strand
TCAGTGTGCCGCAGCAAGCGGCGTAGGAGATGAGGGTAGGCCCCTCGCAATCGGCTTGCAGGAGCAGGTTGCAAACCACCGTAAGCGGCTGTGGCCAAAAGCCATGGTCGTGAGCGTTACGGAAAAGGCGTCCAGAGACGTCAGGTATAGATCATGAAGACGAACAACCGTGAACTGCCGTTCAAGTGTCGAAAGTGTTTAGACGACATCAAAACCGGGGAGGTGATGTTGCCCCGGGATCAGTCTGGCTGCTACCTGCTTACAGGCCAGGCGGTGTCCGGCATAGAGGCAGCGTGAGCATGATCTGGGCTCCTATGTTGAACTGCGGGAACCTTCGATGGCGATGCCAAG
>NZ_PQWB01000025.1 GCF_002924365.1 Chromobacterium alticapitis | reverse complement strand
GAGGAAGTCGTCGCGGCGCTGCAGCACCAGGTTGCCGTTGCCGGCGTTGACATAGACCCGCTCGCCGCCGCGGCCGAACGCCGCCTCGCCCAGCTGCCCCTGCCCGCCCAGCGACGCCAGCGAACCGTTCCGCACCCCCAGACCCGCGCTTGTGACTACCGCAACCATGCCCTGCTCCTCGAATGTATGTCGTGTTCGGGGAGTCTTATCTGGGGAATTCGGAAAGAGTTTAGCCGGATTGCGAAAAAAAATTCAATTTAGATGAAAATGCATGAGAAACATGAAAAATATGAAAAATCCTCCCCAAAAGGAAGGCTTGGCAGCTGAAAATAGCTTTCGTCGGCGACTCAATTGGAGGGGGCAGCGCCACGCTCTGATGCAAGATCACGGGGCGCTACAAAGCGGAACCGCAAGCGCCCACCCGCGCGAAAACGCAAAAAAGCGCGGCCCAAGCCGCGCCTTTCGGTTTACCGCTGCAAAACCTATCAGAAGCGATATTGCAGCTGCGCGCCCAGCAGATGGCCGGTGATGGACGAGTATTCGCCCTGCAGATGGCTCGAAGTGCCAAACGGACTCTTCGAGGTATTGTCGATCTTGGTGTCGCCCACGGCGCGCAGGTAGGCGTAGCTCACATCAATGCTGGCCTGCTTGCTGATCTGGTAACCGGCGCCCAGAGTCAACCAGACGCGATTGGCGTCCGGGATCATCGCGTTGCGGTGCTGGGCATTCGGCACCGGCGTGGTTTCGTATCCCAGGCCGCTGCGCAGCGTCAGCGCATCGCTATAGAAGTAGTCGCCGCCGACCGAGAACATCCAGCTGTTCTTCCAGTGATTGTCGATGACGGTAGTCGTGTCCACGGTCTTGCCGCCCACGCCGGGAAAGCCAGCCGGGTACGTGAAGGCCGGGCTGCCCTTGACCACCAGTTGGTCGAAGCGGCTCCAGCGCGTCCAACGCGCGGTGGCGCCCACGGCGAACTTGCTGTTCAGCTTGCTGTAGCCGCTCAACAGCAGCGATTCCGGCGCCGTGACATCAGCGGAGCCGGCATAAGTGCCGTTCAGCTTGGACAAGGGCAGCGCCAGGCCCGGCGCCAATGGCAGATCGGCGAAGCCGGCATTGGTGTAATCGCCCTTGGCATCATGATGGATCTTGGAACGATAAGACAAGCCGACGCGCGTATCGGCGCTATAGGAGTACATCACGCCCAGGTTGTAGCCGAAGCCCCAGCTGTCGGCATGCAACTCGCCGGTGGCTCCCGGCAGGAAAGCCCCCTTCTTCAGATCCGCCTTGGCGTACTGCGCGGACAGGCCGCCGCCGAAGCTCCAGCGATCATCCAGCTTGTAAGCCAGCGAGGGATTGATATCCAGCGTCATGATAGAGCTGGAGATGCCGTTGTCGCGGCCGCCCCAATTGTCGCTATAGCGCGCGCCCAGGCCAAACGGCGTGGTCAGGCCCAGCCCGACATACCATTGGTTGTTGATCTGGCGCGTGAAGTAGGCGTTAGGAATCATTTCGCCGGGCGCGCGGCCGTTGTCCACAGCGCTGGCTGTCGTCTTCCCCAGCGGTTTGCCGGTCACCGGATTCGCGCTGACCGTAGTATTGCTGCCGCTGAACGGCGCGTCGATCTCGGCGTATGTGAAACCGCCCTGCACGCGCGTGCCGGACAGCAAGGTCATGCCGGCCGGATTGTAGAACGCGGCGGACAGATCGTCGCCGGCCACGCCGGCGCCGGCGTAGGCGCGGCCCATGCCGGCTACGCTCTGTTCGGTCAATTGGAAGCCGGCGGCTTGCGCGGCGGGAGCGGCTGCGAACAGCGCGGCGATGGAGAGGGAAAGCAGTTGAGCGGGGCGGGGGGAGAATGGCATTGCAATCATGTTCCTGGAACGTTCTTCTTGTCGGCCGGCTGGCCGGGCGGCGACGCAAGCATGATAAATAGATAGCGCTTGCATCTTTTTTAGGGTGTGGAGTCTAAACTCGAACCTTTCAAACGATCAAGAAAAAACATAACTTCCTTAACGAAAGTTAAACAGCGCGCGGCGTCGCCCAAACCCGCCGCCGTCAACCAGGCGCGCCCGCTGTGCTAGAATCACAGCCCGACTTTCTCGCCGACACGTCAGCCCATCATGAAGAAACTGCTCTGCGGCCTGGCCGCGCTCGCCCTGCCCGTCCTGGCCCTCGCCGCTCCGGTCGTAGAAATGGCCACCAACAAGGGCAATATCGAAATCACGCTGGACCAGGCCAAAGCGCCCAAGACCGTGGCCAATTTCGTCGCCTACGCCAAGGCCGGCCACTACAACGGCACCGTATTCCACCGCGTGATCGACGGCTTCATGATCCAGGGCGGCGGTTTCGACACCAAGCTGAACCAGAAACCTTCCAAGCCGCCCATCCTCAACGAGGCGAGCAACGGCCTGAAGAACGACATCGGCACCATCGCCATGGCGCGCACCGCGGAACCGAACTCAGCCACCGCGCAATTCTTCATCAACGTCGCCGACAACGATTTCCTCAATTACAAGTCGCCGACGCCGCAAGGCGCCGGCTATGCCGTGTTCGGCAAAGTCACCAAGGGCATGGATGTGGTCAACCGCATCGCCAAGACCCGCACCGGCAGCATGAACGGCATGGATGACGTTCCGTTCGAACCCATCGTCATCCAGAAAGTCACCATCAAACCGTAAGCCCGCGCCGCGCGGCTGTAACGCAAAGGAAAGCCAAATGATCAAACTGACCACCAACTTCGGCGAAATCACGCTGACGCTGAACCACGAAATGGCGCCGAAAACCGCCGCCAACTTCGAGGAATACGTGAAGAGCGGCCACTACGACGGCACCATCTTCCATCGCGTGATCAACGGCTTCATGATCCAGGGCGGCGGTTTCGACGCCGACATGAACCAGAAACCGACGCGCGACCCGATCCAAAACGAGGCCAACAACGGCCTGTCCAACAAGAACTACACCATCGCCATGGCCCGCACCATGGACCCGCACTCCGCGTCGGCGCAGTTCTTCATCAACGTATCCGACAACGATTTCCTGGACTTCAAGTCCGAGAGCACCCAAGGCTGGGGCTATGCCGTGTTCGGCGAGGTGGTGTCCGGCCAGGATGTGGTGGACCGCATCAAGACCGTGCGCACCGGCCGCAGCGGCGGCCATCAGGATGTACCCGTGGAAGCGGTAGTGATCCAAAAGGCGGAAGTCCTCTAAACCCGCCCGCATCGTCAATCCAGCCGGGGCCTCGCCCCGGCTTTGTCTTGCTTACGGACAACGCAGCAGCCATGGCCATCCATTTCATTTCCGACCTGCACCTCGCCGACGACACGCCGGCGCTCAACCAGCTGTTCCTGGACACGCTCGCCGCCTGGCGCGGCCGGATAGACGCGCTGTACATCCTGGGCGACCTGTTCGAATACTGGGTGGGCGACGACGACGATTCTCCGTACCTGGACGCGCCGCTGGCCGCGCTGCGCGAATTCGCCGCCGCCACGCCGCTGTTCGTGATGCGCGGCAACCGCGACTTCCTGCTAGGCGCCGGCTTCGAGGCGCGCAGCGGCGCCAAGCTGCTGGAAGACCCGACGCTGATTGAAGCGTACGGCCAGCGCATCCTGCTGAGCCACGGAGACGCGCTATGCACCGATGATGCCGCCTATCAACAATTCCGCGCCATGAGCCGCAACCCGCAATGGCAGCAGGCCATGCTGGCCAAGCCGCTGGCCGAGCGCCACGCCATTGCCCGCCACGCCCGCGCGCAGAGCGAAATGAACAAGCGGCAGACTGGCCTCACCGCCATTTCCGACGTGACCGAGACCGCCGTGCGCGAACTGCTGGCCGCCCATCGCTGGCCGACACTGATCCACGGCCATACCCATCGTCCCGCCCATCACCGCCACGATGCCTCCAGCCGCTGGGTGATCCAGGACTGGCATGAAGCATCCGGCGGCTGCCTGCTGCTGGACGACGCCGGCATCCGTGTCCTGCCGTTGGGCCGCTGACCTCCGCGCGGCCGCCTGTCGGCCGCCTAAAATTCCACATTTCATGCCACTGGAAACTTGTTTCCGCATCCCAAAAATTGCTTACATTTCATTAGCATAAGCAATGATTTCAACAAGAATCCCTCAAATTCCCCAATAAATTCATCAAGCAAACTCCACATAAAGACATATTTGTTTATTCTTTTTGTAATAGATGTTTCTTGAAATTGAAATGACGATCAACTAGATTTGCCGCTTAAAAATAATTTCAAGGCAAAATAATCGTTTCGGCCCATTTCTTGAAGCCAAATAGATGCGCACATACGCCAACAGCGCTTTCGCATCAGCTTTAGCAAGCCGCCGCATCGATAAAAGCCCCGCTCCTCCGCGCAAATAAACGCGATAGTCATCCCGTCCGAAACTAGCCATGCCTTACGGCAGGACACCGGCTGCGCGAAAAATACAAATTAAACGAAAAGTTGATTTCTCTACCATTCAGGAAATTCAATGCATAAGAAAGCACTCATGCGGCCTTTGACCCTGGCCGTGCTCGCCGCGCTAGCCAGCCAAGCCGCATTCGCCGAGGAAACCCAGCTGCAAACCGTCACCATCACCGGCGCCGGCGACAAGCTGGGCGTGGGGCTGCTGCAACAACAGGACGGCGCGCGCGCGCGCAGCGACGTCAACAAAGCCGCGCTGGAGAAGCAAAGCCCGACGTCCAACATCTACCAGGGCATCAATATGCTGCCCGGCGTCAACGCCTCCAGCCAGGACAACTCCGGCATGTTCGGCGGCGCGCTGACCATACGCGGCTTCAATTCGGACCAGATCGGCGTCACCATCAACGGCGTGCCGGTCAATGACTCGGGCAGCTACGCGGTCTACCCGCAGGAATTCGTCGACCTGGAAAACCTGTGCCAAGGCTCGGTGACTCAAGGCTCCAGCGATACCGACGCCCCGCACATGGGCGCCAGCGGCGGCAATATGAGTTTTGTCACCTGCGACCCGGAAAAGGAGCGCCGCGTGCGCTTCGCCCAGAGCCTGGGCAGCAACCGCCTGCAACGCACCTATGTGCGCGGCGATACCGGCCTGTTCGCCGACAACAAGGCTCGCGCCTTCGTCAGCTATTCGCACAGCGAAGTGGATAAATGGAAGGGTGCCGGCGGCATGAAGCGCGACCACGTGGACACCGGCCTGCGCTATGACTTCAGCGGCGGCTACATCAACGCCTCCGTGCTGTACAACCGCCAGATCGGCAACAGTTTCGGCACGCCGACGCTGCAACAACTGCAGCAGACCGGCTACAACTACGACTACTCGACCAGCTTCGTCCCCGGCCATCTGCCGCCGCAGTTCGGCACCACGCAGAAGGAAACCGGCCCTAACCCCAGCTACTATCAGTTACAGCAGAATCCGTTCGAAAACGTGATCGCCAAGGTAGACGCCGTGCTGAAACTGAGCGCGGACACCCGCCTCAAGATCCAGCCCTATTTCTGGTACGGCTACGGCGGCTCCATCAGCCAACAAACTCAAGCAGAAAACGGCTTTCTGAACGCCGCCACCCACACCAACACGGCGGCCAAAGACTTGAACGGCGACGGCGACACACTAGACACCATCGTGGTCAACGGCAGCAGCATCACCCGCACCCGCCGCCCAGGCATCACCCTCACCATGGAGCAGAGCTGGGGCAACCACCTGCTGCAGGCAGGCGTCTGGTATGAGCGCGCCCAGCACATCCAAACCGGCCAGGAAACCCCAACCAATGCAGACGGCAGTCCGACCGACCCGTGGATGCAGTCGAATCTGATCACTCGTCCAGATGGCCGCCTGTATCAGTATCGCGATTGGGACACCGTCAGCACCGCTACCCAGCTGTTCGCCATCGGCACCTTCAACTTCCTGGACGACCGCCTGAGCTTCAACGCCGGCCTGCGCACGCCGCAGATCAAGCGAGACTTCACCAACCACGCCAACGATGGCTGTTCCGGCAAAACCGCCTGCCCGGCCGCTTACGACTACACCATCAGCCGGACCTACCGCGAGACTCTGCCCAGCTTCGGCGTGCGCTATTTCCTGACGCCCAAGCAGCAGATGTTCTTCAACGTCACCAAGAACTACCGCGCAGTGCCGAACTACGCCTACAGCAGCAGCAACGGCAATGTGCAGGTGATCAACGGCCAAGTGGTGCTGACCAACGACGTGACGCCGGAAACTTCGGTCAACACCGACCTGGGCTACCGCTGGCAGGGCGATCTGCTGACCTTCAGCGGCTCGCTGTTCAACGTCGACTTCAGCAACCGCCAAGCCAACTCGTATGATCCGGTGACCCTGAAATCGGTCAATATCAACGCCGGCGGCGTGCACACCTGGGGCGGCGAGTTCGAGCTGGGCACCGTGCCGGTCAAGGGCTGGAGCGCATACGCTTCCTTCACCAGCAACCACAGCGAGATTGAAAACAATCTGAACTGGAAGGATTCGTCCGGCAACAACACCGTGTTGCAGACCCAGGGCAATGACTTCCCGCTGACGCCGCGCTGGATGGCCGCGCTGTCGCTGCAGTACGCCCCGGGCGCCTGGTATGTCCGCACCGACGTCAAGCACACCGGCAAGCAGTTCGCCACCCTGGTCAATGACGAGGTGGTCCCGGAATACACCACGGTGGATCTGGACGCCGGCTATCGCTTCGGCAATATGGGCGTGCTGAAGAATCCGACGCTGAAACTGAACCTCAGCAATATGTTCAACACCAGCTACCGCATCCCCACCTCGTCCAAGGTCAATGCGGCCGACACCGTGCGCTACAACCTCGGCGCGCCGCGCAGCGCCTCGGTGACGATGCAGGTGGACTTCTAAGCCAGCAACATCCCGCCGGGGATGGCTCCGCGCAGCGCCCGCGCGGCCTTTCGAGGCCAAAGCGGGTTGCTGACGACCCCTCCCCGGCTTTTTCTCGCCCCGCTCCGAAAACAACATTGTCATAACAACTGACATGCCGCATCATGTTTCTCCCTGACGCCCCGCCCTCCGGAGAAATGCATTGCGCCCCCGCCTTTCCGTCACCCTGCTCGTCCTGAATCTAGCCCTAAGCCAGGCTTTCGCCGCCCTCCCCGCCGGCCCTTCCTCCATAGATGGCGCGAAGCTCGGCTATTTCCGCCAGGCAACCGCCGGCCGCGACGGCATCGTCTTCGTCGCCGATGGCCATTTGTGGCGCGTGCCTTATGAAGGCGGCGCGGCCCGCCGGCTAACCGGCGGCGCGGCCGACCCAAGCTATCCCGCCTTATCCGCGGATGGCCGCTGGCTGGCCTTCGTCGGCCGTTACGACGGCGCGCCGGAAGTCTATGTGATGCCGGCGGAAGGCGGCCCCACCCGCCGGCTGACCATAGACGGCGACCGCGGCGTCAAGGTTCAGGGCTGGAGCCGCGACGGCAGAGTGCTGGTGGCCAGCAGCCGCTACAGCGGCAAGCCGGACACCCGGCTCTACCTGCTAGACCCCGCCAGCGGCCAGCGCGAGCCGATCCCATTGGCCCAGGCCGCCGAAGCCTGCCTGGACGGCCAAGGCCATCCCACCGTGTTTGCGCGCGAAGCGCAGCCCAGCGACAACGTGATCGGCTATGTCGGCGGGCTGCGGCAGCAACTATGGAGCTGGCAGCCAGGCCAGGAGGCCAGGCCCGCCTTCCCCGGCCACCCCGGCACCAGCCGCCAACCGATGTGCGTCGGCGATCAAGTCTACTTCCTCAGCGACAAGGGCGGGCGGCTGAATCTGTGGCAGGGCCGGCTGGCTGCCAGCGGCGCGCTGGCCGACAGCCGCGAGCTGACCCATTACCGCGACTTCGAAGTCCGAGACGCCAACCTGTACGCCGCGCCCGGCCATGACCGCATCGTCTACACCCAAGCCGGCGCCATCCATGTGCTGGACCCGCAAACCGGCGCCGATCAAGAACTAGCCATTCAGTTGAATTCGGATTTCGAACAGTTGCGGCCGCAGATGATCAACAACCCGCTCAACTACGTCTCCGCGCTGGCGCTGTCGCCCAATGGCGATCGCGTCGCGGTGCAGGCTCGCGGCTATGTCTCGGTGTTTCCGGTCGGCTCAGGCCGCCGCGCCGACGTGCTGACCGACGGCGCGCAGCGCGCGCGCGAACTGAGCTTCAGCGCCGACGGCAAATCGCTGCTGCTGACCAGCGACAAGAGCGGCGAGCAGGAATTCTGGCGCGCCGACAGCCGAACCGGCGGCGCCATGCATCAGATCAGCCATGGCGGCGACTCGCCCATCGAACAGCCGCTGGCCGCGCCCGACGGCAAGAAGCTGGTCTATAGCGACGGCCGCCGCCGGCTGTGGCTGCTGAACCTGGACAGCGGCGAGCGCAGGCTGCTGCGCCAGTTGCCGCGCGGCGGCTACGCCGACTTCGCCTGGTCGCCGGACAGCCGCTACCTGGCCTACGGGGCCGACGCGGCCAACGAATTCTCCCAGCTCTGGCTCTACGACAGCCAGAGCCGGCAGCATTTTCCGCTGAGCAGCGACCGCTACCACGCGCGCAGCCCAGCCTTTGCGCCGGACGGCAAGACGCTGTACTTCCTCAGCGACCGCAATCTGGATTCCGAAGTCTCCAGCCCCTGGGGCCAGCGCGATCCCGCGCCCTACTTCAACAAGCAAACCAAGATCTACGGCCTGATGCTGGACGCATCGGCGCGCTGGCCCTTCCAGCCCAAAGACGAGCTGGCTGGCAAGGACGCCGGCGAAGACAAGGGCGAAAGCGGCGACAGCGAGAACAAGGAAGACAAGGGCAAGGACGCCAAGAAGAGCCCCAAGCCGGTGCGGCTGGACAACGGCTTCCGCCGCCGCCTGTACGAGGCGCCGCTGGAAGCAGGCAATTACGACAGCCTCAAGGCAGACGACAAGCGGCTCTACTTCACTCGCGCCGCCACCCCTGAAGCCAAGCTGAAGCAACTACTCTCCCTGTCCATCGAGGCCCCCAACCCCACGCCATCCAAACCGGAGGTCTTCGCCGAAGGTATCAAGGAATACCGCCAGTCCGCGGACCGCAAGAAACTGCTGCTGGTGCGCGAGGAAGGCGGCCAGCCCAGCCTGGCCGTGGTGCCGGCCGGCGAAAAAATGCCCAAGGAAATGGACAAATACGCCGTCAGCCTGAAGGACTGGAGCCTGCCCCTGGACCCGCGCGCCGAATGGCGGCAGATCTTCGCCGACACCTGGCGCATGCACCGCGACACGGTGCATCTGGCCACCATGCGCGCCGTAGACTGGGAGGCCGCGCGCCGCCGCTTCGCGCCTTTGGCGGACAAAGTGACGACCCGCCAGGAGCTGAACGACGTGCTGGCGCAGATGATAGCCACTGTCGGCATCCAGCACAGCCAGGTCGGCATCCGCGCGCAAGACGCGGCCAAGCCCGACACGTCCGTCGGCCAACTGGCGGCCGACCTGCGCCGCGCCCCCGGCGGGCTGGAAGTGACGGCGATCTGGAACGGCGACCCGGAGCTGCTGGAAGAGCGCTCCCCTCTGGCGCAGCCGGAAGCCGATGTCCGCGTCGGCGACGTGATCGCGCGCGTCAACGGCCAGGCCCTGCCCAGCGAGTACGCGCTGGCCAGCGCGCTGCGCGGCCAGGCGGGCAAGCAGGTGCTGCTGCAGATCAACCGCGGCGGCGCCAGCCGCCAAGCCATCGTGCGGCCGGTCAGCCTGGCGCGCGATCGCCAACTGCGCTACCTGGGCTGGGAAGAACAACGCCGCAGCATGGTGGAACAGCAATCGGCAGGCCGCATCGGCTACCTGCACTTGCAGGCCATGGGCAAGGACGACGCCGCGCGCTGGGCGCGCGAATACTACCCGGTGTTCGACCGCGAAGGCTTGATCCTGGATTTGCGCCATAACAATGGCGGCAATATCGACCGCTGGCTGCTGGAGAAGCTGCTGCGCCGCGTCTGGGTATGGTGGCAGAGCGGCAATCAATCCGTCGCCGAGCCGAACCCGCCCTATGCCTTCCGCGGCAAAGTGGTGGCGCTGATAGACGGCGACACCTATTCAGACGGCGAAACCTTCGCCCTGGGCCTGCAGCGGCTGGGCATCGCCACGCTGATAGGCATGCCGACCGCCGGCGCCGGCATGTGGCTGAGCGACCAGAACGGGAGCCGAGACCTGGGCATCGCCCGCGCCGCCCAGTCTCCCCAATTCATTACGGCGCCCGATGGCAGCCGGCAATGGGTGGTGGAAGGCCGCGGGGTGAAACCGGACATCGCGGTGGACAATCTCCCTTGGGCTGCCTTCCAGGGACAGGATGCCCAGCTGGAAGCCGCCATCCGCTACCTGCGGCAAGGCATGGCCAAGACGCCGGCCGCGCCGCCGCAGGCGCCCGCCGGCGGCGCCCAGGGCTCGCATTACCAGGGCTTCTGACTCAGCCCGCCCCGCGGAAAGCCTGCCGCCAGGCGGCGGGCGACACGCCCAGCCTTTGCCGGTACAAGCGGCGCAGCGACACGGCCGAGCCCAGCCCGGCCTGCTCGGCCACTTGCTCGATGGACAGGCTGCCAGTCTCCAGCAGCCGCTGACTCAGCGCCAGGCGCTCCTCGGCCAGCCATTCGCCCAGGGTGGCGCCGGTCATGGCATGAAAATGGCGGGAGAAAGTGCGCCGGCTCATCGCCATCCGCGCTGCCAGGCTGTCCAGCGTATGTTCGTCGCGCAGGCGCGCGCGCACCCAGTCCAGCAGCCCGCCCAGCCGGGCGTCGCGCTCCGCCTTGGGCAAGGGCTGCTCGATGAATTGCGCCTGGCCGCCCTGGCGATGCGGCGCCACCACCAACCGCCGCGCCACCCGATTGGCCTCCTCCACGCCGCGGCGCTGACGCAGCATGTGCAGGCAACAATCTATCGCGGCCGCGGTGCCGGCCGAAGTCAGCGCCTGGCCATCCTCCACGTACAAGACATCCGGGTCCAGCCGCACCGCCGGATACCGCCGGGCAAACTCATCGGCATACGCCCAGTGCGTGGTGGCGCGCCTGCCGTCCAGCAAGCCCGCCTCCGCCAACACGCAAGCGCCCAGGCACAGCCCCACCAGTTGCGCGCCGTCGGCGTGCGCCTCGCGCAATGCCTGCAGCAAGTCCGCATCGGCGCCATGCGCAGGCCCCAGCCAACTGGGCACGATGATCACCTCGGCCTGCCGCAAGGCCTCCAGCCCATGCTCCACCAGCAAGGAAAACCCCGCGCTGGTGCCCAGCATGCCCGGCCGCGCCGCGCAAACCTTCAGCCCGTCCGCGTCCGGCGACAGCTCGCCCAGCACCATGCACGGCACCGACAAATGAAACGGACTGATGCCATCGAACGCCAGCACCGCGACGCCGCGCCTTTCCATCCCCACACTCCCGATTGGCCTGATGTGATCGAATTGTGTCACCTGGGCCACTCTTCGCCAAGACGGGCGCGGCACATAATCAAGGCATCGCACTTACTGAGGACGCGCCGCATGACTACCGCCCTGCTGATCATCGACCTGCAAAACGACTATTTCCCCAATGGCAAATACCCGCTGTGGAATACCGAGCAGACGCTGGCCAACACCTTGCGCGCCATCGAGCAGGCCCGACGCCAGGGCATGCCGGTCATCCATGTCCAGCATATCGCCGCCAGCGCCGCCTCGCCGTTCTTCGCGCCGGATACCCACGGCGTCCAGATCCACCCGCAAGTGCTGGCCGCCGCGCCCGACGCGCCGGTGGTGGTGAAAAGCCATGCCGACGCCTTCCTCGACACCACGCTGGACGCCCTGCTCAAAGAATTTAAGGTGGACAGCCTACTGATAGCCGGCATGATGACGCAGAACTGCGTGACCCATACCGCGCTGTCGCGCGCCGCCGATCCCTACCAAGTAAAAGTCTTGCGCGACTGCTGCACCACAGTTGACCAGATGGTGCATGAGATCGCCCTGCGAGCGCTGGGCGACAAGGTGGAACTGCTGGACGGCGGCCAGGCTTTTGCCTGAGAGGCTTGGCGCTAGGGCTTGGCTTGGGGAAATCAGCCGGAGAGACAGCGCCGGCTGACGGATTGAAATCGCCTGTCAGGACTTGGCGGCATCCCGGCGCAGCGCCGGCCGCCATAGCGGCCACCAGCCGGCGGCCGATGCCGCCGCGTGCGAGACCGCTAGGCCGGGCACGGCCAGCAGATCGCCGTCCGCCCCGTACAGCAAGGGCCAACGCTGGCGCAAGGGCGGCGGCAAGCCGGCCTCGCGCAGCACATCTTTCACTTCCCGCCGCCCGCCGGAATAAGGCAGTTTTTCGCCGCCCTGCCGTGGCCGCAGCGTCAGCCCAGCGGCCAGAACGGCGTCCGGCAGGCCGCGCTCGCGCCATTCCCACTCCAGCCTGCCGCCCCATTCCGGCAGTTCCTGCGGCTGGCCGCCGCTCAGATCGGGCAAAGCCGTGCCGGATGCCGGAGGATCCAGATCCGGCAAGGCCTGAATCTGGCCGCCGAAGCGGAACAGCAAGCCGCCGCGCAGCTGCAATATAGGCAAAGCCTGCTCGCCCGCCTGCCACAGCTGCTGCTGAAACGCCTGCAGCGCGCCAGGCTCCGGCGCCGGCCAACCCTGCTCGCCCAGCCAGGCCAACAGCGCCTGGCGTTGCCGGGGCGCGGACAAGTCCAGCCAGCGGCGCAAGTCCAAGCCGGACTCGCCGCGGCAGGCGTCCACGTCGCCGCGCGCCACCTCGTCCAGAATGGCCGCCGCATCGGCCTGCAGCGTCGCCGAGCGGCACAGATGGCTGCGGTAATGCGGCACGGCCCGCTCCAGCAGCGGCAGAATGTCGTTGCGCAGCAGATTGCGCCGATAGCGGCTGTCGCGGTTGCTCTCATCCTCCACCCAGCGCAAACCCCGCTGGCGCGCATAAGCCTCAAGCTGCGCGCGGGTGAAGCCCAGCAGCGGCCGCCACAGCAGCTTGCCCGGCGTCAGCTCGCGCAGCGCCGGCATGGCCGCCAGCGCCCGGACGCCGCCGCCGCGCAACAGCTGCAGCAGCACGGTCTCCGCCTGGTCATCCTGATGGTGGGCCAGCGCTATCGCCTCCGCCGCCGAACGCCGATAAGCCGCGTAACGCGCCTCGCGCGCCGCCGCCTCCAGGCTCTCGCCGCCGCCCGCGCGCACTTGCACTCGCTCGATGCGCAAGGGCACGCCCAGCGCGTCGCACAGCGCCTGGCAATGCGCGGCCCAGTCGTCGGCGTTGGGGCTCAGGCCGTGATGGACATGCACGGCGGACAGGCTCAGCCCCGGCCGCCGCGCGCGCGCCTCGGCCAGCAGCGACAGCAGCGCCGCGGAATCCAGCCCGCCGGATAAGCCAACCTCCAAAACGCAAAGGCCGGACAATGCGTCCGGCCAGTGCGCGATCAGGCTATCCGCCAGCTCAGGCTGCGTCTTCCTTGAAGCGGCCATAGCTCATCAAGCGGTCAAAGCGCTGCTTCAGCAGCTCGTCCATGGCCTTGCCCTGGACCTCCTTCAATTCATCCTGCAGCGCCCGCTTCAGCGTGGTCATCATCTGCGCGTGGTCGCGATGGGCGCCGCCCACCGGTTCGTTCACCACGCGATCGACCAGGCCCAGCGTCTTCAGCCGCGGCGCGGTGATGCCCAGGGCCTCGGCCGCGTCGGACGCGCGCTCCGCCGTCTTCCACAGAATGGAAGCGCAGCCTTCCGGCGAAATCACCGAATAGGTAGCGTACTGCAGCATATTGACGTGGTCGCCCACCGCAATGGCCAAAGCGCCGCCAGAGCCGCCCTCGCCTATCACCGTAACGATGATAGGCACGCGCAGCCTGGTCATTTCATACAGATTGCGGCCAATCGCCTCGGACTGGCTGCGCTCCTCCGCGCCAATGCCGGGCCAGGCGCCTGCGGTATCGACGAAGGTCAACACCGGAATGCCGAACTTCTCGGCCAGCCTCATCAAGCGCAAGGCCTTTCTATAGCCTTCCGGATGCGGCATGCCGAAGTTGCGGCGTATCTTTTCCTTGGTGTCGCGGCCCTTCTGATGGCCGATCACCATCACCGACTGGCCGTTGAAACGGGCCAGACCGCCTACGATGGCTGCGTCGTCCGCGTAAACGCGGTCGCCGTGCAGCTCTTCGAAGTCGGTGAAAATGGCTTGTATATAGTCAAGCGTATACGGGCGCTGAGGATGGCGCGCCACCATCGCGATCTGCGACGGCGTCAGCTTGGCGTACAGCGTCTTGGTCAGCTCCAGGCTCTTCTTCTGCAGGCGGGCGATCTCTTCCGAGATATCCAGCACTGAGTCGTCCTGCACGAAACGCAGCTCTTCAATTTTGTTCTCGAGCTCGGCAATCGGCTGCTCAAAATCGAGAAAGGTCGGCTTCATTCTTCACATCATCCGTCAAACCTTAATCGGCGCATGATACATGAGCCGCAAACTCGCCGTCACCCGCATATCCCGGAAAACAACGCAAAATTGGAGCAAATATTCAAAGTTTCCGGCTTTCTCAAAAAAACTTCAGCAAAGCACTTGCGCGAGCTTAAACCCTGTGCTTTAATTCGCCTCCTCGCTGAGACGCAAACGGCGAAACGAATTCAGGGCGTTTAGCTCAGTTGGTAGAGCGTCTGCCTTACAAGCAGAATGTCGGCGGTTCGACTCCGTCAACGCCCACCAAAGGTTTACGGTTGGAGTGGTAGTTCAGTTGGTTAGAATACCGGCCTGTCACGCCGGGGGTCGCGGGTTCGAGTCCCGTCCACTCCGCCAACATATAAAGCAGCACTCGTATTTCGGGCGTTTAGCTCAGTTGGTAGAGCGTCTGCCTTACAAGCAGAATGTCGGCGGTTCGACTCCGTCAACGCCCACCAAAGGTTTACGGTTGGAGTGGTAGTTCAGTTGGTTAGAATACCGGCCTGTCACGCCGGGGGTCGCGGGTTCGAGTCCCGTCCACTCCGCCAACGCTTTCAAGCAGTAAACAGTTTTCTGGGCGGTTAGTCTCAGTTGGTAGAGCACTGCCTTCACACGGCAGGGGTCGCTGGTTCGAGTCCAGTACCGCCCACCAGAAAACGGAGTGGTAGTTCAGTTGGTTAGAATACCGGCCTGTCACGCCGGGGGTCGCGGGTTCGAGTCCCGTCCACTCCGCCAACACGAAAAAAGCAGCCTTCGGGCTGCTTTTTTTCATGGCTTTTCGCCCCTCTCTTGGCACCCCAAGCCCCTCATCCCACGTATAATTTGCCTAATTCCCAATTGGCATCGATACTGTCAAACTTTACACATATTCAATCAAGAGATTTCACAATGCGCAATGCAATCCCGCTGGCGCTGTGCGCGCTCGCCGCGTCCGTCCACGCCAGCCCGCCCGTAGAAACGGCGATCTGGCAGTACAAGGTGCAAGCAGGCGACACGCTTTGGTCCATCGCATCGCGCCATCTGCTATCTCCCGATTACGCGCGCCAGCTTCGCGAAGGCAATCGCATTGCCAATCCGCATCGCCTGACTCCCGGCAGCGTGCTCGACATCCCTTACGCCTGGGTCAAACAGAATGCAAGCGAAGCCGAACTCGACGACGCATCCGGCCAGGTCAGCGCACAGGGACCGGACGGCGCGGCGCTGAGCCTGAAGCATGGACAACGCTACGCCAACGGCACCCGCTTCCGCACCGGCAACGACTCCATGCTGCGCCTGCGCCTGCAGGACGGCTCCATGTTGGTGCTGAACGCCAATACCGCGCTGACGCTGGAAAACCAGGCCTACTACCCCAGCACCGGCGCCGTGCTGACGCAAAGCCGGCTGGACCAGGGCAGCGCCGCCAGCTCGGTGATTCCCAACCTGCTGATGCCCAGCCGCTACCGCATCCAGACGCCATCCGCCGTCACCACCGTGCGCGGAACCGAATTCCGCGTGCGCAGCGCGGCCGCGGACGACACCGCGACCGAAGTGCTGCGCGGCAAGGTCAATGTCCGCACCGAGCAAGGCGAAGTGGACGTGCCGGCCGGCTTCGGCAGCCGCGGCAAGGCCAATGGCGGCCGGCCCGACACCCTGCCTGCCGCCCCTGCGCTGGAAGGCCTGGCGAACCGCGCCGAATTCAATCCGCCGCCTTTGCGCTGGAAAGCCGGCGCGGGCGAAACCGGCTATCACCTGGCGCTGAGCCGCGCGGACAGCGCGCATGAGCTGCTGCAGGAACGCGAAAGCGACGCGCCGAGCTTCTCCCCGCTGCTGCCGGGCAACGGCGACTACCTGCTGGCCATCCGCGCCCGCAACGCCGATGGGCTGCAAGGCTTCGACAGTCAGCGCGCCCTCGCGCTACACGCCTATCCCCTGCCGCCGCTGCTGCTGGCTTCGCCTCGACAGCAACGCGGCGACACGCTGCAAGTGCGCAGCAGCGCCGGCGTCGAGCATCCCGCTCGCCTGCAGGTCTCGCGCGACGCGGATTTCCGCGAACTCGCGCAAGATATCCCGCTGACCCGGCCTGAACAAGAAATCACCTTGCCCGGCCGCGGCGCGTGGTATTGGCGAACGGCCTCCATCGCGCCCGACGGCGCGCTTGGCCCCTTCAGCGATCCGCAGCGCGTCGATGTCGTAGGCTGGTTGGGCGTGCCCGACATCGCACCGGCCTCGCTATGCGGACGGCGCTATCCGCTGGCCAACACCCGCTATACCCTGCTGCTGAGCGGACCAGGCGCAACCTTCCGGAGCGAAGCCGCTCAGCCCTGTTGGCTGCTGCGCGACTTGCCGCGCGGCGCGTTTGACGTCACCATCCGCATTGACGACGACGCCGGCTACCACGCGGAAGAAAAGCACCCGGCGCTAACCCTGCCCTGAGCGCGCCATCGCGCGGCTGACACGCTTCCATGGACAACGATAAATCAAACCAGCTCGGCCGACTGGCTCCCCTAGTGCTGGCCGCCGCCGCTTTTCTGTTGATTGCCAGCCAATTGCTGACCAGGCTGGACGGCTGGCTCTACGACGGCTTGACCGCCCTGCGGCCGCCCCATGGCGACCACAGCGCCCTCACCGTCATCGCGATAGACGAGAAAAGCCTGGCCGAGCTGGGCCGCTGGCCCTGGCCTCGCGTCCTGCACGCCCAATTGCTGGATAAACTGCGCCAGGCGCGCGCCGTCGGCCTGGACATCGCCCTGATCGAGCCCTCCCAGCATGCGGATACCGACCGCCAGCTGGCGGAAGCCATACGCCGCAACGGCAGAGTGGCCGGCCCTGTCTTCCCAGAGTTAAGCGGCCGCGAACTAGTAGAAGCCAGGCCCATGCCGCAGCTGGCAGACGCGATGGCGGCGCTGGGCCACACCGATTTCGAACTAGACGCCGATGGCATCATTCGCCGCGTCTACCTGCGCGCCGGGCTGAATCAAGCGCGCTATGACAGCTTCGCCGGCGCGCTCGCGACGCTGGCCTCCGGCCGTCCCGCCTCCCACCCTGCAAGCGCCGCGCCAATGGAAAACGCCGCCTGGCTGCGCGCGCAGCCGGCCATGGTGCCTTTCGCCAAAGGACCGCGCCCCTACCAGCTGATTTCCTACGCCGATGCGCTGAACCGGTTGCCGGCCGCCAGCTTCGCCGGCCGCATCGTGCTGATAGGCGCCACCGCCACCGGACTGGGCGACGTTCACGCCACCCCGCTGTCGGCCAACAACCGCGGCCTGTCCGGCGTGGAGATCAACGCTTTCCTGCTGCATGGCATGCTGGAAAACCTGCTGGCCAAACCGCTGGATCCGATCTGGCAAGCCCTGCTCTGCGCGCTGCTGCTCGGCCTGGCGGACTGGCGGCTATCCCTGCTGCGCTCGGCCCGCCGCCTGCTGACCGCCTATTTCGCCGCCTCGCTCAGCCTGCTGCTCGCATCCGCCGCCGCGCTGTATCTGGGACGGATCTGGCCGGGCGGCGGCGTGGCGGCGCTGCTGCTGGCGCTGGCCGGCTGCTTGCGCTACGCGGTCCGCCAAACGCGGCTGAACGCGCTGGCGCTGACCGACGGCCTGACCGGCCTGGCCAACCGCCGCAGCTTCGACGAGGCTTTCGCCGCCGAACTGGCGTCGCATCGCCGCCGCCGCAAACCGCTGGCGCTGCTGATCGTCGACCTGGACAACTTCAAGGGCTACAACGACCGCTACGGCCATTACGCCGGCGACGACGTGCTGCGCCGCACCGCGGAAACGCTGCGGCGGTGCTTCGCCCGCAAGGGAGAGATGCCGGCCCGGCTAGGCGGAGAGGAGTTCGGCATCCTGCTGGCGGAGCGCAGCGAGCGCGAGGCCTTGGCCGCGGCAGAGCGCTTCCGCCAGAGCCTGGAGGCGCTGGCGCTGCCGCATGCGGCCAATCCGCCGGAGCGCGTCACCTGCAGCATAGGCGTGGTCTCCCGCGTACCAGCCGAGGACAGCGCGCGCCAAATATTCGAAGATGCGGACCAAGCCCTGTATCTGGCCAAGGAAAACGGACGCAACCAGGTATGCGGCAGCGGCCCGGCGGCGCTAACCGGGCAAGGCGGCTGACGCCGCAAATGAAAACCGCCGGCAAGCCGGCGGTCGGGATTTCCTGCGCATCCAGGCTCAGCGCTTGCGGCGAACCAGCCAGATCGTCCACAGAATCGCGCCGGCGAAGAACACCGCCACCCAGAACGGCATGGTCATGCCGAGGAAACGCCCTTGGATTTCGGCGCACTCGCCGCTGCCCTTCAACACCTTGGACAACACCTGCCACAAGGGGAAGGATTCCATCAGAAACTCCAGCCCCGGCCCGCACTGCGGCACCTGGTCGGCCGGCAGGCTCTGCAGCCACAACTGGCGCAACGACACGCCTGCGCCGGCCAGCCCGGCCAGCGTCACCAGTCCGCCCCACACCTTGGTCCCCGCCTTGCCGGGGTTATGCAACGCGGCCAGCAAGGCCAACGCGCCAACCGCCATCACGCCTATGCGCTGCAGAATGCACAGCGGGCAGGGCTCCTGCCCCAGCTGATATTGAGCGAACAGCGCGAAACCGATGGCGCCGGCGCATGCCGCCGCCAACAACAGAAACCCCTGTCGCGTGCCGATATTCAAACCCATCCCCTTAGCCTTTCCTGATATGTCTCGCGAGTAACGCAGTGTAAACGGAAAAGCTCTGATTGGGGCGAGCCGGCAAAGTTCCGGGCCGCTACAACTCCAGGAAGGCGCGGATTTCGTGCTTGTGCTGCAAAGTGTCGTGATAGCCAAGCGCGATCAGCTCGCGGCAATAGCCCGGCTCGAACAGCAAATAGGTGGCCAAAGCCGTGCCTCGCTGGCGAGTGCCGCCGGTGCCTTTCATGATGAAGCGCAAGATGGGCGGAAACAGACTGGTATGGCGATAAACGATGCCCTCCAGCGATTTGCTGGGGTTAAGCTGGAAGATTTCCACTTTTTTCAGCTGCGTCTGGCAGGCCAGATCCTCATGCTCCTGCAGCAGCGCTATGGTTCGGTTGACGCGCTGCAGCCGCTCCATGTCCACCGCCATGCTGTCTATGAACACGCTGTTGAGCAGATGGCCGAACACTTGGGCCGGCATGGGATAAGAGCCGATATTGCGCCGTTCAATCATGTCCGGACGCTGGCTGGCCAAGCCCACCACGAACAACTTCTCCGCGCCCAGATGCAGCGCCGGCGACAGCGGCGACAGCTGGCGCACCGCCCCGTCGCAGTAGAATTTCTCGCCTATTTTCACCGACGGGAAAATCAGCGGAATGGCCGAGGTGGCCAGCACATGGTCCAGCCCTATGCGCTCGCGCACGCCCAGCCGCTGGTAGCGCGCCCACTCGTCCATCTCCTCCCCGCCCTGAAAAAACGTGACCGACATGCCCGTGGTGTAGCAGGAGGCCGTCAGCGCCAGCGCCTGCAATGCGCCCGCGTCAAGCGCCCGCCCCACGCCGTCGAAATTCATGATCCGCCCCAAGAGGCCGCGCAGCGGCGCGTTGTCGAGAAAGCTCTGCGGATTGCGCAAGACATGGCCGCCGCTGAGCAGCGAAAAGCCGAAATGCAGGAAGGTTTTGACGAAGTACAGCGTGCTGGCGTCGTAGATGTCGCTGATATGCAGCTGCTTCCACACCTTGGCCAGCGCCGACACCGCCAGGGTGTAGTTGCCGGCGCCGGAAGCCAGCGCCACCGCGTTGATCGCGCCGGCGGAAGTACCGCAAATAATGGGAAAGGGATTGCGCTCCGGATCCGGCAACAAGCGGGAAATACCCAACAACACGCCAACCTGATAGGCCGCGCGCGCGCCGCCGCCGGACAAGACTAAACCGATTCTGCTGGGCCTGCGCATGCCAGCCTCTTTCTCTGTACGCCTTATTAGTTCTTTTAGAGATAGTCAAAAAAGAGACTAACCAGCAAGCTTCAGAAACCGCCGGCCTGCAACAAAGCCCATAGATGCGCCGCCACCAGCGCGCGCCAAGGCGAGAACGCGCCCAGCCAATCTTGCGCCTGCTTCTGGTCCGGCTTTTCCGCCATGCCCAACACCATGCCCAACGCCTTGCGCACCGCTACGTCGCCATGCAGCGAGCCATCCAACCAACCGTAGCCGCGCAACAAGGCATAGCTGACTGTCCACGGGCCGATGCCCGGCACCGCCAGCAAGCGCTCAGCGACATCCGCGGCGGGCGTCCCATCCAGCCAGGCATCCAGCGGCAACTCGCCTGCGGCGGCAGCCTGGCTCAACGCCAGCAGCGCGCGGCTCTTGGCGCGCGAGAAGCCGGATTCGCCCAACTGGTCCGCCGTCAACGCCGCCAGCCGCGCCGCGTCCGGGTGGCACAGCAGGCCGGAGGAATGGCGGCAATCGCACAGCAGCAGCATGCGCCGGCGTATCGTCACCGCTGCGGCCACGCTGATCTGCTGGCCGGTGATGGCCCAGGCCAGCGCCTCGAACGGCGTCGCCGTCTGCGGCACCCGCAAGCCGGCGCGCGCGGCGATCAGGCCGCCCAACTGCGGATGGTTGCGGTATTGGCGCTCAAAGTCTTCCACCGGCTGGCTCAGGCCCAGCATGCGCCGCCCCATGCGCTCCAGCGCCACCCCGTCGCCAGCGTCCGCCGCGCCGTCCAGCGCCAGCGCCAGCCGCGCCCGACCGTCTTCGAAGCGCAGCGCCAAGCACGCTGGCAGCCCCCGCCACAACAGGCCCTTTCTCAATCCGGCCTCGTCCACCTGCTCAGCCAGGCGCTCGCCGTCGCGGCGGTGGAACGCCAGGATGTCCTGCGGGCGGAAACCCGGCGGCAGGACGATATCGCAATCGATAACGGACATGATTCAGCGAGCCTTGCGGAAAGTGAGATTGATGCGGCGCGCGCCGAGCAAGGGATGGCTGCCGGCCTGCACCGGACGCACGCCGTGGTAGCGCAAGCGATCCGGCCCGCCCCACACCAGCACGTCGCCATGCAGCAGCGCGATGCGAGCGCTCTTGTCGGCGCGGCGCAGTCCGCCCAGCAAAAATTCCGCCAGCAGGCCCAGCGACACCGAGACGATGGGCGCGGAGAAGTCGCGCTCGTCCTTGTCCTGGTGCAAGCCCATGCGCGCGCCGGGCAGATAGCAATTGATTAGGCAGGCGTCCGGATCGAAGCCGGCGAAGCCCGCCGCCGCCGCCGCGCCTTGCGCCAGCGCGCGCAGCGGATCCGGCATGACCGGCCAGGGATGGCCGGTTTCGGGATCGACCGCGGAATAACGATAGCCATGGCGGTCCGACACCCAGCCCCAGTCGCCGCAGCTGGTCGTGCCCACCGACATGGACTGTCCTCTCGGCGTCGCCATGGCGCGCAGCGGCGCCTGCGCCGCCACGGCGTCCACCGCCTCAAGCAGGCGGACGTCGTCCGCGCAGGCCCAGCCGTGCAACAGCGCCGCGCCAACCGACAGCCGCTCGATCCACGGGCCATCGTCAGGCGCGAACAGGCTGCCGCTCACTCCGCGCCAGCCACCATCATGCCGCCCACCAGCACCGAACCGATGCGGCGGCCGCCGCGGTCCAGCGTGTCGCTGCCCACCGCTTCGATATTGAGGAAGATATCTCGCAGATTGCCGGCGATGGTGATTTCCTCCACCGGATAGGCGATCACGCCGTTCTCCACCCAGAAACCGGCCGCGCCGCGCGAATAATCGCCGGTCACCGTATTGACGCCCTGGCCCAGCAGCTCGGTCACCAGGAGGCCGCTGCCCATTTGCGCCAGCAGCTCGGCGAAGCTCTCGCCAGTGGAGTGGACCACCAGATTATGCGCGCCGCCAGCGTTGCCGGTGGTCTGCATGCCTAGCTTGCGCGCCGAATAGCTGGACAGCAGATAGCCCTGCAGCACGCCGCCATCCACCAGCCTGCGCGCGCGCGTCGCCACGCCCTCGTTGTCGAAGGCGCTGCTGGCCAGACCGCGCAGCAGGAAGGGATCTTCGTCTATCGTCACCTTGGACGCCATCACCGGCTTGCCCAGCGAGTCCAGCAGGAAGGAGGACTTGCGGTATAGATTGCCGCCGCTGATCGCCGCGGTCAGATGGCCCAGCAGCGACATGGCCACCGGCGCCTCGAACAACACCGGATACTGGCCGGTCTTGACGCGGCGAGCGCCCAGCCGGCGCACGGCGCGCTCGCCGGCGATGCGGCCTATCTCCTCCACCGGCGCCAGATCATCGCGATGGCGCGCGGCCGAGTACCAGTAGTCGCGCTGCATCGCGCCGCCCTCTTCCGCCACCACGGCGGCGGACAGGCTGTGGCGGCTGCTGGCGAAGCCGCCGTTGAAGCCGTGGCTGTTGGCGTAAACGAACTGGCTGGCCTGCACCGACACGCTGGCGCCTTCGGAATTGCGGATGCGCGCATCCACCGCGCGCGCGCTGTCCTCGCAACGGCGCGCCAGCTCGATGGCCTGCTCCACCGGCAGCCGCCAGGGATGGAACAAGTCCAGTTCCGGCAACTCGTCCGCCAGCAGCTGCGCATCGGCCAGGCCGGCGCAATCGTCTTCCGCCGTGTAGCGCGCGATGTCCAGCGCGGCGCGCACGGTATCGGCCAGCGCCTGGTCGGAGAAGTCGGACGTGCTGGCGTGGCCCTTTTTCTGGCCCAGATAGACTGTGACGCTGACGCCCTTGTCCTGGTTGTATTCTATGGTTTCCACCTCGGACAGGCGCACGCTGACGGTCTGGCCGACACCTTCGGAAACGTCGGCCTCGGCGGCGCTGGCGCCATGCTGGCGGGCCAGTTCGAGCACGCGGTCCGCGATGCCGCTCAAGGTTTCGGAACTGAAACTGAATGTCTTATCTGCCATAGTATCTTTCGGAACAGTGGAAACGGCCGACGGCCTTTTCCGGTATCATACCAGCCTTGAAAACCGAGTGAGACCTAGCAACAATGACCGACCACCAGAACGACGACGACTTCGTCAGCAAGTCCCAGCGCAAGCGCGACATGGACGCGCTGCAGGATCTGGGTAGCGAACTGGTCGAGCTGTCCAAGGATACGCTGAAGAAAATGGCGCTGCCGGAGGATTTGCTCTCCGCGCTGCTGGAATACAAGCGCCTGACCGCGCACGGCGCCATCCGCCGCCAACTGCAATACATCGGCAAGCTGATGCGCAATGTCGATCCCGAGCCCATCCAGCAATATCTGCAGATACTCAAGGGCGAATCGTCCGAGCACATCGCCTGGCAGAAGCTGTTGGAGCGCTGGCGCGACAAACTGATGGCCGACGACGCCAACCAGCCGCTGTTCCTGCAAAGCTTCCCCGAGGCCGATCCCAAGCAGCTGCACTCCCTCGTTCGCCAGTCGCGCAAGGAAAAGCTAGACAACAAGCCGCCCAAGGCCTTCCGCCAGCTGTACCAGCTGATCAAGGAACAGATTCCGGAGCCGGGCAAACCGCGCATCTGGAATAAAGACGAGGAAGAGGACGAAGCGTAATGCTGAAGATAGGCCTGGTATCCATCTCCGACCGCGCGAGCCAGGGCGTGTATGAAGACAAGGGTCTGCCCGCGCTGCAAGACTGGTTGGCACGCGCGCTGGCCACCCCGTTCGAGACCGTCGCCCGCCTGATCCCGGACGAGCAGCCGGGCATAGAGGCCGCGCTGAAGGCCTTGGTCGATGAGGATGGCTGCCATCTGGTGCTGACCACCGGCGGCACCGGCCCGGCCCCGCGCGACGTGACGCCAGACGCCACGCTGGCGGTGGCGGACCGCGTGATGCCCGGCTTCGGCGAGCAGATGCGCCAGATCAGCCTGCGCTTCGTGCCCACCGCCCTCTTGTCGCGCCAGACGGGCGTGATCCGCAAGCAGAGCCTGATCCTGAACCTGCCCGGCCAGCCCAAGGCCATCCAGGAAACGCTGGAAGGCCTGCGCGGCGCGGACGGCAAGGTGGAAGTGCCGGGCATCTTCGCCGCGGTGCCCTACTGCCTGGACCTGATAGGCGCGCCCTATATCGAAACCCACGAGGCTGTGATCAAGGCTTTCCGCCCCAAATCCGCCATCAAGCCGGCGCAATGAGCTATCACGCGCCGCGCTGGCTGCGAGGCGGCCACGCCCAGACCATCTGGCCGGCGCTAGCGGTCAGGATAGATCCACCACCGTACCGCCGCGAGCTGTGGGACACGCCGGACGGCGCCAGCATCGCGCTGGACTTCGTCGACGGCCAGGCCGGCGCGCCGCTGGTGGTGCTGTTCCACGGACTGGAAGGCAGCAGCGACAGCCACTACGCCAAAGCGCTGATGCAAGCTGTGGCCGCGCGCGGCTGGCATGGCGTGGTGTCGCATTTCCGCGGCTGCGGCGGCGTGGACAATCCTCTGCCGCGCGCCTATCACGCCGGCGACGCAGCCGAGGTGCGCTGGATTCTGCAAAGGCTGTCGCTCCGCTTCGCCGCCATGGCTGCCATCGGCGTGTCTTTGGGCGGCAGCATGCTGCTGAATTACCTGGCGGAAGAAGGCGACGCCGCCCTGCCGCAGGCCGCCGCCGCGGTGTCCGCCCCGCTGGACCTGGTGGCTGCCAGCACCCGGCTGGACCGGGGCCTGGGCAAACTCTTGTATACCCGCATGTTCATGGACACCTTGAAGCCCAAGGCCATGGCGTCCTTGCAGCGCCACCCCGGCCTGTTCGATGGCGGCAAGTTGCGCCGCGCCCGTACCTTCATCGAGTTCGACGACCTGGTCACCGCGCCCATCCACGGCTTCGGCACCGCGCTCAACTACTGGACGCTGGCCAGCAGCAAACCCAAGCTGGTCCGCATCGCCCGACCGACGCTGGTGCTGAACGCGCGCAACGACCCGTTCCTGCCGGCGAGCGCGCTGCCGCAAGCCTCGCAGGTATCGCCCAGCGTGACGCTGGACTTTCCGGATGACGGCGGCCACGTCGGCTTCGCCACCGGCCCCTTCCCCGGCCGCATAGACTGGTTGCCGGAGCGGCTGCTGGCGTTCGTGGAGCCGCACCTGAATCGCTGACGAAAATGTCATAAGCATTGACGATCCCGTCTCAATCATGGCAAGTTCAAGCTCCGCCATCCGACCGGAGCCATCCATGTCAAACCAGGACCTTGCAGAACGCAGCCTCTCCATACACTGGGACGACCCAACGATAGGCGCCCGCGCAGCGCGCGAACTCTCCGGCCTGGAATATCTGCGCGAAATGACGGAAGGCCGCTTGCCGCAGCCTCCCGTGGCGAAATTGCTGCGTTTCGACTTCGAACGCGCGACGGAAGGCGAGGTCGAGTTCTCCTTTCTGCCTCATGAATCGCATTTCAATCCGATCGGCAGCGTGCACGGCGGCATCATCAGCACCCTGCTGGACTCCGCCATGGGCTGCAGCGTTCACTCCTTGCTGCCCCGCGGCAAGGCCTACACTACGCTGGAGCTGAAAGTGAATTTCGTCCGAACCGTGCTGCCTCGTCACGGCAAGCTATTATGCCGAGGCAAGGTCATTCACGCCGGCGGCCGCATGGCGACGGCGGAAGGCCAGTTGCTGGACGCAGCAGGTAAGCTATACGCCCACGCCACCACCACCTGCATGATCTTCGACGCCCAGCTTGGCTAGGCCATAGAAAGGACACGCCATGCTCCGCACCGCCCTGTTGTGGCTTGCCGCCGCCCTGCTCTCCGGCTGCGCCAGCATGGCCAGCCGGCTGCATGGCTCGCTGACCCCGCCGCCGGGCCAGGCCTACGTCATCGTCTCGCTGGTCGGCAAAGCCTTTGATCCTGACCGCGCCACCATAGGCCTGAGCATCAGCGACGCGCAGGACCGCGTGGCGGCGCAGGAGAGCGCCAGCTTGCTCACGGATACGGTGTTCGGAGAAGAAGGCATGTCGCCGGAAGAAGGCAAGCTCCTGCTGATTTCCCTGCCGCCTGGAGACTACCGCCTATCCGGCGCCTGGGCTCACTGGGTGGAGGACAGCGCCTTCGGGTCGGAACTGAAAATGAAGCAGTTCAAGCTGAACGCGCCGTTTCAGCTAAAACCAAACGAAACGGTTTATCTGGGCGAAGTGTGGCTGGACCTGTCCTTCCTGCCCGAGATCCAGTTGCGCGACGAACGCCGGCGCGACTTCGGCCATATGCGGCGGGTCTGGAAAATAAACCAGCTGGATCAGGTCAGGGTCCAGCCGCTGGCGCAGCCCGCGGCGGCCCGCCCTTGAGCCCCGTCAGGGCTTGTACCACAAGCGGTATAGATAGGTTGGTTTGATCGCGGCGGCCGCAGCGGCAACCGGCTCCAGCACCTGGTAGGCGGGCTGGCGCGTATCGCGCAGCAGCGGGTCCACATAGGGTGGGCCGTCCAGCTTGCGCAGGGCGGCCACCCGCGGCGTATTGGCCTTGTCGCCGCGGTGCGTCACCACCGCCACCTCATTGCTGGCCAGGCGCACGAAGCTGCCCGGCGGATAAATCCCCAACTCCTTCACCAGCAGCGAGACGTGCTGCGGCGGAAACTGCCCCAGCTCGCCGCGGAACAGGCTGCCCAGCACCAACGCCGGCAATTGCGGCTGCGGCTGATGCACGCAGCCGCACACCAGATCCACCATCTGCAGCAAAAGCGCGTCGGGATCGATTTCGTCCCCCGCCAGGCCCAGCGGATAGCCCGCGCCGTCCTGCCGTTCATGCTGCTGCAGCACTAGCCGGTGCCAGCGTTCGTCGTCCACTCCGGCCTCGCGCAACAGGGCCGACGCCAGCACAGGATGGGCGAACATGGCCTCCTGCTGCGCCTGATCCATGGCTTCGCTTTGCGCGGCCAACTGGTTCAACAGGCCAGTGATGGCCAAATTCATGCTCAAGGCCGCGCCGATCAACGGCCGCAGCTCAGTCTCGCTTCCGCCGATCCGCCGGCCCAGCACTGCGAGAATGGCGGCAACGTGGACGCTTTGCGCGCTGCCGATATCCTGATACGGCAACAGGAACACGCTGGCCAGCAAGCCATCCGCGTGGCGCTGGCTCAAGGCAAGCAGGCTATCCGCCATATCGAGCAGGCTGGCCGACAAATCCCGCACCGCCAAACCATGCTGCAGCACCCCCTGGGCACGTTTCTGCAGAAACGCCATTTCTTGCAAAGGATTGGCGCTGTTGCGCATTTGCTGCGCCTCGCGCTCCCGCTGCGCGGCGCGCTCCAGCCTTTCCCGCTCCAGTCTGGCCTCAACTTCGTCGCTGTCGCCATGCCCCAGCTGCGCCAACCTATCGCGTTGCTCCTCAGTCAGAACGTAGTGCCCCCTCCTCAGCAGCAACACGCCGTTCTTGGCATAGATATCCACCGGGACCTGCTGGCCAAACCGCACAAAATTACGCGGCAATTTTACCTTTGGCGACGAATCCGTCATATTTCATTTACTTAGCTTGTGCCGTGCGCTGCCGGCCTGTCAGTCCTGTCCCGCCAGGCAGTTCGCCCAAAGGGCGGCACATGGCGGGTCGCATTTGAGGCAGACTGTACCAGACGCGCGGAACAGTCATCGAGATCGGCCGTCGAGTTTTTGTTAGCAGATCTTAATGCTCACAATAGCATTTTATGCAATTTTTCCCCATCACATGCAAGCCGCCGCCATGCAGGAGCCTCGACATGACACAAGACCATACCTCCATGAACCGGCGCCACCTCCTCGCCGCTGCGGGCTGCCTGGGCTTCGCCCTAGCCGTGCAACCGGTAGCCGCCAGCGTCATCCACACTGACAGCCAGGCGTTGGAAACCGGCATCCCTGACATCGACACAGCAAACGGCATCATGCCGGGTTATTTCGCCAAACCGGCAAACGCCAAGAGCCACCCGCCGCTGGTCATCGTGATCCAGGAAATCTTCGGCGTGCATGAACACATTAAGGATGTATGCCGACGCCTGGCCAAACAGGGCTACTTCGCAGTAGCGCCCGAACTGTACTTCCGCCACGGCGATCCGGCTCTGCCCGCCGATATCGACACCCTGCTGCGCGAAGTGGTCTCCAAGGTTTCAGACCGCGAAATACAGGACGATCTGGACGCCGCCTGGCGCTGGGCCGGCGCGCAAGGCGCAGACCAGACGCGCGCGGCTGCGGTCGGCTTCTGCTGGGGCGGCCGCCAGGCTTGGCTATATGCCTCTCACAATCACCAGCTCAAGGCCGCGGCGGCCTGGTACGGCAAACTGGAAGGCCCCACCTCGGACCTGATGCTGCGCCACCCGCTGGACATCGTTCAGCAACTGGACGTGCCAGTCCTAGGCCTGTACGGCGGGCAGGACCAGAGCATCCCGCTCGCCTCCGTGGAAAGAATGCGGGCGGAGCTGAAGCGGACCGGCAGCGAGAGCGAAATCATCGTTTACCCGGATGCCGGACATGGCTTCAACGCCGATTACCGCCCCAGCTACAACGAGCGCGCCGCCCAAGACGGCTGGCGCAAAATGCTGGACTGGTTCGCCCGGCACGGCGCGCGCTGAGCAAGCCCCGCTCAACGCCCTCCGGTCATATTGCGAATCTCCACCCGGTTGCGCACCACGCGATTGAGCAGCTTCAGCCAGCCCGGGTGGAATTGCCGCTCTGAAGCGTTCAATTCCGCCACGCCGCGCAAAATGGCGCGGCGCGGCCCTTGATGCGCGTGTTTGAGCGTCACCGACTCGAAAGCATCCACCAGCGCCAGCAAACAGGCGCCATCGCAGATTTCCACTCCCTTCAAACCATCCGGGTAACCGCTGCCGTCTTGCGCCTCATGGTGCTGCAGCACCATGCGTGCCGCCTCCTCCCAGCCAGCCATGCGCGCCAGCAGGCCGCCGGCCCAGCCCGGATGCGCAGCCAGCTGCCGCCTGTCGTCCTGGCTCAATCGCCCCGCCTTCAGCCACAAGGACTCCGGCAGCAGCAGCATGCCGATATCGTGCATATACACCGCAGCCGCCACTTGCTCCATGCTGAGCGGCTTTTCCGCCAGACGGTTGATTTCCATCGCCAACGCCAGATTGCGCTCGGTGCGGCCGGCGAACTCCGGCACCCGCTGCTCGAACTGCATGGCCAGACCGCGGAAAAATTGCAGATCGGCGAACAAGTGCCCGCCCAGGCCGCTGACGACAGGCTCTACGCTCGAAACCGGCTCCATCGGCCCCATCATGCGGCCAACCAATTTGGCGCACGCCTGGGGCAGCTCCTCAGCGCTAGCCTCCGCCAGCTTGTCCAATCCGGGCAACAGGGAGCGCAACAAGTGGTCATCCGCCTCCCCGCCAGCAGCCATCTGATCCAGCAACATCACCAGCTGGTCCGATACCAGCAGCAGCACGTCGCCCACCGCATCCTGATAGCTCAATTCATCCTGCCGGATTCTATCCAGCAGCGTTTCCAGCGCATGGACGTAGGGCACGATGAAATGGACCTGGCACAGGCTGGCATCCCCTTTGATGCTGTGCAGGACGCGGAACAGCTGGGCGATCTTGTCCGTATCCCGGCTGCCGTCGCCCAGCTGGCACACCAGCTGCTCCAGCTGCGGAGCGTAATCGGACACCGCATCGCGAAAATCCTGAAACGCGATCGGATCTACAATTTCCGGCGCCAACGACTGCTTGCTCATCACGCATTTCTCCGATGTCCATGACTTATGCAGTATATGCAATCGGCGTCGCGGCGCGACATGCCGCAGTCAAACACTGGATTGGGCTGGCCATGCAGAAAATGTAAACGTCCTGGCCATAGGTATTAAAGATTCGTAAAAACAGAAGATTCCTGCAGAAAATGCTTGCCACACGCAGCAACTAGAGGCACTATGCCTGCCTGCAGGATGCTCAAGTTGTGGATGTGTAGTTGTCGTAGTGGCAATAGGCCGTACCTCAGTCGCCATTTCCCTTGATCTTCGTGCCTTTTTATTCAACTGCTCGTTTTGAGGAATTAACAAAATGGCAACCGGTACCGTTAAGTGGTTCAACGACTCCAAAGGTTTTGGCTTCATCACCCCGGATGAAGGCGGCGACGACGTTTTCGCTCACTTCTCCCAAATCAACGCTAAGGGCTTCCGCACCCTGGCTGAAAACCAGCGCGTAAGCTTCGACATCGTCGATGGCCCGAAGGGCAAGCAAGCCTCCAACATCCAGCCGATATAATCTCTTTCGAGAGACCATCGACCAGATGAGAAAACCCGGACTTGTCCGGGTTTTTTGCATTCCCGCCACCGGAGCCATCCATGTCCGACAGCCATGAAACCGTGATCGCCGCCACCCGCGAATGGGTGGAGAAGGCCGTGATCGGCCTGAATCTGTGCCCGTTCGCCAAGTCGGTGTATGTCAAGAACCAAGTCCGCATCCAGATTAGCGAAGCAAGCGACGTCCGCCAGTTGGCGGAAGAGCTGGCCGCCGAACTGAAGCTGCTGGCCGACACCGACCCGCAAGAGATAGACACCACGCTGCTGGTCCATCCCGGCGTGCTGCAACGCTTCCTGGACTTCAATGAATTCCTGGACATCGCGGATGCGATGCTCGCCGAGCTGAATCTGGAGGGCGAGATCCAGGTGGCGAGCTTCCACCCCAAGTTCCAGTTCGAAGGCACCGGCGTCAACGATATCGAAAACTACACCAACCGCTCGCCGTATCCGACGCTGCATCTGATACGCGAGGCCAGCATAGACCGCGCGGTGGAGGCCTTCCCCGAAGCCGAAGCCATCTATGAGCGCAATATCGAGACGCTGCACAAGCTGGGCCTGGCCGGCTGGAAGGCGCTATTCGCGCCCGAACCGACCAAATAAGACCTCGCCGCTCAACAAAAAGCGCAGCTCCTAGGCTGCGCTTTTTGTCTGCCCACCCGCCTCAGCGCGGATAACGACCCTGCTTGTCAGCATAAAAGGCGCGGATTTTAGGCATATCCGCCTCGATGTCGCCGCTGGGTGTAAACATGGGGCCAAAACCGCCCTCCTTGCGCCCATAGTCCAGATAGGCCAAGGCGATCGGCACGCCCGCGCCGCAGGCGATGTGATAGAAGCCGGTCTTCCACTCCTTGACCGCCTGGCGCGTGCCCTCAGGCGGAATGGCCAGCACCAGCCGCTCGCTGTTCTGGAACACGACCACCATCTGCTGCACCAGCGAATTATTCTGATGGCGCATGACCGGCACGCCGCCCAGCCAACGCATCACCGGCCCCATCGGCCCCTTGAACAAGGTGTGCTTGCCCATCCAGTAGATCTTGGCGCGGCCGGCGAAGCACAGCCCCAGCGTGATGGGAAAATCCCAATTGCTGGTATGCGGCGCGCCTATCATCACGTACTTGTCCAGGCCGGGGAATTCGCCCTTCAGCTTCCAGCCGCTCAGCCTCAGCAGCGCGATGGACAGCCAGCGAAACAGCTCGCGGACGATGGGGGTATCGAAAATGGTGAAATGCATGGCAACCCTGAGCAAAGGCGCCGCCCTGCGCGCTGGCAGGCCGCGCGTCGCGCCGCCCTGCGAGGCTGCGGCGGCCTGACACGTGGAAAGGGCAAAATGTACTAGATGTGACATTTTCAGTAAAGCACACATCCAGCCCGCCATGCGCGTTTCCGTCGCGGCCGGCCCGCGTGGAACAAGCTGCCGATTATTCATCGCCATGAATAAATATCGATACAAGCCATAACAATTGGTAACGCCCTCGCCGGAACCGCCATCTCATCCGTCTGCCTAAAACCTTATATCCACGCCCAAGCAGGAAGCGTCACATGAACAAGCTCGCCCACCCCACCCGCAAATCCCTGGCCGTTGGCGCCGCGCTCGCGCTCGCGCTGCTGTCCGGCTGCGCCAATATGAGCCACCGCCAGCAAAACACCGCCATAGGCGCGGCCGCCGGCGCCGTGCTCGGCTCCGTACTGACCGGCGGCGACGCCATCGGCACCATAGGCGGCGCCGCAGTCGGCGGCGTCATCGGGCACCAGACTGGCAAGCGTTGAGCCTTGCCCCACAGAGCCGGCGCAAGCCGGCTCTTTTGTTTTGCCGCGCCCGCCCATATCATCGATGAAAATCCACTCCGGGCCACGACATGAGTCAAGCCATGCAATGGGAGAGCCTGCTCTCCACCCGCCGTTTCAAGATCATCCAGGACGAAGTGAAGGAAACCCGCACTCCGGCCACCCAGGAGGGCGGCGCCGGACTGCGCACGGACTTCCACATCGACCATGACCGCGTGGTGTTTTCCAGCGCCTTCCGTCGCCTGGGCCGCAAGACTCAGGTGCATCCGCTGGCCCGCCACGACCACACCCACAACCGCCTCACCCACAGCGTGGAAGTGGCCAGCGTGGGCCGCAGCCTGGGCAACCGCGTGGGCGTGATGCTGGAACACGCCGGCCAGCTGCCTGCAGGCTACACGCCGCACGATATCGGCGCCGTGGTGCAAGTAGCCTGCCTCGCCCACGATATCGGCAATCCGCCCTTCGGCCATACCGGCGAAGACGCGTTGCGCGACTGGTTCCGCGCAGAGCGCAACGCGCATTGGCTGCAAGGACTGAGTCCGGCGGAAATCCGCGACGTGCAAACCTACGAGGGCAATGCCCATGGCTTGCGCATGCTGGCCTCGTTGGAAATGTACACCGGAGAGGGCGGCATGCGCCTGACCGCCGCCGCGCTGGGCACCCTGATCAAATACCCATGGACGTCGGACGCGCCTCCAGCCTACGAGCGCGACAAGTTCAACATCTACCGCGCCGAACTGCCCTATTTCGAGCGCGTGGCCGCAGAGCTGGGACTACAGCGCCGCAGCGCTCTGCAGTGGAGCCGCCACCCGCTCTCCTATCTAATGGAAGCAGCCGACGACATCTGCTACGCCATTCTGGACCTAGAAGACGCGGTGGAGATCGGCATCCTGGATTTCAAGGAATTCGAAACGCTGTTCTCCGGCTTTTCCGATCACGAGCGCGTCTGGGGCATGCACGACATCCGCCAGAAGTGCGGCACGCTGCGCGGCGTGGCCATAGGCCGCTGCGTGACCGAAGTCGCCGACAAATTCATGCTGCACCAGCGCTCGCTGCTGCACGGCGAGTTTCCGGCCAAGGATCTGATCAATCTATGCGATCCCTCCGTGCAAGACGCGCTGCTGCAAGCCAAGGATCTGGCCAGCAACAAGGTCTACCGCCATCGCACCAAGCTGGTGACCGAACTGGCGTCCTATCCCTGCATCGCCATCATACTGGACGCGCTGGTGCCGGCTGCGCATGCCTTCATCAGCCGCGAAGGCAAAGACCTGAGCCCGCGCGAACACCTGGCGATGGGCTTGCTGGACAGCCATATTCAAACAGGCGACAGCCTGTACCAGGCCTATATGAAGGTGCTGGACTTCGTCGGCGCCATGACCGACAACTACGCAGCCAATATGGCGCGCGAGCTGTCCGGCGTCGGCATCCTGTAAACGCATAGAGAAAGGCGACAATGACCCGGCCCGTCACCCGCTTCTGCCTGGTTCGCCATGGCGAAACCAACTGGAACCGCGAATACCGGCTGCAAGGCCATACCGACATCCCCCTCAACGCCACCGGCCAGGAACAGGCTGGCCAACTGGCCCAGGCCTTCCGGGCGGACCACCCATTTCAAGCCCTGTACGTCAGCGATCTGATCCGCACCCGCCAAACCGCCGCCCCGCTATTGGCCAAGCTGCGGCTCAGCGCCCACTACACACCCCAGCTGCGCGAGCGCCACATGGGCGCGCTGCAAGGCCTTACCTACACCGAAGCCGCCGAGCGCATCCCCCAGGTTTACCAGCGCCACCAGGCGCGCGACCCGGACTACGACCTGGAAGGCGGCGAAAGCCTGCATCGCTTCAGCGCGCGCATACTGGACGGATTGGCCGACATCGCCGCCCGCCACCCCGGACAAGACGTGCTGATCGTCACCCACGGCGGCGTGCTGGACATCATGTACCGCGCCGCCACCTCTAAGCCGCTGCAAGACAAGCGCGACTTTTCCATCCCCAACGCTGCGCTGAACTGGCTGGACTATCAGGATGGCGGCTGGACCCTACGACGCTGGGCGGATGAATCGCACCTCTCCGGCTCGCTGGACGAAATCCAGTAAGAAGCGGCGCGGCCCGCCGACCAACAAGCAAAGCGCGGCAGCATGCACCCCGCCAGTCAGAAGACCCTGCGCAGCGCGCGCCATCACGCGCGCCAGCCGGCCAGTTGGCGACACACTGCCCTGCTCCAGCGCCCAAACGTTTAAGATCAGAAGGATAAAGCCATGACCATCCAGAAAACTGACGCCGAATGGCGCGCCCAGCTCACACCGGAACAATACCGCGTAGCCCGCCAGGCCGGCACCGAACGCCCGTTCAGCGGCGAGCACTACTTCCACAACAAGCGGGGCGATTATTTCTGCGTCTGCTGCGGCGCCCTGCTGTTCCATAGCGATGCCAAATTCGACGCCGGCTGCGGCTGGCCCAGCTTCTGGGCCGAAGCCGCTGGCGCCAATATCCAGCGCATCACGGACACCAGCCACGGCATGATGCGCGTGGAAGTCCGCTGCTCCCACTGCGACGCCCACCTGGGCCACGTTTTCCCGGACGGCCCAGAGCCGACAGGGGAGCGATATTGCATAAATTCTGTCTGCATGGCGTTTAGAGAAAAAGCATAATTGTAGTTGTAGGGAGGCAAAGTTATTGACAACTCAAGGCAAATAAATTGCAACTCGCTCCAAGTTGATAAAAAAGCATTCCATCAAAACCCCAACGGCAAATTCAATGGCATGCCGTATCAAAAATACAACACAGAATAGATTTCATCTGTTCTGTGTTTTTCATTTCAACTCAACAGCAGAATAAAAAGCAAAGCCTGCCAATTCTCCCCAATATCCAATCTCCGATTTACACCTCAGTAACCCATTGAAAATTACCTGTTATCCCTTCGCAAATCCGGAATCACCTTCGGATAAAAATCCCGGGATCCAGAGAAGCATCCACGACAAAAATTGGCTTAAGGTCATCCTCGAAGGGATCTTTATCACTTATTCGCAAATATTCCATAGTCATAATTTTTCGTAGAATATAGTTTCTACGGAAAAACAGTATGTTACGAAGAGAAATTGCTGTCGCATCTAGCGATCGGCAGCTAGAATTTAGAGGAAATGCAACGAGAACATCACGAGAAAACGTAACAGGAAAACCTATGACAAAATAGCAAAAAGGACACCACCCATATAGAGAAGTGCCCCCTTAGCCAGTGCTGAGAAACCGCACGGTACTTTGAAAAACCTTGGCAGGTTCAGTATCGTCGAACACCTCACACTGGTCAAGATCCCCGCACGTCTTTTTCCCCGGTCCCGAGCTTCGGGATGGAAACGTGCGCCCTAGAAATCTTAGGAGATAGACATGACCAGTCAAACCTATGAAGTTTTAGTTGCCGCAGTTTGCAAACTGCTTAATTCCACTCACCCTGTCCGTGATGCATTCCACAAGCACGGCAATGGCTCCTATCGCGGTATATGCCCGTCAAACAAAGGGATTGACGGTTGCATACCCTATGAATCCGGGCTAGCCCACAACGCGATCCGGCTTTACAACTTAGCGCCCGAGGTCATGCTCATCATCCCGGAGCCGTTCGCTCTGGACTACGAGCTCGACGGTGAGGCCCATAGCTATACGCCAGATTTTTTGTTGCACCTACGCGACGGTCGACGCGCCGTTGTAGAGATCAAGTATCAAGAGGAGGCTGACACCCCGGAGAACCAGCGCCGTTTCCAAGTGATCGCGCCACTGATCGAATCCGCAGGTGGGCTTTTCGCGGTCTTGACCGAAAAAACACTGCGGAACAAGGTCTTGCTGCACAACCTTGGGTTGGTTGAAGGCCAGCGTCATCGACATATCCCACTGACAGCCAAGACTGCGATGCTTCAAATCCTCAGAGAGGGCCCCGCCTCACTGGAAGCCCTCAGTAGCGCTGCAGGAGATGTCCGACTGGTCTATGCCGCCATTGGCCAGGAATGGCTAACAGTCAGCCTCTACAAGCCACTTCGTCCCAGTACCTTGATCCGGAGGATATGATCATGTCACTCCAGATCATTCTGGAAAGCCCGGAAGGGCTTTCCGGCCAAGGACCACTGGCCAGTGCTCAACAGCGCCCATTCGACAGCCATTCACCCCTCGCTCAAACCGCGGCTTTACGGCGGCAGGCCTATATTGATGCCTTCAATGCACAGTGCAGCCCCTGCTACACCAAATATAAGCTGGAAGCGTTCATCCAAGACATTGCCCTGCGCATCGGGGATAACAAGCCGCCTTCGAGCAGCACGCTATATCGATGGCATACACGCCTACAGAACAGTGGAGGCAACCCCTTGGCGCTCGTGCCCAGTTTTGACCGTTGCGGTGGGAAAGGCCCCCGGATGGAAGGAGAGTTGCTCCTCCTGACAGAGGCCGTAATTCAAACAACCTATTTGACGTTGAAGCGCCCATCCATCCGCGTCACCTATGAAAAGCTTCTTATCCAGATTGCTGCTCACAACGATCAAGCGCCTGCGGATAAACAACTCAAAGTCCCCTGCTACGACACCTTCCGACGGTTGGTTCGCAATCAACCCCAGTATGAGGTCGATCTTGCCCGCTACGGACGCGAGTACGCCCGCAAAAAGTACCGGCATAGCAGCATCACGCCCGCCACGATGTACCTGCTGGAACGCGTCGAGATTGACCATACGCCGTTCAACATCTTCGTCATCGATGAGGAGTCGATGCTGGTGCTGGGGCGCCCGTACATCACGGTGATCATCGATTGCCACACGCGCATGATCCTGGGCTTCTACTTGTCGTTCTCGCCACCCAGCATCGAGGCTGTGCTGCGTTGCTTGCAGCACGCCATCGGCAGCAAAGACTATGTGAAAGAGCGATATCCCGACATCCAGCATGACTGGCCATGCCATGGCATTCCCACCACTGCTGTCGTCGACAACGGATTGGAGTTTCACTCCCAGGACCTGCTGCGCGCCACTTTCGAACTGGGCATCAACTATCAGTTCTGCCCGCCC
>NZ_PQWB01000183.1 GCF_002924365.1 Chromobacterium alticapitis | reverse complement strand
CGGGCAGGGCGGTGCGGTATTGGCGGTTCATGTCTGTCTTTCGCTCAGTCGCGGCCGCCCTCGGGCAGCCGTTGCAGAAAGTCGCTGTAATGCAGGGTGAAGCCTTGCGCGTCGATGGTGAGGTCGGCGGCGAAGCCGGGAGATTCGTAGCGGTAGCAGGCGTGCCCATCTTGGTCCGGCAGGCGGGTGTAGCGCTGCGGGCAGATCGTCGGTTCCAGGCCGGGCAAGCGTACGAACAGCATGGATAGCTCGACGCTGTCGCCGATGCCCAGCTTGAGCCGGCGGATGGGAAAAGCATTGGTCAGGCCGCAGGATTGCAGGTCCAGCTCCTGGCAGTCGTCCCAGGCGGGTTCGGGCTGGCCGTTGAGCAGCCAGCGTCCGCTTTCTGTGTGTTGAAGCGTCAGTTGGCGAGGCTCGGGCGAGGAGACGTCGATGTGGGCGTGGGCAAGGCGGCCATGGTGGTCCAGCCGCATCTGGTAGCGCAGGCTGACGCCGCTATCCGCGTGCAGCAGGCTGCCGCTGGCGGTGAGGGCGAGATCGGCGCCGATGTCGATTTGGACCTGTTCCAGTCCCGGACTGTCCTGGCGCTGCCAGAACAAGGTTTGCTTCATTGACGGCTCCGGTAGGGCTGGCGCGGCTTCGGCCGCGCCGCTTGCTTCAGTGAATCAGCGCTGTTCCAGCGGCACGTAGGCCTGGTCTTCCGGCCCGATGTAGTTGGCCGATGGGCGGATGATCTTGCCGTCCTGGCGCTGCTCGATCACGTGCGCGCTCCAGCCGCTGGTGCGCGAGATCACGAACAGCGGGGTGAACATGGCGGTGGGCACGCCCATGGCGTGGTAGCTGACGGCGGAGAACCAGTCCAGATTGGGGAACATTTTCTTAATGTCCCACATCACGGCTTCCAGGCGTTCTGCGATGTCGAACATCTTCATGTCCTGGTTTTGCTTGGACAGTTCGCGCGCCACTTCCTTGATCACCTTGTTGCGCGGGTCGGAGATGGTGTAGACCGGGTGGCCGAAGCCGATGACCACTTCCTTTTTTTCGACGCGGGCGCGGATGTCGGCCTCGGCTTCGTCCGGGTTTTCATAGCGCTGCTGGATCTCGAACGCCACTTCGTTGGCGCCGCCGTGCTTGGGGCCGCGCAGCGCGCCGATGGCGCCGGTGATGGCGCTGTGCATGTCGGAGCCGGTGCCGGCGATGACGCGGGCGGCGAAGGTGGAGGCGTTGAACTCGTGCTCGGCGTACAGATTGAGCGAGGTGTGCATCGCGCGCACCCATTCGGCGGACGGCTTGGCGCCGTGCAGCAGGTGCAGGAAGTGGCCGCCTATGCTGTCGTCGTCGGTTTCGACGTCGATGCGCTTGCCGTTATGGCTGTAGTGGTACCAGTAAAGCAGAATGGAGCCGAAAGAGGCCATCAGGCGGTCGGCGATGTCGCGCGCGCCGGCCAGGTTGTGGTCGTCTTTTTCCGGCAAGGCGCAGCCCAGGGCGGAGGCGCCGCTGCGCATCACGTCCATCGGGTGGGCGCTGGCCGGCAGCGCTTCCAGCACGGACTTGACCGAGGCCGGCAGGCCGCGCAGCGATTTCAGTTTTTTCTTGTAGCCGGCCAGCTCCGCCTGGTTCGGCAGCTTGCCGTGCACCAGCAGGTAGGCCACTTCCTCGAATTCGGCCTTGTCGGCCAGGTCCAGGATGTCGTAGCCGCGGTAGTGCAGATCGTTGCCGCTGCGGCCCACGGTGCACAGCGCGGTGTTGCCGGCGGCGACGCCGGACAGCGCTACGGATTTCTTCGGTTTGCCGATCAGTACCACTTCAGTCATGCTGCTTCTCCTTTGTCAAACTTGGGCGATGCCGCTGTTTATGTGTTATTGCTTGCCGTCAGCGAACAGCCGGTCCAGTTTTTGCTCGTAATCGTGGTAGCCCAAGTGGTCGTACAGCGCCATCCGGGTTTGCATCTTGTCCAGCACCGCCTGCTGGGTGCCATCGCGGCGTATCGCGCCGTACACTTCCAGCGCGGCTTGGCTCATGGCGCGGAAGGCGGACAACGGGTACAGCACCAGGCTCACGCCGTGGGCGGCCAGTTCTTCCGCGGTGTAGAGCGGCGTGGCGCCGAATTCGGTGATATTGGCCAGCACCGGCACCTTCACCGCCTCGGCGAAGCGCTTGTACATGGCGAGATCCGTCATCGCTTCCGGGAAGATCATGTCGGCGCCGGCTTCCACGCAGGCGACGGCGCGTTC
>NZ_PQWB01000182.1 GCF_002924365.1 Chromobacterium alticapitis | reverse complement strand
CTCCCAGGACCTGCTGCGCGCCACTTTCGAACTGGGCATCAACTATCAGTTCTGCCCGCCCCGCACGCCATGGTTCAAACCCATGGTCGAGCGATCACTGCGGACGCTGGCGGAGCAGTTCGCCCATCAACTGCCCGGCACCAGCTTTGCCAACTGGTTCGACCGCTACGGCTATGACCCATTGAAGGAGTCGATCGTCACCTTGTCGGAGTTGGTCCACGCCCTGCATATCTGGATCATCGACATCTACTCCCAAACCTACCATCGAGGCCTGAAGCAGACGCCGTATGCCGTCTGGCAACGCGCGGCGGAAATCGTCACCCCTCGCACCATCGATCCAGAACGTCTGCGGCTGGTGCTCTCCAAGCAGGCGGAACGGGTACTGGGCCATGCCGGCATTGAGCTACATGGCTTGCGCTACAACTGCAAAGATCTGCTCCCTTGGCGCAAACAGCTCGGCGACCGCATCAAAGTGCAGATCCGCTTCGACCCGGACAACCTGGGTTCGATATTCGCGCTCCATCCGCAGACCAAAGAAGCCATGCCCGTGCCCTGCCTCACTCCGGACTACGCCGAAGGACTGCAACTGCACCAGCACAAACTGATTCAGGCGTCGCTGCGCAAGGAGGGCCTGGCATCCGCCGATCCGCTATCACTGGCCCGGGCCAAGGTACGTATGCAGGAGGTAGTCGGCCAATTGCTGCAAAGCCGCAAACTGGCCGACCGCAAACGCGCCGCGCGGGCCAAAGGCGCGCACTCAAGCAAGGTGATGACCACCGGCAAACTGCCTCCTACGATTTCAGAGGATGCGGAACTCCCCCCGACAGACAGCTGGTCACCGCCCAGTACATTGCCCGTGCTCCCGCACGACCCCGAGGGAGATTGCCATGAGTGAACACTACACGCTGGCAGATCTTCGACGGGCGGAGCGGATCCAGATCCTGCATCCACAATTCAGCACGGCGCTGGAAAGGCTGTCGCACAGCCATGCCCTGTCGCGCCAAGGCGCCGCTGCCAGGCATCTGCTGCTGATTGGCGCATCCGGCACCGGCAAGACCTCGGTGCTGCACAGCTTTGCCAAACAGCATCCCAGCTACGAAACGGAGGAAGCAACGATACGCCCGGTGGTGTATGTCCAAGTGCCTGCCCACCCGACCATCCGAGGCCTGGCGGAGGCCATTCTGATTGCGCTAGGGGCCGGCGTTCAGCTCCGGGGCAGCACTGCGGAGAAAACCAACCAGATCGTGCAACTGATCCGCAACGGCAAAACCGAAGCCTTGCTACTGGATGAGTTTCATCACTTCGTCGATGCCGGCCGCAGAACCTTCGAGGAGGTTACCGAGTGGCTCAAGACCCTGATCGACCAGATCGCCATTCCCACTGTGCTGTCCGGCCTGCCAGAGTGTGAGTGGATCCTGCGCTCCAACGAGCAGCTGCGCCGTCGCTTTGCCGCTCGCGTGGCGCTGACGCCGATTGGCTTCTCCTGCAACGCGGACAAGTCCTTGTTCCGCGACGTCGTCCATGCCTGGGACACACAGATCAATCAGGGACGCCCAACCTGGGGACTCGCCGAGTGGGAGTGCGTCAGGCGCCTGCACTATGCCAGCAATGGCCTGCTCGGCTATCTCTCCAAGGTAATTCTGGGGGCATTGGAATGCTTGATCGAACAGGAGCGGCACGATCTCGACCAAAGCGTCTTGGCCATGGCTTTCTCCAACTATGTCTGGCGAGGCAGCCCACCTGAGCTGAATCCCTTCGATGCCAACTTTGTATTCCGACGCCTGAATCAGCCTGACGAGCCATTCGAGCCGACACGGTTCTCCCGCCGGAACGCGCCCAAAGCTGCCATCCCTGCGTTGTAAACCCATGAGGATCGCCGCCCTGGCGATCCTCCAACGGAACACACCATGACCTCCCCATTACTGCAGATCCGCCCCAAGCCGCAGACGGGTGAAAGTCTGCTGGGCTATTGCCTGCGTCTGGGACACGCCAACGGCTACCCCGGACAGACTTGGCTCCCTCTATTCGTCAAAAAAACCGACGCCGCCAGGCAGAATCTAACCCGGCTGACAGGCCACGATCAGACTAGCCTGGCATGCCTGACAGGTCCGGCACCTGCCAGCCTGGGCCGTCACAGCTACCATCGGTTCGGTCTCAAGGTGACGTACTGGAACCACCACCACCGCCGTTGGTGTCCCGTCTGCTTGGCCGAACACGGCATCTGGCAAACGGAATGGCTGCTGACCCTGCAAATAGCCTGCCCAACTCATCGTCTGTTGCTACGAGAAAAATGCCCCGGCTGCGACAAGCTCATCCGCTGGCATCAAGGCACCATGTTTACTTGCAGCTGCGGCGCCGACTTGCGCCATGCCGCCACACGCCCAGGCACCGCAACCGAGCTGGCACTCGCCAAACTGATTGCCCAGGCCATCCGGCCGCTGATTGGTTTACCCGACCTCGCTGCCAGCAACATCCCCACGCCGCCGCAATTAGATCATCTACACCCGGCACAGCTATGCGACCTTCTCTGGTTCTTTGGCGCCTATGCCTCGCACCGGCCCAATACCCGACCACAAAAAATAGCCGATCATGGCCGGATCGAAATCATTCAGCCCTATCTGCAGTTGGCCATGCAAATCGCCCAGCATTGGCCACAACGCTTCCATCAACTGCTGGAGGAGTACACGCGACCAATATCCGGTAACACAGCATCGCTGCGGGTGTACTTGCGAGAAATACATCAGGCCCTCTACCAGTTGCTGATTCATCCAGAGCTGCTATTTGTACGGGAAGAATTCGAGCGTTATGTCCATGAACGATGGCCGGACAAACTGATCCTGCAGCAGGATCTGCGTCAGGCCCATCCCATCATCAGCCTGGCCAAGGCAGCGGAACAGCTGAATCTCTCAACAGGCGCGGTACACAAGCTGATCGAAAACGGCACCATCAAAGGCTGCCAATCCTCATCGGCTAAAGGGAAAGCCACTTGGATGGTGGAGCGAAGCTCGCTGGATGCCTACGCCCGCAATGAGCATGGCACGCTGACCATTTCGGAGGTAGAACGCATGTTGCGCATTACCCCCAAACGAATCCGCTTGTTGATCGAAAACGGCCTACTGCAGCCGTTGCCTCACGATAAGAAACGCACCCGGTGGTGCTTTCAGCTGGAAACCATCAACACCTTCCTGGAGCAGTTGAACCATGGCCAGATCAGCCCAGAACCGGACAATCCAAACCTGCTATCGGTGTGGGAAATCACCAAACGCTGGATGCAAGGCAGCGAGCCCTTCTTGGCGGTGATCCGTGCCCTGCAGGATGGCTCACTGGAAGTGGTAGGCCGCAACCCGGCCGATCATGGTCTCCGCGCGCTGCTGGTTTCCCGGCAGCAATTCACGCTCTGGCATGAGCAATACCGCCGCTCCCGCGGCTTCTTCACGGTCAGGGAGGCGGCAGCTGCCATCCAGATGAACGTCAACTTG
>NZ_PQWB01000181.1 GCF_002924365.1 Chromobacterium alticapitis | reverse complement strand
TGTCGTTGCGGACGCCTCTCATTGGATGCTTCCGTGGTTCGTTGGATGCTTGATTATACCAAATGGGTGGATGTTGGTTTTTCAACGGCCTGCTAGGGTGCACCGTCAGCGCGCCGGGCACATGGTTCCCCTTTTGTTATCCGGATGTTATCCAGCTGCTCCCCATTTGTCCGCCACTTGCTCACCGGCTGTTATCCATTCGTTAACCTGCCCGGCGGCGAATCGGGCCCAGCCCGATCCGGCAGAATGGGACGCTTTTTAACGGCAGATTGGCGATGCAAATGCTTTCTGCATGGGCGAATTCAACGGGTCAAGCCCTTAACTCTGGGCCTACACCCTACGCACCTCCCGGTGCGCGGCAAGCTGTTGATTGTGCGGGGAATGGCTTCAGGGCTAAAGAATGACCTGCTACTTCGAGGTAGCAGATTCGGCGCAAGTCATTGATGGGAAACGGCCGGCTTGCTACTGCGTTGCTATCGACGGAATCGGGGCGGTTATGCCGAGGAGATTTTTGTGTTGCCAACAAAAATAAGGCCGGCATCCGTTTGGGATGCCGGCCTATCTTTTGGCGATTGCGGCGCGACGCCCGGCGGCTAAGCTCACACATGGGAAGACTGGTAGCCGGGTGTTGCACCCTACGAGTGCATCTTACGGCCGTGTCACACCTAGAGCAATGGCATTATGCCAGCAACCTCCCCAATAATAGCTCTACAGCTCCGGAGCCAAATATCGCATCACGTTCTAGCTTGCTATCAAATGGCTCAGGGCTTTCTTTCACAACTTCACATATATTGCCATCTGAATATAGAACTCGCCAGGCTTTTTTAGACAAATCATCACGCCTCACAAAGAATGGCATTGGCCAAAGTTCTTTACTCCACCCCGCAACACTTCCGAGAATAGGCCACTCATTATTTAGTAGAGAGAGATCACCAAACCTCAAGACCTTCAATGCATCATCTGCCTTCAAGGCTGAAATTAAATCTGCCGGCGGCAAGGAATCTCTTTTAGGACCAAAAAAATATCCAAGTAAACCACCCGACTTGTCAGAAGAAATTCTTGCAACCACACCCAAAGCGTACCCACCCGTTCTAAGTGGAACTGCAAATACACTTCCTTCGCAATATGGAATTACCATTACGAACCTCCATTCAAATACTTCCCAGCCGCATCCAAATACTCAGGCAGTCTTGGATTGGAAGGACTAATTGGTCTAATTTTATTAAGTAATCACGAAAAATTGATTTGAAACTTGTCGCCATAACCACCAAGCAGCGCCGAGATCTCTGCATCCAGCGTTTCGCGGGTCCACGTGATG
>NZ_PQWB01000024.1 GCF_002924365.1 Chromobacterium alticapitis | reverse complement strand
CGGATTTATTGGCATTCTGCCCGCTGAAACCGCCCATTTTTGTTCATATGGAAATGGGTTGGGGCAATATCGACGTGTTTTTCAACGGCCTGCTAGATGTCCATATCTCGATGGAATGGGTGGCAAATCCACTGCCAAATGGCTGACGCGGCCATCGATGAAACCATCGACGAAACCCTTGACGGTTTCGCTGCAAACTGCGGGACAGGATGCCAGCCAGGTAGCGCGGGTTGGCCCGTCGGGACATACCCGCGATCTTTATGACCGCGACCATCCACAATAGCCTTGTTCAAGAACATGGCCTTCAGGGGAGGAGGTTGCCGTTTATCCGTGTGCTGCTTGGTCCGCGGGTATGGCCTTTGGCCAACCCGCGCTACATGGCTGATGCCAAGTGATGCATGGGATAGAGAAAAACCGTAGTTTTCCCAATTTTCAGCGTGTCCCCAATTTTCAGAACGCCCGCGGCCGTCCCATACCGCGCCAAATGCACGCCAAGGAGCAAACCGCCCGCGCTGGCGATCCCGGAGGCCGGAGACCACAAGACCGCCATCGGATGCGCGGCCAGCAAGCCAGCGCCGGCAAGCCGGTTGAAGAGCCCTCATCGCATATTGGCAGGGGCCGAGGAGCCCGCCGATGCCGCATCGTATGGCGAGCGGCGTTGGGAGAGCGCGGCCCTGCTAGTCTCCGGCGAGATGCGGAAACGCGTTACAGAAGCATCGCCGGTAAAAAGACGGCAAGTTAGCCCATGGTGTTCCTCCTGGCTCCCGGATGGGCATGTCTATCGGCATGGGGCGAATGAAACGCATCAAGACAAGCCGGCCACTCGCGGATGACCTCCCCCGGCCTGACTCATTCCCAGAGCCAACGAGCGGAGTAGGCAGGATCGCGTCGAATCTCGTCCTGCGTGTATGGCCAGTTTATCCATTGCTTGCGGCTGAAGCGCTCGGTTTGATCGCCATAATGCGGCGAGGCGGGATCGCTGGATTGCGAATAGGAGAGAAAGCCTTGCGCGCGCGGCAGCCCATTCTCAAACGACACAGTCATCAACAGCGAAGAACCAAATACAGGTTGCAGTTCTCCCTGGGCCGCCGGGCCGCTTTCAATGACGTTGTAAATATCCTCGCCGCCGCCGCCGTGGATGGGAATGCGGCGTGAGCCGCGCGTCGCCACCTGGATGTCGCCCCATGGTTTGGCGTAGTCGATGCCGGCCAGCCGTAAAGTCTTGACCGCATGGAACAATGCAGCGCGAGCGGCATCGGCCACCGACGGGTCCTCGATGCGCAAGCCGCGCGGCGTTTCCAGCGGCCGAGCGGAGTCGAAGGCTTGCGACCAATAATCCGCGCCGCGGCTGTTCATTTGCTCTCGCCAGGCCTGAAACAAGGGCCAGCCCACACTGTCCAGCTCCGCCTTGCCATCCCAGCCTGCCAGAATCCGGCAGGCGTCAGCCGGCGCCTGTCCGATGCGGGAGGTCCGGCATAGCCGATTGAGATCGTCCAGCAGCAAGGAAGCGTAATAAGAACGATTGGCTAGCGCCAAAGCCTGCAGATCGGCCATGTCGAAACGCGACCATCCGCCTCCGGCCAGCCGCGCCTGGATCTGTTGTATTCCATAGCGGGTGCGGGCGTTCAGGGGCATGCCGGCGATGCTGACGATGTCGGGGTAGCCGGTCATGGCTTGAGCAGGATTGCTCAGCCAGGCGCTGTCGTTGCTGTTCTGCGCAAAGTCTCGGCGCATCATCGCCGGCAGATCGCGCGCGGCAAAGATGCCCGCTTGCGGCGTGCCGGCGGCCTGACCCCAGCGGCAACTGCCGCGGCCGCCATCCAATATCATCACGCCTTGGCTTAGCCAGGCGCGAGCCGCCTCTGGCACGCAGGCATCTTGCTTGGCCTGGTCGACATGTGGCACCACGGTGACGTCGCCGTAATAGACGTTGCCCGCGCGCTCCGTAGCCAGCGTGTTCACCCAGGGCAAGCCCAGCCTGGACTCTACCGTCTGGCGCAGCTCGGCCAGAGAGCGCGCCTGGTCCATCCGCCACCAAGTATCCAGTAATCGGTCATTGTCCTGGTTGGCGTCGGCCAGCGCATAGGCGGTGGCCCCATCCCAGTCCAGTTGCCCCGGGATGGCCACAATCGGCCCTTGCTCGCTCAGGTAAAAAGTATGCTGCATGGCGCTGAGCGCCCCATCGGCCTCGCGGCCGACGATGTGGACGGTGACGGGCCGCAGCGGCTTGGCCACGCCATCGACGACGTAGCGCAACGGATCGCCCGGAACGAGAGGCAAGGCGAACAAGGTGGAGTGCAGGGAGGTGTTGTCGGTATGGGTCCAGGCGACGGCGCGATTGAAGCCGATGTTCACCAGCGGCAAACCGCCCAGCGCCGCGCCCATCACATCCACCTTGCCAGGGATGGTCAAATGCTGTTGGTAAAAGCGGTAAGCGCCGTTCCACGGGAAATGCGGATTGGCGTACAGCATGCCCGCGCTGGAACGGGTGGCGTCGCGCCCAAGCGCGATGGCATTGGACCCCACATGCCAGCTATTAGGCTGCCTGCCATACAGGCCCCGCAAGGGCTCGGCGGCCGTGGGCCGCCGTCGCTTGTTCACTAGGCCGGGTTGCGGCGGCGCCGCTGCTTGCAGCGCCGTGATGTATTGCGCGCCGGAAGCCGTCACCGCATAGCGCCGCATGAGGCGGATCAGGTCTTGCGCCTCCAGCGGCCGCGCCCAGGGCTGGTTGCGGCAGGTCGCGGGCAGCTTGCCGGCACCCGTTTCGCGTAGATAGCGATTGACGCCCGCAGCATAGCCTTCAATCAGATTCTTCACCTCGGACGATTGCCGGGAGTAGCTTCCCAGCACCGAGCGGTGCTCATTCAAGTACGCGTAGTAGAAATCGCTGGCCGTGTTGGGTATCTGTCCGCCATCGGGGCTGGCATAGCTGCCCGCCGTGCCGAAATAACGGGAACGCTGGCCGCGCGCGGTGGCGATCTCCTCTGCCAGCAAGCAGAAATTGTCCTGCGCATAGGCATAGCCCGCGCCATAGCCCAGATTTCTTTCATTGCTGGCCGTGATATGGGGAATGCCGTACGAGGTACGCTGCACCAGGGCCTGGTAAGCGGTAGCCGCGCATGCGCCTGGCTGCAGGCAGGCTATGGCTAGCATGGCGATGGCGTTGCCGATGGACGGTTTTGACATAACGGTTCTCCTGCGATCGCGCGATGGAAGAACGCGCGCGGATTGAGAAAGAGCCGCCGCGGCATGCTTGCCGGCAGGAGACTCAAGCCGAATCATATGCAGAATGAATGCTGATGGCATGTGCCGAAAGATAGAGCTTGCGGCAGCCCGGCAACGGCGGCTCTTGCCCAGCCTGGCCACCTGGCAGAGCTGGTGCCGGCCGGATGAGCCAGCCAGGTAGCGCGGGTTTGCCAGCAGGCAAGATTCGCGGTCTTTATGACCGCTGCCGTCCGCCGGCTTTAACGGCGTTCAAGGGCATGGTCTTCTTGGAGGGGGCGCTGCTTTGTCCGAGTGGGGCATGAGCCGCGGGTATGACCTTTGGCCAACCCGCGCTCCGGTTGTGGAGTGTGGCGATGTCTGGTGCTAGTGCGTGGCGTCCGGCTTAGCGGTTCTCCATGGCGGGCAGATAGGCGGCGCTGAATTCCGGCGGCAGCCGCTTGGGGCGGCCGCTGGATAGCTCGATGCAAACCAGCTGCCAGCGGGCGCGCAACACGGTTTTGCCGTCGCGCAGCCGTATCAGCTGGAAATGGCGCTGCATGGACGCGCCATGGTCGCCGGCTTGCAGCCAGGTGCCCAGCAGCAGCGCTTCGCCTTGGGCGGTGGGCAATAGGTAGTCATATTCGCTGCGGCGGATGGCCATGCCGCGGTCCAGCCGGCGGTAGTCTTCCACGTCCAGCCCCAGGCCTTGCGAGTGCGCCCAGCCGGCTTGTTCGCACCAGCGCACATAGACGGCGTTATTGGTGTGGTTCAGTCCATCGATGTCTTCCGCTTGGGGGGCCAGCGGCAGGGTGAAGGGGCCGGGCAGGTCCCAGTCTATGTCGGGTGCGGTCATGAGGCGGTATGGGCGGGAGGGGCCGTGATGCGGGCCAGTTTACACGGTTGCGAGGCCGGGTAAACAGGAAGACGGCCGCGTGGCGCGGCTGGGCCTGTAGGGCATGGCTGCGATTTTGCTTCAAGGCTACGCTCTGCCGTCTTTCCCGGGGTGGCGTTCACGGTATGCTCCATGCGTGATTGGCCCGCGCATCGGCAGGAGATCGCTGCTGGCGCACTGGCGGCTTCCCCGGCCATGGTCGATGATGCAGAATAGAAGCGATTGCGGATGACTTAAGGAATTTAGGATGAGTCCACGGCTGATTGGAACTTGCATGATGGCGCCGTTGCTGTTGGCGATGACGACGGCCCGCGCGGCGGATGCCTCGGGTTCTCACGCGGCGCAGCAGGTGATCAAGCTGCCGTTGCGCATCAATAAGCCGGAGGCCGCGCCCGCGGCGCCGCGTCCGGCCGAGGGGGGAAAGACTGAGGCAGGAAAGACCGAGGCGGCGAAGGCTGCGCCGGTCCAGGCCAAGCCCATGCCAGCGCCGGAGGCGATGGCGCCGACGGTGCAGATGGCCAAGCCGCCGCGCGACCTGAGCCAGCCCAGCCCCGAAGTGCATGCGCCGGGCGCGGCGGCTCGGCCTGAGCATCGCGCCAGGCGCAAAACCGCCAAGGCCAAGGCGGCGCATGGCGCGGCCAAGCCAATGGGCGAGGCTTCCCAGGTCAAGGCGGTGGTGTCAGGCATACTGAAGGCCAACGGCGCCTACGTGGCCAAGCATTCGGCGGGCTATCTGGCCAAGCTGGGCGAGCGCGCCGCGCCCAAGGCCACGGTGGTGACCTGTTCCAGCCCGGGCGGCCGGGTGGGCATGCAGGACGGGGACGCCGATGCGGATCTATTTGTGATCAGCAATATGGGCAACCAGCTCGCCACCTCGGAAGGCTCGGTGGAGTACGGCGTGCGCCACCTGCACACGCCGCTGCTGATGTTCGTCAGCCATACCGGCTGCGGGGCGATCAAGGCGGCCGCCAGCGATTACAGCAATATGGAGCCGTCCATCCAGAAGGAACTGGACAATATCGAGATTCCCAAGGGGATAGACGCCACCAATGGCGCGCTGATCAACATCAATAACCAGGTGGAAGGCGCCATCCTCAAGTTCTCCGGCGAGGTGGAGGCCGGCAAGTTGGCGGTGCTGGGCGGCTATTACGATTACAACAATGATCTGAAGCAGGGCCGCGGCAAGCTGGTGATCACCAACATCAATGGCGAGACGGACCCAGGGCGCATCCGCGCGCTGACGCGCGGCGGCAAGTATTTTCACTATGGCTTCATGGGCCAGTGAGTGATGGGTAGCCGGGCCGTTACAACTGTCCGGCTTCAATCTATGCGGAGAGCGCCGATTCGGCGCTCTTTTTGTTGGGAAAGTGGAAATTGTTTGGCCGTGCGCAAAAACGAATATCCGAAAACCGTCTACGATGGCTGTGAATCGAGCGAGTCATGGCGGATTTCCGATAAAGCCCCTGAATTTGCTAGGGGTATGGGTGAATCGATGTAATGGCTCTGCTACAAAGGCTTGGATGGCGCTGTCATCGCAAGGTGACGGCAAATGGGATTTCTGCTGGTTGTTTTTCGATTTCGAAAATAATATGTCGAAAACGAACAATTAGGCATTCGGTATTTTCATTTGGTTCTGGAGAGACAAAATGGCCGTTAGCAACGAACTCGAACTCGACGCCCTGGTAGCCCGCGTCAAGAAGGCGCAAATCGCCTTCGCCCAGTTCACGCAAGAACAAGTGGACCACATCTTCCGCAGCGCCGCGCTGGCCGCCGCCGACGCCCGCATCCCGCTGGCGCGCATGGCCGTAGCCGAAACCGGCATGGGCGTGATGGAAGACAAGGTGATCAAGAACCACTTCGCTTCCGAATACATCTACAACAAGTACAAGGACGAGAAGACCTGCGGCGTGCTGTCCGAGGACGACACCTTCGGCACCATCACCATCGCCGAGCCCATCGGCGTGCTCTGCGGCATCGTGCCCACCACCAACCCGACCTCCACCGCCATCTTCAAGGCGCTGATCTCGCTGAAGACCCGCAACGGCATCATCTTCTCGCCGCACCCGCGCGCGCGCCGCTCCACCTGCGAAGCCGCCCGCCTGGTGCTGGAGGCCGCTGTCGCCGCCGGCGCGCCGCAGGACATCATAGGCTGGATAGATGAGCCGTCGGTCGCGCTGTCCAACCAGCTGATGCACCACCCCGACATCAACCTGATCCTGGCCACCGGCGGCCCGGGCATGGTGAAGGCCGCTTACTCCTCCGGCAAGCCGGCCATCGGCGTGGGCGCCGGCAACACCCCGGCCGTGATCGACGAAACCGCCGACATCAAGCGCGCCGTGGCCTCCATCCTGATGTCCAAGACTTTCGACAACGGCGTGGTGTGCGCGTCCGAGCAGTCCGTCATCATCGTCGACGAAATCTACGACACGGTGCGCGAACGCTTCTCCAAGCACGGCGGCTACATCCTGTCCAAGAGCGAAGCCGAGGCCGTGCGCAAGGTGATCCTGAATGACGGCAGCCTGAACGCCGCCATCGTCGGCCAAAGCGCCGCCAAGATCGCCGCCATGGCCGGCATCGAAGTGCCGCCCACCACCAAGGTGCTGATCGGCGAAGTGACGGAAGTGTCGGAGAAGGAAGCCTTCGCCCACGAAAAACTGTCGCCCACTCTGGCCATGTACCGCGCCAAGAACTTCCTCGACGCTTGCGACAAGGCCGCCGCGCTGGTGACCATGGGCGGCATCGGCCACACCTCGGCGCTGTATACCGATCAGGACTTGCAGGAAGAGCGCGTGCGCTACTTCGGCGACAAGATGAAGACCGCCCGCATCCTGATCAACACCCCGTCCTCGCAAGGCGGCATCGGCGACTTGTACAACTTCAGCCTGGCACCGTCGCTGACCCTGGGCTGCGGCTCCTGGGGCGGCAACTCCATCTCCGAGAACGTCGGTCCCAAGCACTTGATCAACAAGAAAACCGTCGCCAAGAGGGCTGAAAACATGCTGTGGCACAAGCTGCCCAAGTCCATCTACTTCCGCCGCGGCTCCCTGCCGGTGGCCCTGGAAGATTTGGCCGGCAAGAAACGCTGCCTGATCGTCACCGGCCAGTACCTGTTCGAACACGGCTTCATCGACGAGCCCATCCGCCTGTTGAAGAAGATGGGCCTGGAAGTGGAAACCTTCTTCGAAGTGCCGGCCGACCCGACCCTGGCCGTGGTGCGCAAGGGAGCGGACCTGGCCCACGCCTTCAAGCCGGATGTCATCATGGCCATCGGCGGCGGTTCTCCGATGGACGCGGCCAAGATCATGTGGGTGATGTACGAGCATCCGGAAGTGCACTTCGCCGACCTGGCCCTGCGCTTCATGGACATCCGCAAGCGCATCTACCAGTTCCCGAAACTGGGCCAGAAAGCCATGATGGTGGCCGTGCCGACGACCTCCGGTACCGGCTCCGAAGTGACCCCGTTCGCCGTGGTGACCGACGAAGTGACCGGCGTGAAGTACCCGATCGCCGATTATGAACTGACGCCGAACATGGCCATCGTGGACGCCAATCTGGTGATGGACATGCCGAAGTCGCTGACCGCCTTCGGCGGCATCGACGCGGTGACCCATGCGCTGGAGGCCTATGTCTCGGTGATGGCCAACGAGTATTCTGATCCGCAAGCCCTGCAAGCGCTGAAGCTGCTGAAGGAATACCTGCCGTCGTCCTACCAGAACGGCGCCAAGGACCCGAAAGCGCGCGAACAGGTGCACAACGCCGCCACCATCGCCGGCATCGCCTTCGCCAACGCCTTCCTCGGCGTGTGCCACTCCATGGCGCACAAGATCGGCGCCGAGTTCGGCCTGGCCCACGGTCTGGCCAACGCGCTGCTGATCAGCAATGTGATCCGCTACAACGCCGCCGATGTGCCGACCAAGCAAACCGCCTTCAGCCAGTATGACCGGCCGAAGAGCGTGGCGCGCTACGCCGAAATCGCCCGCCACCTGGGCTTGGAGGCCAACCGCGACCACGAGCGCGTGGAAAAACTGATCGAATGGGTGGATGAGCTGAAGCAGACGCTGGGCATCCCGTCGTCCATCCAGGGCGCAGGCGTGGCCGAGTCCGACTTCCTGGCCAAGGTGGACGAACTGGCTGAAGCCGCCTTCGACGACCAGTGCACGGGCGCCAACCCGCGCTACCCGTTGATCAGCGAGCTGAAGCAGCTGCTGCTGGATAGCTTCTACGGCCGTCCGTACAAGGAAGCCTGGGAGCGCGATGAAGCGGCCGCCAAACCGGAAGCCAAGCCGGCCAAGGGCAAAGCCAAGGCCTGATCCTGGCTTGAAACGATAGCGAGCAACCGGTCGGCGTCAGCCGGCCGGTTTTTTTGCGGCTGCCGCTTGCTTCCTCTCGACGGGGCCGTCGTTGTCATGCGTTTGCAGATAGCGCCGGACGATGGCTTTGGCGTCGATGCGGCGCAGGCCCTGGTTCAGGATGTCGGCCAGCTTGCGGCCTTCCTCGCCGCGCTTGAAGCCGACGTAGAGCTGTTTTTCTTCCAGCAGGCGCGGGTTCATCGTCAGATTGCCGCGCGCCGTCCTCAGCGTGGGGTTGTTCTGCAGCAGGTAGTCGAAGACATTGCGGTCTATCACCGCGAGGTCGATGTGGCGGCGGTCCAGTTTTAGCAGGTTTTGCGCGTCGTCCTGTGCCTCGTCGCTGTTTTGCCTGCCGCTGGCGATGCGATCGTCCAGCTCCGCAGTGTTGACGTAGCCGCGCACCACGCCCAGGCGCTGGCGCGCCAGTTCGGCCAGTTGCTGCCAATGGCTGCGCTCGCGGACGCGCTCGGCCAGGCCCAGCGGGCTGCTGCCTATGGGGTCGGAGAAGATGAAGGCTTCTCGCCGCGCGGGGGAATCGTATTCGGGGAAATAGCCGGCCACTTGCGGATTGAAACGGGCGGCCTCCACCGCGCGCTGCCAGGGTACCACCCGGATGAGCACGCGGTAGCCCATCGCCTGATAGGCGGCGCGTATCACCGCGCCATTGATGCCTTGTTCCGGCAGCTGGCTGCCGGCGTAAGGCGGCCATTCCAGCGTGGCCAGCGTGATCGTGCTAGGCGCCTCGGCCGGCTCGGCGGCGGCGGCGGCCGGCAGCAGCGCGAACAGCAGGTACAGCAGGCTTCGCTTCACTCGCGTCTCCCGTATCAACTGCTTCATTCCATCATAGGTTTTCCGACGGCGGTAGTCGTCAGGGCCGCCGCGCGCGGAATCGCCTTTTTATGTCAAAGTCATCGACTTGTCGAGCGCGCCGTCCATGTCGTGCGAATTTTTTTGGCGCTTTGTGGATGATTGTAGCAATGGCGCGTCAAGCAGACTGTCTGGATGCGATGAATAGGGTGGGGCGGCTGTTGGCTTAAACCGGCGGCAGGCCGGCTTTTTCGCGCAGGAAGGCGATCAGCGCGGCCAGTTTGGCCGGCTGCAGGCGCCGGTGCGGGTAGTACAGGTAGAGGGACTCTGCCGGGGGCAGGTAGTCGTCCAGCACGGTGGCGAGCCGGCCCTGGCGCCGCCAGGGTTCGATCTGCGGCTCGGACAGATAGGCGAGGCCGACGCCGTCCAGCGCGGCGCGCAGCAGGGCCTGGTTGTCGTTGGCCACCAGCGGGCCGTCCAGCGCCAGTTGCAGCGCCTGTCCGTCTTGCAGGAACTGCCAGCGGTATTGCGGGCCGCTGGCGAAGCGGTAGCCTATGCAGGCATGCCCTTGCAGGTCTTGCGGCTGGAGCGGGGCGCCGCGGCGGCGCAGATAGTCCGGCGAAGCGACGACGACAAAGCGCAGCGGCTGGCTGATTTGCAGCGCCTGCATGCCCGGCTGCAGCGATTCGCCCAGGCGGATGCCGGCGTCGAAGCGCTGGGCGACGATGTCGACCAGGCCATTGTTGACGTCCAGTTCCAGCCGCAGACTGGGATGGCGGCCCAGGAATTCCGCCATCACCGGATAGATCAGCTGCTGGGCGGCGGAGTGGGGCAGGGTGAGCCGCAGCTGGCCGGCAGGCTGCCCGCCGCTTTGCCGCGTCTCCTCCAGCGCGGCGATGATTTCGTCCAGCGCGGGCTCCAGCCGCGCCAGCAAGGCCTCGCCGGCCTCGGTCAGGGCCACCTGGCGCGTGGTGCGGGCCAGCAGGCGCGTTTCCAGCGCTTCTTCCAGCTGGCGCATGGCCTGGCTCAAAGCTGAAGCGCTGACGCCCAGCTCCGCGGCGGCGCGGGTGAAGCTGCGGTGGCGGGCGATCAGGCGGAAGGCTTGCAGCGCATCTTGCTTGAAGGGCGACATTGTGAAGCCTGGCTAAATAATGTTTGTCATTTTGGCCCATTTATCAATGAGCGGCTATCTTTTATGCTCACGTCACTTTCACGAATGGAGCGATGACATGCAAAAACGCACACTGGGACGCAATGGCCCGCAGGTTTCGGCGCTGGGCTTGGGCTGCATGGTGATGAGTGCCTTCTATGGCCCGCGCGACGAGGCTGAATCGCTGGCGACGCTGAATGCCGCGCTGGACCTGGGGGTCAATTTCCTGGATACCGCCGACATGTACGGTCCCTATACCAATGAAGCGTTGCTGTCCAAGCTGCTGGCGCGCCGCCGCGGCGAGGTGGTGCTGGCCACCAAGTTCGGCATCGTCTATGACCCGGCCCAGCCGGAAAAGCGAGGCGTCAACGGCCGGCCGGAGTATGTGCGCGCGAGCTGCGAGGCCAGCCTGAAGCGGCTGGGCGTCGATCATATCGATCTCTATTACCAGCACCGGGTGGACCCGACGGTTCCCATCGAAGAGACGGTGGGCGCGATGGCGGACTTGGTCAAGGCGGGCAAGGCGCGCTACCTGGGCCTGTCCGAAGCTTCCGCGTCTACCTTGCGCCGCGCAGCCGCCGTGCATCCCATCCATGCCTTGCAGAGCGAGTACTCCTTGTGGACGCGCGATCCGGAAGACGGCGTGCTGGCCGCCTGCCGCGAAACGGGGACCAGCTTGGTCGCCTACAGTCCGCTGGGCCGCGGCTTTCTCACTGGCGCGATCAAGAGTCCGGATGATTTCGCCGCCGACGACTACCGCCGCACCAGCCCGCGCTTCCAGGGCGAAAACTTCCAGCGCAATCTGCAGTTGGTGGACAAGGTGAAGGCATTGGCCGCAGACAAGGGCTGCAGCCCCTCGCAAATGGCGCTGGCCTGGCTGCTGGCGCAGGGCGAGGACATCATTCCGATTCCCGGCACGCGCAAAGAGGCCAATCTGCGCGACAATCTGGGCGCGCTGAACGTGGCGTTGACGGCTGAAGACCTGGCCATGCTGGACGCGGTATTCGCGGCGGGCCAAGTCAGCGGCGAGCGTTATCCGGGCATGGGCATGACGCTGCTCAACGGCTGAGCGGTAGGCGCGCGGCCGGGGCCTCCCGGCCCTTGCCTGCGCCTTTCCGTTTGCGCGCGCCGCAGCAGGGGAGCCTACCCAGCGTTGCGGCAAAGAGACGGCCGGGCGGACTTCGATGCAGTATGCATCATTCGTCTTGCTCAACCCTGGGGGCAATCTGCTATGGTGTCTGCGTTTTAATTCCGGGCCACAGGGAAGATGCGGGCGGTAGACGGAAACCGGCGCTTCCAGGCTTTCATCGATGGCAAGCCAATCCATTCAAAGCATTCTGGATTTCAAGACCACGCTGCTCAGCACCACGGGATATACCTTGATGCTGACGCTGGTGGTGGTGATGTTCTGGTTCTACAACCGGCGCGACCGCGCCCTGCTCACGCTTGGGATAGGCGGCGTCATCGCCGCGGCCGGCACCCTGTTCTCCTTCCTGAATTTACCGCTGGCGCCATGGCCTAGCCTGCTGACGGTGACTCTGCTGCTGCTGATGTTCCACCCCTTGGCCTGGGTCGCCACGCGGCAGATGTTCGGACTCAAGGGCCATTGGTTGTTTGGTGTGGGCAGCGCGGCGGCGGTGATGCTGGCTTTCGCGTTGCTGGCGGGGCAGGAGCTGTATGGCCGGCGCGTCATGGTTACGTCCGGTTCCCATACGCTGTATTGGTCTTTGATCTTGTTGCAGTTTCTGCGCGAGCGGCGGCAGGCGACGCCGCTGGGCCATTGGCTGGCGACTGGTTTGGCGGCCGTGATGGTGCTGATTTCGGTCAGCCGTTTCGGCATGGCGTGGCATATGGGCGATCCCGCTTTCGGCCAGCAGCGCGGGATGTTCAATCTATTCACCTCGCTCGCCCTGTTCTGGGTCACCTTTTGCTTCAGCCTGAGCATGCTGTTGATCAGTTATGAGCGCCTGCTGCTGCAATTGCGCATGCAGGCCGATCAGGACGGCCTGACGCGGCTGCTGAATCACCGGACCTTCCAGGAGAAGGCCGAGGGCGCGTTCCGGCGCGCGCGGGATCATCGCGAGCCGCTTTCGCTGTTGTTGATCGATCTGGACCATTTCAAGAGCATCAACGACCGCTATGGCCATCAGGCGGGCGACGAGGTGCTGCGCCAACTGGCCGAATGCCTGCGCAGCGAGGCGAGGCATGGCGACCTGCTGGGCCGCCATGGCGGCGAGGAGTTTGTGGCCTTGCTGCCGCATGCGGGCCGCATCGAAGCTTACAATGTCGCCGATCGCCTGCGGCTGGCGATAGGCAATCTGCATCCGCGGATAGGAGAGGCGCGGCTGGACATCAGCGCCAGCATAGGCGTGGCCAGCTTGCGGCCGGATGAGCATGACAGCTTGGCCAGCCTGTTCCTGGAGGCGGATTTGCTGCTGTACCAGGCCAAGCATAACGGCCGCAACCGCGTGGAAATGGCGCGCGCGGCGGAACCCGCCGCGGCGGTCTTGTAAATTTCTAGACTGGCAGATTCGTTTCGAGATGCGCGTCGCGCAAGTAAACCGGCAAATCGGTTGTCGGCGGCGTGGCGGGAATCTGGTACAGCATGTCCGCCACGAAGCCGCGGTGGTAGTTCTTGTGATTGACGATGTGCAACAGCATGTCGCCGCGGCGCATCCTGCCCTCGCCGCCGTCCACAAAGCGGAAGTCCAGCGCCTCGTCATGGCCGGCCGCATCCAGCATGTCGGCGTATTCCACATACCAGCGGTCCAGGTCGCTCTGGGCGGCGTCCAGTTCGGCCAGGCTGGGCGTGGCCTCGGTATTGCGGCTGGCGTAGCCATGAGGCTGCCGCGTCAGATGGGCCTGCCAGATTCGGTCCACTACCAAGTTGTGATTCAGGGTGGAAAGGATAGTGCCGAATATGGTGGCGCGCGGCTGCTGTAGTTGCTCAGACGGCAGCGCGGCCAGCGTGTCGAACAGGCGGCGATTGGCCCAGGCGCTGTAGCGGGTCAGCATGCGTATGGTGCGTAAAGACATATAGATGTTCTTTTTGTCTGGACTTGAAAATGATAGTGGCAAATCGTATTCATGAAAAGCATATTGTCATTTTCATGGGCTGGCCGGCGCGTCTATGGCCTGCTGCAATAACTGCTGATAGCGGCCGCTGCGGCGTAGGGCGGTCAGTCCTTGGTTGAATTGGCGCAGCAGCTGTTCCGCGTCCGGCCGTTGCCGGCTGACGATCAGATACAGCGCGCTGCTCTGCTGCTTGCCGATAGTGGCGATGACGAAGGGCGAATGCGCGCCGTACAGCTGGCGGATGGCGTAGCTGGCGACGAAGTCGTTGCAGGAAACCAGGTCTACCGTATTGCTAGACAGCATTTTCAGGCAGTTGTCCAGCGCGGGCGGGCGCTCCAGCTGCAACTGGAAGGTGTGGATATCGGCGTCGACGTAGGCGGTGGTCCAACCCAGCGGCAGGCATAGCCGTTTGCCTTGCCAGCGGCCTGCGGCGGCTTCCGTATCGTCCTTGCGCACGAAATACGAGAAGTGGTCCAGGTGCAGCGGGTCCGAGTACAGGAACAGCTTTTCCCGCGCGGCGTCGCGGGCGTAGGGAAAGGCGGCGGCGTAGCGGTTTTGCTCGGTTTCGCTATAACCGCGCTTCCAGGGCAGAAATACGATCTTGGGCGCCGGCAGGCCGGCGGCGGCGAAGGCTTCGCGCACCACCATGCTGGTGACGCCGCCCTGCGGCAGTTGTTCGCTGACATAGGGCGGAAACTCGCCGCTGGCCAGCGTCAGGTCGGACTCGCCCGCCGCCGCGAGCGCGGAGAGCGGCATTGCCAGCCAGGCGATGAGCGGGAATGTGGGGCGCATCGCAATTGTCCGCGCAGCCAGGATCCTATGATTATCGGCCAGGATGCGCGCGGAGCAAGGCGGATCAATCTGCGGCGGGCTTGTTCCGGTCGCGGGCCGGCTTGCGCGGCGCGACGGCGGGTTCGCCTTTCTGGATGTGGGCGAGGCGGCGGCGGATATTGTCGCTGTCCAGCCAGATGTCCTCGCCTTTGAGGATGCGGTCCAGCTCCTCGTCGGTCAGGAAGGGGCGGCAGACATGGCGCATCACTTTTTCGAACCACTTGCCGCTGGCCATGACCTGGGCCTGCTGTTCATTGCCTTTGCCTATCAGCGCTGACGAATAATTGTGGAACATCAGCTGGCAGGTGTCGTGCACCACCAGTTCGTCGCCGGCGAGGAAGATCAGCGCGCCCATGGAGTAAGCCCGCGCTTCCAGGATGGTGACCACGTGGGCTTCGCTGGCGGTGATGTTGTTGATGATTTGCAGGCCGGCGTCGAAGTTGCCGCCGGGGGTGTTGAGGTGCAGGTAGACGATATCCGTGCTGCTGGCGGTGCGCAGGGTGTACAGGAGATCGGTGTAGTGGATGGCCGCGCCGATTTCTTCGGACAGATAAAAAGAAATCTGCCGCACGGCGCCTTGGGTTTCGTATTGGCGGTACAGCGGGACGGGCTTGTCGATGTCATCTTCCAGGTCGGCGTGGGGGCGGGGCATGGCGTCTCTTCCTTGTGCTTGTCTTTCCAATCTAGCCGGGGAGAGGAGGGCTTGCCTTGTAATGGCGCAAGTTGAGGGGCTAAGGAGTCCGCTTTGCGGATGATGATTGGCATGGTGGGGCTGCCCGCCGGGCAGGTCAGGGAGCTGTCTCGCCAGCTCCCCGACACCCCTGGCCAGGTAGGGCGGGCAGGCCCGTTGGCCTTGCCCGCGCTGCAACACCTATCCGCGCTGACTTTTTCCGGCTCATTGCTGGAGCCCGCGCCGTGGGCGATGTTTACGTGCGGGCATCCACTCGGCGGATGCTGATGCGGAGTGCGGCAAGTTGGCTTGGTTTTACAATTTGTGGGCGCGGGCAAGGCCTGAGGCCTGCCCGCCCTACCGGAATGTGGAGCGCGGACAATGAAAGTGAGCGCTGGAAGTCGATCGTATTCGCCGCGCTGTTGGGGCGGCCTGGGGGCGTGAGGGAGCTAGCCGCATCGCCCCTCACCCGTTGGTCGGGCGGAGCCTGCACTCAATCAATATCCGCGAAGCGGATTCTTCAGAAAGAGCATTGAAGCGAAAACGGCCCGCTCCATCGAGCAGGCCGTTCTCACAAGATGAGAATCGCGAATCAGCGCGCTTACGCGCTCAACTCCTTCAACACCTCCTTCACCTTCACGATCCGCTGCGCCACCTCCGGCAATGCCTGCTCCACCCGCAGCTTGTCCTGTCCGGCCAGGCGATAGTTCTTCTTGCTCTGGATCAGCATGATGATCTTCACCGGATCGATAGGCGGGTTCTTGATGAAGGTGATCTGCACCGCCACCTCGCTGGCGTCCAGTTTCTGCACGCCCAGCTCCTTGGCGACCAGGCGCAGGCGGTGGCTTTCGATCAGCGTCTTCACGCTCTGCGGCGGCAGGCCGAAGCGGTCTATCAGTTCCTCGTGGATATCGTCGATCTCGGCTTCGGTCTCGCAGCTGGCCAGGCGCTTGTAGATCAGCAGCCGCTCGTGCACATCCGGGCAATACGCGTCCGGCAGCAGCGCCGGGCTGTGCAGATTGATCTCGGTGGTGACGCCAAGCGGCGCGTCCAGGTCCGGCGCGCGGCCCTTTTTCAGATCGCGCACCGCTTGCTTCAGCATCTCGGTGAACAGGCTGAAACCCACTTCCTGCATTTCGCCGGATTGGCCTTCGCCCAGCACCTCGCCGGCGCCGCGGATTTCCAGGTCGTGCATGGCCAGATAAAAGCCCGCGCCCAGCTCGCCTGATAGCTGGATCGCTTCCAGCCGCTTTTGCGCGTCGCGGGTCATGCCGTCCGGCGTCAGCAGGTAGGCATAGGCCTGGTGGTGCGAGCGGCCGACGCGGCCGCGCAGCTGGTGCAGCTGCGCCAGGCCGAACTTGTCGGCGCGGTTGATCAGGATGGTGTTGGCGTTGGGGATGTCGATGCCGGTTTCGATGATGGTGGAGCACAAGAGCAGATTGAAGCGCTGCTGCAGGAAGTCGCGCATCACCTGCTCCAGCTCGCGCTCGCGCAGTTGGCCGTGGGCCACGCCGATGCGCGCTTCCGGGATCAGCTCAGCCAGCTTTTCGCGCATGTTTTCGATGGTGTCGACTTCGTTGTGCAGGAAGAACACCTGGCCGCCGCGCTTCAGCTCGCGCAATACCGCTTCGCGGATCACGCCGTTGGACAGGGGGCTGACGAAAGTCTTCACCGCCAGTCGGCGGCTGGGGGCGGTGGCGATGGCGGAGAAGTCGCGCAGGCCTTCCAGCGCCATCGATAAGGTGCGCGGAATCGGGGTGGCGGTCAGCGTCAGTACGTCCACATTGGCGCGCAGCCGCTTCAGCTGTTCTTTCTGTCGCACGCCGAAGCGGTGTTCTTCGTCGATGATGACCAGGCCCAGGTTCTTGAACGCCACATCCGGCTGCACCAGCTTGTGGGTGCCGATGACGATATCCACGCTGCCTTCGGCGAGGCCCTGCAGCGCCTGCTTGGTTTCCTTGCCGCTCTTGAAGCGCGACAGTTCGGCGATGCGCACCGGCCAGTCGGCGAAGCGGTCGGAGAAATTCTGGAAGTGCTGCTCGGCCAAGAGCGTGGTGGGCACCAGCACCGCCACCTGTTTGCCGCCCATCACCGCGACGAAGGCGGCGCGCAGCGCCACCTCGGTCTTGCCGAAGCCGACGTCGCCGCACACCAGCCGGTCCATCGGCTTGCCGGAGCACATGTCCTGGATCACCGCCTCGATGGCGGTGGCCTGATCCGGCGTCTCCTCGAAGCCGAAACCGGCGGCGAAGGCGCTGTAGTCGGCGGGGGACAGCTCGAAGCTGTGGCCCTCGCGCGCCGCGCGCTGGGCGTACAGGTTCAGCAGTTCGGCCGCGGTGTCGCGCGCTTTTTCCGCCGCGCGCTTCTTGGCCTTTTCCCAGGCGGGATTGCCCAGCTTGTGCAGCTGGATGTCGTCGGTGGCGCCGCCGGCGTATCGCGAGATCAACTGCAGCTGCGACACCGGCACGTATAGGGTGGCGCCGTCGGCGTACTCCAGCTGCATCAGCTCGGTTTCGCCTTCGCCCAGGTCCATCGTCACCAGGCCGACGTAGCGGCCGATGCCGTGCGCCTCGTGTACTACCGGGTCGCCGGCTTTGACCTCGGCCAGGTCGCGCAGCATGGCGTCGGAGCCGGCGCGGCTGGCCTTGCGGCGGCTGTGGCTGCGGGCGACGTGCTGATACAGCTCGCTCTCGGTCACCACGGCGATGGCAGGGTCGGCCAGCGCGAAGCCGGAGTAGAGCGGGGCGACGGTCAGCGCCAGCGGCATCTTGCCGGCGATGAAATCGGCCCAGTTGTCCACCGGCGTCGGCTTGACGCCGTTTTCCGCCAGGAAGCTCAGCATGGTTTCGCGCCGGCCCAGGCTTTCCGCCGCCAGCAGGATGCGCTTGCCGCCGGCGGCGATGAAGCTTTGCAATTTATGCAGCGGCGCGTCGGCGCGGCGGTCTACTGCCAGCTCCGGCAGCGCGGGCGCGCTGGTTTCGCCGTCGCCGGAGAACTCGATGCGGGCGTAGGGTTTGAGCCGCGCCATCAATTCGTCTGGGCGCAGGAAGATGTCGGCCGGCGCCAGCACCGGGCGCTCCACATCGCCGCGCGCCATCTCGTAGCGGCCTTGCGCGTCGCGCCAGAAGGTTTCCGCCGCCGCCTGCACATCGTGGTGCTGCACTAGCAGCGCGTCATCGCCGACGTAGTCGAACAAGGTGGCGGTTTCGTCGAAGAACAGCGGCAGGAAGTATTCGATGCCGGCCGGCCACAGGCCCTGCGACACGTCCTTGTAGACGCGGCTCTTGCTTGGATCGCCTTCCATTTTTTCGCGGTAATGCTGGCGGAAGGCGGTGACGCCGCTCTCGTCTGCCGGGTATTCGCGCGCTGGCAGCATGCGGATTTCCGGCACCGGGTACAGCGTGCGCTGGGTGTCCGGGTCAAAAGTCTTCAGACTGTCGATCTCGGCGTCAAACAGGTCTATCCGATAAGGCAGCGGCGATCCCATCGGATACAGGTCTATCAGGCTGCCGCGCACCGAGAATTCGCCCGGCGCCATGACTTGGGTGACGTGCTGGTAGCCGGCGGACACCATGTCGCCGCGCAGCTTCTCCACATCGAGTTGCTGGCCGGTTTTCAGGAAGAAGGTGCGGCCCAGCAGGTAGCTCACCGGCGCCAGCCGGCTCAGCGCGGTGCTGACTGGCGCGATCACCACCTGGCATTCGCGCTGGCGTATCTGCCACAAAGTGGCCAGGCGCTCGCTGACCAGATCTCCATGCGGCGAGAAGTGGTCGTAAGGCAAGGTTTCCCAGTCCGGGAACAACGCGATGGACAGGTCGGGCGCGAAGAACGGCAGCTCTGCCTTCAGCCGCTGCGCGGCCTGGGCGTCGGCGGCGAGGACGAGCAGCGGGCGGCGCTGCTTGGCCAGCGCGGCGATGGCGTGGCTGTCCAGGCCGTCCGGCAGGCGGCCGCAGCGGGTTTTCTGGCCGGCGGGCGGCAGGGTCGGTAGCGTATCCAACTTGATCTGGCTTCTGTGCGGAGTTGTGCTTGCCGCGATTATAACAGTGCGCCGGACATTTCCCCGGCATCGAACGCTAGCCGGCCGTGGCAATCCCGGCTATCGTATGCATTTGGCTCAAGCGCAATTTATCTCAATATGAAGAAAATAAGCGTTTGGGCGCAATGCGCTATCAGAAAAAATAATGCGTAACCCCTGGGTATGTGCCTATTTTAATGAAAATGGCATGATTTGGGTGTAGTCAAGATCCGGCCAACCGGACGACAGTAAGAGGGATGGATGCGTGAGAACCACACCATGGGTGGAGGAGGGGCTGGTTTTCCTGGGGTTTGTCATGGGCGCGGCGCTATGGCCGCGTTCGCCTCAGGCGGCGTTGACTTTGGCGAGTTTTTTGCCGCATGGCCTGTTTGCTTGGCAGCAGGTCGCGCGCGGCGCGCGGCGCAGTTGGTGGTGGCCGCTGGCGGCGCTATTGGCGGCCATTTGGCTGATGCCGCCGCTATGGGCGGCCTTGCTGGCCGGCTCTTTGTATTTGATTCCGCCCGGCCTGCGCTTGGGGAGGCAGGCCATCTGGCGGCCGCGGCCGTCCACGCCGCATGAGCTGCGCAATCTGCTGCTGACCCTGGTGTGCTATCCGGCGCCGCTGGTGGCCGCGTTGTTGGCGGCCTATGTGTTCGCGTCCGGCGGGCGGATTTCTCCCTGGGCCTGGGCCTGGCAATGCTGGGCGGCGCTGGGCTCCGCGCTATTCCTGTGCGTGCCGCTGGGCCGTCCTTCGCCGCGCAAGGCCGCGCTGCCGCTGCGATTGGAGCTGGCGCTGATCCTGGCCTTGGTGGCGGTGGGCGCCGCGTTGCTGCAATCGAGCGAAATCCGCCTGAATATTCCCAGCCAGCTGCTGTTCTTTCCCTTTATTCTGTGGGCGGCCTGCCGTACCGGACTGGGTGGATCGGCGCTGACCGCCGGCATGGTGGCGGTGGCGCTGTCCCTGACCCGGCCTGAGACCGACACCGTCACGCTCGCCGTTATCGGCAACGTTTCCACCGATCTGTTGCTGGCGCTGGCCCTGAATGTGTCCGGCCTGCTGGTGGCCATCCTGATGGACGGCCATCGCTCGGACGAGGCTGCGCTGAAGACTTTCCGCGCTCGCATCGAGTCCCTGGTCAACCATAGTCCCACCATGATGTCGCTGAAGGACATGGAGGGACGCTACCTGCTGGTCAACGCCGCTTACGCCAAGCGCGTGGGGCGCTCCGCCAGGGAACTGGTGGGGAGGCGGCCGGAGGATTTGTTCGACGACGACGACGCCCAACAGATCCGCGATCAGGACCAGCAAGTGCTGAGCCTGCTGTCGCCGCGCCAGTTTGAGGAATATTTCGCGCTGAACGGCGTGGAAACCTATCTGTTGGCGTCCAAGTTTCCCTTGTTCGACGCCGAGGGCCGGCCGGCCGGCGTGGGCAGCGTGGACACCGACGTGACGCTGAGCAAGCGCGAGCAAAAGGCCAAGCGCGAGGCGGAGGAGCGCTATCTCGCGCTGGTGGAGCAGTCGCTGGTCGGCATTTACATCCTGCAGGACGAGAAGCTGGTCTACGTCAATCCCAAGCTGGCGGAGATCATGGGCTACCTGCCGGAGGAAATGGCCGGCTTGACCATGGGCCAGGTGCTGGTGCCAGGGGAGGCCAGCCGCTTGCGCCAACAACTGCTGCGCCGTTTCCGCGAAAACATCGCCGTCATGCATTACTCCACCCGCGGCCTGCGCAAGGACGGCGTGGTGGTGGACATGGAAGTGCATAGCCGCCTGTTCGAGCTGGAAGGGCGCAAGGCTGTGATAGGCGTGGTGATGGATATTTCCGAGCGTCTCCTGGCCGATACCAATTTGCGGCTGGCGGCCAAGGTGTTCGAGAATTCTGCCGAGGGCATCCTGATTCTGGACGCCAATGCCTGCATCATCGCCGTCAACGACGCTTTCTCCCGCATCACCGGCTATACGGAGCAGGAGGCGCTGGGCAAGGCTTCGCGGATTTTCCGCCAGGGCGAGCGCGAACGCGAGGCCATGCAGCGCGCGCTGGCCGGCAGCGGCCACTGGCAGGGCGAGATGCAGGACAGGCGCAAGACCGGGGAGTGGTATCCGGCGGAGCTGTCCATCTCCGCGTTGCGAGACGAGGATGACGAACTATGCAATTACGTGGCGGTGTTCTCCGACATCACCCAGCGCAAGGAAGCCGAGGCCAGGCTGCAATTCCTGGCCAACCATGATCCGCTGACTCGGCTGCCCAACCGCAGCAGCCTGACTTCGCAGCTGGACGAGGCGCTGGCGCGCATGGCCAGCCTGGGCGGCCAGCTGGCGGTGATGTTCATCGATCTGGACCGTTTCAAGCTGATCAACGATTCCTTCGGCCACCAGGCCGGCGACCAGCTGCTGTGCGAAATCGCGCTGCGGCTGGCGCGCGTGGTGGGCGAGCGCGGCATGCTGGCTCGGCTGGGCGGCGACGAGTTCACCCTGCTGATGAGCGGCTTCGACAACCACACCCAGTTGGCCGAAGTGGCGACCGACATCCTGGCCGAGCTGGGACGGCCGTTGATGCTGGAAGCGCACGAGGTGTTCATCACCGGCAGCATAGGCATCAGCGTGTTTCCGCATGACGGCCGCGACGCGCTGACGCTGCTGAAGAACGCCGACGTGGCGATGTACCGCGCCAAGGACTCGGGCAAGAACACGTATCAGTTCTTCGACGCGGGCATGAACACGCAAACTTTCGAGCGGCTATTGCTGGAAAACGGCCTGCGCATGGCGCTGGAACGGAACGAGTTTGAGCTGCACTTCCAGCCGCAGTTGGCCTCCGACAGCCGCGCGCTGCAGGGCGCCGAGGTGCTGCTGCGCTGGCGCCACCCGCAACTGGGCCTGGTGCCGCCGGTGCGCTTTATTGCGCTGGCCGAGGAAACCGGCCTGATCAAGCCCATAGGCGACTGGGTGCTGGCCGAGGCCTGCCGCCAGCTGGCGGCCTGGGACGCGGCGGGCCTGGAGGTGCCGCGGCTGGCGGTGAATCTGTCGCCGCGCCAGTTCGGCCAGCCGGCTCTGCTGGGCAAGGTAGCGGACGCGCTGCGCGAGGCAGGTTTGGCCGCCGAGCGGCTGGAGCTGGAAATCACCGAGAGCATGCTGATGCAGAACCCGGACGAAGCGGTGCAGCTGCTGACGCAGCTGAAGGCGCTGGGCGTATGGGTATCCATCGACGATTTCGGCACCGGTTATTCCTCGCTGTCTTATCTGAAGCGCTTCCCGCTGGACACGCTGAAGATAGACCAGTCTTTTGTGGACGGCCTGCCGGACGACGAGGACAACGCCGCCATCGCCGAGGCCATCCTGGCTATGGCCAAGAAGCTGAAGTTCCATGTGGTGGCGGAAGGCGTGGAAAACGAGGCGCAGGCGGCCTTCCTGCAGGGCAAAGGCTGCCACACGCTGCAGGGCTACCACTTCAGCCGGCCCTTGCCGGCCGCGGATTTTGCCGCCCTGGTGTCCGGCTGGCGGCGCGAGGCGGCGCTGGTCTAGCTGGGCCGGCGGACGGCTTGCGGCTACAATGGCGGGAATTGTGAATTAGAGAATCCACGCCATGAGCAACAAACGCCTGATACACGGCTTCCATGCCGTCAACGCCCGCCTGTGGCAAAACCCCAAGAGCCTGCTGGAAATCTGGCTGGCCGGCGGCCGCCATGACGCCCGCGCCAAGGCGGTGCTGGACAAGGCCGGCGAGGAAAAGGTCAAGCTGCACATCGTGGACAAGGAACGCCTGGATTCGATGAGCGGCAACGCGCGGCACCAGGGCGTGGTGGCGATGATAGACGCCAGCATGAACTACGTGGATCTGGACGATGTGCTGGAAAACCTGTCCGAGCCGCCGCTGCTGCTGATCCTGGATGGCGTGACCGACCCGCACAATCTGGGCGCCTGCCTGCGCGTGGCAGACGCGATGGGCGCGCACGCCGTGATCGCGCCCAAGGACCGCTCCGCTACGCTGAATGCCACCGTGTCCAAGGTGGCCTGCGGCGCCGCCGAGGTCGTTCCGTATATCACCGTGACCAATCTGGCGCGCACCCTGCGCGACTTGAAGGATGCCGGGGTGTGGATAGCCGGCACCACCATGGAAGCCGACACCGACCTCTACCACTTCGATGCCTCCGGCCCGCTGGCCTGGGTGATGGGCGCAGAGGGCGAGGGCATGCGCCGGCTGACGCGCGAGCACTGCGACGCGCTGGTGTCCATCCCCATGTTCGGCACCGTGGAAAGCCTGAACGTGTCGGTATCGTCTGGCATGGTGCTGTCGGAAAGCCGCCGCCAGCGAGTGCTGAAGACGCAGGGCTAAAGGCTCCTGATCTGGTGCAAGGCCGCGTTAGCGGCCTTTTTCATCCTTGTCCGCCCAGCCGTTCGCGCGTCAGCGCCAGCCAGGCGCGCGCGGCGTGGGACAGGTAGCCGCCGCGCTGCCAGATCAGGCCCAGGTGCCAGTACAGTTTGTGGTCGTACAGCGGGATCACGTCGTACAGCGCGCTGTCCAGCCGCGCGACGATGCTGCGCGGCAGCAGGGTGACGCCCAGATTGGCGCCCACCAGTTCCACGATGAAGTCCCAGTGCGCGCTGCGGCCCACGATATTGGGCGTCTTGCCCAGTTCGCGGAAGGCGTCCGCCACGCGGCGGCTCAGCGTGAAGTCGTCCGGGTACAGCACCAGCGGCTGGTCGGCGATGTCGGACAGCCGCACCAGCGACAGGCCATGCCAGCGCGAGCCGGCCGCCGCCACCAGGCACAGCGGGTCGCGCACCACGGAATAGTGCTCGAACAGCTGGCTGTCCACCGGCAATACGGCCACGCCGATTTCCAGCTCCCCGCTCTTGATGCGGTTTTCTATGGCCAGCGCGCCGTCCTCCACCATTTTCAATTCGATCTGCGGATACAGCCGGCGGTAGTGGCTGACCACCGGCGCGAAGAAGGCCACGCCTACCATGGGCGGCAGGCCGACCACCAGCTCGCCGCGGCTGAGGCCGGACAGGTCGGTCAGCTCGTTCTTCAGCTGATGCATGGCGGACAGCACGTCCAGCCCGCGCTCGTAAGTGACGCGGCCGGCATCGGTCAGCCGGAAGCTGCGCCCTTCGCGCAGGATCAGCGGCATGCCCAGCTCCTCCTCCAGCTGTTTCACCATCTTGCTGATAGTGGGCTGGGTGACGAACAGCGCGTCGGCGGCGCGGGTGAAGCTCTGGCATTTGACCAGTTCGACGAAATAGCGCAGGGCGCGGATGTCCATTTTCCATTCCTGTATGGAATTGTAACGATAATTTTAATTCATTTTTAGAATGAATCGCGGCTCGCTATACTGGCTTCAAGTTCTAAGTTGATGGAAGCCGAATCATGGCCCGCCGCCTGTTTTACCGCCTGTTGCCGCTGTTGCAAACCTGTAGCCAGGTTGCGCTGCTGAGCCTGGTGTGGCTGGCGGCCAGCCAGTTGAGCCATCGCTTCCTGCCGGCGATGCCGGCTGGCGTGCTGGGCATGCTGCTGGTGTTGGCCGGCTTGTGGTCCCGCTTGCTGCCGGTGTCCTGGTTCAGGCTAGGCGCGCGCTGGCTGCTGGCGGAGATGTTGCTGTTCTTCATCCCGGCGGTGGTGGCGGTAGTGCAGTACCCGGAAGTGATTGTATCCGCCGGCGCCCGTTTGTTGCTGGTGATCGTGGCTTCCACCGCGCTGGTGATGGCCGTGACCGCCTTGGTGGTGGATCGCTGCTACAGGCTGGAAATCCGGATGCGCCGCCGCGCCAGCAACCGCAAGGCGCGGATGGGAGCGGAAGTCCATGGAACATGAAATTGCCTTGATCTCCTTCGTACTCACCGTGGTGTTGTACTGGGTGGTCAAAAAGTATTACCTGAAGACCCGCAGCTGGTGGAGCACGCCGATCCTGGCCGTGCCGCTGCTGATCATCGGCCTGGTGGTGTTGGCGAGGGTGCCTTACCACACTTACTTTGCCGATACCCGGTGGCTGACCTGGCTGCTGGGGCCGGCGACGGTGGCCTTCGCGGTGCCGATTTACGAGCAGCGCGCCATCATACGCCGCCACTGGCTGTCGTTGAGCTGCGGCGTGCTGGCGGCGATACCGGCGGCGGTGGTCAGTTCTGTAGCGCTGGCGCGCTGGCTGGACCTGTCGGATACGATGCAGAAGAGCCTGGCGCCGCGTTCGATCAGCACGCCGTTCGCGCTGGCCGCGGCGCACGCCTTGGGCGGCTCGGCCGATTTGACGGCGCTGTTCGTGGTGGTGACCGGAGTATGCGGAATGATGTTGGGACAATTGATGCTGGCGGTGCTGCCGATACGTTCGGCCCTGGCGCGAGGCGCGCTGTACGGCGCCGCGGCCCACGCGGCCGGCACGGCCAAGGCCAATGAGATAGGCGCCGAGGAAGGCGTGGTGGCCAGTCTGACCATGATGCTGGCCGGGGTGGCGACGGTGTTCGCCGCGCCGCTGATCGGCTACTGGATGTAAAGAGTTTGCGTTGTGACCTGATTGCCGGTGGGGTGGCGATCAGTGGGTTTCTCCTCTTCCCCAAAACGAGCGTTGATTACGGCCGGCCCTTTTGGGTCCGGCCATTTTTTTTGGCCGCGTGGTCGTGATCGTGGCTATGGCCGTGGTTGTCCTGGCCGAAGGGCGTATGGCAGACGCAGGGTTCGCCTTCGGCCGCCTCCACCAGCGTCTGCAGGATGCCGCAGTCGGCTGCGGAGTGCGTATCGTGGCATTTGTCGCGCAAAGCCAAGAGTTGCTGCTCCAGCAGCCGTAAAGACTCAATCTGTCGATGAACCTTGCCTATCTGCTGATCGATCAGCAGATTGATGTCTTCGCAATCGTGCCGATGATCGGCCTTGAAGGCCGCCAGATTACGGATGTCGGCCAACGACATGCCCAGCGAGCGGCAGTGCAGGATGAAGTTCAGCTCGCCCAATTGTTCCGCGTTGTAGCGGCGGTAGCCGGAAGATGAGCGCTGCGGGGCCGATAACAGCCCCTCGCGCTCGTAATAGCGTATGGTTTCCGCGTCGCAGCCGGTTTGCCGCGCCAGTTCTCCGATCAGCATGACGCCTCCCGTTCAATCTGTGCTTGACCCTGTAGTGACTACAAGGTTTGTAATGGGCTCAGCTTATCAATGGAGGCGCATATGTCAAGCGCGACGCGTTATCGCAAGGCGGCCACCCCGCATCAGCATCGGACTCACGGCCACGGCGGCGACTGCTGTTCAGGCAAGGCCGAAGCCGCGTTGGCTTTGGAGCCGAAAACGCATGGCCATGATCACGGCAAACAAGATCAACAACACGGCGGAGGCTGCGGCCATGGGCACGCGCATGGCCATGACGATCAGCCTGCGCAGGTTCGCCAACATGGCGCGGCACCTTCCCACGATCACGGCGATGATCATGCGCATGACCACGACCATCATCATGGGCACAAGCATGGCGCGGGCTGCTCGCATGACCGCGACGACGCCGCGCCGGCCCGGGTGCGCTTGGGCCAGGGGCAGGGCGCCAAGCGCTCGCGTCTGCAAATCCAGGCCATGGACTGCCCAACCGAGGCCAGGCTGATTGAAAAGGCTTTGGGCGGCATGAGCGGCGTGGTGGCGCTGGAATTCAATTTCATCGAACGCGTGCTGCTGCTGCAGCATGATCTGCCGCATCTGGACGAGGTCAAGCGCGCCATCTCCAAGGTGGGCATGCAGGCGGTGGAGTTGGGCGGCGGCGAGCAGGCCGCCGCGCCGGTGGTTTCCACCCACAAAGGCAATTGGCTGCTGGCGGCTTCCGGTTTGACGGCCGCGGCGGCGGAAGCGGCGGCCTGGAGCCTGGGCGACGGCCAGTACGCCGTGGCTGGGCTGGCGCTGGCTTCCATTTTGCTGGGCGGCGTCCCCACGCTGAAAAAGGGCTGGATCGCCTTGTCCAGCCGCACGCTGAATATCCATTTCCTGATGTCGGTGGCGGTGATAGGCGCCATGCTGATCGGCCAATGGCCGGAGGCGGCCATGGTGCTGTTCCTGTTCGCCATCGCCGAGCGGCTGGAGGCCATGTCCTTATCCCGCGCTGGCGAGGCGGTGCGCGCGCTGATGGCGCTGGCGCCGGAGACGGCCTGGGTGGCGGATGGCCAGGGCTGGCGCGAGTCGCCGGCCGCGGAGGTGGGCGTGGGCAGTCGCGTGCGAGTGCGGCCGGGCGAGCGCGTGCCGCTGGATGGCCGCATCGTCTCGGGGCACAGCAGCTTTAATGAGGCGCCTATCACCGGAGAGAGCCTGCCCAGGGACAAGGGCCCGCAGGAGTCGGTCTTCGCCGGCAGCATCAACGGCAGCGGCGTGGTGGAAATCGAAACCACGGCGGCGGCGTCCGGCTCGGTGCTGGCCCGCATCATCGCTACCGTACGCGACGCGCAGGCGGCCAAGGCGCCGACGCAACGTTTCATCGACCGCTTCGCCGCCGTTTACACGCCGGTGGTGCTGGCGTTGGCGGCCCTGTTCGCCGTCATCGCGCCGCTGACGGGCTTGCTGCCCTGGCATCAGGCTATCTACAGCGCGCTGGTGATGCTGGTGATCGCCTGCCCTTGCGCGTTGGTGATCGCCACGCCGGTGACGGTGGTCAGCGCCCTGGCCTCAGCCGCGCGACATGGCTTGCTGGTGAAAGGCGGCGCGCCGCTGGAAATGGCCGCCCGCATCGATACGGTCTGTTTCGACAAGACCGGCACGCTGACGCAAGGCGAGCCGCGCGTGACTCGAGTGATCTCCCTGTCTGAGAAGGACGAGAACACCGCGCTGGCCTGCGCCGCCGCGCTGGACAGCCATTCCACCCACCCCTTGGCCAAGGCGGTGTTGGACGAGGCGGCGCAACGCGGCATCGCGCCGCCGGCCGCGGACCAGGTGAGCGAGCTGGTTGGCCGCGGCGTCAGCGGCTGGGTGGACGGCCGTCATTTGCAGCTGGGCAGCCGCCGGCTGGCCGATGAGCAAGGCGCGCTGACGCCGCTGCTGGAGCAGACGCTGCAGGCGCTGGACGTGGCGGGCGAGGGTGCGCTGGTTTTGCTGGACGGCAAGCAGGCTTTGGCGGTGCTGGCGGTGGCGGACCAGGTGCGCCCGGACGCGGCGGCGACCATTGCCCGCCTCAAACAGTTGGGTGTGCGCACCGTGATGCTCAGCGGCGACAGCCCGCAGGTGGCGGCGGCGGTGGGCAGGCTGACCGGTGTCGGCGCGGCGCATGGCGGTTTGCTGCCGCAGGACAAGCTGCGCCATATCGAGCAGCTGCAGCAAGGCGGCAAGGTGGCCATGGTGGGCGACGGCATCAACGACGCGCCGGCCCTGGCCCAGGCGGACCTGGGCATCGCCATGGGCGCGGCGGGTTCGGACAGCGCGCTGGAAACCGCCGGCGCGGCGCTGATGGATGACAAGCTGTCCCGGCTGGCGGACCTGCTGGCCCACGCTCGGCGCACCGCCCGCGTGCTGAAGACCAATATCGCTGTCGCGCTTGCCATCAAGCTGGTGTTCTTCGCCCTGGCATTGATGGGCGTGGCCAGCCTGTGGATGGCGGTGTTCGCCGATGTGGGCAGCAGCCTGATCGTGATTGCCAACGGCCTGCGGCTGGCGCGCTCGGTGAAAGCTTGATTTAGGCGTAGGTATCGACGTATTGCCCCGGCTTGGCTTGGCTGCCTGCCGGGGCATTTGCTTGCTGGGCCTTTTCCAGCGGCGAGAGCGGCGCCTTGCCGCTTTGCTTTTGCAGCAGCTCCACGCGGGCCTGCTGCTCAATCTGAGAGGCCTCGGCCGCCACCGCGCGGTCCTGCCCGGACGGGTCGGACGGCGCCAAGGCGGCGGCGCGCACCGTTTGCGCGTTGCGTATGGTTTCCTCGGGCGTGCCGCCGCGGCTGACCTGGATGGGCACCTCGCCCCCTATCGCGTACTGTTTGCCGTCCGGTCCCTGCTCAAAAGTGAAGCTGGCGGCGCCGGCCAGCGAGCCGCCTGCGGCCTGGTGCGCGGCCTCGTGGCGGCGCACATCGGTGTCGCGCGATTTGAGTTCGCTCACTTCCTTCTGCTGCGCCTCGTTCAGCGGCTTGCCATCGGGAGATTTGGGCGTGGCGGGATTGACGCTCTGGCTATTCGATGCGGAGGCGCCGCCGCTGTGGGAATCCGCATCGCCGGAGCCGGAGCGGTTCGAAGACGCGTCGCCGGTAGCCGCCGCCGCGCCAGCCTGCTGGACAGCCGTTCCCGCCGCCGCGGGCACGCCCGCGGCGTCCGCCCGCAATTGCTGGCAGGCGGGGCATTGGCAGTTGGCTCCGTGCATGGGCGGGGCGTAGGCACCGTAGCCGCCGGAGATGCTGGAAATGGACATATGAATTCGGCCTCTAGCATTCCATTATAGAAGTGGCTGTTGTCCATTCCAATCGTCGTGGCAGAATGTCGGAGTTGAAACGATGGAGATAACGATGAGCGAGCAGAGCCAGGGTCAGCGCGAACTGACGATGTCGGTGCTGATGACGCCCGACATGGCCAATTTTTCCGGCAACGTCCATGGCGGCGTGCTGCTGAAGCTGCTGGATCAAGTCGCCTACGCTTGCGCCAGCCGCTACGCCGGCTGCTACGTGGTGACGCTGTCGGTGGATCAGGTGCTGTTCAAGCAGCCCATACATGTGGGCGAGCTGGTGACTTTTCTGGCCAGCGTCAACCATGCGGGCCGCACGTCGATGGAGGTGGGCATCAAGGTGGTGGCGGAGAACATCCAGAGCCGCAGCCAACGCCACACCAACAGCTGCTATTTCACCATGGTGGCCTACCAGGATGGCAAGCCGGTGACGGTGCCTACCCTGGTGCTGGAAACCGAAGAACAGCGCCAACGCTTCCGCGCCGCGGAAATGCGCAAGCAGCTGCGCATCGAGATGCAGCAGCGCAAGGAAGGCGCCTAATCGTCCCCAAGGCGCTGTCGCGATGGCGGCGCCTGCTCTACAATCCGCCGTTTGCTCACCGGCGCGCCTCCCATGTACACCCTGATCCACTCCGATCCCCGCTTCTATCTGCTGGACAAGCATCCCGGCGTCAGCTTCCATCGCGACGGCGACGAGCCGGGGCTGATGGAGGCTTTGCGCGCCGGCCTGGGCGACGAGGCGCTGTGGCCAGTGCATAGGCTGGACCGCATCACGTCCGGCTTGATTTTGGTGGCACGTTCGGCCGAGACGGCGCGCGCGCTGGGCGAGGCTTTGGCGGAGCGGGAAGTGGAGAAGTATTACCTGGCCTTGTCCGACCGCAAGCCGGCCAAGAAGCAGGGCCGGATCAGCGGCGATATGGCGAAGGGGCGCGGCGGCGCGTGGCGGCTGGCGCAGAGCCAGGACAATCCGGCGGTGACGCAGTTTTTCAGCTATTCGACGCGGCCGGGCGAGCGGCTGTTCCTGCTGCGCCCGCGCACCGGCAAGACGCACCAGCTACGCGTGGCGATGAAGTCATTGGGCGCGCCGATTCTGGGCGACGAACTGTACGGCGGCACGATGGCGGATCGGGGCTATCTGCACGCCTATGCCTTGCGCTTTGCGCTGGATGGCGAGCGCTTCGCCTTTATTCAGCCGCCTAGCCAGGGAGAGCGCTACGCCGATTGCGCCTGCCGCGCCCTGCTGGACGAACTGGGCGAGCCGTGGGCGCAACCCTGGCCGGGCGGCTGAGCGCGGCTTAGGCGGCGACGGCTTCCGGCTGGAAGCGGGCAAGACGGATTCGCAGCTTTTGGCACAGTTCGCCAAAGGCCGAACTGGCCAAGTATTCCAGCTCGCGGCCGCGGCAGGCGGCGATGGGGTCGTCCGCATCCTGGGCCGGCAGGCCTGGGTGGCACATGATCAGCGCCTGTTGCGGCATGCGGGCCAGCCAGGACTGCATCAGACCGGCGAAATCGGCCTGCGGCGTCAGAGAGTACATGCCGCCGAACCACGGCGAAGTGGCGAAGCCGCGCTCCTGCGCCTGCTCGTCGAAATGGGTGCACACGCTGCGCAGAATCAGCGCCTTGAGCCGGTTGTCGCCGGGATGGCCCAGCTTGTCCGGCGAGCGCAGATAGGGCAGGCGGCCTTCCGGCCAGCGGCGCTGGATGGCGTCGAACAGCGCGTCGCGGATCACCGGCAGCGCGTGCACGTGCTGGTGGCCGTCGACGAAATCCGGCAGGCGGCCGAAATGCTCGGCGAAACGGTCTACCTGGCTCAGCGCCTCGTCGCGCAGCGCGGCCTGCGACAGCTGGCGCAGCTGGCTCTTCATCAGCCAGTGCGACAGCGGCTTGGCCGGCTGGCTGAAGGGATGCGTGAGATTGAAATGCAGGCCGACGTCGACCCGCTCCGCCCGCGCCCGAATCTCGCCGGCCAGTTCAGGCCAGTGCGGCGACTGGCTGAGCACGCTGGTGGCGGACAGGCGGCCGGCATCGATCAATTGCAGGATGCCGGCGCTGATGCTGCCGGACTGGGCGAAGTCATCGGCGCAGAGAGTCAATTGTTTCGTCATGGACGGTATGACTGGAGGCCGTCGCAAAAGTTTACAAAGCACGCTTGATGGGACGTTAATTTGTTTGTGGCAAGGAGGCGAAGGCCCACAGCTTGCCCAACAGGAAGGTCAGCGCCGCCACCGCGAACAGGACTATGGCCAGCGAGACGCGGTAATCGAGCGCAGTGAAGCGCAGCAGGGCGAAATACATGGCCTCGTTGACGCAGAAGCTCAGGCAGGCCACGCCGAAGAAGCGCGGCAAGGCCTGGCGATGCGGCACATGGCGCGCCTCGAAGGTGAAACGGCGGTGTCCCCAGTAGCTGAGCTGAAACGCGCCGAGAAAGCCCAGCACATTGGCGGCGAGCGGCGGCGCGCCCAGCGGCACCAAGACCAGGGTCACCAGCGCGAAATGCAGCAGCATGGCCGAGACGCCTACCACGCCGAACCAGAATAATTGCCGCTTCATGCCGGGTCGTCCTCCCGCCGGCCGTGGATGCGGCTGACCAGATAGGTGGGACGGCCCTTCACCTCATTGAAGATGCGGCCGACGTATTCGCCCAGAATGCCTATGGACAAAAGCTGCACCCCGCCCAGGAAGGTGACGGCCACGGCCAGCGTCGGCCAGCCGCTGACCGGGTTGCCGAACAACAGCGTGTGCAGCAGCTCCCACAGCGCATAGCCTATGGACAGCATCGAGATCGCGCAGCCTATCAGCGTCCAGATGCGCAGCGGCATATTGGAGAACGCGGTCAGGCCGGTCAGGCCCAAATTGAACAGGCCGCGGAAGTTGAAGCTGCTTTCACCGGCGCGGCGCTCCTGCGTCTGCGTTTCCATGGGCAGCTGGGTGAAGCCCACCCAGTTGTACAGGCCCTTCATGAAGCGGTTGCGTTCCGGCATGCTGCGCAGCGCGTCCAGGATGCAGCGGTCCAGCACGCGGAAGTCCTGGGTGTTTTCCGGGATTTTCAGCGGCGCGCCGCTGTTGATCAGCGCGTAGAAAGCGCGGGTGAACAGCTTTTTGGCCAGCGTTTCGCCGTCGCGGTTGGCGCGCACGCTGTACACCATGTCATAGCCTTCGCGCCATTTGTCCAGGAAGACCGGCACCATTTCCGGCGGATGCTGGAAGTCGCCGTCTATCAGCACCGCGACGTCGCAGTGGATGTGGTCTATGCCGGCCGTCAGCGCGATCTCTTTGCCGAAATTGCGCGACAGCTGGATCAGCGTCACCGGCAGGCGTTGGCAAGCCTCCAGCACCTTGGGCACGGTGTCGTCGCGGCTGCCGTCGTCCACCACCACCAGTTCGTGGCGGTAGCCGCGTTCGGTCAGCAGGCGGTGCAGCGTCTCCAGCATGGGCACGATATTGGCCGATTCGTTGTAAGCCGGAATCAGACAACTGACCAGCGGCTCGGCCGGGCGTTCGGACGCGCGCAGCGCCAGCAGATAGGGCGGAATGAAGTTGCGGGTGTCGGTCATGGCGCAATCCTGAATCAATGGCCGGCGATGGGGCGCAGCAAGAGCATGCGGTCCTTCATGACGGGGAATTCCGCGGCGCGAGCGTAGCCGCCGGCGATGGCCGGAGGCAGGCGGGAGAGGTCGCGTTGCTCGGTGGCGATCCAGCTGCCCGGATGCGAGGCTAGCAGCACGGCCAGCGCTTGCGGATCCGCCGTGGTGCGCACCTTGCCCTGGCTGTAGAACTCGGCCGAGAACTCGCGGCGGCTGTCCCAGTAGAACAGCATGGCGTTAGGAGATGGCTGCTGCGCGCGCCAGGCTTCTATCACCGGCTTTTGGGTGCGGAAGTATTTGGCGCCGTCGTAGCGCTCCAGGCCGATGGCGGCCAGCACCAGGAGGCCGGAGAGCAGGGCCAGCCAGGGCAGGGCGCGGCCGGAGCGGGCGGTTTGGTCGCGCCGCCACAGCTCGGCCATCAGCAGCGCGGCGCCGGGCAGCATGGGCAGCGAATACGGGAAGATGATGTTGCCGGACATCGTGAAGAACAGCAGCGTCATCACGGTCCACAGCGCGAGATAGAGCAGCCAGCCATCTTGTTCGCCGTTGCGGAAGATGGCGGGCAGCCGGCGCGCGCGGCAGGCGAGCCAGGCCAGCATGGCGATGGACCACGGGAATAGCGCGCCCAGCGCGTAGGGCCAGATCATGCCGCGCGGCGTGGCGTGGGCGAAGCCGTACTTGTCGCCCTTCCAGCCGGAATCGAGGAAGCGGCTGACATGCTCGCCCATGATGAAGTAGTTGAGGAAGCCCGGCGTGCGGATTTCCGCCCAGATATACCAGGGCAGGGCGATGGCGGCGGCGAGCAGGGTGCCGCTGATCCAGGGCAACTCAGTCCACAGCCGCTTCCACTCGTTGCGGATCAGCACCCAAAAGAAGATGGGCATGCCTACCAGCACCACGTCCAGCGGTCCCTTGGCCAGCAGGCCCAGCCCCAAACCGACGAAGAAGGCGTAGCGCCAGGCTCGGCTGCCGCCGCTCATGGCGTGCCAGAAAGCCACCTGGCTCAGCGTGACGCAGAACATCAGCGCGGGGTCTGTCATTACGGTGCCGGCGGCGCCGTAGAACAGCAGGCCGCCGGCCAGCATCAGCGCGGCGGCCATGGCGGCGTCATTGCCGGCGCGGCGGCGCATCAAGTTGGCCGTCAGCCACAGCGCGCCCAGTGCCAGCAGCAGGGCGGGCAGGCGCGCGGCCAGCTCATTGACGCCGAACAGGCCCATGCTGGCGGCGGACAGCCAGGTGGACAGCGGCGGCTTGGCCCAGAACGGCACGCCGTAGTCGTGCAGCGGCGTCACCCAGTTGCCGGTTTCCAGCATCTTGCGGGCGATTTCGGCGTAGCGCGCCTCGGTGGTATCGGTGAGCGGAATGGCCCATAGCGCCAGCGCGCGGATCAATAGCAAGGCCAGCAGCGCAAAGCCGGCGGTCTTGCGCCAGGCGGGAATCGCAGCGGTTTTCATTCGGAGTCAAACGGAAATCGGATCGGCGAAGGCTATCACAGACAGCGTCCGGCGTGTTATTCGGCGCGCAAACGAAAACGCCACTCCGGCGGAGTGGCGTTGACGATGGCGCGGTGGCTTACTGGCGGCCGTGCATCATTTTCTTCAGCACGCTGGACAGCGCGAACAGGATCAGCGAGCTGGCGCCGGCCATGAACACGAACAGCATGAAGAAGTCGTGCAGATTGGTGACAGCGTAGCCCAGGAAGTGCGGAACCGGTTTGGCCGGGTCCGGGTACAGCTCGGACAACACGCCGGCGAACTTGTTGGCGGCCGAGTTGGACAGGAACCAGATACCCATCATCAAGCTGGTGAAGCGGGCCGGCGACAGTTTCACCACCAGCGACAGGCCGATCGGCGACAGGCTCAGTTCGCCGAAAGTGTGCAGCATGTACAGGCTGACCAGCCACAGCATGCTGACCTTGACGCCTGGCTGCAGGCCATCCACGCCGAAGGCGATCACCAGATAGCCGATGGCCAGGAAGAACAGGCCCAGCGCCATCTTGGCCGGCGACGACGGCTCCATGCCCTTGTTGCCCAGCTTGGTCCAGATCCAGGCGAAGATCGGCGCGAACAGCACCACCGAGATCGGGTTGATCGACTGGAAGAACGAGGCCGGGATCACGTAACCCATCAGATTGCGGTTGGTCTGTTCTTCGGCGAAGAAGGTCAGCGAGGCGCCGGCCTGCTCGAAAGCGGACCAGAAGAAGATGACGAAGGCGGACACGATCAGGATGACGGCCAAACGTTGCTTCTCGATGCTGGTCAGCGGCTCGTGCACCATTTTTTCGCCGCTGTCATGGTGGCGTTTCGGAGCCAGGCCAATAGGCTTGCCTTCCGGCGTGACCAGGTACTTGTTCTTGAACAGGCTGAAAATGACCAGCGACAGCAGCATGCCGCAGCCGGCTGCCATGAAGCCCCATTTGAAGTCGGACGGGTTGCCGGTGTCGCCCAGGGTGCCGCACACCAGCGGCGCGAACAGCGAGCCGGCGTTGATGCCCATGTAGAAGATGGTGAAGGCGGAGTCCACGCGCTTGTCGCCCGGGACGTACAACTGACCCACCATGGACGAAATGTTCGGCTTGAACAGGCCGTTGCCGGCGATCAGCATGCCCAGGCCGCCGTACAGCAGCCAGGAGGCGGCCATCACATTGGTTTCGTGCAGCGAGCCGGAGAAGAACAGCATGAACTGGCCGATGGCCATCAGGATGCCGCCGGAGATGATGGAGCGGCGGTTGCCCCAGTAGCGGTCGGCGATATAGCCGCCGATCAGCGGGGTCAGATAGACCAGGCCGGTATAGGTGCCGTAGATGTCGGAAGCGTGAGCCTTGTCGAAAAGCAGGGCCTTGATCATGTACAGCGTGAAGATGGCGCGCATGCCGTAGTAGCTGAAGCGCTCCCACATCTCCGTCACAAAGAGCAGGTACAGCCCCCTGGGATGCGATTGTGTAGACATAAGGGTTTCCTTCGAGTGACTTGAGACATCACCAGCAACGAGCGATGTTTTTGATTTTTTATGATTGCCTGGATTTTGTAGGCAGTTCTCGATCATATCGATTAAATGTTGAGATGTGAAAATTTTTTCAAGAAAAATGTCATAACAATGTAATAATTAGAGCAATAACTTCCAGTTTGTGATGTTTTTTATTGAGCATTTAATCGTTTTCTTATGAGTTTTATTCATTTGGTTCATTGAAGATTGTATGCAATTGGCGTTGCGAAATGTTCACAAGGTAAACGGTTTGTGATTGTCATTTACCTAAAATGCGCATAGGGTCCTGATGGGCATTCGCCCTTGTCCCACTGCTCAAGGTATGACGATGAAGATCATGACTTGCCTGGCGCAGCCCCTTTTCGAGGGCCCGCGCCCCAACTGGTATACGCTGGACATCATCCTGACGTTCGACTTCCCGCGCGCCTGACGCTCCCCTCTCGTTTTCTTTTCCATTTACAAAGTTGAAACCGCAAGACGGCAAGCCATGCCGGGTCTGCGCGCGTGCGCGCGCCGGACGCACTTGGCTGAGTCGCGAGGAGACGCATCATGGCACGACGCATTCCCGAACCGTTCCGGATCAAGATGGTGGAGCCCATCCGCCAAACCACGTCCGAAGACCGCCGCGAGGCGCTGGAGGTGGCCGGCTGGAACCCCTTCCTGCTCAAGGCGGAAGACGTATATATAGACTTGCTGACCGATAGCGGCACTGGCGCGATGTCCGACCGCCAATGGGCTGGGCTGATGATGGGTGACGAGGCCTATGCAGGCAGCCGCAATTTCCTGCATCTGGCCGACACCGTGCGCGAACTGTTCGGCTACGCCCACACCATCCCCACCCACCAGGGCCGCGGCGCGGAGCAGATTTTGTTCCCGGAGCTGGTCAAGCGCTGCCGCGGCGAGCGGCCGGTATTCCTGTCCAACTATCACTTCGACACCACCAAGGCCCACGTGGAGCTGGCCGGCGCGCGCGCGGTCAACGTGTTGACACCGCAGGCGCTGGACACCGGCACCGCTTATGACTGGAAGGGCGATTTCGACTTGCCGCGGCTAGGCGAGATCGTGGCGGCGGAGGGAGACAACGTCGCCGCCGTCATCATCACCATCACCTGCAACAGCGCCGGCGGCCAGCCTGTGTCCATGGGCAATATCCGCGCCGTCAGCGAGCTGGCGCGCGCGCGCGGCATCCCGGTGGTGATAGACGCGGCCCGCTTCGCCGAAAACGCCTGGTTCATCCGCGAGCGCGATCCGGCCTACGCCGGCGCGTCCATCGCGGCCATCGTGCGCGAGATGTTCGACTGCGGCGATATGTTCACCATGTCGGCCAAGAAGGACGGTTTGGTCAATATCGGCGGCCTATGCTGCTTCAAGGACGACGAGGAACTGTTCCGCGCGGCCCAGGTGCGCTGCGTGCCGATGGAGGGCTTCGTTACCTACGGCGGCCTGGCCGGACGCGATATGGAGGCGCTGGCGATAGGGCTGAAGGAAGGCCTGGACGATGCTTTCCTGAGCTATCGCATCGGTCAGGTGGCGTATCTGGGCGAGCGGTTGCGCGAAGGCGGCGTGCCCATCCAGACGCCTACCGGCGGCCACGCGGTGTTCGTCGACGCCAAGCTGCTGCTGCCGCATATTCCGGCCGAGCAATTCCCGGCCCATGCGCTGGCTTGCGAGCTGTATCTGGAAGGCGGGGTGAGGGCGGTGGAGATCGGCTCCCTGCTCTTGGGGCGCAATCCGCAAAGCGGCAAGCAAGAGCCGTCGCCGTTTGAACTGATGCGGCTGACCATTCCGCGCCGGGTCTATACCAACGATCACATGGACTACATCGCCGATTGTCTGATCGCGGTGAAACGGCGCGCCAGCGAGGTGCGAGGGTTGACGTTTGACTACGAGCCGCCCATCCTGCGCCACTTTATGGCGCGGCTGCGTCCGGTGTAAGGCTGGAGAAGAGGAGGCGGCTCCGGCTTGCCGGGATTGCTGCCTCCGAGCGGGCTTAAGCTTTGTGAGCCAGCCATTGGGCGGCCTGCTCGGCGGCGCGCAGCAGGGCCGGGCGGTTTTTCAGGCCGTCCCAGTAAGCGACCAGCTCCGGCCAGTCGCGCATATTGCCAAACTCTATGCCGTAACCTATGGTGCGTCCGACATACACATCGGCCGCGCTGAAGCGGTCGCCGGCGATATAGCGGCGGCCGGCCACGGCCTTGGCCAGCGTGTTGATCGTCGCCTCGTAAGAGCCGTAGCCGAACATGCGTTGCTGCTCTGGCGTGGGGATGAGGCCGGCGGTCTGGTTGGTCCAGGCCTGCTCCACGCAACTGGCGGCGAAGAACAGCCAGCGGTAGTAATCGCCGCGGGCGTCCAGCGCCGGGGCCAGTCCCGCCTCCGGAAAAGCGTCTGCCAGATAGGCGCAGATGGCCGCGCCCTCGGTGACGACCTGTTCGCCATGTTGGATGGCCGGCACCTTGCCCATGGGATTGATGGCCAGATATTCCGGCGACTTCATGGCGGCGCCGTATTCCAGCAGCACCGGGCGGTAGGGCGCGCCCACTTCCTCCAGCATCCAGTGCACGATATTGCCCCGCGACTGCGGGTTGGTATAGAAGACCAGCTCTTTCGACATGACCTTGCGCCTTTCCGTGGAGGGGTTGCGGCAACGGCGGGCATGGCTGAAGACCCGCTCTCGCCATCGCCGGAATATGCGTGATGCATTTCATGGCAGCGGCAGGCAAGCGGCTCGGCATGGCCGAGGCCGGACTCAGCCGGAGAAGGCCGGCTTGCGCACGCGCATGACGAAGCTGCAATCGCCTATCACGTTGTAGAAGTTTTGCACCGCCATCGTGATGTCGGCCTCCGCCAGCTGGCCGCTGTTGAAGCGGCTGGCCCACGGCTCCAGGATTTTCACGTCCGACGACTCCATCACCCAGTCCACGCCCAGGTAGACGCCCAGCGGGGTGCTGGAACTGCCTTCCGCCATGCTCTGGCGGTTCAGCTCCTGATTGAACAGCTGCAAGCCCATGGCGGTGATGGGCCGCACATGGGTGGGGTCCGCCAGGTAGTTGTCGCTGCGCGGATGCGGCACGGTGATGGTTACGCGCGCGTCCGGCGCGCACACCCGGTACAGCTCCTTGATGATGCCTAGGTAGATGTCGGCGCTGGCGCCCAAGTGCTCCAGCACATGGCTCATCACCACCTCGTCCACCGAGTTGTCCGCCCAAGGCCAGGGAAAGCATTCCAGATCGACTACCTGATCCGGCTGGCAAGCGGCTTGGGAATCCACATTGACGAAGCCGGGACGTTGGTCATGGCCGCAGCCGAGGTTGAGTTTGAGCATGATAGTAGGCGTCGCCAGTAGGAAGTGAGTTGCAGTCTAGCGGCGACCTCATTGGAGAAACAAGCATGGCTAGGCTTGTTCGGTCTATTTTTGGCCTCATATCACCAGGAAATGCTTGGTAGCCACAAAAGGGAGAGTTCATGTTCGAACGTTTGCGGCAGATGTTGGAGGACGGCGCTGCTAGCTTCCGCGTAATAGAACATCCGGCCGAAGGCAATTCGCGCATGGTGGCGGAGATACGCGGCACCGAGGTGGGGCAGGGGGCCAAGGCCATGCTGTGCCGGGTGGCGGACGCGCCGGGCCAGTTTGTGCTGGCGGTGCTGCCGGGCGACGAGCGGGTGGACTTCGCCAAGGTGGCCGCCGCCGTCGGCGCGCGCAAGGTCAAGCTGGCGGATGCGGCAGACGCCGAGGCCGCCACTGGCTGCGTGATCGGCTCCATCCCGCCATTCAGCTTTGACCCTGCTATCCGGCTGGTGGTGGACCCGCAGCTGCTGGCGCGTTACGGCGAAATCGCGTTCAACGCCGGCCGGCTGGATGCGTCCATGGTGCTGGACGCGGACGATTACCGCCGCCTGGCGCAGCCCTTGTTGGCCGATATCCGCAAGGAGAGCTTGGAATGAGCAATGCGAGCGAAGCGCTGGCCGCCTACGCCCGCGCCATCATGGGCGGTGCCGGGGCGGAGCGCATCATCGGCCGCGAGGAGCGGCGCGAAAGCTGGCGCGAGGCCGACTGCGAAGTGAGCCTGCGGCAGCGCGATTACAGCTTCGACAATGGCGTAGTCATCCGCCGCGCCATCGAGGTGGACGATTACCCCAGCGAGCTGGCCTGCTCCGAATGCTGGATCACCTATGAGGTGCTGGAGCTGGGCAGCTCGCCCGGCATCGAACCCGAGCGCAAGAGTTTTGACAACGCCTGCCGCGAGGCCTACTGGCTGCGCTACCACTCAGCGTCGGCCATCTGAAGGCATGGGCGGAAGCCGCGATGTGAGAGGGGTCTGTCCGATTCGCTTGGCGGCTTAGGCCTGTGCCGCGCGCGGGGGCGTTCATGGCGGCGCCAGCCAGACCTGGTCGAAATCCATCCAGCCGCACTGCGCCAGGGTCACGCCGCGCAGCTGGGGCGAGTATTCCAGCGTCTGCCAGTAATGGCGCAGCGGAATCAAGCTGGCCTCCTCCACTAGCAAGCGGGCCAAGGTCTCATAGCGCAGCCAGCGCTGCCCGGCATCCGCTTCCTTTGCCAGCGTTTCTGCCGCCTGCCGCGTCCTGCGCTTTGGCTCCGCTTCCAGCCAGCGGTGAAAGCCTGCATCCTGGCTTAGCCATTGGCAGACGTTGAAGTCCACGTCGTCGCTCATCACTTCTCCGGTCAGCAGCAAATCGGCACGCTCCAGCCAGTCGTAACGGGCGAAGTCCGGATAGGGCAGCACAATCAGCTCGATGCGGCAGCCCGCTTCGCGCAGCCGGCGTGCTGTCGCTTTCGCCAGTTCGATATGGGTTTGCAACTGGTAGGTGACGAGCCGCAGCGTCGCCGGCAGCCGCGGTTGTCGCAACAGGGCGGGCGGTGGCCGGTGTTTCCATTGCGGCAGCATGCCCAGCGCCGGATCGCCATCGAGCTTAGTCTGCCAGACGGCTGGATGCAGCCAGTCGGCCAGCGCCTGTCTTTGCTCCGGATTCAGGCTGGCTGGATTGGCCGCCAGATAGCTGCAGCCGGCTTCCAATTGACGCTGAAACGGCTTATCGACGGTTTCGGCGGGATGGCAGACGCGCGCATCCAGCCGCGCCCTGATTTCCGGATCGTTGACTATCCAGATGTCTACCGCGTCCAATAATGGCCGCTGTTTCCAGTGGCGGTCAAAGGCGCGCAGCGTGGCGCGGCAGTCGTTGTTGACTTCCAGCCGGAACGGGCCGGTGCCGATGGGCATGCGTCCGAAGCTGGTTTGCGGCCAGCCGTCGCGCGGCAAGATGGAGGCGGCGCTGTCGGCCAACCGCCGCGGCAGCAGCGCGTCGGGCAGCTTGAGCGCGATGTCCACTGTCAGCGGCGCTGGCAGGCTGATGGACTGAAGATGCGGCAGCAGGCCTTGGTGCGGGCCGGGCTCGTTGCGCAGCCGTTGCAGGGTTTGGCGGACATCTTCGCCATCCAGCGCGCGGCCATGATGGAAGAATACCCCGGGCCGCAGGTGGAAGCGCCAGTTGCGCCACTCGCCGTCATGGGTCCAATGGTGGGCCAGGGCGGGGGCAATGCTCTTCCTGGCGCGGTCGTAACGGGTGAGGCCGTCGAAGATCTGGCGGATCAGGTGGCATTCGGTGCGACGGTTGATCTGGATCGGGTCCAAACTGTGCAGCGGCCGGTAAAAGGGCAGGCGCAGCGTTTGCGGCTGGGACGGCTGCGCGCCGAGATAGGCTGGCAGCAAGGCTGCCAGCTGCCGCCGCGATTCCGGCGACAGCGAGCGGGTTGCCTGCTCGATATCGCCTTTGTCCAGCAGCCGGCGCAGCGCGTCCGCCTGCAGTTCCGCCGGCGGCGCCAGCAGCCGCAGATGGGACGGGTGGCCGCGGCCCAGGCCTGGACGCCAGCGCAGCCAGCCTTGCGTTTCCATTTTTTTCAGGATTTCTCGGGCGTGGCGCGGCGCGCAGCAAAGCACCTCGGCGACATCGGCCAGGCGGATGGGGCCGTCGTGATCGGGAAAGGCGCGATGCAGGCGCTGGTAGTGCTGGAGAGGGCGCATAAAAGGGGAGGATTGGGCTGAATTTGATCCTTTTTTATCTCCGCTTTTGTGCCGGATACTGCTGCTTCTGTCAAATGTCATGGAGCGCGCATGTCTGCCGTCCCCCTTCCTGTTTCACTTTGGCGCCAACCCGTGTTCTCCGGCCTGTTCGCTTCGACCGCGCTATTGGCGTTGGGAGGCCAGATTTACCAGCTGGCTTTGCCCTTGATTCTGTATGAGCTGACGCATTCGCTGTCGGCGATGAGCAATCTGCGAGCGGTGGAGTTTCTGCCCAACTTATTGCTGGCGGCTTTCATCGGCGTGTGGGTGGACCGGGTGTGCCGCCGGCGCTGGGCTCAGCGCTCGCTGCTGGCGATGGCGGCATGGCAGGCAGGCGCTGGCGGACTCGCCTGGTCTAGCCGGGTGAGGGCGTTGGCGTAGTTGGGGAGCGGTTTAGGAAATGACAACGGCCCGCAATGCGGGCCGTTGTCATTTGAACTCGACTGAGCTCGACGCGCTTTAGTGAGACGCCGGTTCCAGATGGGGCTGGCCCAGCTTCACCATCGGCCCCTCGGCGGTTTTCCATTCGCCGAGGATGCGCCATTGCTTGTCGTGGTCTTCCAGCTGCACGTACCAGTGGTTGGCGGTGACCAGCGGCTTGGCCAGTATGCCCTGGTATAGATTGGCGCCGGCCAGGGTCATTTCGGCGCTTTGGTCGAAGTCGTCTTGCGCCGGGTGGACCAGGCGCAGCGACAGCGTGTCCGGCAGCTTGGCCTTGCTGCTGGTGATCAGGCGCAGGCTGCGGCCGTCGGCGCCGAACATCAGTTGGCCGGACAGGCCCATTTGCGCCGCCACTTTGTCGCGGCGCAGCTCCATATTGATGGCCTTGCCCTTCTTGTAGTAATCGTCGGTGACCAGGCCATCGTCGGATTGGATGGCGACGTTCAGGTAGCAGATGCCGACGATGATGGAAACCAGCGGGATGCCGAACAAGATCCAGGGCCAGGGTTCCTTGTACCAGGGGCGAGGCGTGTGGTGGGCGGTGTGTTGCATGTCTTATTCTCCGATGAAGCTGGATTTTTCTTCCACCCGCAGTTCGGGGTGGTTGAGCGACTGGAGCACGAAGTGGATTTCGTGGCTGCCCTTGGTCGCGTACTGCGGGTCTGCCTGCACGTGCACGGTGACGGCTTCGGTTTCCGCCGCGCGCACGTCGATTTCCGCTTTCTCCGCCTTGGCCTTGATGCCGGGCAGGCCATTGGCTGTGATGGCGAAGCGCTGGTTTTGTTCCGTGGTGTTGATGATCTTGATGATGTAGGTGTTTTCCAGCCAGCCTTCCTCGGTCTCGCGCACCAGCGAGGCGCGGTCGCGGATGATGTCCAGCTTGACGGGCTTGCGCAGGAGCAGCGAGGTGACGGCGGCGACCAGCACGATGGCCAGCACCAGGCTGTACAGCACCACGCGTGGCCGTTTCAGTCGGGACGGGATGGCTTTTTCCGGGTATTTGCCTTCCAGCGCGTTTTCCGTGGTGTAGCGGATCAGGCCGCGCGGATAGTTCATTTTGTCCATCACGTCGTCGCAGGCGTCGATGCAGGCGGCGCAGCCTATGCACTCGTATTGCAGGCCGTTGCGGATGTCTATGCCCACCGGGCACACCTGCACGCAGATGCTGCAGTTGATGCAGGAGCCCAGGCCTTGCTCTTTCGGGTCCGAACCCTTCTTGCGCGCGCCGCGCGGCTCGCCGCGGGCTTCGTCGTAGGAGATGATCAGGGTGTCGGCGTCGAACATCACGCTCTGGAAGCGGGCATACGGGCACATGTACTTGCATACTTGCTCGCGCATGAAGCCGGCGAACAGATAGGTGAAGCCGCCGTAGAAAAACATCCAGAAGGTTTCCCACGGGCCGTAGCCGAAACTGGGGATGGCCGCCACCAGGCTGCGTATCGGCGTGAAATAGCCCACCAAGGTGAAACCGGTCCACAGCGAGAAGGCGAGCATCAGGAAGTGCTTGGTGGATTTGAGCCTAAGCTTGTTCAAGCTCATGGGCGCGGCGTCCAGCTTCATCCGTTTGTTGCGGTCGCCCTCCACCCATTGCTCTATCCACAGCATGATTTCGGTGTACACCGTTTGCGGACAGGAATAGCCGCACCACAGCCGGCCGGCGATGGTGGTCCAGGTGAACAGGCCGAAAGCGCAGCACATCAATAGCGCGGCGAGGTAGACGAAATCCTGCGGCCATACGGTGAGGCCAAACAGGTAAAACTTGCGGTTGATCAGGTCGAAGAACACCGCCTGGCGGCCGTTCCATTGCAGCCAGGGCAGGCCGAGATACAACAGCTGCGTGCCGATGACAAACAGGACGCGAAAGTTGTTGAACAGGCCCCTGACTGAGCGCGGGTAGAGTTTCTTCTGGGCTTCGTACAGCGAGACGGTGGCGCCTTCTTTATTGGCGGCTTCGACTTTTATGGGGATCTTCTTCAGCGACTCTGACATGTTTTTTTCCTGGAGAGGGCTTGGCTGAACTCACCTTGCGATGCGTTGGGCCAAGGCCTCTGGGGTGGGCGGAAAAACGCCGCCTGCGGGAGCAGGCGGCGCAGCCAGGCTTATTGCGGGGCTTTGGTATTGTTGGACAGACCCCAGACATAGGCTGCCAGCAAGTGGACCTTGCCTTCGCCCAGGAAGTCTTTCCAGGCCGGCATCTGGTTGTTGCGGCCGTTGGTGATGGTTTCGATGATGGTCTTCTCGGTGCCGCCGTACAGCCAGCTGCCGGACGGGTGGGTCAGGTTGGGCGCGCCCAGCTGCTGGTTGCCCTTGCCGTCCGGACCGTGGCAGGCGGCGCACAGCGTGGCGAAGGTTTCCTTGCCGCGGGAGGCGCGCTCGGCGTCGAATTTCTTCTTGTTGGCCGAGATCGACAGCACGTAGTTGGCCGCGTCCTTGACCTTCTCCTCGCCCAGCACCGCGCCCCAGGCCGGCATCTGGCCATGGCGGCCGTTCAGGATGGTGGTCTTGATGGTGTCGGGATCGCCGCCGTACAGCCAGTCGTGGTTCACCAGATTGGGGAAGCCCTTGGCGCCGCGCGCGTCCGCGCCGTGGCATTGCACGCAGTAGGTCTGGAACAGGCGCTTGCCCATTTCCTGAGCCTGCGGATCGGCCGCCACCGCTTTCAGGTCCTGTTTCAGGTACTTGTCGTACAGCGGCTGGTACTTGGCTTCGGCTTGCGCGCGCTCGTCCTTGTACTGGCCGACCGAGGTCCAGCCGCGGATGCCCTTGAAGTCGCCCAGGCCCGGGTACAGCACCAGGTAGACGATGCCGAACAGCAGCGTGATGTAGAACATCAGCATCCACCAGCGCGGCAGCGGGTTGTTGTACTCCTCCAGGTCGCCGTCCCAGACGTGGCCCATGGTCTGGACTTCCTCGCCCTTCTTGACCGTGGTCTTGGACTGAGTGAAGACCAGCAGGGTCAGGCCTATGATGCCGCCCAGCACGATCACGATAATCCAGATGTTCCAGAAATCGCTTGTGAATTGACTCATTTTCTAGCTCCGTTGGATGCCTCGCCGCGCGGGGCTTCCTCTACCTTGTCGTCATCCAGGAAGGGCAGGTTGGCCGCTTCCTCGTACCGGTTCTTGGAGCGCTTGCTGTAGGCGATGATCAGCACCACGATGAAGAACGCGAAACTGACCACGGTGAACAGCGAACGCCCGATCGTTACCCAGTCCATGGCTCAACGCACATTCTTCAGCGCAAGACCCAGGCCTTGCAGGTAGGCGACCAGGGCGTCCAGCTCGGACTTGCCTTCCACTTGGGTCTTGGCTTCGGCGATTTCCTTGTCGGAATACGGCACGCCTACCATGCGCAGGGCAGCCATCTTCTTGGGCACCACTTCGGCGTCGACCAGGCTCTTGGCCAGCCACGGGAAGGCCGGCATATTCGATTCCGGGACCACGTCGCGCGGGTTGGTCAGGTGCACGCGGTGCCATTCGTCGGAATAGCGGCCGCCGACGCGGGCGAGGTCCGGACCGGTGCGCTTGGAGCCCCACTGGAAGGGGTGGTCGTACACCGACTCGCCGGCTACCGAGTAGTGGCCGTAGCGTTCGGTTTCCGCGCGGAAGGGGCGGATCATCTGCGAGTGGCAGTTGTAGCAGCCTTCGCGCACGTAGATGTCGCGGCCGGCCAGTTGCAGGGCGGTATACGGCTTGACGCCGGCCACCGGCTCGGTCACGGATTTCTGGAAGGCCAGGGGCAGAATTTCCACCAGGCCGGCCACGCTGATGACCAACAGCGTCAGCACGATCAGCCAGCCCACATGTTCTTCGATCAGTTTTTGGATTTTGTCCATGATTATTACCTCGTCTCCTTTAGTGGGCTTGCGCGGTGATGGCCGGGATCTTGGCGTCCACGGCGCGGCCGGCGGAGACGGTGCGGAAGGTGTTGTAGGCCATCAGCAGCATGCCGGACAGGTACAGGAAGCCGCCGAGGAAGCGTACGAAGTAGTACGGGTAGCTGGCCTTCACAGATTCAACAAAGGCGTAGGTCAGCGTGCCGTCCTGGTTCAGCGCGCGCCACATCAGGCCCTGGGTCACGCCGGAAATCCACATCGAGGCGATGTACAGCACCACGCCCACGGTGGCCAGCCAGAAGTGCGCCTCGATCAGCTTCACGCTGAACATGGAGTCGCGGCCGAACAGGCGCGGGATCAGGTAGTACATGGAGCCGATGGTGATGAAGCCCACCCAGCCCAGCGCGCCGGAGTGCACGTGGCCAATGGTCCAGTCGGTGTAGTGGGACAGCGCGTTGACGGTCTTGATCGACATCATCGGGCCTTCGAAGGTGGACATGCCGTAGAACGACAGCGACACCACCAGGAATTTCAGCACCGGGTCGGTGCGCAGCTTATGCCAGGCGCCGGACAGGGTCATGATGCCGTTGATCATGCCGCCCCAGGATGGCGCCAGCAGGATCAAGGAGAACACCATGCCTACGGACTGGGTCCAGTCGGGCAGGGCGGTGTAGTGCAGGTGGTGCGGACCGGCCCACATATAGGTGAAGATCAGCGCCCAGAAGTGCACCACGGACAGACGATACGAGTAAACCGGACGGCCGGCCTGTTTGGGCACGAAGTAATACATCATGCCGAGGAAGGCGGCGGTCAGGAAGAAACCTACGGCGTTGTGGCCGTACCACCATTGCACCATGGCGTCGACGGCGCCGGAGTAGACCGAGTAAGACTTGAACAGTGTTACCGGCACGAAGGCGGAGTTGACAATGTGCAGCAGGGCCACGGCCAGGATGAAGGCGCCGTAGAACCAGTTGGCCACATAGATGTGCTTGACCTTGCGGATGGCGATGGTGCCGAAGAACACGATGGCGTACACCACCCAGGTGATGGCGATCAGGATCTTGATCGGCCATTCCAGCTCGGCGTACTCCTTGCCGAAGGTAAGACCCAGCGGCAGGGTGATGGCGGCCAGCACAATGACCAGCTGCCAGGCCCAGAAGGTGAAGGCGGCCAGCTTGTCGGAAATCAGCCGGACGTTACAGGTACGCTGCACCACATAGTAGGAAGTGGCGAACAGGCCGCAACCGCCGAAGGCGAAAATGACGGCGTTGGTGTGCAGCGGGCGCAGGCGGCCAAAGTGGAACCAGGGCCCGAAGTTGAGCTCTGGCCACACCAGCTGGGCCGCGATGACTACGCCCACCAACATGCCGACGATGCCCCAAACTACGGTCATGATGGCAAATTGGCGCACCACCTTATAGTTATAAGTGGATTGCGTTTCCATTAAGGTTATCTCCAAGGTTGCTAACTCAGAACATGAACAAACCGTTGCGACTTGAACTTTCCCCGCGTAACCACAATCTGGAGCTGTGTCGGGACAAGTCGCGGGAATCGAACCGCATGGTTGAGTCAAGTGCTAGACCTGTATCGAAAGGCCTCGATGTCCGTATTAGCAGTTCATCGATCTTTCCGACAGCACCCATTCCCAGCCAGGACCATGCTTTTATTCTATGTCAGGCATTGTGCCCAAACCAGCCGCATGCATGGCCTGGTCGTTCCGGCATGTTCTTGCCGCGTGACTGCGCGAGCGGCAATCGATAAACGGTCTAGATTGTCGCCCATGCAATTGTATTGTCCTGCTGGCAGCAGCACTTGATATGGATCAAGACGGAACAATCGTCGGCGCTTTCCAGACGGAAATGCTAGAATCATCAGGTTTTGCAACGCATGCAGGCAGGTCATGATGCAGTCCACTTCCGTACATTACACGCTGCGCCCGGTTTCGCCGGAGGCGCATCTGTTCGAGGCCTCGGTCACGGTTTCGCAACCAGCCAAGAATGGCCAAATCTTTTCGCTGCCGGCGTGGATTCCCGGCAGTTATATGATTCGCGAATTTTCCAAGCACATCGTTTCGATGACGGCGGAGAGCGGCGGCAAGCCGGTTTCTGTGCGGCAGCTGGAGAAGAACAGCTGGCAGGCAGACCCGGTGAAAGGCGCGCTGACGCTGCGTTATCAGGTCTACGCCTATGATCTGTCGGTGCGCGGCGCCTATCTGGACAGCGAGCGCGGCTTCTTCAACGGCACCAGCGTTTTCCTGGCGGCGGACGGTTACCAGGACGAGGCGTGCGCGGTGGATATCGAGGCGCCCGCCGGCAAATCTTATGCCGATTGGAAATTGGCTACCAGCCTGCCGGCGACGGACGTCAAGAAAAAGAGCGGTTTCGGCCGTTACCAGGCGTCCAGTTACGATGAGCTGATCGACCATCCGGTGGAGATGGGGGTATTCAAAAAAGTCATCTTCAAGGCCTGCGGCGTGCCGCATGAGTTCGTGGTGTCCGGCCGCTTCCAGTGCGATCTGAAGCGCCTGGCGGACGATGCCAAGAAAATCTGCGAATACCAGATCAAGTTGTTCGGCGAGCCGGCGCCGTTTGAGCGCTACGTATTCATGCTGTTCGTCGGCAAAGATATCTACGGCGGCCTGGAGCATCGCGCCTCCACCGCCCTGGTGGCCAATCGGGACGATCTGCCGGCGGCGGGCGCGGCGGAAATCAGCGACGGCTACCTGAAGCTGCTGGGCCTGATCAGCCACGAATACTTCCACAGCTGGAACGTCAAGCGCATGAAGCCGGCGGCGTTCACGCCCTACGACCTGAACCGCGAAGGCCATACCCGCCTGCTGTGGGCGTTCGAAGGCATTACCTCCTATTACGACGACCTGACCCTGGTCCGCTGCGGCCTGATAGACGAAAAGCGCTATCTGGGCTTGCTGGCCGAAACCATCACCGGCGTGCAACGCGGCGCGGGCAGGATGAAGCAAACGCTGGAGCAGTCCAGCTTCGAAGCCTGGACCAAGTACTACCGCCAGGACGAGAACAGCCCCAACAGCATCGTCAGTTACTACACCAAGGGCTCGCTGGCCGCGCTGGCGCTGGACTTGCTGATCCGCCGGGACAGCAAGGGCAAGCAGTCGCTGGACGACGTGATGCTGGCGCTGTGGAAGAAATGGCTGGCCGATGGCAAGGGCTTGCAAGAGGACGAGTGGGAAAAGATCGCCATCGAAACCACCGGCCTCAAGCTCAAGCCTTTCTTCGACCTGGCTCTGCGCAGTACGCAGGATCTGCCCTTGGCCGAGCTGCTGGCCAGCCAGGGTATCGAGATGCAATTCGAGGCGGCGCAGGGCGCGGCCGACCGCGGCGGCGTGGTGGATGCCTTCGCCGGCAAGCCGGCGCTGTTGACGCTGGGCGTGAAGACCGCGGCGGATGCCGCCGGCGTCAAGCTGGCCCAGGTGCTGGATGGCGGCGCGGCCCAGGCGGCCGGCCTGTCCGGCGGCGATGTGGTGGTGGCGCTGGACAAGCTGCGCGCGGCTGATCTGGACAAGCAGATCGCCCGTTATGCGGCAGGCGACAAGATCAAACTGCACGCCTTCCGCCGCGACGAGCTGATGACTTTCGACGTCACGCTGCAGGCTGCGCCGGAAGACACCTGCCGCCTGAAGTCGCTGCCGGATGGCGGCAAGTGGATAGCAGGCCGCTGATCGACCAAGGTACAAAAAAGAGCGGCGCCGCAAGGCGCCGTTCCGTCTATGAATGAGGCCGGCCACAAGCCGGAAGAATAAGGAGAGACACGCATGGCTCAACAGCCGGAAGTGAAGTACCGCAAGGATTATCAGGCCCCGGCCTTTCTGATAGACCGCGTCGATCTGGTGTTCGACATCGAAGACGACGCCACCCGCGTGCATTCCCGGCTGGTGATCAATCGCAACGGCCAATCCGCCGCCGCCGATCTGCAGCTGGACGGCAGCGCCAAGCTGGTGGCTGTGGTGCTGGACGGCGAGAAGCTGAACGACAGCCGCTACAGCCTGGTCGACGACGTGCTGACCGTGGCCGGCGTGCCGGACAGCTTCATTCTGGAAGTGGAAACCGAGCTCGAACCGGCCAGCAACACCAGCTTGATGGGCCTCTACGCGTCCAGCGGCAACCTGTATACCCAGTGTGAGCCGGAAGGCTTCCGCAAGATCACTTATTACCTGGACCGCCCGGATGCGATGTCCAAGTTCACCACCACCATCAAGGCCGACAAACAGAAGTACCCGGTGCTGCTGTCCAACGGCAACAAGGTGGGCGAGGGCATGGTGGACAAGAAGCGCCACTGGGTTAAATGGGTAGACCCGTATCGCAAGCCGGCCTATCTGTTCGCGCTGGTGGCGGGCAAGCTGACGGCGCTGCGCGACAAGTTCGTCACCCTGAGCGGCCGCGAAGTGGCGCTGGAGATCTGGACCGATCCGGCCGACCAGGACAAGACGCCGCATGCGATGGAGTCGGTCAAGCACTCGATGAAGTGGGACGAAGAGCGCTTCGGTCTGGAGTACGACCTCGACATCTACATGATCGTCGCGGTGGGCGACTTCAATATGGGGGCGATGGAGAACAAAGGCCTCAACATCTTCAACACCAAATACGTGCTGGCGCGCCAGGACACCGCCACCGACACCGACTTCGAGGACATCGAGGCGGTGATCGGCCACGAATACTTCCACAACTGGACCGGCAACCGCGTGACCTGCCGCGACTGGTTCCAGCTTTCGCTGAAGGAAGGCCTGACCGTCTACCGCGATCAGGAATTCAGCGCCGACATGTACAGCCGCGCGGTGAAGCGCATCGACGACGTCAAGGGCCTGCGCATGGCGCAGTTCCCGGAGGACGCCGGCCCGACCGCGCACCCGATCCGCCCGGACAGCTACATCGAGATGAATAATTTCTACACCATGACCGTGTACGAGAAGGGCGCGGAAGTGGTGCGGATGTATGAAACCCTGCTGGGCCGCGCCGGCTTCCGCAAGGGCATGGACCTGTACTTCAAGCGCCATGACGGCCAGGCTGTCACCTGCGACGATTTCCGCGCCGCCATGTCCGACGCCAACGACGCCGATCTGGAACAGTTCGCGCTGTGGTACAGCCAGGCCGGCACGCCGCGCCTGGCAGTCTCCTCCAGCTACAACCCGGCGGAGCGCAGCTACACGCTGACCGTCAAGCAAAGCTGCCCGGCCACGCCGGGCCAGGCCGTCAAGCTGCCTTTCCATATCCCGCTGACTCTGGGCCTGGTGGGCCAGAACGGCAAGGACCTGCCGCTGCGGCTGGCCGGCGAGGCGGAAGCCGCAGGCGCCTCGCGCGTGCTGGACATCAAGGCCGCCGAACAGAGCTTCACCTTTGTCGACATCCCGGCCGAGCCGGTGCCGTCCCTGCTGCGCGGCTTCTCCGCGCCGGTGAAGTTGGAGTACGACTGGCGCGACGACCAGCTGGTGTTCCTGATGGCCAATGACAGCGATAGCTTCTGCCGCTGGGAAGCGGGCCAGACCTTCGCCGAGCGCCTGTTCAAGCAATTGATCGCAGATGTGGCCGCCGGACGCGAACTGAAGCTGTCCGAAGTGTTCGTCGGCGCCTTCCGCGCCGTGCTGAAGGACCATAGCCTGGATCCGGCTTTCAAGGCCTTGATGCTGACGCTGCCGACCGAGGGCGAAATCCTGGAGATGGTGGACGTGGCCGACCCAGCCGTCATCCACCAGGTGCGCGATTTCGTGCTGGATCAGCTGGCGCAGGCCCTGCGCGGCGAATGGCGCGAGGCTTACGAGCTGAATCTGACCCGCGAGTACAAGCCGCTGGATGCCGGCAAGCGCAGCCTGAAGAACCGCGCCTTGTGGATGCTGAACCGCCTGGACGACGCCTGGCCGGCCGAGACTGCGGCCAAGCAGTGCCTGGAGGCGGACAATATGACCGACCAGATGGGCGCGCTGCTGGCGCTGCGCGACCGCGACGGCGAGGAGCGCGACGAATGCTTCACCGCTTTCGCCTCGCGCTGGCAGGACGAGGCCCTGGTGATGGACAAGTTCTTCATGCTGATAGGCGGCAGCCAGCTGGAAGGCACGCTGGAGCATGTGAAGGCGGCGCTGCAGCATCCGGCCTTCACCATGAAGAACCCGAACAAGGTGCGCTCGTTGCTGGGCGCCTTCGGCGCCAATATGTTCCATTTCCACGCGGCGGACGGGAGCGGCTACCGCTTCCTGGCGGACCGCATCCTGGAGCTGGACGCCATCAACCCGCAGGGCGCCAGCGGCCTGACCCGCGCCTTCCGCCGATTGAGCAAGCTGGAGCCGGGCCGTCAATCGCTGATGCGCGCGGAGCTGGAGCGCATGGCCAAGGCTGAACTGTCCAAGGACGTGTACGAGATCGTGTCCAAGATACTGGCTTGATCCGCGTGGCTCTCGTGGCTCGCGGGTATGGCCTGGCGGTCAACCCGCGCTACGGGCTTAGGCAGGGCGGAGGCCGAGGTTTGCCGGGGCGTTCCGCCATTTAGCCAAGCGGAAGGGGGAACGCTCCCAGGGGGCTTCCGCCCTACGGGAGCTGCCTCCCGCAGGGTTGACGACCGGCATGCAGGGTGTTTTGCAGACAGCCGCAATGTTTGGGGGCAGCCCCTCTCCCCCGCGGGAGAGGGGCGCTGTACCGCCCACCTCATGCCGGAATGAAAAACGCGCCGCATATCGCCGGCGCGTTTGGCTTTGGCGCGAGCGACGCGGAGCTTATTCCACCCGCAGCCGCTGGCCGACGCCGCCGCCGTGTTTCTTGGGCAGATTCAACAGCAGCACGCCGTTTTCATACTTGGCGCTGGCCGCCTCGCGGTCTATGTCCTGCGGCAACTGGAAGCTGCGCGACACCATGCCGTAATAGCGCTCGCTGCGCAGGCTTTGCTGCTCCTTGCTTTCTTCGTCGTATTGCTTGACTTCGGCCTTGATGGTCACCCGCGAGCCGTCGATCTCGACATGTATATCCTCTTTGCCGACGCCGGGCAGCTCGGCTTCCACCTGGTAAGCCTGCTCGGTCTCCTTTACATCCATCTTGATTTGCGCTGGCAGCGCATCGCCGTGCAAGGGTTTGATGAAGAAGCCTGGCGTGAAGTCGCGGAAAAAATCGTCCAACAGGCTATGTCGGGTAGGCAGCATGCTCATTTTCCTCTCCTTTCATTTCAGTGGCTTACGGCGGTTGCCGTCTTGTGATGGAAAATAGAGCATATGCCGCTGGTTTCAAGGGAGAGCTGTCGTTTGTGTTGATGGAGGTCAAGTCAGCCGCGCAGCCACAGCCCGGCGAAGTCCGTCCAGCCGTTGCCGCCCAGTTGCAGGCCAGCCAGCTGCGGGCTGGCGCGGTGCCCCACTTGCTCATGCGACAAGGGCAATAGCCAGCCTTCCTCCACCAGCCAGTCGCCGGCGCGGCGATAACCGGCCTGGCGCGCGGCGAAGTCGGCTTCGCCTTGCAGGCCGCGCATCTCGTCGGCCAGGCGGCCGGCTGCGGCCGGCGTCAGTCCCAGGCGCAGCGTGCCGCAACCGTTCAGCCACTCGAACATGCCGTAGTCGCGGTCATCATGCAGAATCTCGCTGCACAGGATCAGATCGGCCCGCTCCCGCCAGGCGGCGGAGTCGAAGAATTCGCGCCGGGACAGGCAGTGCGCGTTCAGACTGACGCCTAGCCGGGCCAGGCGCTGCGCCAGCGCGGCGGCCAGGGGCGGGAAACAGGGCAAGTCGTAATGAAATAGCGTCAGCTCGCGGACCGGTAGCCGCGGCGGCTGCGCCGTCGTCGGGCGCGGATGACGCCAGCCAGGCTGCAAGCCCAGCGCGAGTTCGCGCGCGGCGTTGGCGGATATCGGATGCGGCGAGGCGAGATAACTCATCAGCGGCAGGCGCTGCGAGTCTGGAATGCCGGCCGAGCCTGGCGGGATCAGCAGATAGGTGCAGGCCGATTGCAGCATGGTGGCGCCGTTCTGGGTGCCGTACTCCAGCCGCAGATGGTAATCCTGCTCCTCGGGTGTGGGAATGATCCACAGCTCGATTGCGTCCAGCAGCGCGCGCTCGCGGTAGTGACGTTCGAAGGCCGCGAGCCGCAGCCGCTGCGGGCTGCGCAATTCGACCTGGAAGGGGCCGCTACCTATCGGCATATGGTCGAAGTCCGGACCGCGCCGTTGGGGCACGATGGAGGCATTGGCGGTGGCCAGCCGCTGCGGCCACAGGAAGTCCGCCGCCTCCAGCCGGCAGCTGAAAGACAAATCGTCATGGACGTCCACGCTTTGAAGGTGGGCATATAGCGCGTGGTAGGGATTGTCCGGCCGCTTCAGGCGCAGCAGGCTGGCCGCAGCGGTGGCGGCATCCAGCGCCGAGCCGTCATGGAAGCGCAGGCCTGGCCGCAGCCAGAAGCGCCAGTTTTTGCCCTCGGCGTCGCTGTCCCAGTGGTGGGCTAGCGCCGGCCTCAAGCTTTGCCCGAGTTTGTCATGGCGGCACAGCCGGTCGAAAATCTGGCGCACCAGGTGCGCCTCCAGCCGCGCGTTGACGCGCTGCGGGTCCAGCGTCAGCGGCGCGTGCGGAATGGGGATGCGCAGGCTGCGGCCGCTGTCGCCGGCCCCGAGGTGGGCAGGCAGGCTGGCCAGCAATTGCTGCTGCCGCGCCGGCTCCAGCCGGGAGAAGGCCTGCTCCAGTTGTCCGCGCGCCAGCATGTCTTGCAGCCGCTGCCAGTCCAGTCCGTCCGGCGTTTGCTTGAGGGTGAGGGTGGAGCGATGGCCGCGGCCGCGGCCGGCTTGCCATTCCAGCCAGCCCAGTTCGCGCATCCTGGCCAGTTGCAAGCGCGCGTTGCGCTCGCTGCAGCGCCACAGCTCGGCCAGTTGCGGCAGGCCGGGTTGCGCCGGGGCTGCGCCATAGGCGTGATACAGCAACTGGTATTGTTGATGCAGGCGCATGCCGTCCCCTTAAAAAAGGAAGTATTTATTATGGATTATATCCATTTTTATATTCCGCTTTCTCAAACATACTGCCTTCGTTCCATTTGATTTCAAGGTGTTGCCGTGTCGCTGCATTCCCCCATCGTGCGCCGCATTCTGCTGTCTTCGTTCCTGTTGTCATTGTCGCGCGCGGCGATCACGCCGCTGTTGGTGCTGGCCCTGGCCAGGCAGCTTGGTTTGAGCCTGCAGGCCACCGGCGGCTTATTGGGCGCGGTGCTGCTGGCCTCGGCGCTGTTCGGCTTGTACGGCGGCTACTGGCTGGATCGCCTGCCGCGCGGGCCGGTTTTGCGCGCGGCGGCTGTGTTGATGGGCCTGGGCAGCGCGCTGCTGCCGTATGGCCATGGCTATGCCGTGGTGGTGACGGCGCTGGCGGCTGGCGAGCTGGCGATGACGCTGTATGGCATCGCGGTGAAGGCGATTTTGAGTGATCTGGTAGCGGAAGCGCAGCGCGCCAAGGCCTTTTCCATGCGCTACACCCTGGCCAATGTGGCCTGGGCGGTGGGGCCACTATTGTGCAGCGGCATGCTGCTGTGGAACGAGCTGGCGCCGTTCTGGCTGGGCGGCTTGCTGGCGTTTGCCGGCTTGCTGACCCAGCCGCGCCTGCCGTCGTTTCCGCGCGATATGGCGGTGCTGCCTGAGGGTTTCGCCGCAACCTTGCGCACCCTGGCCGGCGACCGCGTGCTGGTGTGGTTCACGCTGAGCAGCCTGTTGGCCTATGTGGTGTATGGCCGTTTTTCCAGCTATCTGCCGCTCTATCTGCTGACGAGGATGAGCGAGGCGGAGGCCATGCGCTGGATGTCCGTCTTGATCAGTTGCAACGCCATCGTGGTCGTGGCGCTGCAATACCCCTTGGGCCGGCTGCTGAAGCCTAAGCGGCTGATCCGCGCCGTAGCCGGCGGCTTTTTGTTGATCGCTGCCGGCATGTTGTGGCTGGGCGGCGCAGACAGCCTGCCCATGATGTGCGCGGCCATCGCCCTGTTCACGCTGGGCGAGGTGGTGCTGGTGCCGGCGGAATATCTGTATGTCGACGCCATCGCGCCGGAGGCGCTGAAGGGCAGCTATTACGGCGCGCAAAACCTGGCCACGCTGGGCGGCGCGCTGGGGCCGGCGCTGGCGGGTGCGCTGCTGGCGCATGGCCCTGCCTGGCTGCTGTTTGCCATGCTGGCCCTGCTGTGCGCGCTGGGCGCGGGACTGGCGCTGTTCAGCGAACGGCTGCGTTTGCAAGGGGCCGCGGGGGAGAAGCGCATCCATGCTTCCGCTTTGCCGGGTTCTTTGTCATGATCAAGCGTTTGCTTGAATTGCCGCGCAGACGGCAAGGGCATGATCCAGCGAGGAAACCATGGAGAAACTGCAGCAGGATTTATACGTGCCGGTGGGCGACGGCGAGCGGCTGTTCGTCAAGCGCATAGGGCGCGACGGCGGCGCACCGGTGTTGATGGCGCACGGCGTGATGGCCAACGGACGCATCTTTTACACGGATTCCGGCAAGGGACTGGCCCATTTCCTGGCCGATGCCGGCTACGACGTGTACGTGGCGGACTTGCGCGGCCGAGGCCGCAGCACGCCGAAGATCAGCCGCGCCTCGCGCCATGGCCAGACGGAAACCATCTGCGAAGACCTGCCGGCATTGCACGCCTTCGTCCGCGGCATGAGCGGCGGCCAGTCGGTGCATTGGGTGGCCCACTCTTGGGGCGGCGTGCATATGAGCAGCTGCCTGGCCCGTTTCCCGAGCATCGCCGCCCAAGTGGCCAGTGTGGTGTATTTCGGCTCCAAGCGCAGCGTGCGGGTGCGCAATCTGAACAAGCTGATCGAGGTGGATTTCATGTGGAACACCGCCTCGCGTTGGCTGATCAAGGCCTTTGGCTATCTGCCGGCGCGGCGCATCCGGCTGGGCGCGGACGATGAAAGCGATAAGAGCCATCTGCAAAGCAAGCTATGGGCCCAGCCCAAGCCCTGGGTGGACAGCGACGACGGTTTCGACTACGCCGCCGCGGCGCGGGCCGGCCATTTGCCGCCGATTCTGTATTTCGCCGCCGTCAACGACCCTTGCCGCGGCCACCCGGAGGATGTGCGCCGCTTCCGCGACGAATCCGGTTCGCATCTATCCCGCCTGCATCTATTAGGCAGGCGGGCCGGCCACCTACACGATTACAACCACGTGTCCCTGCTGACCCATCCAGACGCGCCGCGCGACCACTTTCCGCTGGCGCTGGATTGGCTGGCGGGGCGATATGATGCGGTGACGGAAAATTATTGAGCGGAGTTGATTCGGCGCATTCGCCTTGTGGCGCGGCTTGTGGTAGAAAGCGTCAGCCCGTTTTTTGAGCAGGATCTATATGACCGCGCTGCGATTCGATCTCGACGCCGTACTCGATACCCTGGCCGACCAAGGCTGGATCGTTATTCCCCAGGCCCTGCCGGTCGACTTGACCGCCAATTTGCGTGAGGCCTGCCTGCAAGTGTGGGACGAGGGCCGCTTCCACGAAGCCGCTACCGGCCGCGCCGGTGGCCAGGCGCGCCGCGCCGAGATCCGCTCCGACTCGGTGTTGTGGCTGGATCAGGTGGATGAACTGCCGGCGGTGCGTGCCTACAACGCCGCGATGGACGAAATCATGCAGGCGGTGAACCGCGGCCTGTATCTGGGCCTGGCCGAGCTGGAGTCTCACTTCGCCGTCTACCCGGAGGGCGCGTTCTATAAAAAGCATCTGGACCGCTTTCAGGACGACGACGCGCGCACCTTGACCACGGTGTTCTATCTCAATGAAAACTGGCCGGCCGATGCCGGCGGCCAGATCCGCCTGTATCTGGACGAGGCTTGCGGGCAGTTCATCGACGTGGAGCCGGACGCCGGCACGCTGGTGCTGTTCCTGGCCGACCGTTTCTGGCACGAAGTGCTGCCGGCCAAGCGGCAGCGGCTATCCGTCACCGGCTGGTATCGCCGGCAGGGCGGCAGCTTGCCGTGGTGAGGTTTGCGAACGCACGACTGATGCTGAATCGCACCTGACTGTTGTATGTTTAAACCGTCCGTCTTGTCTTGGGTTTTATCTATTGAGCTGCATACTCAAGGCGGGTTCACTACCATATGGTTTTGGCGCCTGGCATGGGTGCAAGTACTTTTGCGATGCGCCAAGGTCCTTTCAAGCCTGCCGCTGGGTGGCAGGCCCGAGGTTATAAGCGGCTGTCTGTTTGAGCGATTTGACGTTAGCAAATCGCGAGTTCAGCCGCGCCTCGGGCCTGACGGGACCCGACGGGGAGCCGCAGGCCTGGCTTGCAGGGTGGCCTTTAGGGGTGGAGGGCCGCCCCGGCAAGAACCATCATCCGCGCAGCGGATTCAAGACCATGCCTTTGGAGCAGGCTCTTAGCGTTGAGCTAAGCAGGCCTGCCTCGCCAACAGCGCCGCCCAGCGCGGATCGGCGGCGCTGCCGTCTTTCAATCCCACCCCGGTAGGCTGGCGCAGCGCGGCGTCTATCAGCCAGGCCAGCTTGAAGGCGGCCAGCGGATAGGGCAGGCCGTCCGGCCGCACATTGGATATGCAGTTGCGTTCGGCGTCGCTGCGGCCGGCGAGCGGCGCGGCGGTCAGGTACAGGCCCAGGCTGTCCGGCGAACTGAGGCCGGGCCGCTCGCCTATCAGCATCGCCGTCATTCTTGCGACCATGATTTCTCCTGCTTCGTCGCCCAGCGCCACCCGCGCCTCGCGCGCGATCAGCAGCGGGCCGACGCGCAAGCCCATCTCCCGCACCCGCGGCAGCAGCTCGCGCAGCAACGGCGCAGCGTGCAGGGCCGGCGCGCGCGAGGACAGGCCGTCTCCGATGAGGATCAGCAGGTCGCAGCCCTTGTCCGGTTCGGCCGCCAACCGCGCGCGGCTGGCGTCGTCCAGCCTGCGGCCCAGGTCCGGCCGCTGCAGGTATTCGGGGCGGCTGGAGGCGGCGCTGCGGATGTCGATGACGCGATGGCCATCCGTCGCCAGTTCCTCGGCCAGCGCGGAAGCATCCAGCGGGGTATGCACCGCGTCGCGCGCCTGGGCATGGGCCAACGCGAAGCGCAAGGTTTCCCGGCAGGGCAGGCTGTTGCCGGCGCGGCCCAGCGCGATGCGGGCGGCGGTGAGGCGGGACAGCTCGCTCCAGCCGTCCTCGGTGATGGGATTTTGCTTTTCTTTCACGCCACGCCCTCCATCAGCGCCAGCAGGCGCTGCTTCCTATCCTGAGGCAGCAACTTGCCGCCGCGGGTGATCTCCATCGCTTCCAGCCAGTCCTCGAACTCCGGCGCGCGTTTGAGCCCAAGCACATTGCGCAGATAGAGCGCATCGTGAAACGAGGTGCTCTGGTAGCCCAGCATGATGTCGTCGGCGCCGGGCACGCCGATGATGAAATGCGTTCCGGCCACGCCCAGCAAGGTCAGCAGCCCATCCATATCGTCCTGGTCGGCCTCGGCGTGATTGGTGTAGCAGATGTCGCAGCCCATCGGCAGGCCCAGGAGCTTGCCGCAGAAATGGTCTTCCAGCCCGGCGCGGAGGATCTGCTTGCCGTTGTACAGATACTCCGGACCGATGAAGCCGACCACGGTGTTGACCAGCAGCGGCGAGTAGCGGCGCGCCACCGCGTAGGCGCGCGCCTCGCAGGTCTGCTGGTCTACGCCCCAGTGGGCGTTGGCCGACAGCGCGCTGCCCTGGCCGGTCTCGAAATACATCACGTTGCCGCCCGCCGTGCCGCGCTGCAGCTCCCGCGCCGCCTGATAGGCCTCGTCCAGTACGGCGAGGCTGACGCCGAAGCCGGCGTTGGCTTTTTCGGTGCCGGCTATGGACTGGAACACCAGGTCCACCGGCGCGCCCTGGCGGATCAGGTTCAGCGTGCTGGTGACGTGGGTCAGCACGCAGCTTTGGGTGGGGATGGCGTAGCGCTGGCGCACCTCGTCCAGCAGGGTCAGCAAGCCGCGGATGTCGTCGGGGCTGTCGCCGGCCGGGTTGATGCCGATCACCGCGTCGCCGGCGCCGTAGAGCAAGCCGTCCAGCGTGGCGGCGGCGATGGCGCGCGCGTCGTCAGCCGGATGGTTGGGCTGCAGCCGCACGCCCATCCGTCCCGGCAGGCCCTGGGTGTTGCGGAAGGCGGTGACGACGCGGCATTTGCGCGCCGCCTGCACCAGGTCCTGGTTGCGCATCAGCTTGGACACGGCCGCCGCCATTTCCGGGGTGAGGCCGGGAGCCAGCGCCGCCAGCGTTTCCGCGGTGGCGGCGTCGGACAGCAGCCAATCGCGCAGGCCGCCCACGGTCAGGTGGGAGACGGCGGCGAAGGCGGCCCTGTCGTGGCCGTCCAGGATCAGCCGGGTGACTTCGTCTTCCTCGTACGGGATCAGCGCCTCGTTGAGAAAGACGGTCAGCGGCAGGTCGGCCAGGCACATCTGCGCCGCCACCCGCTCCTCGGCGCTGGCGGCGGCTAGGCCGGCCAACTGGTCGCCGGAGCGCAGCGGGCTGGCGCGCGCCAGCAGCGTCTTCAAGTCGTCGAAACGATAGCGGCGCGGGCCTATGGCGATGGCGTGGCTCATGTCGGCGCCTTGATGGGTTCCGCTTGGGCTTCGGACGGCGCGCCGCTCAGCAGAGCGTCGTCGGCAGCCTCGGCACGCTGGCGGGCGGTGGCGAGGAAGTACAGGTAAGCGGCGGCCAGCATGGCGGAGAAGATGGCGGCCAGCAGCAGGTTGTAATAGATCATGGCGATCAGGCAGATGACGGAACAGCCCAGCGCCAATGCCGGCAGCCAGGGGTAGCCGGGCGCGGCGTAGGGGCGGTAAAGGACAGGCTCGCGGCCGCGCAGCCGGAACAGCGCCAGCATGGACACGATGTACATGACGATGGCGCCGAACACCGACAGCGTGACGATGTTGGCGGTCAGCGGCTGGCCGGCGATCTGCACCAGGTCATCGCTGAAAATGGCGGCGATGCCGACCACGCCGCCGGCCAGTATCGCTCGGTGCGGCGTCTGGAAGCGCGGATGGATGGCGGCCAGCGCGCGCGGCAGGTAGCCGGCGCGCGCCAGGGCGAAGATTTGCCGCGAATAGCCCATGATGATGCCGTGGAACGAAGCCACCAGACCGAATAGGCCCAGCCAAACCAGCATATGCAGCCAGCCGCTGTGCTCCCCCACGATCAGCTTCATCGCCTGCGGCAGCGGGTCGTTGATATTGGCCAGCCGGCTCCAGTCGCCGGCGCCGCCGGCCATGATCATCACGCCGAAAGCCAGCGCCACCAAGGTAAGGATGCCGGCGATGTAGGCGCGTGGAATGGTTCGCGCCGGATCCTTGGCTTCTTCGGCCGCCATGGCCGCGCCTTCTATCGCCAGAAAGAACCAGATGGCGAAGGGCAGGGCGGCGAACATGCCGCCGACGGCGCCCCAGTGAAAGGCGTCCTGGCCGGCCCAGCCGTGATGCAGAAAGTGGTCCCAGCTGAAGCCCGGCGCCACCACGCCCATGAACACCAGCAGCTCGAAGATGGCCAGCAGGGTGACGGCGAGTTCGAACATGGCGGCGATGCCGACGCCGACGATGTTCAGCGCCATGAACACCAGGTAGGCGCCGCAGGCGGTCCACTTGGGCGCCAGCGACGGGAACTGCACATTAAGGTAAGCGCCTATGGCCAGCGCGATGGCGGGCGGCGCGAATACGAATTCGCACAAGGTGGCGAAGCCGGCGAAAAAGCCTCCCAGCGGCCCGAAGGCGCGGCGAGCGTAGGCGAAGGGCCCGCCGGCATGCGGAATGGCCGTGGTCAGTTCGGTGAAGCTGAAGATGAAGGCGGTGTACATCAGCGCGACGAACAGCGTGGCGCAGAGGAAGCCCAGCGTGCCGGCCTGCGCCCAGCCATAGCTCCAGCCGAAATATTCGCCGGAAATCACCAGTCCGACGGCGATGCCCCATAATTGCCAGCCGCCCAGCTTGCGCGCGAGGCCGTGTGTCGATGCGTTCATGGCAGACTCCTGTCTGATAAGGTGGCCTTCCGCTCGGGAAGGGCGGCCCGCGCCGCATCGCCAGCTTATGCAAAAAGAATGCCAGTGTTTCAGGTTGGTTTCAATGCCGTAGTCATGCTGCGCGCCCTCGGTCGGTGCATGGACGGTTGCGGCGCGCACCATGCTAGAATCGATCGGAATATCCATCGGAGCAGGGGAATAACAGATGTCGGGCAATAGCATGGGACGCTTGTTCACGGTAACTTCCTTCGGCGAAAGCCACGGGCCTGGCATAGGCTGCGTGGTGGACGGCTGCCCGCCGGGACTGGCGCTGACGGAGGCCGACATCCAGCTGGAGCTGGACCGGCGCAAGCCCGGCACCAGCCGCCACGTGACCCAGCGCCGCGAGCCGGATACCGTGGAAATCCTGTCCGGCGTCTACGAGGGCAAGACCACCGGCACGCCCATCGCGCTGTTGATCCGCAATACCGACCAGCGCAGCAAGGACTACGGCAATATCGCTGAAACCTTCCGCCCCGGCCACGCCGACTATTGCTACTGGCACAAGTACGGCGTGCGCGATCCGCGCGGCGGCGGCCGCTCGTCGGCGCGCGAAACTGCGGTGCGCGTGGCGGCCGGCGCCATCGCCAAGAAATGGCTGAGCGAGAAACACGGCATCGTGATCCGCGGCCACATGACCCAGATCGGCGAGGTGGCCATTCCGTTCAAGGGCTGGGAGCACGTGGGCGGCAATCCCTTCTTCAGCGCCGATCCGGACATCGTGCCGCGGCTGGAGGACTATATGGACGCCATCCGCAAAAGCCTGGATTCGATAGGGGCGCGGTTGCGCGTGGTGGCGGACAATGTGCCGGTGGGCTGGGGCGAGCCGGTGTTCGACCGGCTGGACGCAGACATCGCCTACGCCATGATGAGCATCAACGCGGTCAAGGGCGTGGAGATCGGCGCCGGTTTCGGCTGCGTGACGCAGAAGGGCAGCGAGCACGGCGACGAGCTGACGCCGCAAGGCTTCGCCAGCAACCACGCGGGCGGCGTGCTGGGCGGCATCTCCACCGGCCAGCAGATCGACGTCTCCATCGCCATCAAGCCTACTTCGTCCATCGCCCAGCCGCGCCGCTCCATCAACAAGCAAGGCGAAGCGATAACGATGGAAACCCACGGCCGGCACGACCCTTGCGTCGGCATCCGCGCCACGCCCATCGCCGAGGCGATGCTGGCCCTGGTGTTGATCGACCACGCGCTGCGCCACCGCGCGCAATGCGGCGACGTCTCGGTGGAAACGCCGAGAATTGCCGGCCGCATCGGCTAGAATTCTATCTGGATGCCGGCCGCCGCGAAGGCGGCCGTTTCAAACTGGGATCGCACCATGCTGAAAAGCCTGATCGATGGCCTGACCGGACGCCTGAAAAAGAGCGGAAGCGACGAGAAGGAAGCCTCGCCGCCGCAGGATGCGCCAAGCGATATGATGGTGGAGCTGCCGCCTGAGCAGCCCGCCGAGGAGTTGCCCGCCACGCTGGGCTTTGTTTCGCACCAGCCGGTGATGGACAAGCAGCGCCGCGTGGTGGCCTATGATTTTTTCGTGCGCCAGGGCAAGCGCAATATCGAGGCCGGCAAGCAGCAGGAGTTCGACCGCCTGCTGCTGGCGACGCTGCAGAATATGGACATTTTCCGCCTGCTGGCTTATCGGCGCGCTTTCGTCCATATCGCCATGACCTCGCTGGACGAGCCGCTGCTGCGCAGCATGCCGGCCGGCAGCGTGATATTCGTGCTGGAGGCCGTGCCCGGCATGGAGGTGTCCGAGTTCATGCTGGCGCAGCTGGATGATTTGCAGAAGCTGGGGCTGCGCTTCGCGCTGGAGCCGGCGGCTTACGATCATTCGGTGCTGACGGCGGCGCTGCAGGCCGATCTGTTCGGCCGCATGGATTATATGGTGCTGGACTTCGCCGGACCTTCCACCCGGGTGCTGGCGCCCATTCTGGACCAGTTGCCCAAGCGCTACCCGGCGGCGCGCTGGCTGGCGCGCAATGTCGGCACGGCGGAAGACCTGGACGTCTGCCTGCGCGCGCCCGGCCATAACCGTTTCGCCCTGTTCCACGGCCCCTTCGTCAGCACCGCGCATTCGCTGGAAGGCGGCAAGGTGGACAACAGCCAGACCCGGGTGCTGCAGATCATGCGCCTGCTGCGCACCAATGCCGAGGCCAAGGAGGTGGAGGCGCAGTTCAAGCTGGACTCCGTCTTGCTGTTCAAGCTGCTGCGCTTCATCAACTCGCCCATACACGGCTTGTCGCGCAAGGTGCAGACCATAGAGGAAACGCTGCTGCTGCTGGGCCGCGAAACCATGTTCAAGTGGCTGTCCATGCTGCTGTTCACTTCGCGCAAGGAAGACGGCAACGCGATCGCGCTGCTGGAGAAATCGCTGATCCGCGCGCGTTTCATGGAAAAGCTGGGCAGCTACCGCGGCAACAAGCTGGAGGCTGAGCATTTGTTCCTGACCGGCATGTTCTCGCTGCTGGATGTGCTGCTGAACATCCCGTTCCCGGACGTGCTGGACCCGTTGGAGCTGCCGCTGACGGTGCGCGAGGCCGTGGTGGAGCAGAAGGGCATCTTTGCGCCGCATCTGGCCTTGGCACTGGCTTGCGAGCACGGCGACAATGTGCGCATAGAGGCGCTGGCCAAGGTGCTGAACTTCGAAATCGAGCTGGTCAACCAGTATTATCTGGATTCGGTGGTATGGGCGCAGGTGGTGTTGCGCGACAGCGAGGTGCACAACAACGTGGACGCGGTATAGCCACCGCAGGCGAGCGGATGGAGACGGAACCGGGCATGCCAGAGCATGCCCGGTTTTGTTTTCGCCGGCGCGGTGGAATGGGCGGCCGAAGCCGCCGGGCGGGTTGCGGTTTTATTGTCCGTTGGCGGACAGCAGCGGGGCGTAGCCCAGCTCGCGCAGTTTCTTCATGGTGTCTTCCGCTTCCGCCCGGTTCTTGAACGGACCGATCTGGACGCGGGTGATGGTGTGGGCGGCGATGCCGTGCTTCTGCAGGTCTCGCACCAGTTTTTGCGCATTGCCCATGCTGGCGAACAATCCGAGCTGCACCTGGTAGCCGACCGAGCTGCCGGGCGGCTCCGCCTTGGCTGCCGGCATCGTCATCGGCGCGGGCGCGGGCGCAACTTTCGCCGAGGGTGCCTGGTCCATGCTGGGCGGGGCGGCTTGCGCGGCCGGCGGCGCGCTGCGCGCCGGCGCGTTTTCCGGACGGCTAGGGGCGGCCTTGGCCGGCGCCTGCTCCGCAGCGGCGGTTTTGCCGGCGGAATGGGCATCGGCCGGCGTGGCGCGATGCGGCGCGCCGGAGTGGCTGGGCTGCTGATTGGCGACGGCCGGCGTTTTGCTCAGGTCCGGCGATTGCGGGCGGTTTTCCGCCGGGGCGGCCGGCGCGCCGGTTTGGGCTATCGGCTCGCTGCTTTGCATGGCGGGCGCGCTGGCGGCCTTGGGCAGGGTGATGGCGCCGGATGCCGGGCTGGAGGCGGCCTTGACTATCTTGCCTGAGCTCGGCGTCGGAGCCTCGCTGCTCATTTCCACCTTGGGCTTGGTGAGCGCGTCCATTAGCGGGATGGCTGCTACGGCGACTGCCACCAGGCCGCCGGCTATCCATAGCCTTTTTTTCAGCTTGCCGCTGAGCTCGGATTCATCTTGGCCGTCATGCGGCGCTGGTTGCTGGTTTTGTTCTCGCATGGTTCCGATTGGAATGTGCAGCACGTGTTTGAAAACACTGCTAAAATAGCGGGTTCGTCAGAATTGGGTAACCCGAGTGGCGTCATAATACGCAAGTTTAGCCACTCGTCTTGTCGTTAGGGAGAATTTATATGGCAATCGAACGTACCTTGTCCATCATTAAGCCGGATGCCGTCGCGAAAAACGTGATCGGCAAAATCTACGACCGTTTCGAATCCAACGGCCTGAAGATCGTCGCCGCCAAGATGAAGCAACTGTCCCGCGCCGAAGCCGAAGGCTTCTACGCCGTGCACAAAGAGCGTCCGTTCTTCACCGCTCTAGTTGACTTCATGGTATCCGGCCCGGTGATGATCCAGGCGCTGGAAGGCGAAAACGCCGTGCTGAAGAACCGCGAGCTGATGGGCGCCACCGATCCGAAGAAGGCTGAAGCCGGCACCATCCGCGCCGATTTCGCCGACTCCATCGACGCCAATGCCGTTCACGGTTCCGACAGCGTGGAAAACGCCGCCATCGAAGTGGCCTACTTCTTCGCCGCTTCCGAAGTCTGCGGCCGCTAAGCCTCAGACAGCAGTTGTATGACCGGAGGCCGCCGGAAGTTCGGCGGCCTCTTTCCCCTCTAGAGGATTGCATGAAAACCAACCTGCTCGACTTCAATCTGGACCAACTGACCCAGCACTTTGCCGAAATGGGCGAGAAGCCGTTCCGCGCCAAGCAAGTGATGCGTTGGATGCACCAGATGGCCGAAGACGATTTCGACGCGATGACCGACCTCGCCAAGAGCCTGCGCGCCAAGCTGCACGAGCGCGCCGAGGTGCGAGTGCCATCGCTGATGACCGGGCAGGAGTCCAGTGATGGCACCCGCAAGTGGCTGCTCGACGTCGGCACCGGCAACGGTGTGGAAACCGTGTTCATTCCGGAAGACGACCGCGGAACCTTGTGCGTGTCATCCCAGGTGGGCTGCGCGCTGGAGTGCACTTTCTGCTCCACCGGCCGCCAGGGATTCAACCGCAACCTGTCCACGGCCGAGATCATCGGCCAGCTGTGGTGGGCCAACAAGGCCATGGGCGTGACGCCCAAGAACGAGCGCGTGGTGTCCAATGTGGTGATGATGGGCATGGGCGAGCCGCTGGCCAACTTCGACAATGTGGTCAGCGCGATGCAGATCATGCTGGACGACCACGGCTACGGCCTGTCCCGCCGCCGCGTGACGCTTTCCACCTCCGGCCTGGTGCCGCAGATGGACCGCTTGCGCGAGGAATGCCCGGTGGCATTGGCGGTGTCGCTGCATGCGCCCAATGATGCGATCCGCGACGTGATCGTGCCGATCAACAAGAAGTACCCGCTGTCAGAATTGATGGCGGCTTGCCGCCGCTATCTGGAAAAAGCGCCGCGCGATTTCATCACCTTTGAATATGTGATGCTTGACGGGGTTAACGATAGACCGGAACATGCTCGCCAGTTGATGGAATTGGTGAAGGATGTGCCGTGTAAATTCAATCTGATCCCATTCAACCCGTTCCCGAACTCGGGGTATGATCGCTCCAGCAACAACGCGATTCGCATTTTCCGTGAACTTCTGCAAGAACAAGGCTATGTGGTGACCGTGCGCAAGACGCGCGGCGACGACATCGATGCGGCCTGCGGCCAGTTGGCCGGGCAGGTGCGAGACAAAACGCGACGCCAGGCCAAGTGGACGCAGATCATCGAGGACAAGGGACTATGAATAAAGGGCGGAGATGGTTGGCTGGATGGCTTTTGGCATTTGGCGTCGCTTTCTCCGCCTGCGCGGCCGACAAACCGCGCGAGCTGGCGCAGATCCGCAGCCAGCTTGCTGTCGAGTATGCCAAGATCGGCAATGTGAAGGCTGCGCTGGACAACGCCAACCAGGCGGTGCAGGCAGATGCAACTTATGCTCCGGCCTATGTCGCGCGAGCCTTCGTGCTGGGCTTGCTGAGGCAGAACGACCAGGCTGAGCAGGATTTTCGCCGCGCCTTGCAGCTGGATCCGGCCGATCCCGCAGCCAACAACAATTACGGCCTGTTCCTGTGCGAGAACGGCCGGGTGCAGGAATCGCTGCCCTGGTTTCAGAAGGCGTTGGCCAACCCCTTGTACAATTCGCCGCAATCGGCGTATTTGAACCTGGGACGCTGCAGCCTCAAGCTGGGGCAGGCGGACAAGGCCAACGAGTACCTGCTGGACGCCTTGCGCGCCGCGCCGGAATACGCGCCGGCGCTGGCCGAGCTGGCTGAATCGCAGCTGGCTCAGGGCAACGCCAAACTGGCGGCGTTTTATTTCGAACGGCTGCGCCGAGCCAGCGCCAACGGCCTGAGCGCTGCCGATTTGTGGCTGGGAGCCAGAATCGCCCGCAAGACCGGCGACGGCGCGCTGGAAGGCGAGTGCGCCAGCGAGCTGAAGAACCGGTATCCGGACTCTAGAGAAACACAACTGCTGTTGAGTGGAAGCTGAGGATGGAAAGAACAAACGAACATCATGACGCGCCGATGCCCAGCGGCATCGGCGCCAGTTTGAAGGCGGCGCGCGAAGCGGCGGGCCTGGGCCTGGGGGAAGTGGCCGATCGCCTGAAGTTGTCCTTGCGGCAGTTGGAAGCGATAGAGCGCGACGATTTCGACGCGCTGCCGGGCGCCACTTTCGTCCGAGGCTTTGTCCGCAACTACGCTCGTTTTCTGGATGTCGATCCGGAGCCGCTGATGCAGGCCCTGGAGCAGCATTTTCCTTCCGCCGTCAACGATGTGGCCAATCTGGTCAAGGGAACCACGGCGCGCGAAACGCCGCATGAGCCCGAGCCGCAGCCAGAGGAGGCCAGCGGCGGAGCCGCGGGCAAGTGGCTGGTGCTGGCCGTCGTGGTGGCCGCGGTGGCCGGCGGTAGCATCTGGTTCGCCAACCGTGATTCGGGCGAGCCCAAACAAGTGTCCACGGCAGAGAACCAGCTGGAGCCGATGCTGACTGAAAAACACGAGGCGTCGCCGGCTGCGGCGGCATCTGCCCCCGCGGCGGCCAAGCCGATATCATCCGCTGCGGCGGTCAAACCCGCGGCCAGCGCCCCAGCTCCGGCCAAGGCTTTGGTGACCAAGCCGGCAGCCAGCGCGCCGGTCAAGGCCACGGCAGCCAAGCCGCAGGCCAGCGCGCCAGCGGCGCAGGGCGGCGACAAGGTCAGCGTCAGCGTCAAGGGCGAGGCCTGGGTGTCGGTGCAGGACGCCTCCGGCCGCAAACTGATTTACAAGGTGATGCAGCCGGGCGATCCAGCCGAGGTGAGCGGAACCGCGCCGTTCAAGGTGGTGGTCGGCAATGCCAGCCAGGTGGAACTGAGCTACAACGGCAAGCCGGTGGATCTGAGCGACAAGATCCGCGGCACTACCGCCAAGATTCAACTCAAGTGATGCAGGGTAGCGAATGGATAGCGTGAATATCGCGCGCCGCCTCACTCGCCAGGTGCGGGTGGGGCATGTTTTGGTGGGTTCGGCCGCGCCGGTGATGGTGCAGTCCATGACCAACACCGATACCGCCGATGCGGCGGCGACTGCCGAACAGGTTTACCAGCTGGCCCAGGCCGGCTCCGAAGTGGTGCGCATCACCGTCAATTCGCCGGAAGCGGCGGCGAGGGTGGCGGAAATCCGCCAACGCCTGGACGATCTGGGCTGCGACGCGCCGCTGGTCGGCGATTTCCACTTCAACGGCGACCGACTGCTGAAGGAATACCCGGACTGCGCCAAGGCCTTGGCCAAGTACCGCATCAATCCGGGCAACGTCGGCAAGGGGGCCAAGGGCGACGACAAATTCGCTTACATGATCCGCGCCGCGATGGAGCACGACAAGGCCGTGCGCATCGGCGTCAACTGGGGCAGCCTGGACCAGGCCCTGCTCGCGCGCATGATGGACGCCAATAGCCGCGCGGCCCAGCCGCTGCCGCTGCCCAAGCTGATGCAGGAGGCGCTGATCGTGTCGGCGCTGGAGTCTGCGGAGAAGGCGGTGGAGATCGGCCTGTCGCCGGACAACATCATCCTGTCCTGCAAGGTCAGCAATGTGCAGGACCTGATCAGCGTCTACCGCGAGCTGGGCAGTCGTTGCGACTACCCCTTGCATCTGGGCTTGACCGAGGCCGGCATGGGCAGCAAGGGCATCGTCGCCTCCAGCGCCGCGCTGGCGGTCTTGCTGCAGGAAGGCATAGGCGACACCATACGCATCTCGCTGACGCCGCAGCCGGGCGAGGCGCGCACCAAGGAGGTGACGGTGGCGCAGGAGCTGTTGCAGACCATGGGCCTGCGCAGCTTCACGCCGCTGGTCACCGCCTGTCCGGGTTGCGGCCGCACCACCAGCACCTTCTTCCAGGAGCTGGCGGACGACATCCAGACCTATCTGCGCGAGCAAATGCCGGTGTGGCGTCTGCAGTATCCGGGCGTGGAGGACATGAAGGTGGCGGTGATGGGCTGCGTGGTCAACGGCCCAGGCGAGTCCAAGCTCGCCGACATCGGCATCTCGCTGCCCGGCACCGGCGAAGTGCCGGTGGCGCCGGTGTATGTGGACGGCCGGAAGGACGTGACCTTGAAGGGCGAGCATATCGCCGCCGAGTTCACCGCCATCGTCGACAACTATGTGAAAACGCGCTACGGCGAGGGCGGCGCCAAGCGCCGCGAAACCGCCAGCCGCACGATTCCGATCCAGCCGGTGAAGGCCTGACGGAACAGAATTCAGCTGATATTAAGAAGATAGCAATGGCTCAGAAATACCAAGCGGTCAAAGGCATGAACGATGTGCTGCCGGCCGAATCCTACCAGTGGGAATACTTCGAAGGCGTGCTGCGCAAGCTGCTGGCCGATTACGGCTACCACAACATCCGTACGCCCATCCTGGAAAATACCGCGTTGTTCGTGCGCTCCATCGGCGAAGTGACCGATATCGTCGAGAAGGAAATGTACACCTTCACCGACAGCCTGAACGGCGACAGCCTGACGTTGCGTCCGGAAGGCACGGCCGGCACGCTGCGCGCGGTGGTCGAGCACAACCTGCTGTACAACGCCACGCAGAAGGTGTGGTACATGGGGCCGATGTACCGCCATGAGCGGCCGCAGAAGGGCCGTTATCGCCAGTTCCACCAGATGGGCGTGGAAGCGCTGGGCTTCGCCGGTCCGGACGTGGATGCGGAGATCATCGTCATGACGGCCGATTTGTGGCGCCGCCTCGGCATCAGCCAGTACGTGCGCCTGGAGATCAACTCGCTGGGCAACAAGGACGAGCGCGCCGCGCACCGCGAGGCGCTGATCGCCTATCTGGAACGCCACGTCGACATCCTGGACGAGGACGGCAAGCGCCGCATGCATACCAACCCGCTGCGCGTGCTGGACACCAAGAATCCGGCGCTGCAGGAAATGGCCAACGCCGCGCCCAAACTGTCGGACTACCTGGGCGAGGACTCGCGCGCCCACTACGAAGGCTGGAAGGCGATGATCGCCGCGCTGGGCGTGGACTATGTCGAGAATCCGCGCCTGGTGCGCGGACTGGACTACTACAATCAGTCCGTGTTCGAGTGGGTGACCACCGAGCTGGGCGCCCAGGGCACGGTTTGCGCCGGCGGTCGTTACGACGGCCTGATCGAGCAACTGGGCGGCAAGCCGGCGCCGGGCATCGGCTTCGGCATGGGCATGGAGCGCGTGCTGCTGTTGTTGCAGGACAAGAACCTGCTGCCGGCGCAGCGCGGCGTCGACGTCTACCTGGTGAACCAGGGCGAGGGCGCCGGCCTGTACGCGATGCGTCTGGCGCAGCAGATGCGCGCTGCGGGCCTGTCCGTGGTGCAGCACCTGGGCGAGGGCAGCTTCAAGTCGCAGATGAAGAAGGCCGACGCCAGCGGAGCGGCGTTCGCCGTCATCGTCGGCGAGAACGAGATCGCGGCCGGGCAGGCCGTGATCAAGGCGCTGCGCGCCGAGATCGAACAAAAGACCGTGGCCGCCGCGGAAGTCGCCGCGACGCTGGCCGCTCTGAAAGCTTGATTGAATAAGGGGGAACGCAATGGCGTTCGACTTGCAGGAACAAGAACAGATCGATTCGATGAAGGCCTTCTGGCAGCAGTGGGGCAAGCTGATAGGCGGCGCCGTGCTCGCAGTCAGCCTGGGCTACCTGGGCTACAAGGCTTACGGCATGTACCAGCATCAGCAAGCTGAGAAAGCCGCCGTCGCCTATGAGGCGGTGGACGACGCCGTGGCCGCCAAGGACCTCGCCAAGCTGAAGGCCGCCGCTCTGCGGCTGCAGGGCGAGTACGCCGGCACGCTATACGCCAGCCGCAGCGCGCTGGTGCTGGCCAAGGCGGCTTTCGACAAGAACGATCTGGCGCTGGCCTTCAGCCAGTTGCAATGGGCTGCGCAAAATGGCAAGGACGAAGCGCTGCAAGCCATCGCCCGTCTGCGTCTGGCCTCGCTGCAACTGCAGCAGAAGCAGTACGACGCCGCGGTCTCCGAGCTGAGCCAGCCGCATCCGGCCGCCTTTGACGCCGCCTACCTTGAGTTGAAGGGCGACGTGTTCACTGCCAAGGGCGATGCCGCCGGCGCGCGCGACGCCTACAAGGCCGCGCTGGCCAAGCTGGTGGAAGAAAGCCCGATCCGCGAACTGGTGCGGATGAAACTCGACGCGCTGGGAGGCTGACCGCATGCGCCGCCATTTGTTGCTTACCGCTGTAATCTCGTCTTTGTCGCTGGCCGGCTGCGCCAGCTGGTTTGAGGGCTCGAACCAGTTCCAGCCGACGCCGCTGGCCGCCATCAAGCAAGTGCAGTCTCTGAGCGTCAAGTGGGCGCTGCAGCAGGCCGCGCCGGCTTCCGGCTTCCTGCCTGTGTACGCCAACGGCAATGTGGTGGCCGCCGACGCGGCCGGCCGCATCCGCAGCGTGGACGCGCTGTCGGGCCGGTTGCAGGCCGATGTATCGTTGAAGCGCGCGCTGAGCACAGGCGTCGCCGTCAATGGCGACGTCGTGCTGGCGGGCACCCAGGACGCCAAGCTGCTGGCGGTGGATCGTTCCAGCGGCAAGAAGCTGTGGGAGCAGCCGCTGACCAGCCTGATGCTGGAGCCGCCGCAGATCGCCGGCGACATCGTGGTGGTGCGCACCAATGACGCGCGCCTGACCGGCTTCAGCCTGGCCGACGGCAAGCAGCAATGGTCAGTCGGCAATGTGCTGCCGCAATTGACGGTGCGCAACGACGGCTCGATGCGAGCGGTGGGGCGCGAGGCGGTGATGGTAGGCTTGGCCGGCGGCCAGCTCGACATCATCAATCCGCAATCCGGCAATACGCTGTGGCAGGGCGCGGTGGCCACGCCGCGCGGCGCCACCGAGCTGGAGCGCGTCACTGATGTCGTCAGTCGTCCGGTGTTCGATGGCGGCCAGGTGTGCGCCGTGGCCTATCAGGGCCGCGTCGCCTGCTTCGAGGCGCGCAGCGGCAGCCTGCAGTGGGCGCGCGAAGTCTCGTCCAGCCGAGGTTTGGCGCTGGACGCGCGCAATGTGTACGTGACGGCGGAAAATGGCTCGATCTGGGCTTATGACCGCCAAACCGGACGCAATGTCTGGAAAAACGACGATCTGAAGTACCGCGATGTCTCTGGTCCGGCCATGATGGGCCGCTTTGTGATGGTGGTGGATGGCGAAGGCTATGCCCATCTGCTATCCAACGAGAGCGGCGGCATTGTCGGCCGCGGCAAGATCGGCACCTCCGGTCCGGTCAATCAACCGGTGTCGCTCGGCTCCACCGCCCTGGTGCAGGGACAGGATGGCCGCCTGGCGATGCTGAATCTGGAATAAAAGCAGTTTTACATGAAACCTACCGTAGCGCTGGTCGGCCGCCCCAATGTGGGCAAGTCGACCCTCTTCAACCGGCTGACCCGCAGCCGCGACGCGTTGGTCGCCGACCAGCCTGGCTTGACGCGCGACCGCCATTATGGCCAAGGCCGCGTTGGCGAAAAGCCGTATCTGGTGGTCGATACTGGCGGCTTTGAGCCCGTGGTGGACGAAGGCATCCTGTTCGAAATGGCCAAGCAGACGCTGCAGGCCGTGGACGAGGCCGACGCCGTGGTCTTCCTGGTGGATGGCCGCTCGGGCCTGACGCCGCAGGACAAGATCATCGCCAATCGCCTGCGCCAGCTGGATCGTCCAGTGTTCCTGGCGGTCAACAAGGCCGAAGGCATGAAGCACGCCATCGCTGGCGCAGAGTTCCATGAACTGGCGCTGGGCGAACCGCTGGTGATTTCCGCGGCCCACGGCGACGGCGTGCGCGAACTGATGGAACTGGTGCTGGAAGGCTTCCCGGAAGAAGTGGAAGAAGAAGACAGCCGCCATCCCAAGTTCGCCATCATCGGCCGCCCCAATGTCGGCAAGTCCACCCTGGTCAATGCCGTCTTGGGCGAAGAGCGCGTAATCGCCTTCGATCAAGCCGGCACCACGCGCGACAGCATTTATATTGATTTCGAGCGCGATGGCCATACTTATACCATCATCGACACCGCTGGCGTGCGTCGCCGCGCCAAGGTCAACGAGATGCTGGAGAAATTCTCCGTCATCAAGACCATGAAGGCGATAGAGGATGCCAACGTGGCGGTGCTGGTGCTGGACGCGCAACTGGACATCTCCGAACAGGACGCCACCATCGCCGGCTTCGCGCTGGAGGCGGGCCGCGCCTTGGTGGTGGCGGTGAACAAGTGGGACAATCTGGACGGCGAGAAGAAGGAAAACGTGCGGCGCGAGATCGCGCGCAAGCTGAACTTCCTGGATTTCGCAAAGTTTCATTACATCTCGGCCATCGAGGGCCGAGGTGTGGCAGACTTGTTCAAGTCGATCGATGAGGCGTACCGCGCCGCGATGATCAAGCTGGCGACGCCGAAGCTGACGCGCGTGCTGCAGGTGGCGCTGGAGCGCCAGCAGCCGCCGCGCTCGGGCCTGATCCGTCCCAAGATGCGCTATGCGCACCAGGGCGGACAAAATCCGCCTATCATCGTCGTGCATGGCAATGCGCTCGATAATATACCGGACAGCTACACCCGCTATTTGGAACATACTTTCCGCAAAGTGTTCAAACTGCAGGGCACCCCGCTGCGGGTGCAGTACAAGTCGTCGGAAAACCCGTTCGACAAGGATGAGGGCAAGGAGAAATCCCGGGCCAAGCCCAAGCCTATGTCCAAGATGCGGGGCAGGGAAAAAGAAGTTCGCTACGGCAAAAGCAGCAAAAAATAGTACGCCGGAATGTTTTCTGCTAAAAATAAGCAGGCCGCCGCGCTGTTCGCTGTACAGTTAATACAACAATCAACGATTCGGAGAAAAACGAATGAGCTCTAAAGGGCAAATGTTACAAGACCCGTTCCTGAATATCCTGCGCAAGGAACACGTGCCGGTCTCCATTTATCTGGTCAACGGCATCAAGCTGCAAGGCCAGGTCGAATCCTTCGACCAATACGTGGTCCTGCTGAAAAACACGGTGACCCAGATGGTTTACAAGCACGCCATCTCCACCGTGGTTCCGGCCCGCGCGGTTTCCATTCCGCACGAACATCCGGCGCAGAAGCAGGAGCAGGCGCAGGACGCTTAAGTCCCCGCGCCTTTATCGAACGGGCCGATTGGCCGCAGCGCAAGCTTGCGGCCACTCGGCCTTTGTCATTTACGCCGCATAGATTGAAAAAGCATGTTCGATCGTCCTGACTTGGGCGACCAGGCTATCCTGGTCAGCCTGGATTTTGGTGGCGCCGATTACCAGGAAAGCGTTGCCGAGTGCGCCGAGCTGGTGCGCAGCAGCCAGGTGGAAATCCTGGGCATGGTGCAGGGCAAGCGCCAGCGTCCCGACGCCGCGCTGTTCGCCGGCAAGGGCAAGGTGGAGGAAATCGCCTCCGTGGTGCGCGCCACCGGCGCCAACGTGGTGATTTTCAACCATGCGCTGTCTCCCGGGCAGGAGCGCAACCTGGAGCGCGCGCTGCAGTGCCGGGTGATAGACCGCAACAGCCTGATTTTGGACATCTTCGCCCAGCGCGCGCGCAGCCACGAAGGCAAGCTGCAGGTGGAGCTGGCCCAGCTTTCCCATCTGTCCACGCGGCTGGTTCGCGGCTGGACCCACTTGGAGCGGCAGAAGGGCGGCATCGGCCTGCGCGGCCCCGGCGAAACGCAGCTGGAAACCGACCGCCGCCTGCTCGGCATTCGCGTCAAGGCCTTGAAAGACCGCCTGGCCCAGGTGCAGAAGCAGCGTCATACCCAGCGCCGCAGCCGCAACCGCGCGGGCATCGCCTCGGTGTCCATCGTCGGCTATACCAATGCCGGCAAGTCCACTTTGTTCAATGCGCTGACCAAGTCCAACATCTACGCTGCGGACCAGCTGTTCGCCACGCTGGATACCACCAGCCGCAAACTATTCCTCAATCACGGCTGCTCGGTGGTGTTGTCCGACACCGTGGGCTTCATCCGCGACCTGCCTCACACTCTGGTGGCCGCCTTCCGCGCCACGCTGGAGGAGACGGTGCAAGCCAATCTGCTGCTGCATGTGGTGGACTGCGCCAATGAAATGCGCGAAGCGCAGATCGAGGAAGTCAACAAGGTGTTGGCTGAGATCGACGCCGATGGCATTCCGCAACTGATCGTTTGGAACAAGTGCGACCTGCGCGAGCTGCCGCCTGAGATCGAACGCGGCGAGGATGGCCAGATCGTTTCGGTACGCGTATCGGCGTTGAAAGGCGAGGGGCTGGAACTCTTGCGCGAAGCGATTGCCGAACGGGTGCAACCTTTCGCAAACAACCATAAAGAACCATACGAGCATGTCGCAGAATGACCCGAACCGTGGCCGCAACGGCCAGAATGGGCCACCGGACCTCGATGAAGTGTTCCGTGATCTGAACCGAAAATTGTCCCGCCTCTTGGGCGGCAAGTCCGGCAATGGCGGTCCGAACAATCCGATGGGCCAGGGCGGACGTCCCGGCTCCGGCATGTCGCCGCCGTCGTTCAAGGGCGGCGCTGCCGCCCTCGTCGGCGTATTGGCCGCCTTGTGGCTGGCCAGCGGCTTTTATGTGGTAGACGCGCGCGAAGCCGGCGTGGTGCTGCAGCTGGGCAGTTTCAATCGTCTGACCGAGCCCGGCCTGCAATGGCACGCGCCGTATCCGTTCGAGAAATCGGAGATCGTCAATCTGACCGAAGTGCGCAGCATTGAGGTGGGTTACCGCGGCAGCGCGCAGAACCGCGTGCCGGAAGAGTCGCTGATGCTGACCGAAGACCAGAACATCATCGATGTGCAGTTGTCGGTGCAGTACGACATCAAGGATGCGCGCGCCTTCTTGTTCAATAACGCCGCGCGCGAGCGCGACGGCAAGGATTTGGTCAAGCAGGCGGCCGAGACGGCCATCCGCGAAGTCGTGGGCCGCAACAAGGTGGACTTCGTGCTGAACGAGGGCCGCGCCCAAATCGCCGCCGACGCGCACAAGCTGATCCAGGAGGTATTGGATCGCTACCAGGCCGGCATTCGCATCGCCAAGGTCAATATCAATGACGTGCAGCCGCCGCAGCAGGTGCTGGCGGCGTTCGACGACGCGGTGAAGGCAGGTCAGGACAAGGACAAGCTGCTGAATGAGGGTATGGCCTACGCCAACGAGGTGGTGCCCAAGGCCAAGGGTATGGCATCGCGTTTGGTGCAGGAAGCCGAGGCTTACCAGCAGCAGGTGGAGGAACGGGCCGAGGGTGATGCCCAGCGATTCAAGCAAGTGTTGCCTGAATACAACAAGGCGCCCAAGGTCATGCGCGACCGCATGTACCTCGACATGATGCAGCAGGTCATGAACAACAGCAGCAAGGTGTTGGTGGATCAGAAGGGCGGCAATAGCCTGCTTTACCTGCCGCTGGACAAACTGGTGCAGATGGCCGCTCCAGGCGCCGCCGCGCCGACTCCCGCTCAACCCGCCGCGAGCCCGGCCCCGGCGCAGCCGGCTAATTCGCCAGCAGCCAAGAACGGGCGCGATGCTTCGCGCAGTCGCGATATTTTTGGAGCGGAGCGATGACGCAAAGACTGATTCCAACCCTGGCGGCGATCGCCGGCGCGCTGTTTATCGCCAGCTTGTCGCTGTTCACCGTCGATCAACGCCAGTATGCGCTGGTCTTCCAGTTTGGCGAGGTGGTCAAGGTGATCTCCCAGCCTGGCATCCAGTTCAAGATCCCGCTGTTGCAGAACGTGCGCTATTTCGACCGCCGCGTGCAGACCATAGACGCGGAAACGCCTGAGCTGTTCAACACTCGCGAGAAGAAGAACGTGCTGGTGGACAGCTTCGTGAAATGGCGCGTGGTGGAGGTGTCGCAGTTCTACAAGAGCGTGGGGACCGAGGCTGCCGCGGTGGCGCGTCTGAAGCAGACCATCAACGACGGCCTGCGGGCCGAGTTCGGCCAGAAGACCGTTGCCGACGTCATTTCCGGCCAGCGCGATCAAGTTATGGAGACGGTTCGCAAGCGCGCGGACGCGGATGCGCGTAAAATAGGTGTAGAAATTCTTGATGTCCGCTTAAAACGCGTCGACTTTCCGGATAAAATAAGCAGTTCCGTCTATGATCGCATGCAGTCTGAGCGTCGCACCGTGGCCAGCAAGCTGCGCAGCGAAGGCGCGGCCGATGCCGAGCGTGTGCGGGCGGAAGCCGACAAGCAGCGCGAGGTGATCCTGGCCGAAGCCTATCGCAAGGCGCAGGAGCTGAAGGGCGCGGGCGATGCCAAGGCCGGCGCGATCTATGCTGAGGCCTACGGCAAGAACCCGGAGTTCTACGCCTTCTGGCGCAGCATGGATGCGTACAAGGAGTCGTTCAAGAACAAGAGCGACGTGCTGGTGCTGGACCCAAGCAGCGATTTCTTCAAATACCTGAAGAACCCGCAAGCGGGACAGGGCAAGAGCAAGTAAGCAACAATTCAGTATTATTAAAGAAGACTGGCCGGGGCGACCTGGCCAGTTTGCTGCTGACAAGGCGGGGCTTATCCCGCCTTTTATTCTGTTGAAACGAAATGCGTAATTGGCTGTTACCTGAATATATCGCGGACATCCTGCCGGCTACGGCGCGCCAGGTTGAGTCCGCCAAGGCCGCGATGCTGGAAGGCTTTCGCGTGGCTGGCTACGAGCTGGTGCTGCCGCCGCTGATCGAGTACATCGATTCGCTGGTCAGCGAAGGCGACGCCACGCTGGACCTGAAAACCTTCAAGCTGGATGACCAATTGTCCGGACGCCAGCTGGGCCTGCGCGCCGACATCACGCCGCAGGTGGCGCGCATTGACGCCCACCTGCTGGGCGAACGCACCGGCGTGACCCGCTTGTGTTACGCCGGCAGCGTGGTGCACAGCCGCCCATCCGGCCTGACCAGCTCGCGCGAGCCGCTGCAGGTAGGCGCGGAGCTGTACGGCTACGCCGGCATCGAGGCCGACCTGGAAATCATCGACCTGATGCTGTCCACGCTGGAAAAGACCGGTGTGGAAAAGCTGCGCCTGGACGTGGGCCATATCGGCATCTATCGCGGCTTGGCCGCGGCCGCCGGTCTTGCGCCGGAAGTCAGCCGCGAGTTGTTCGGCCTGCTGCAGAACAAGGACGCAGCCGGCATCGCCGCGCTGGTCGCCGGCGTGGCCGAGCCGTACAAGAGCGCCTTCCTTGCGCTGCCGGAGCTGTATGGCCCGGCTGCCGTGCTGGACAAGGCGCGCACTCGCTTGCCGTCGCTGCCTGAGGTCGAGCTGGGCTTGATGCAGCTGTCCGCCATCGCCCGCGCGATGCAGGGCAGGGTGGAGCTGAGTTTCGACCTGGCCGAGCTGCGCGGAGACTTCTACCACACCGGCTTGATGTTCGCGGCTTACGCGCCGGGCTGGTCCGACGCCATCGCGCGCGGCGGCCGCTACGACAATGTCGGCCGGCGTTTCGGCCGCGCGCGTCCGGCCACCGGCTTCAGCCTGGATCTGCGCGATTTGCTGCGCATCCTGCCGGAGCGCGATTCCAGCCGCGGCATACGCGTGGCGGCCCGCCATCTGCCGGCAGCCGCCGCGGAAGTCGCGCGCCTGCGCGCCGAGGGCGAGATGGTGGTGGTGGATTACCTGGGCGAATCGGCGGCCGCGTTGAATTGCGACCGAGAGCTGGCGCCGGCCGCGGATGGCTGGCAGCTGGCCCCGTTTCACTGAATTTTTTGTTTGAATCTGACTGACGAAGAGGTTTTTTCCAATGTCCAAGAACGTTGTCGTGATTGGCACCCAGTGGGGTGACGAAGGCAAGGGCAAAATCGTTGACTGGCTGACCGACCACGCGCGTGCCGTGGTGCGCTTTCAGGGCGGCCACAATGCAGGCCACACCCTGTGGGTGAACGGCAAGAAGACCGTTGTGCGCCTGGTGCCGTCCGGCATTCTGCGTCCGGACGTCGAGTGTTTCATCGGCAACGGCGTGGTGCTGTCGCCGGAAGCGCTGCTGAAAGAGATCGATGAGCTGGAGGCTGCCGGCGTCAACGCTTCGGCCCGCCTGAAGATCGCCGAAGGCTGCCCGCTGATTCTGCCTTACCACGTCGCGCTGGACCAGGCCCGCGAAGCCTCGCTGGGCGCTGGCAAGATCGGCACCACCGGCCGCGGCATCGGCCCCTGCTACGAAGACAAGGTCGCCCGCCGCGCGCTGAAGGTGATCGACCTGTTCAATCCGGAACGCTTCGCCTCCAAGCTGAAGGAAAACGTAGACTACTACAACTTCCTGCTGACCAATCTGTTCAAGGCCGAGCCGGTGAGCTACGAAGCGATCCTGGCCGATACGATGAAGATGGCGGAGCGCATCAAGCCCATGGTGGCCGATGTGTCGCGCACCTTGTACGACCTGGACAAGGCCGGCACTCCCATCCTGTTCGAAGGCGCGCAAGGCACGCTGCTGGACATCGACCACGGCACCTACCCGTACGTGACCTCGTCCAACTGCGTCGCTGGCGCAGCAGCGCCGGGCGCCGGCGTGCCGCCGCAAATGCTCAACTATGTGCTGGGCATCGTGAAGGGCTACGCCACACGCGTGGGTTCCGGTCCGTTCCCGACCGAGCAGGAAAACGAAATCGGCGCCTTCTTGGCCAAGCGCGGCAACGAGTTTGGCTCGGTGACCGGCCGTCCGCGCCGCTGCGGCTGGTTTGACGCCGCCGCGCTGAAGCGCTCCATCCAGATCAACGGCGTGTCCGGCCTGTGCGTGATGAAGCTGGACGTGATGGACGGTCTGGAAGAGATCCAACTGTGCACCGGCTACATGCTGGATGGCAAGAAGGTTGACATCCTGCCCTTCGGCTCGGATGCCGTGACCAAGTGCGAGCCGGTGTACGAAACTCTGCCGGGCTGGGAAGGCACCACCGTGGGCGTGAAGCGCTGGGAAGACCTGCCGGCGAATGCCCAGGCCTATCTGAAGCGCATCGAGGCAGTCTGCGGCGCGCCGGTCGACATCGTGTCCACCGGTCCGGACCGCGAAGAAACCATCGTGCTGCGCCACCCGTTCGGCTTGTAAGCCGCGCGAGATCGCGCCAGTAAAAAGCCCACCGCTTGCGGTGGGCTTTTTGTTTATGCGGCGTCAGCTTTTCTGGCGTTTGGCTGATTGGTAGCCGTCATTCAGCGTTTTCAGGAAGGCTAGCATGTCGTCTATGTCTTGCTCGGTGAACGCCGGTTTGCCGCCCGGCTTGCCGCCAAACGGCGGCTCCATATTGATATTGCCGTGATAGCGCGCCGGCAGGTCGTCGAACTTGGCCGTCTTGCCATTCTTGCCTCTGGGGTACCATTTTTCTGGGTGCGTGTCGCGTTCGGCGTAGAAGCGCAGCACTTGGCGCAGATCGTGGAACGCTCCGTTATGGAAGAAAACCCGGCGCGTGGCCACATTGCGCAGGCTGGGCGTGCGGAACAAGCCGCAATATTCCGCATGGTTCTTCAGGTCTGTGCGGTAGGGGCCGCACAAGCCAAGGTCGTGATAGGCCGGATCGCGGTTGGCCGCAATGGCGGGATTGCGCGGCGCGCCCACGGCGATGTGGCCGAAGTCGCTGAACAGCGGGAAGGCGCCGCTTTCCGAGCGCTGGCTCAGGTGGCAAGACGCGCAATTGCCCTTGGCCGGGTCGTTGAAGGCTTTGAGGCCGCGCGCCTCTTGGGTGCTCAGCTTGAGCTGGCCGCGCAAATACGCGTCGTACTTGCTGTCGTAAGGCGAAAATTCCTTGGGATTCTGTTGAAACACCTCCAGCGCCAGCACTGCCTTGCCGAAAGCCGTATCCGGATGGCTGAAGATATCTTTGCCGAAAAGCTGGCGGAAGCTGTCCGCTGTGCGCGAAGCCTGCAATTTCTTCACCACGGCGGCCGGCGTGCCGTTGGCCATTTCATTGGCGGCTAGCAGCGGCAGGGCTGCCTGGCTGTGGGTGGAGTCGGCGCGGCCATCCCAGGTGAAGCCGCCTGTGGGGCCGGCGTCTTCGCTGTCATTGCCGTCATCGTCATGAAAGTGTTCGCTGAACGCGGGCACGCTCTGCAAGTAGCGCAAAGACGGTACGGCGCGCGTGCCGGCTTGCTTTCCATCCTTGCCGCCCAATTGGACGGCTAGGCCATTGGGCGGGCCGTAGGCATGGGCCGGACTGTGGCAGCTGGCACATGACATGCTGCCGGAGGCGGATAGCGAACGGTCGAAGAAGAGTTGTCGACCCAGGCTTTCCAGTTGCTTGGCGCTGACCGGGTGCGGGCCGGGAGCGTAGGGCGCGCCGAGATAGGCGGGCTTGGCCGGCGTGGCTGCGGAGGCTGCGGAAAACGATTGCAAGACAAAAATGAGCGGCAACAGGGTGCGAGTTATGATCATAAGTAAATGCTAAATAAATTTAATCATAAAATATATCTTATTTTTATTAAATAAAAATAAAACAGGTGAACTTGAAATATTCATGCTTATGGGTATGTTAACAATGTGTAAATCAAGTGTAACATTGCGCGGCAATAATCCGTACACCTCAAATAGCAAGGAACATCGTGATGGATCGTTTGACCTGTGGCGTCGCGCTGACTCTGATCAGCGCCGCCGTGCTGAGCGCCTGTGGCGGCGGCTCTTCCTCCTCCGCCAATGCGGCCACCGCCACGACTAGCGGCGTGGTGACCGGCAGCTATTTCCGCCATGCCAAAGTGTGTCTGGATCAGAATGGCAACGGCCATTGCGACGCCAATGAGCCGTCGACTTATACCGATGGCAATGGCGCGTTTACCTTGAGTGGCAGCGGCGCGGTGCTGGTCGAAGTGGGGACGGACGCTACGCGCTTCGATCCGGACGCCAATACGGAGACCAAGGTAAGCGATCCTTTGGTATTCCGCGCGCCGGCCGGCGCCAATAAAGTGGTGGTCAGCTCCTTGACTACCGAAGTGGCCGACCTGATGGACAATGGCATGGATTTGGCCGGCGCGCGCAAAGCGGTGGCTGACCGTCTGGGCGTGGACCCGGAAAAGATCATGGCCGACCACAACAAGGAAACGGACCCGGACGTCAAAGCCGCCTTGAAGGTTGCGATCAACCAGAATATCGATGCCATCGCCAGCGCGGTGAAAGAAGCGGGTCCGACAGGCGACATCAAGGCCAATCTGCATAAGCGGATGGGTTTGAGCGATATCCAGAACGTGGTAGTGATCTACGCCGAAAACCGAGGCTTCGATAACCTGTATGGCCTGTTCCCTGGGGCCAATGGCATTCCGGGCGTGAATCCGAGCGCGCAGGGCGCCATCACGCCGCAGAAGGACTTCGACAATGCCGTGCTGCCGGCGTTGCCGCCGACCTGGGGCGGGCTGACGGCGGGCGGTCAGAGCGTGACGCTGAGCCAAGCTCAGACCGTGGGCTTCGCCAACAAGCCGTTCCAGATCGATGATCCCAAGGGCTTGAACGTCACCGGCGTGGTGGTGCCGCAATCGGTGGTGACGCGCGACCTGATCCATAGCTTCTATACCAATCAGATGCAGATCAATGGCGGCGCCAACGACAAGTTCGCGGCCTACTCCGACGCCGGCGGCCTGTCCATGGGCTACTACGACGGCAGCAAGATGGCCATGTGGAAGTTGGCCCAGCAATACACGCTGGCCGACAACTTCTTCATGGGCGCTTTCGGCGGCTCCTTCCTGAACCACCAATACCTGGTTTGCGCTTGCGCGCCGGTGTATCCGAACGCCGATGACGCCAAGTCTCCGGCCAAGGGCAGCATCGCTGCCATCGATACCGACAGCAAGGGCAACTTTGTCCGTCTGACGCCGGCTGCCAATAACCCCGCCTCGGTGCTGATAGGCGCGGCCAAGTATGTGAACAATGGCAATCTGACACCCAAGGACAGCGCCGGCAAGTTCTATGCCGTCAATACCATGCAGCCGCCGTTCCAGCCTAGCGGCAATACGCCGGCCAGCGATGACAAGACCGGCAAGTACGCGGATGGCAACAAGGCCAATACCTTGCCGGCTCAGGCTCAGGCCACCATTGCCGACCGTCTGGACGCCAAGAAGGTTAGCTGGGCTTGGTATGCTGGGGCCTGGAATGCCGTGGCGGCAGATCCGAGCAAGATCTACCATGCTCCGACGCCGAACTTCCAGGCGCATCACCAGCCGTTCAACTACTATGCGGCCTTTGATCCGGTGAAGCAGGCGGCCTATCGCGGTCAGCACCTGAAGGACTTCGATCAGAGCTTCCTGGCCGACGCCGCTGCCGGCAAGCTGCCGCAGGTGGCGTTCTACAAGCCGCAGGGCAATTTGAACCAACATTCCGGCTACGCCAGCGTGGCGGATGGCGACAATCACATCGCTTCCGTGATTGCCCAGCTGCAGAAGAGCCCGCAGTGGAAAAACATGCTGGTTGTCGTGACTTATGATGAAAACGGCGGTTTCTATGACCACGCGGCTGTGCCGAAGGGCGACCGCTGGGGCCCGGGCACCCGTATTCCGGCCATCCTGATTTCGCCATTCACTCAGAATCGGTCGAAAGATCAAACCAAGGTGGATCATACCCAGTACGACACGGGCTCCATCCTGCGCTTCCTGACGCGCCGTTTCGGCCTGCAGCCGCTGCCGGGCGTGGTGGCGCGCGATGCGGCCCTGGTGAAAAACGGCAACAAGCCGATGGGTGATTTCACTACGGCCTTGTCGTTCAAGTAAGCACCGCGGCCTTATCCATTCACCGCCCGGCGCTGCCGGGCGGTTTTGTTTGTTAGCGTGTATTTTCCATGCGGCAGGCATGCGGTGGCGGTGGTACACTGCATGGCTTGTCCGGTTATCCAAAAGTCATGCAGTTGAAAATCGCCCCCGGCATGGTGACGCCGTTAATCGTCGCTACGGCGTTGTTCATGGAGAATATGGACGCCACCGTTATCTCTACCTCTCTTCCCGCCATCGCGCGCGATCTGTCCGTCGATCCCATCTCCCTGAAACTGGCCCTGACTTCTTATCTGGTCAGCCTGGCGGTATTCATCCCGCTCAGCGGCTGGATGGCGGATCGCTTTGGCGCGCGGCGTATTTTCCGTTCCGCCATTCTGGTGTTCATGCTGGGGTCTTTGCTATGCGCGGCGACCAGCTCATTGCATGGCTTTGTCATGGCTCGCTTCCTGCAGGGCATAGGCGGCGCGATGATGGTGCCGGTGGGGAGGTTGGTGATCCTGCGCACCATAGACAAGGCCAATCTGGTGCAGGCGCTCAGTTATCTGACGGTGCCGGCGCTGCTGGGGCCGGTGATAGGGCCGCCTCTAGGCGGCTTCATCAGTACTTATTTTCACTGGCGCTGGATCTTCCTGATCAATATTCCCATTGGTTTGCTGGGTTTGGTGCTGGCAGGACGTTTCATCGCCAATCTGAAAGAGGAGCATGTGCCCAGGTTGGATGTGGCTGGCTTCGTGTTCACCGGCGCCGGTCTTTCCATGCTGATGTTGGGCTTGGCGTCAGAGGGCAAGCATATGCTGTCGGCGCAAGCCTCGATTTGGCTGACCGTGGGGGGCGGCGCGCTGTTGCTGGCCTATTTGTGGCACTATCGGCGGCAGGAGCACCCTTTGTTGGACCTGTCGCTGCTGCGCTTGCCCACTTTCAATGCCGGCGTGGTGGGTGGCTTCATGTTCCGCGTCGGCATAGGCACCATCCCTTTCCTGCTGCCGCTGATGCTGCAACTGGGCTTTGGTTTCACGCCCTTCGAGTCTGGCCTGTTGACCTGCTCCACCGCGATGGGGGCCATAGGCATGAAAACCATCGTGGCCAAGGTGCTGCAGCAATTCGGCTTCCGCCGCATTCTGGTGCTGAACAGCCTGCTGGCAGGTTGTTCGGTGGCGGTGTATTCGCTGTTCCGCGCCGATACGGCGCACTGGGTGCTGTTAGCGGTTTTCGTGCTGGGCGGTTGCCTGCGCTCGCTGCAGTTCACCAGCCTGAACGCCATCACCTTTGCCGATGTGGATAAGGACAGGTTGAGCCAGGCCACCAGCTTGTCCAGCGTGGCGCAGCAGCTGGCGGCCGGTTTCGGTGTGACGGTGGGGGCGTTCGCGCTGCAATCGGCGGCCTGGCTACAGGGTCATAAGCAGTTGCTGGCGGAGGACTTTGGCCACGCCTTCTTGATCATGGGGGCGTTGACGGCTTTGTCCAGCCTGTTGTTCCTGCGCCTGGAGCCCAATGCGGGCCGGCAGGTGTCGGCGGGGAGTGAAGGTTAGGGCCTGCGTGGCGAGCGCCGTCGGCTGGCGGCGTTTCGTGCGCTGGGATGGGTAGTGCGGAACGCAAAAAAGCCGTTGATAAGAAATCAACGGCTTTCATGCTGGTGCCCAAGAGAAGACTCGAACTTCCACACCCTTGCGGGCGCTAGGACCTGAACCTAGTGCGTCTACCAATTCCGCCACCTGGGCATAACTCTAAATTGTATTGATGCTTGAACCTGAAACTAAAAGCGCCAGATTTATAATATTTGGTGCCCAGGAGAAGACTCGAACTTCCACACCCTTGCGGGCGCTAGGACCTGAACCTAGTGCGTCTACCAATTCCGCCACCTGGGCAAGCAAATTGTCTTGCTGAATCGGCCTGGCCGATTTTAAATCTATCTGTTTTGGTGCCCAAGAGAAGACTCGAACTTCCACACCCTTGCGGGCGCTAGGACCTGAACCTAGTGCGTCTACCAATTCCGCCACCTGGGCCAACCAGATTTTCATGATGCCAGCTTAGCGACAGGCTTACAATAGTAAGATTGGTGCCCAAGAGAAGACTCGAACTTCCACACCCTTGCGGGCGCTAGGACCTGAACCTAGTGCGTCTACCAATTCCGCCACCTGGGCGTCGCTTTGCTGTATCATCTGTTGCATCGCTGCAACGAGAAGCGAATTATAGACATAATTCTGAGGGTGTCAATGGATCAGACCTCAAAAAGGCAAAAAAAACTTTCCCTGCGTGACCAGGATCCTTTCCTGGAGCGGGAAAAACTTAAATATTCCAATCCCTTGCCCAGCCGCGAGTTCATCATGCAGATTCTCGCCGAGCAAGGGGTGCCGCTGTTTCCGGATGAATTGGCCCAGATGTTGTCGATTCACCGCGACGAACAATCGTTTTTTGAACGTCGCTTGCGCGCCATGGAGCGCGATGGCGAAATCATCATCAACCGCAAAGGCGCGGTCTGCGTTGCCCAAAAGCTGGACCTGGTGCGCTGCAAGGTGTCTGGCCACCGAGATGGCTATGGCTTCGCCATGCCCGACGAGGGCGAGGGCCGCGGTAACGACATATTCCTGCCTGAGCGTGAAATGAAAAAGGTGATGCACGGCGACCGCGTGATGGTGCGGCCGTCCGGCGTTGACCGGCGCGGTCGGCAGGAAGGCAAGATCGTCGAGGTGCTGGAGCACGCGGTGACTAAGCTGGTTGGCCGCATTCAGCATGAACGCGGCGTTTGGGTGGTCAGGCCGGAAGATCGCCGGATCAATCACGGCATCCTGATCGAGCCGGGCAGCGAGTCCGGCGCGCTGGATGGCCAGGTGGTGATGGTCGATATTGTGCGTCAGCCTGACGCCTATCATCAGCCGGTCGGCCGGGTGGCCGAGGTGCTGGGCAACTACGCCGATCCGGGCATGGAGATCGAAATCGCGCTGCGCAAGCACGCGCTGCCGCATGTCTTCCCGGATGATGCGCTGACCCAGGCCAAGACGACGCCGAAGAAAGTGCGCAAGAAGGACTGGACCAAGGATAGGGTAGACCTGCGCGATCTGCCGCTGGTGACGATAGACGGCGAAACCGCGCGCGATTTCGACGACGCGGTATTCGCGGAAAAACAGGGCAAGGGCTACCGCTTGGTGGTGGCCATTGCCGACGTCAGTTTCTACGTGCAGCCGGGAGACGCGCTGGATCAGGAGGCGCTGGATCGCGGGACCTCGGTCTATTTTCCGCGCCGAGTCATTCCCATGCTGCCGGAGGCGCTGTCCAATGGCATCTGTTCGCTGAATCCGGACGTCGAGCGCATGTGCATGGTCTGCGACATGCAGATCAATGCCAAGGGCGAGGTCAAGAAGTACAAATTCTATCCGGCAGTCATGCAGTCCAAGGCGAGGTTGACGTACAACCAAGTGTGGGATTGGCTACAGAACGGCACCGATCATGCCATGCTGCCGCATGTGCGGGATTTGTACGCCCTGTTCAAGATCCTGCTGTCGGCGCGCGGCAAGCGCGGCGCCATCGAGTTCGACTCGACCGAAACGCAAATGGTCTTCAACGACAAGGGCAAGATCGAGCGCATCGTGCCCATTGTCCGCAACGACGCGCACCGGTTGATCGAAGAATGCATGCTGGCGGCCAACGTCTGCTCGGCGGATTTCCTGCAAAAGAACGGCCATAAGGCCTTGTATCGCGTGCATGAGGGACCGACCGAAGAAAAGTTGGAAAACCTGCGCACTTATCTGCGCATGGTTGGCTTGACCCTGGGTGGCGAAGACAAGCCCAGCGCCAAGGATTACGGCAAGCTGGCCGAGCAGATCCATGGCCGCCCGGACGCGCCTGTGCTGCAGACCATGTTGCTGCGCTCGATGCAGCAAGCCGTGTACACGCCGGACAATAGCGGCCACTTTGGCCTGGCTTACGAGGCTTACACCCACTTCACGTCTCCCATTCGCCGCTACCCGGACTTGCTGGTGCATCGCGCGATCAAGGCGGTGCTCAAGGGGGAGAAGTACAAGCCGGGCAAGTGGGCGCAGCTGGGTGTGCATTGTTCGATGACCGAGCGCCGCGCCGACGACGCCAGCCGCGACGTGGAGTCCTGGCTGAAAACCTACTATATGCGCGACAAGATAGGCGAGGTCTTCCAGGGCAAGATCTGCGCGGTCACGGGATTTGGCGCGTTCGTGCTGCTGGACGAGGTCTATGTGGAAGGCTTGGTGCACATTTCCGAACTGGGCAAGGACTATTTCCACTTCAAGAAGGATCTGCAGGCCATCATAGGCGAGAAGAGCGGCGTGCAATACCGCTTGGGCGACACGCTGAAGGTGAAGGTGATGAGCGCCAATTTGGAGAACTCGCAGGTGGAGTTCGCCCTGGTCAGAGATGAGCCGGCAGCTGCGCAGGGAACTGAGCGGGTGGAAAAGGCGGAGCCGGCTAAGTCGAGTCGCCGCCGTCGTGGCAAGACTGCCGGCGCCGCCGAGGCGCGCGTGGCGCCGTTGGAGAACTCGCCTGCGTCTGTAGAAACGGTCGAGCCTGCTCCTGCCAAGCCTGTGGGCTTGCCGGCTGCTCCCAAGGGGCGCCGTCGCCCGGCTAAACCTGCCGTGGGGCAGGAGGCTGTAGGCAAGCTTGTGGCGGAGCCTGAGGCAAAAGCAAGGCCGGGCGCAGCGCCAGCAGCTCAATCCGCAGGGGCATCTGCGGGCAGCTCCACAGACGCGGCGGGCGCAGTTGCGCCTGCCGCGTCTAAGGGAAGAGGGCGTACGGCTAAGCCTGCGCAAGAGAAGCAGGATATCGCTCAGGTGCCGAAGGCGGATCAGGTTCAGCCGCAGCCGCAGCCAGTGGCGCGCCGTCCGGCCGCCAAGAGAACTCCTGTTGCTCCGATTGCTCCGGTGGACGAGGCGCAGAAGCCAACGCCTTCCGCAGCATCGACAGCGCGTAGGCGCGGCAGAAGCAATGCCAAGCGACGCGGTGGCGATGAGTGATCAGTAGCTATCTATATTAATAGGTATAAGAAAACCGGCTCGAAGCGAAGTTTCGAGCCGGTTTTTGTTTTCCAAGTTGAGCCAATGCGGGCAGGAAGCGAGCTGGAATGCGGCTGGTTTGAGATTTTTTTGAATGCCACTTCTTTTTAAATCAGTAACTTGACGGGGGTTGTCGAAAATCTTTCAATTTTTCTCGCAAAAGGTGTTGACGGGGGTGGGGCCCGGGCGTATAGTTCGCCTCCTCAGCTGACGCAGCGAACGAAGCAGCGGAAACGAAA
>NZ_PQWB01000180.1 GCF_002924365.1 Chromobacterium alticapitis | reverse complement strand
CCAGGTGCGGAAGGCGCATTCAAATTGCTTGGGGTCCATCAAGCGGAAAATGCGCAAGAAAGTGTCTTCCGACGGGATGCCATGCTTCAGGCTCAGTAAGCGCTGCAGCCAGTCCTGCTTGTAGCGCGCCCAGGCGACCATTTCCTCGAAGGTGTCGTTGTCGCACAGCATCGCGCAAATGGCGATGACGAGGATTTCGCGGAAGTCGTGCAAGGTGCCATTGCTGGTCTGGCGGGGATCGTCAATGTGTTCAAGGGCTTGCATCAGGCTGACTCCAGGCGTGCTCACATTCATGCGGGCA
>NZ_PQWB01000179.1 GCF_002924365.1 Chromobacterium alticapitis | reverse complement strand
GCAGCCGGGCACTTTTTCCAGCATCCAGGAGAAGTCGTCGCCGCCCATCGCGCCGGCCGGCAGGGGCACGATGCCTTGCGGCCCCGCCATCGCCTCCGCCACCTCGCGCGCGATGCGGGTTTCCTCCGGCGAGTTGACCAACACCCGCGTCACATGGCGCCACTCAACCTGGGCCGTCACGCCAAAGCTCTGCGCCTGCGCCGCCACCATCTCGCGCAAGCGCCGCTCTATCAGTTGCTGGATAGCCGGATTGAAAGCGCGCACCGTCGCTTCTAGCCTGGCGCTGTCCGGGATGACGTTGCTCACGGACCCGGCTTGCGCCGCGCCTATGGTCAGCACGGCCGGCTGATCCGGCGGCACATTGCGCGAGACTATGGTCTGTAAAGCCAGAATGATGGAGGCCATCGCCACCACCGGATCGATGCAGGTATGCGGCAAGCCGCCGTGGCCGCCCTTGCCGGTCAAGGTGATGGTCACCATGTCGGCCGACGCCGCCAGCACGCCCGGCTGCACCACGAAGCTGCCCGCCGGCAAGGTTGGGCCGTTATGCAGCGCGTATACCGCATCGCAGGGGAAACGGTCGAACAGGCCCTCGGCCATCATGCGCTCCGCGCCGCCCTGGCCCTCCTCCGCGGGCTGGAAGATCAGGTTCAGCGTGCCGTCGAAACGGCGGGTCTCCGCCAGATAGCGCGCGGCAGCCAACAGCATGGCGGTATGGCCGTCATGGCCGCAGGCATGCATCTTGCCGGGCAGCCGGCTCGCGTACGGCAGGCCGGTTTCCTCGTGTATGGGCAAGGCGTCCATGTCGGCACGTATGCCCAAGCGGCGAGCCCCTTCGCCACAGCGCAATTGGCCGACGACGCCGGTGCCGCCAATGCCGGCAGTCACGCTATATCCCCAGCCGCGCAGCGCTTCCGCCACCAGCCGGCTGGTGGACTCCTCCTCGAAGCCCAGTTCCGGATGCGCGTGGATGGCGTGGCGAATGGCTATGAAATCTGATTCACAGTCGCGAATGGCGGCAATGACGCCCTGGATTTGGCTCATGAAGGTCTCCGATCGTCTGGGTGGGAAAATCGAGCGGCAGCCGGCATAGCGCCGAATGAAGCCGTCTTGCACACCAGTCTAGGAGTGGACAATCGCCATCATGAGAGGCGAAAAACGCCATTAAAAAAGCTGAAATCGCCAGGCATGCCCAGGCTATCGACTTGACAAAAATCCAGGGCCTGGTGGATATGAAAAGCGGGAGGAATGGAAGATGAAGGAAATTTGACCTTGATTTTACAGGCTGATATCGCCAAGGTTAAAGCTGAAATAGCCAAGACAGCCCATCATGAGCGCCTGCATAGACCTGCTTTATCTGCCCAATTGCCTCAGCGGCGGCCTGTTTTCCACCGTGGATGTGCTGCATGCGGCCAACAAACTGTGGCATCTGCACCACCCCAGGCAAAAGAAACCCCTGTTCAGCTGGCGCTTGCTTGATGCCTCCGGCGCCGAATTGCCGCTGCCGCCATGGCTGATGCCGCCGCCAGCCAGCCCTCCGGCGGCCGGCCGCTCCGCGCTGCTGGTGCCGGGGCTGGACATGCACAGCGTGCCGCATTTGAAGCAAATGCTGGATCAGTCAGCCGAGGCGCTGGCGCTGATCGCCCGCCGTCATGCCGCGGGCGACGTGATCGCCACCCATTACAACGGCGCCGCCATGCTGGCGCGCGCCGGCGTGCTGGACGGCCGCAACGCCACCATCACTTGGCTGATCGCCGGCTGGTTCTCCAACAACCATCCCAAGGTCAAACTCTTGATGGACCGCCCGGTAACGGCGGACGGCAATGTGCTGTGCAGCGGCGCGCCCGCCTCGTCCATCGAACTGGCCCTGGAGCTGGTGCGCCACTTCGCTGGCGAAACTCTGGCGCAAAGCTGCGCCAACGGCTTTCTGTACCAGCCGGCCCGCTTCGAACAATCCGGACAGACGCTGGCGCTACTGAACACCCCCACCCGCGACAGCGCGGTATACAAAGCCAGGCGCTGGCTGGAGCGGCATGTGGCCGAGCCCTACGATCTGGAGCGAGTGGCCGCCGCCGCCTCGGTCAGCAGCCGGACCCTGCTGCGCCACTTCCGAGAGGTAGCCGACATGACCCCGCTGGACTACTTGCATCAGTTGCGCATAGAACGCGCCAAGTTGCTGCTGGAAGTCACCACAGTGGACCTGCCGGGCATAGTCGAGCAATGCGGCTATGAAGACCCCAGCGCTTTCCGTCGCCTGTTCCGCAAGCTGACCGGACTCACCCCCACCGCCTACCGCCGCGCCTACGCCCTGCGCGCCGCCCGCCGCTGGTGGCGGGCGGAGGACGAGACGCCGGTTTCTCTCCAGAGCGACTGAGCCGGCCCGCCCCGTCAGGGCGTCACATGCATATAAGGCGTGGTGCCCAAGGTGGCTGAAATCGCGCAGCCGCCGGCCAGCGGCGCGGCCGACAAGCCTATGGTGGTTTCGCTGCCGCTGTCGCCTATCGTTCCCGCCACCTGGCTAGGGCCGCACTGCCCGCCCAGGATGGGCGTATTCACATTGACCATGACGCCGTCTATGGACAGCTGGTTCAGCCCGGTGACCTTGCCCACCCAGGGCGCGCTCGCGCTGGCGCTGGCCTTGATCATCCGGCACACCGGAATGCCCTTGAAAGCGGCGCTGGTAATCAGGATATTGCCGGCGCCGTCCACCGTGCCGCTGAATACGGCGTTGCAATCCACATCCACGCCGCCCTTGCTGACCGTGGACGGCCCCACCGCGGAAAACGGAATCGCCGCGCCTCCCGCGCCCGGCGGCGTGATAGTCGCCGCACCCGCCATCGAGGACGCCATCCACGCCAGCGCGCAGGCGCCGGCCGACGCAAACTTGCTCATGCCATGCATCACAGAACTCCAATCTTGTCATTTTGCTTATTCGCCCAGACGATCCGGCGCGATGCGCAAGATTAAAATTCCAATGGCATTAAAAATTTGATCCAGATCAGACTCGGCCAGTCGTCGGCCTGCTCGCTGGCTTTAAGGCCAGCCCCATCATTCGGCTTGACACCCCGGCTGGACAACGGCAATGATATTCGAATGAAAAGCTTCCAGACCCATCGCCACCACCATCACGGCCTGCCCAAGGGCGCCGCGACGGTGCGCGCTGTCTGGAAGGAAAACGGTGACTGAACCGCTCCCTCCGTCAGCCACCACCCAAACAGGTGCCGCAAGGCGCCTTTTTTATTTGCCGCGCGAAACGCGCGCGCTCTGCAAGGAAAACATCATGACCATGATTCGAGGCACCCGCATCGTCCAAGGCCGCGAGGCCGCCATTCAACGCCAGTTGGAAAACCGTTTCCGGAGCTGGCTTCATTGACGCAGGCGAGGAAGAAACCATCCTGCCCGCCTTATGGGGACAGGACACTTTTGTCGCCAAAGCCGGCGGCAGCGAGATACTGGAGCAAATGTGGGCCTTCCCGGACCGCAAGGGCCGCGCCTGCTGCCTGATACCGGAAGCCACCGCGCTGTTTCAGGAAAGAAGCCGGGAGTTTTTGAACGGCCGGCGAGAGGCGGGATTCTTTTACATCGCGCGCTGTTATCGCTACGAGCGGCCGCAAGCCGGCCGCTATCGGGAATTCACTCAGCTAGGCTATGAATATCTTGGGCCGGATCCCGCAGCCGCGTTTGAGCGCAGCCAGACGCTGTGCCGCGGCTTTCTGGACAGCCTGGGCCTGCGTTACGAGCGGGACGGCGCGGCCAAGCGCGGGCTCAGTTACTATCTGGGCGGAGAAGGGTTCGAAATGCGCGTGCCGGAGCTGGGCGCGCAAAAACAGGTGGTCGGCGGCGGCGCTTACCGCGAAGGGGCCGGCTTCGGCATAGGACTGGAGCGGCTGGCGCTCGCACTGGCGGCGCAGGGCCTCCAGCCCTAGCAATAAAAGGCCGGGCGCGAGGCCCGGCCTAAAATGGCCAAAATCAGGCCCCGGTGCCGCCGACTGTCAAGCCGCCGTCTATGCGCAGCGTGGGCTGGCCCACGCCCACCGGCACGCTCTGACCTTCCTTGCCGCACACGCCCACGCCCTGATCCAGCTGCAGATCGTTGCCTATCATGGACACGTAGTTCAGCACTTCCGGGCCGCTGCCTATCAGCGTGGCACCCTTGACCGGATAGGTCAGCTGCCCATTCTCGATACGCCAGGCTTCAGACGCTGAGAAAACGAACTTGCCGCTGGTGATGTCCACCTGGCCGCCGCCGAAATTCACCGCATACAGGCCATCCTTGACCGAAGCGATGATCTCCTGCGGATCGCTCTCCCCGGCCAGCATATAGGTGTTGGTCATGCGCGGCATCGGGATGCTGGCGTAAGACTCGCGGCGGCCGTTGCCGGTGGGGGCCACCTGCATCAGCCGCGAATTCATCGCGTCCTGCATATAGCCCTTGAGGATGCCGTCCTCGATCAGCACGGTGCGCTGCGTCGGATTGCCCTCGTCGTCTATAGCCAGCGCGCCGCGCCGTCCGCCCATCACGCCGTCGTCCACCACGGTGACGCCCGGCGCGGCCACGCGCTGGCCTATCTTGCCGGAGAAGGCCGAGGTGCCCTTGCGATTGAAATCGCCTTCCAAACCATGGCCTATCGCCTCGTGCAGCAGCACGCCGGGCCAGCCCGGCCCCAGCACCACCGTCATCTGGCCGGCCGGCGCCGGCCGCGAATCCAGGTTCACCAGCGCCTGCTTGACCGCCTCTCGCACATAGCGCTCCACCACGGCTTCGTCGAAATAGGCCAGGTCGAAGCGGCCGCCGCCGCCGGAGGCGCCCTGCTCGCGTCGGCCGTTCTGCTCTGCGATCACCATCACCGACATCCGCACCAGCGGCCGCACGTCGGCGGCTCGCACGCCGTCGTGGCGCGCGACATAAACCACGTCGTATTCCATGGCCAGGCCGGCCATCACCTGGATCACGCGCGGGTCCATCGCCTTGGCCAGTTTCTCCACGCGCTCCAGCAGGGCGACCTTCTCCGCCGCCTCCAGGCTGTGACAGGGGTCGATGGACGGGTACAGGGATTGCGGCTTGCGCTTCTCCACCGCGCCGGCGCTGCCGTCGCCGCCGGCATTGCCTATGGCGCGCACCGCTTCGGCGGCGCGGGTCAGCGCGTCCTGGTTGATCGCGTCGGAATAGGCGAAGGCGGTCTTGTCGCCGGCGACGGCGCGCACGCCCACGCCCTGGTCGATGCTGAAGCTGCCGGATTTGACTATGCCCTCTTCCAGATGCCAGCCCTCGTTGCGGGTGTACTGGAAGTAGAGATCGGCATAATCGATTTCATGATGGCGCATATGCGCCAGAGTGCGCTCCAACGCGGCTTCGTCCAGGCCGTAAGGCTTGAGCAGCAGATCGTCGGCGATAGTGAAGGCGTCTTGCATGGCGGTTCTTTCAGCGTATGACTCGGTGCGCCAGCGCCGGCAGGCGGTCTCGCACCGAGTGTGTCAATTCGGGGTCGATCTCGGCGGCAATCACGCCCTCGCCGCCAGGCAGTTCGGCGAGGATGCGCCCCCAAGGGTCGATGATCATAGAATGGCCGTGCGTCTGCCGGCCGTTGTCATGCCTTCCGCCCTGGGCGGAGGCAATCAGATAACACTGGTTTTCAATGGCCCGCGCCCTGAGCAGCGGCTCCCAATGCGCCTGGCCGGTGGTGGCGGTGAAGGCCGCCGGCAGGATCAGCAGATCGAACGGCTCGAGCAGGCGGAACAGCTCAGGGAAACGCAGATCGTAGCAAATGCCCAGCGCGATGTCGGCCAGCGGCGTTTCCACCTTGACCGGCGCCTCGCCCGGCCGGATGGTGTTGGATTCGCAATAGCTCTCGCCCTGCCCGGTGAAGCCGAACAGGTGGATCTTGTCGTAACGCGCCATCGCCTCGCCCTGCGGGCTGTACAGCAAGCTGGCGTTGTACACCTTGTCCTCGTCCTCGCTGCGCAGCGGCACCGTGCCGCCCAGCAGCCACAGGCCGTGGCGGCGCGCCATATCCGACAGGGCACGCTGGATGGGGCCGTCGCCGAAGGTCTCGCGCACAGCCACCTTGTCGGTATCCTTGGAGCCCATCAGGCAAAAATACTCGGGCAGAACGGCCAGGCGCGCGCCGCGCGCCGCGGCCTCGCCCAGCAACTGGTCCGCCTTGGCCAGATTGGCTTCCACGTCGAGCCCGGACACCATCTGCACCGCGGCGGCGATGAACTTCTGCTTCATGGTTTCTTCCCCTTGTTCTGGACCGGCTCGCCCGCGCCCACCCGCTTGACCTGCGGGTCCCGCAGCGAGCCGCTCACCGTGTATTCCAGCTTCAGTATTTTGCCCACCGGATCCTGCAACACTTTCTGCGCTGCCAGCGTGGCGATGCCCACCACCGGGTTGAGCAAGGCGGCGCCCGCGGCCAGCGCGACGCTTTCCGCGACATGCGGCTGCACGGAAACCCGCAGCGCCTGCGTCTCCTGCGCCAGATCCACGCTGCCGGAGATGCTGACCTCGGCCGCCGGGCTGCGCATTTCCACCTTGTCCGAGCGGAACACACCGTCGCGCACGCTGGCCTTGCCTTGCAGGGTATCAAATGCGAAGCCGTCGCTGAAGACGTCAGTGAAATCCAGCCGTATCCGACGCGGCAAGGACTGCAGGCTGAGCACACCCAGCAGCCTGGCCACGCCGGGGTCGACCTTGGCGAAGCGGCCGTTCTTGAAGTTCAGTTCCATCTGCCCCGACAAATGAGCGGCGTCCAGATCGCTCAGGCCGCCCGGCCAGCTCAACTGGCCGGACAGATTACCCTGTCCGTTGCGGAACACATCCACCAAGCCGAAACGCTCCAGCAGCTTGCCGGCGTTGGATACATCCAATGAGAAGCGGCTATCCACCCGGCCCGCGCCCTGCTCGTCCACCCGCGCGCTGCCGGTCAGCGCGCCGTCCGGCGAACTGAGCCGCAACGGGTCCATCAGCCAGACGCTGCCGCTGCGGCGCGCCGTCATGTCCAGCTGGCCTAATTTCCGGCCTTGCAGCGACAGCTCGCCTATGCGCACCTTCATCGCCGGCAATTGCTGCTGCAGCAGGCTATTGCCATCTGATCCGCCGCTGCCGCTGCGCAGCGGCCAGTTCAGGGACAGCCGGTCCAGATTGGCCCGCAACTCCCCCCCGCCTCCAGCCTGATAGCTGCCTGAACCATCCGCCTCTTTCGAATGCAAACCCACATTCCACGCGCCGCCCTGGCCATTGTTCGATACGCGGGCTTCCACCTGCCGCAGCGGGAAGCCCGCCAGGCTCAGCTCGGGCGTGCTCAGATCCAGCACCAGCTGCATGCCTCGGCCATCTCCGCTGCCCCAGTCCAGCTTGGCCAGGCGCGACCACCAGTCCTCCAGCGCCACCCTGGGCAACTGAGCGCGAATGGCCAAGCCGCCGGCGGGCCACTCTCCGGCCTTGCGCCCCAAGCCCAAGGCCCCCGCCTGCAGCTCGCCATGTTCATCCAGGCGCAACTTGCCGCTCAAGGCGTCGCCAAGAGAGAATTCCAGCCGCATGCCGCCGCTGAACCGGGCGGACGCCGGCTGCAATTGCAGTTGCAGCGGCATAGGCGTCCCTTCCGCCTTGCCGAGCGGCGCCGGCGCGTCCAGCGCCAGCCCTTGCAGAGCGCTGTCTATCTGCAGGCTTTCCAAGCCGTTCTTGACCACGAAGCGCCCATCGACGCGGGCGCGGCCCGACACCAGCGGCTCGGCCAGCGGCAGGTATTGGCGCAACAGACTCTTGCCGTCGGCCTCGCCGCCCACCTCGAAACGCATGCGCTTGTCCGCGCCGGTATGGGCGGTCAGCTTCAATTGCCCGCCGAAGGCGTTCAACTGCACGCCCTTGCTGTCCACGCCGCGCTCGGTGAAAGTCAGCACGCCGCGCGCGCCGTCCACCTCGGGCAGAGGCAAATGCTTGAACTGCAGCCGGTTGTTTCTGAATGATAGGTCGCCGCGCACGCGGATCGTTTCCGGACCGGCCAGCGGCACCGCCAATTGCAGTTTGAGTCCCGCGTCGCCCGCCGCCTGGATCTGGCTGGTAAAACCGTCCAGCCAGCCATCGACCGGGCTCTTGCCGGTGAAGGCCAGCATGCGGTCCAACCGGTCCTCGGCCATGCCGTCTATCTTCAGCCACGGCGTCTCGGCGCCCAGCTGGTCTATCGCCACCACCACGTTTTTCAAAGGCACGCCCACCGTGGATGCGCGTTGGCCCAGCACCTGCATGGAGGCGTTATGGAAGCGCAGCTTGGCGTCTATGCCGTCTATCGTCGGCCAGCCCGGCTCGTACGCCAGCTTGGCTTTCTCGACATCGGCCTCCACCAGGAATTCGCCGCCGCCCTCGCCGAACGGGAAGCGGTCCAGATCGCCCTTCAGCTTCAGCGTCACGTTTTTCGCCACGCCGTCCAGCAAAGCCCGCCGCAGCCAGGCCGTGGTGTGCTCGCCCACCTGGTGCGGCAGATAGGCCGGCACCCGCGCGGCCTTGACCTGATCGATGCCGCCGTTCAAGTCGATCACGCCCGCGCCGCTGCCGGCGTAGCGATAGCTGCCGTCCAGCTTGCCGCGCAAATCCGCGTTGGAGAACGCCACCTGCCTCAGGTCTATCTCCAGCGCCTCGCCCTGGCGGCGCCACGCCACATCGGCCGCCAG
>NZ_PQWB01000178.1 GCF_002924365.1 Chromobacterium alticapitis | reverse complement strand
CTTGGCGGACGATTTTTTCTTGGCTTTGGCGTTGTCGCGCTTGCCGGAGGATTTGCCTTCCGCCTTGGCGTCAGCCTTCTTGTCCCCGGCCGCCGCGTCCGCTTCGTCGTTCTTCAGGAAAGCCACGCCGGCGGCCAATAGCCGTTTGGCTGTGCCGCCCTGGGTGTCGCGGTAGGCTTTCAGCGCATCGCCGGTGCGGCCCAGATAGTTCGCCGCCTTGCCGCTGTAGTCCTCGGCCTTGTCCAACAGGGACAAGACGCGCTCGGTGTCCGGCAAGCGGTTGCCCAGCACCGGGTTCAGCTTGGCCCGCGCCGCTTCGTAGACTTTGCGTCCC
>NZ_PQWB01000177.1 GCF_002924365.1 Chromobacterium alticapitis | reverse complement strand
GAGGGTGTCCGAATTTTTGTGTAAACGGGGTTGGGTTTACGCCTGAGGAATGCGCCCTTCAAACTGGATGGTAAAGCGAGTCAGTGCCGACTTCCAGTCTCGGATCGGTATGGTCCATTTCTGGCTGATGTTTTTCAGCGCCAGAAAAAACAGTTTCAGCAAGGCTTCATCGCTCGGGAAGGAGCCGCGATTTTTGGTCAGCTTGCGCAGGCTCATGTTCACC
>NZ_PQWB01000023.1 GCF_002924365.1 Chromobacterium alticapitis | reverse complement strand
GCACTATCTGGGGTGGCGACGGATGCTGGAGCGCTATCAGCAAACCATTCAGCCTTGCCACTGCTTGCAGGAGGCGGTGGGGCGTCCCTTGCAACATATTATTGGGACATAGCCAAATCTTATGCCACGCCGCCCACAAGTTTTCCGTTTCGCTGCCGAAATCAAGTCATACTGAAAGCAAGCCCTACGTCAACCCGATACTCAAGTGCGCCAGAAGACAGCGACGCACCGACAGGAGTCCGTGATGTCGATCTCATCCCTCAACAACGCGGCGGCGAACCAGACCGGCCAGTCCAGCGGCGCAGCGAAAACGCAGGCCAGCGCCTACAACGACCAGACCGCCCGCAATCAGCTCAACGCCACCTTGGTCCAATCGCTCGACGTGGAGTCCCTCAGCGTCTCCATCAGTAGCGGCAAGCAATCGCAATCGCTGCTGTTCAAGGCCTCCATCACCAATATCAACCAAATACTGAGCGCCGACTTCGCCAATGCCAACGGCCAGGACGGCAGCCAGACAAACGCCAGCGCTAGCCTGCAATACAGCAGCGTGCAGTTGAGCATTTCCGTCCAGCAGCAAGACGCGTCCCAGGGAGCACCCGCCGACGACAGCTCCCCGGACGCCACCTCCAAACGCATTCTGGACGGCGCGCTTGGCATGTTCGGTCTTTACCAACAGCAGCATCCCGATCAGAACACGGCCGACCAGGCGCAAGGCTTCCTGAAACTGATACGCCAAGGCTTCGACCAGGGCTACCAGGAAGCTACTGGCATCCTGAAAAGCCTGAATGTGCTCAACGGCGACGTGGCCGATGGCGTGCAGAAAACCCATGACTTGGTGGAGAAAGGCTTCGACGACTTCCTGAAGCAATACCAGGACAACAGCGGCGCCACCGCCGCATCCGCCCAGAGCAGCGGCGGCTGAACGGCTGAACTCAGAAAGCGCCCGCCATGTCCATCAACGACGACATCGTAATCTCCCCCATCGGCGCCGTGCATCCGCGCCTGGGGAGCGCCGCCGGCAAGGTGGAGGGCCGCTCCGGCGGCCATAGCGGCGCGCCGCAGCCGCAAGACGACAGCGCGGACATAGGCCTGAGCCATGGCGGCCAAGCAGCCGAATTGCTGTTCAGCGCGACAATGGACCAAACGGCCAGGCTGACGGGAATAGAGCCTGAACCGGCGCTGCGGCCGGAATCGGAGCTGCCCGGCATCAGCCACAGCCAGCACCTGCTGCTAGGCATGGTCATGCTGTTCGAACGCTATGGCGCGCGCCATCCCGGCCTGTCGCCCGACGAAGCGCGGCAGGCCTTCGCGCCGCTGGCGCGGGAGGGCCTGGAGCGTGGATTCCTGGAGGCCTGCCAGGTTCTGGCTCAGCTCAACGCCCTGCCTCCGGCCGCCCAGGCGCAATTGCAAGGCCTGCGCCAAATGGCCGCCCATCTGCTGGACGAACGCTTCAGCCAAGCCTGACGCCGCTCGCAAAACCTCGCGAAGCAGGCCCGGGGCCGATGGCTCAGGCCGGCACCAGCAGGCAAGTGCCGGCGATCACCACCACCAGCCCCACCGCGATAGGCAGCGACGTCCGCTTGACGATCTCGAACGGCGACACTTGGCTCATGCCTGAGCATGCCACCACCACGCCTGACACCGGCGATACCGTGCGCCCCAGGTTGGACGCCTGCAGCATGGGAATGGCCAGGAAAGCCGGATTGATGCCGGACTGCGCCGCCAGCTTCGGAATCAACTCGACAAAGGCGTAGAACGGCGCATTGCCGGAGCCGGTGGTCAAGGCGGCGATGGTGGTGATCGCCACCAGCACCAACATCAACACCACGGCGCCGGAGCCGAAAGACTGCGCCAGCGAGATCAACTGGCTGATGAAACCCAGCGTGGACAAACCCTGGGCGAACACGCCGGCCGCCACGATCAGCATCACCACGCTGGTGAAAGCGTCGCCCATGCCCTTGTAAACCGAGTCCAGTCCGGCGAAAACCGGCTTGACGCTGCGATGGCGGACAAATTCCAGGCAGGAGGTCAACAAGATGCAAATAATCAGGATGGTGACGATGTTCAATTCCGGCGCGAGCTTGCCGTTGAAGACCAGCACGCCGGCGATGGGCGTGAACGGCAGCACCGCGTATAAAGCCGGCGCATGCGTCTGGATTTCGCTCACGTCCTGGCGGCAAAGCTCCACGCCGGCGCGGCGGTCCAGATAACGCTGCCAGAAGAAGTGCGCGGCGCCCATGCAAGCAATGGCCGCGATGGAAATCGGCAGCGTGGTCTTGAAGGCGAAATCGATCAACGGCATCTGGGAAGCCTGGGCGGCAATCACCACGTCGCCGGAGGTGGGCGACAGGATCACCGCCGCCGGCGAGGCGCAGATCGCGGCGGCCGCGCCTCGGCTGATGCCCATATTCACCATCAGCGGGAACAATGTAGCCATCAGCAACACGCCGAGGCCGGTGGCCGACGACACCGCCAGCGACAGCACGCAGGCGACGAAATACGCGGCCACCATCAGCACGTAAGGCGAGCGGATTTTGCTCAAGGGCCGAGACGCCAGCTTCACCACCATGTCGTTGGCGCCGATGTGCGTGGTGTAGCTGGCGAAGCCGCACAGCGCCATCACCATCAGGCCCAAGTCCGCCGCGCGGTTGCTGAGCAGTGATTTGACATATTCCGGTATGTCGGCCAAGGGCTGCCCGGTGCTAGGCACGTTCTTGGGCAAGATGGAATGCCCCATCAGCACCGAGACCAGCAACAGAAACAATCCCCCCACCAACAGCACGCCGGTGGCGGAATAGCCCTTGAAGATGTAACGCCCCACCAGCACGGTGACGGCGAGTCCGAGCAGCAGCTCCATGAGCGAACTCCCATATAAATCAATGAATACTAATTTACAGGGTTATCGTTCGCCTTAGAAGCAAACACAGTATTACTTTGACTTGAAACAAGCCGACTACTACGCCTGCCAGCAGGGAAGCGCGCTCAACTCCCGCAAAACGCGCTGATGATGCGATCCGCCCTGGCCTCATCCACAATTCCATTCTCGCCCAGACGGATTTCGCCCTCCTTGCGCGAAGCGCGGCTGCAAAAGCAATAAAAAAAGCGGACCGAAGTCCGCTTTCATCCATTCCGCGCGCTTGGCTTAGTTGGCGCCGCAGCAGGCCTTGTACTTCTTGCCGCTGCCGCACGGGCACATATCGTTGCGGCCAACCTTGTCGCCTTCGCGGCGCACGGTGGTCGGCGCTTGCTCCTTGGCGCGCCAGTAGCCGAATACGGCAACCAGGGCGTCGGTCAGTTCTTCCTTGTAGCCTTCCACCTCTTCGTCGGTGAAGGTCAGCAGATCTTCGCCGCCCTCTTCGTCCTCGAAGGCGCCGCCCAGCACCAGCATCGGCATCATCAGGCTTTCAAAGCCTTCGTCTTCCTCGGCCACTTCGAACCAGTCGGTATCGACCAGGTCCAGCGCGTACAGGTAGGCGTTCGCCCACGGCCAGTAATCCGGCTCGCCCTCTTCTTCGCTGTCTTCTTCGGCGTAGAGGATCATGTCGAGCTCTTCACCTTCGGCCAGCGCGTCGCGGATGCTGTCGAACAGCTTCTGCAGCAACGCCTTCAGTTCGGTCTCGTCTTCCGGATTTTCGAAAGCCGGGGCGTCGCCCAGCACTTCCGACAGCCAGAACTCGGCACCCACCTGGTCCGGACCGCTGGCCAGCGCGGCGAAGAAGCCCTGCACTTCGTCCGGGCGCATGGTGCTGCCGCTGGCGGACAGCGGAGTCAGCAGCGTTTCAAGACGGGTCAGGTCTGCATCGTTGAATACGGTCTCGGTCATGGTGTCATTCCTCAAGATGAATCGGTTTGGCGGCATTGTAAGCCAAAAGCGCTGCCGTGGCGGCGCATTTTGCTGTCATCGCTTGTCCGGCGTCATGCGGTTTTCACATCGGCCAGCCCCAGTTTCTCCACCATTTGCCGCCGCATCAGGTACTTCTGTATTTTGCCGGTAACGGTCATCGGAAAGTTATCGACGAACTCGATGTAGCGCGGGATCTTGTAATGGGCGATCTGCCCCTGGCAGAAAGAACGGATGTCCTCCTCGGTCGCCCGTTCGCCGTCGCGCAGCCGGATCCACGCGCACAACTCCTCGCCGTAGCGGACATCCGGCACGCCTATCACCTGCACGTCCTGGATCTTGGGGTGGCGGTACAGGAATTCCTCGATCTCGCGCGGATACACGTTCTCGCCGCCGCGTATCACCATGTCCTTGACCCGGCCGACGATATTGACCGATCCGTCCTCGCCCATCGCCGCCAGGTCGCCGGTGTGCATCCAGCCTGCGGCGTCGATGGCCGCGCGCGTCATGTCCTCGTCGCCCCAGTAGCCCAGCATCACGGAATAGCCGCGCACGCACAGCTCGCCGCTTTGCCCGCGCGGCGCGACGCGGCCTTCGGCATCGACGATCTTGACCTCTACGTGCGGATGGGCGGAGCCGACTGTGCTGACGCGCTGCTCCAGCGGCGTGTCCGTGGCGCTCTGCAAGCTGACCGGGCTGGTTTCCGTCATGCCGTAGCAGATGGTCACTTCCGCCATGTGCATGCGCTCTATCACCCGGCGCATCACCTCCACCGGACAGGGACTGCCGGCCATGATGCCGGTGCGCAGGCTGGTCAGATCGAACTCGGCGAAGCGCGGATGATCCAGCGCGGCGATGAACATGGTCGGCACGCCATGCAGCGCGGTGCAACGTTCCTCCTGCACCGTCTCCAGCACCGCCAGCGCATCGAAGCCCTCTCCCGGAAACACCATGGCCGCGCCGTGGCACAGGCAGCACAAGGTGCCCATCACCATGCCGAAGCAATGATAGAGCGGCACCGGGATGCACAGCCGGTCGTCCGGTCCCAGCTTCATCGCCGCGCCGACAAACCAGGCATTGTTCAGAATATTATGATGGGACAGCGTGGCGCCCTTGGGGTGGCCGGTGGTGCCGGAGGTGAACTGGATATTGACCGCGTCGTCGAATTGCAGCGTCTCGCCCAGCGTCTGCAAGGCCGCCCGCTCCTCCGGCGTCGGCTCGGCCAACAGTTCGGAAAACGCCAGCATGCCGGGCAAGGCCTGCTGGCCGATGCGCGCCACCCAGCGCAGCTCAGGCAGCTTGGCCGCGCGCAATTCGCCCGGCCGGCAAGTCTCCAGCTCAGGCGCCAGGTCCTGGATCATCTCGACGTAATCGCTGCTCTTGAAGCTGGGCGACAACACCAGCGCGCGGCATTGCACCTTGTTCAGCGCGTATTCCAGCTCCGCGCGGCGGTAGCCGGGGTTGATGTTGACCAGCACCAAACCCGCCTTGGCGGCGGCGAACTGCATCAGCACCCATTCGGCGCGATTCTGCGACCAGATGCCCACCCGCTCGCCCGGCTGCAAACCCATGCGCAGCAGGCCGCAGGCCACGCGATCCACCTGCCGCCGCAGCTCGGCGTAGCTCCAGCGTATGTCCTGGTGACGCACGCGCAGGGCTAGTCGTTCGCCATGGCGTTCGCAAGCCTCGTCGAAGAATCGTCCTATGGTAAGACCGAGCAGCGGCTGCGCGCTGGCGCCGTTGGCATAGCTGAACTGCGGCATAAGCCCCCCGAGTGGCGGATGAATGAAGGAATAGATTGACGATTACGTAAACGTAAATCAAGCTCTGCGCTGCGACGGTGGGAAAAACGCTACAATCGCCGCTCAAGGAAGACTCTTAATGACCCAAGCCGAATTTTTCACGATTTCCGATCTGGCGCGCGAGTTCGACGTCACGCTGCGCACCATACGCTTCTACGAGGAGCAAGGCCTGATCGAGCCGCTGCGCGAAGGCCGCCAGCGCCTGTTCACCCGCCGCGACCGCGCGCGGCTCAGGCTGATTTTGCGCGGCAAGCGCATAGGCCTGTCGCTGGCCGAAATCCGCGAGATCATAGACATGTACCAGTTGGCGCGCGACGAAGCCAGCCAATCGCAAAAATTGCTGGACCTGCTGCAGGCGCGCCGCAGCCAGCTGGAAGAGCAGCGCCGCGACATTGACGCCGTGCTGGACGAGATAGGCTCGCTGGAGTCGCACTGCCGCAATGTGATAGCCAGCGACGGCGCGGCGGCCTGAGCCCCAGGCAATCCAAATATCATATCTAGGCGGGCGAAATGGGGCTCTTTATCAAGAGACATCCATGCCCGGCCCCTACACCGCGCCCGACTCCCCGCATCCGCTGGCCACTCAGCGCGCCGCGGACTTCTGGCGCGTGACGGGCAGCGTGGCGCGCGAACGGCGCCAGCTGCCTTTCCTCGAAACGCCCCCGGCCCAATCCGCCGATTACGTGGCCGACCAGCTGGCGCAGAACGCGCTGCGCCCCTTGCTGCTGCAAGGCGGCAGCGTGGCGGGCTGGCGCGATATCTTGCCGCATCCGCGCGCCATCCACTGCCATCCACTGCCATCCACCGCCATCGCGGCCAGGGCATGGGCGGTTGGCAGCTGGAAAGCGCTTTGGAACTGGCCTCCGTCCGCGGCTGCCGCCGCATAGAACTGACCGCCCGCGCCGACCATCCGCGTGCCATCCGCTTGTGCCAAACGCACATTTTTATCCTGGAAGGGCGCTTGCGCGACGCGGAAAGGATAGATGGACAAAGCCACGATCTGTTTCTGATGGCTAAATTGTTGCCAAATCTTGCTTGCTAGCCCACAGCTCCAGACAAAACAACCCGCCTTTCGCCCACTCTGCTCGCATTGAAAACGCGATAACACATTGAAATTCTTGCCAGACGGGCAACTCGCTCCATCCAACAAGGCCTGAGCCAGGCCAGCGCTCCGTCGCTACCTGTCCTACATAACAGGTTCACACCACGGCAATGCGAACGTATTATCTGCGAAAAATAATAATGTTAAATTCATCAAAAATAATAAACTAATAAAAACTAAAAATTATTCACCTTCAGCATCACTTAACGCAAAAAGACGTTGACCGAACTTGCAGGAGATCGGAAATTGCTGAACCACGCAACAATGACGGAAGCCATCCTGTCCTCCCTGGACCGGCCCGGGCTGGCTAACGAGCTTTGCCTCGCCGTAGTGGAGGAAAGCGGCGAAGAAAAACGGATTTCCCATGCCGAGCTGGCGCGGCAAGCGCTGGCCATGGCCGCCGGCCTGCGCAAGCTCGGCGCCGCGCGCGGCGACCTCGTCATCCTGGCCTTGCCGGCTTCTATCGATCACCTATTGCTGCAAACCGCCTGCGTGCTGCTGGGCGCCCTGCCCTGCACCGCCCCGCTGCCGGGAAAGCTGCAGGCAGACTCCTCCCGCTCGCAAATCCTGCTCGCCAGCAGCCTGTTCGCGCCGCGCCTGGTCATCGCCAGAACGGCCCAAGCCGAGGCGCTGCGTGGCCAATTGGCCGGGATGCCGACCCGTGTGATCTCTACGGATGACGTGGCCCAAGCCGCCGCGGACGCCACGCCACTGGCGCCCTTGCTGGTTTCCCCGGACGACGCCCACCACGTGCAGCTGACCTCTGGCTCCACCGGCCGTCCCAAGGCCGTGCTGCTGAGCCACCGCAACGTCATCGACAATGTGCGCGGCATAGGCGGCGTGGTCGGCTACGATCCGGCCCGCGGCGACGCCACCGCCTCCTGGTTGCCGCTGTATCACGACATGGGCCTGGTCACCCTGCTGTCCAATCTGTACTACCAGGCGCCGCTGCTGTTGATGCAACCGTCCGGCTTCATCCGCAATCCGCTAGGCTGGCTTAAGCGCATCGCCTCCTTCGGCGCCACCACCACCGCCACGCCCACCTTCGGCCTGCAATACTGCGTGCGCCGCTACCGCGCCGCCTCCATGCAAGGGGTGGACCTGAGCCGGCTGCGCAACATATTCATCGGCGCGGAGCGTGTGGACCAAGGCTGTCTGCAAGCGTTTTCCCGCGTATTCGAAGCGCACGGCCTGTCGCGCTCGGCCTTGCAACCGTGCTACGGCATGGCCGAAACCACGCTGGCCGCCACCATGCACGACACGACGGCAGGCTACGACCAGAACGCCTTCTCCTACCTGATCGCGGACCGCATAGACTCCGACGCGCTGACCAGCTTCGCCGTCGCCCGCCCAGCCGACGAGCACACCCGCGCCGCGGAAACCGTGCTGGCCATGGGTAAGCCCATCCCCGGCATGCGGATGCGCGTCGCCACCGCCGAGGGCATCGAGGTCAGGGAGCGTCAGGTAGGCGAAATCCAGCTGCGCGGCAGCTCGCTGATGTCCGGCTACCTGCCGGCGGCAGACGGCCAGCAGGATGCCTACCGCCCCGGCGAATGGTTCGCCACCGGCGACCTGGGCTACCAGGCCGACGGCCAGCTGTTCGTGCTTGGCCGGCAAAAGGAAATCATCATCATCCGCGGCAGCAACTATTTCCCGCACGAGATAGAAGACGCGCTGGCCGCCCACCCCCTGCTGGCCGATGGCAACGCCATCGCCGCCGCCGGCCTCTACGACGAAACCCAGGGCACCGAGAACCTGATCGTGATGATCGAGTTCGAGCGCGAAGACGCGCAAGCCGCCCTGCGCGCCCAGTTGCAAGCCATCCTGCGCGAGCGTTTCGGCTTCGGCGCCCATGCCATCGTCTTCGCCGCCTCCGGCAGCCTGCCGCGCACCACCAGCGGCAAGCTGCAAAGGCTGAAGTGCCGCAACCTCTACATCGAGCAAGCCCTGCGCGACGTGGACGAAGAATCGGCCATGGCCTGATTGGTCCGCCCCACCTCCCTCACACACTGACGGAAGCTCCATGCACACTCTTTCCGCATTCGCGGACGGCGCCCCCGCGCCCGCCGCGCAGGCCCCCGGCTTGCCTGAACTCGCCGTTTCGCCGGTCATTCACCGCCTGCGCGGCTACGGCGAGCCGCCGGCCGGCCTCGCCGCCATTCTGGGCCGCGCCGCCGCGCGGCTGCTGGATTCGGACATGCTGATCCGGCAGACCGAGCAGCCCTTCGCCGAACCGGAGGCCAGCGTCCACGCTCCCGTGCCGCTGGAGCACCGCGAGTACGCGCTCAGCGAAAGCATACTCGAGCAAATCCGCGCGGAAGGCCTGGCGCCGCATTACAAGCCCTTCATGCGCACTTTCGCCCGCATTCTGTTTTCGCTGTTCCTGACGCCGGACCAATACGAGCGCGCCTGCGCCTGCATAGACAGCGGCAACAATCTGCGCTTCCTGATGAGCGACGCGGGCGGTCCGACGCTGGGCAGCTGGCGCACCGTGGCCCAGCCCGAGGGCGACGGCTTCAAGCTGCGCATAGACAAGGTATGGGGCATGTACGCCCAGCTGGACGGCATGGCCATCATCGCCGCGCGCACGCCGGGCAGCTTCTTCCCGTCCGCCTTCCTGGTCTGGCCGGAGCAGTACGCCGCGCTGGAGCGCAGCCTGTGCGGCGACAGCTTTCTGGACGGCGTGGTGCAGCTTGGCAATGTGCGCGGCGAAGCGACCATAGCCGCCGCCGACAAGCTGAAGGCCGGCGGACCGGCCGCGCTGAACAAATACCTGACCACGGTGCGCCCCTTCCTGGTGCGCGCGCTGATGGCCCATGTCGAATGGCTGCAAAGCCGGGGCCGGCTGCGACTGGGCGCGGACGAGCGCGCGGCGCGCGACTACATCGCCGAAGCCGCCCGCGCCAAGACCCAGACCGGCACCTACGCCAGCGAGGACGTGCACAAGGTGCTGGCGCTGAAATTCGCGTCGAACGAACTCTTGCTGCACCTGGTGGCCAACGGCGCCGTCGCGCACTACGCCGACCAGCGCGACCTGCTGGCCTTCACCAAGATGGAAGGCAGTTCCTACCGCTGCTACCACGAGCTGCGCGCCGCCGCGCGGCTGGCTCAAAACTGATTCCCACCCCTGTCAACAAGGAGAAACACCATGTCCGCAACCCTGAACACCCTGGAAACCCTGCGCAAGGAAACCGCCAAGATTCTGAACGTGGAAAGCGTGGAGGCCGACGTCGGCCTCGGCGAACTGGGCATCGATTCGCTGAACGTCGTCGAACTCATCGTGTTCTGCGAGCAACTGTACGGCTCCATCGACCCGGAACAGCTGAACATCACCCAATACACCACGCTGCAGCAGCTGGACGCCCAACTGCAAGAGCAACAGCAAACCGCCTGATCCACCCATGCCGACACCGGGGAACGCCATGAACCACGCGCGCACGCCGCCGGCCTTCCAGGCCGCCGTCATCGCCTACCGCCAGACGGAAACGCCCTTCGTCTCGGCCGGGGCGTCCCTGGCCGAGGCCGCGGCCGAGCTGGGCCGCCTGGCCGGCGCCGAAGCCGCGCGCCACTCAGCCGGCGCGGCCATCGACGACTACATCCTCACCTCCACCGTGCTCTCGCCCTTCCTGACCGGAGACACCGCCGAAGCCGAACGCTTCCGCCATAGCCTGGGCGCGGCATGCGGCCGCGAGCCAGACTGGATCACCAACGGCTACGAGTGCACGGGCTGGGGCTACATCCTGCGCCACGTCAGGCAGAAAGCCAGGCTCAGCGGGCCGCGCTGCCTGCTGCTGCAGATAGCGGACGTGGACATCCACAACTTCGCCTTCTGGCGGCTGACCAGCCGCTGGGGACGCTCCGGCTTCGGCATCGCCACCCTGCTGCTGGATGTCATGCCGGACGGCGGCGAAGATGACCTGCTGCTGGGCACGGCGCCGCAAGCCCACGCGCTGACCATGATGGGCCGCGCGCTGCGCCAGTTCGCCAAGCCGCGCCCCGGCGTGGCGGTGGCGCTGCCTTTTTTCCCTGAAGCGACGCGCGGCGCGCTGTTCAAGAGCTTCGACGGCGCCGCCGCCCACGCCGACCACTACCCGCGCTTCGGCCACGCCTTCGGCAGCGACCCCTGGCTGTCGCTGCTGGCGGAAATCGAAGCCGGCGCCGACTACGCCGGCGGCCGCTGCGTGCTGGCCTCGCTGGCGCTGAACGGCTATTTCGCCATCGCGGACCTGGCCTTGGCGCCGGATTTGCGCCACTCGCTGGAGGCCGCATGAATCCGCCATCTCTGCTGGCGCTGCGCCTGACGCGCAATCCGGGCCACGGCCGCGCCCAAGCCTGCGCCAGCGTCAACTTGCCGCTGCTGGAGGCCCAAGACTACGCCCGCCGCGAGGCCCATGCTAGCGGCGACGCCGCCCCCGTATTGCTCAACCACAAGCAGTTCTACGCCCTGCTGGAGCGCTTGCTTCGCCAGGCCTGGGCGGCGCTGGGCGAGGACTGCCGCGTCTTCGTGCAGCTGCGGCAGCCCACCAAGGACCTGGCGCTGCCGGCCGCGCTGTTCGACCCGCGCGTGCTGCTGGGCGCCGGCCTGCTGCGCGAAGCCCAGTGGCGCGCCGAATCCGAACCGGCCCCCGTGGTCTGGATCGCCGCTGAAAACCTCCGCCGCGACCTGCTGGACGACGGCGACAACATCGTGCGCATCGCCTGCTGGAACGTCGGCGAGACCGGCCCCGCCGCCCTGTTGCCGGCGCTGGAAACGATGGCGCCGCAAACCATAGTCTGGACCGAATCCGCCCCTGGCCATATGAGAGAGGAAGAGATATGCAAGCCACGCTAGAACTGCCCAAGAACGCGACCGAACCATACAAATGGGGCGTCGAGCTGGACGCCTTCATGTCGGAAAGCTACGACTTCGGCGACGACAGCTTGAACGCCATCTACCAGAAGGCCAAGGCCAACCAGTGGGACGTCAATGTCGATCTGGACTGGAGCCGGGAGCTGGACTCGGACAACCCGCTGGGCATGCCGGACGGCACGCTGCTGATCTACGGCACCGACGTCTGGAACAAGCTGGACGCCAAGGGCCGCGCCGAGGTGCGCCACCATTCGCAGGGCTGGACCATGTCGCAGGTGCTGCACGGCGAGCAGGCCGCGCTGATCTGCGCCTCCAAGCTGGCCGTGGCCGAGGAAAGCCTGTCGGCGCGGCTGTGCGCCGCCGGCCAGATCATGGACGAGGCTCGCCATATCGAAGCCTTCGGCCGCCTGGTCAACGACAAGCTGCCCATCAGCTATCCGATGAGCCAATCGCTGAAGAGCCTGTTGGGCGACACCATCAGCAGCAAGGCGCTGGACATCACCAACCTGGGCATGCAGGTGCTGGTGGAGGGCATCGCGCTGTCGCTGTTCCAGAGCATCGTCGCCTACAGCCAAGACCCCTTCATCCGCGACATGGTCACCCGCATCCAGCGCGACGAAGCCCGCCACTTCGCCATCGGCCGCATCACGCTGTGCCGCGTCTACCAGGAGATGAGCGCGACGGAACGCAAGGAGCGCGAGGAATTCGTGGCCGAGGGCGCGCACACCCTGCACGAACACCTGTGCGCCGACGACATTTGGGAACCCATGGGCCTGTCCAAAAAAGAATGCGCCCACCTGGTGCGCAATTCGCCGGTCACCAGCTCGATGCGCCGCTCCATCTTCCGCCGCTTGGTGCCCACCATACGCGAGATGGGCTTGCTCAGCCCGCGCGTGCAGAAGGTATTCGAACAGCTGCAGGTGATGGACTACGCCGCCATGCCGCTGCCGGCTTGATTCGCCAGACGAGGAAACCCCGCATGACCCGCAACGCAAGCCCGGCGGCCGCCCCGGCCTGGATAGGCATAGAGGCCGCCGCCTACCACTTTCCCGGAGAGCTGCAGGACATCGAGGCCTGCGCCGCCCAGCACAATTGGCCGGACGCCCGCGTCCAGGCCATCCTCCGCTCCGGCTGCCGCCACTTCCACGCTGCGCCGGACATCGGCGAAACGGAGCTGGCCGAGCGCGCCCTGGCGCGGCTGTTCGACGAAACCGGCCTGCGCCCGGACGAAGTCGGCGCGCTGATCCATGTGCACACCCAGCTGTTCAGCGTGCCGGCCGCGCCGCGCAGCCTGCCGCTGGAGCTGGTCTCTCGCTTCGGCCTGCGCCCCGTCTGGGCCGGCTCCATCAACCAGCTGAACTGCTCGTCCAACGCCGCCGCCATCCAGCTGGTCCAGGCGCTGATGGCCAGCCATCCCCAGCTGCGCCGCGCCGTCATCGTCTCCGTCGACCGCGTCTATGGCGAGCGCTTCCGCCTGCGCCAGATGTCCGGCGTCCAGAGCGATGGCGCCGCCTGCCTGCTGGTGGCGCGCGAAAGCCGCCGCAACCGCATCGGCGCGCTGGCCCTGCGCAACTACGGCAAATGGCACCAGGGCTCGGACACCAATGCCGCGGTGGAACGCGAAATGATTAATCTGGAATGGCATTACACGCGCAAGGTGATGCAGCAGGCGGTGGCCGACAGCGGCGTGGCCCTGGCCGATTACGGCTGCGTATTGCCGCACAACTCGGACCACAAGGGCTGGATCTCCATCTGCAAGGCCATGGGCATTCCGCTGGACATCCTGCGCGCCGACAACATCCTGCAAAAAGGCCACGCCTGCTGCTCCGACCTGGCGGTCAATCTGGCCGACATCGGCCTCGCCCAAGTGGATGCCGGACGCCACCTGATCAGCGTGACCCAGTCCAATAGCGGCGCCTTCTCCGCCCTCACCCTGCACCCGGTGGCCCGCCATGACGCAAATTGACGCCCTTTCCATCCCGCTGCCGCCAGACGAGCAGGCCCTGCAATGGCTATGGGACGTCAAGACGCCCGGCTACGTGTTCGACCCGTCTATCGTCCTGGCGCGCTACCGCAAGCTGCGCGCACTGCTGGACAGCCGGCTCATTGTCTCGCTGAAAGCCAACTCCAATCTGGAGCTGCTGATACGCTGCGGCCACGGCTTCGTCGACGGCGTGGAACTGGCCAGCCTGGGCGAACTGGACCTGGCCGTCGGCCGCATCTCGTCGACCAAATACGTCAACAACCCCTCGATGGACGAGACCTTCATGCGCGCCGCCCTGGCTTCGCGCTGCGTCTTCATCATCGACAGCCTGGGCCAGGCTGAACGATTGCTCGCCGTGCTGGGCAAGCAGCACGCGCCGCAGACCATCTTGCGGCTGAACGCGGCCGAGCTGATGCCGGGCCGCCGCAAGGAAGCCGCCGACCACTTCGGCATGAGTCCGCAGGAAGCCATGCTGGCGGCGGCGGCGCTAAGCCGCGCCGACGCGCCGGTGATAGGCCTGCACAGCTTCGCCGGCTCGCACCAGTTCCGCGTGGACGGCAGCGGCGGCGACTCGGCCGACCTCGCCCACGCCCTGGCCGCCCTGGCCGGAGATATCGAACGCGTGAGCGGCGCGCCCATCGCCATGCTCAACTGCGGCGGCGGCTTCGGCGAACGCTTCCACGAAGACGAGGCCGCATTCGCCGCCTACCGCGAGCGGCTGGCCCCGCTGCGCCAGCGCTTCCAGCTGGCGCACGAATCCGGCCGCGCCATCTTCGCCGGCGCCGGCCTGTTCGCCACCCGCGTGCGCGCGGTGAAGACGCTGGGCGGCCAGACCATAGCCGTGTGCGACGGCGGCCTCAGCCACAACTTCCTGCTGGCGCGCACCGAGTCCGCCATCAAGAAATACGCCGCGCCGCGCCTGTTGCGCCGCCAGCCGGCGCCCGAAGGCGCGGCCGTCCAGCCGGTGCGCTACGCCGGCAGCACCTGCAGCCGCGCCGACGTCATAGGCTGGCAGCCCGATCCGCAGGCCGCGCCCGCCATCGGCGACCTGGTGATTTTCGACCAATGCGGCGCCTATCACCCCAGCTACAGCGTCAGCGGCTTCCTATCGCTGGGCGCAGCCGGCGCCTACATCCACCAGACCGGAGAAACCGCATGAACCGCGCCCGCATCAGCCTCTACCATCTGCTGCGGCTGAGCGCCGAGCGCCACGGCGAGCGCCCGGCCTTCGCCCAGGGCGAGACGCGCGCCAGCTACGCCCAGCTGCTGACCGACGTCCGCCGCCACGCCGCGCGGCTGGCCGCCGCCGACATCCAGCCCGGCGACCGCGTCGCCGTCTACGCCGGCAAGCAATACGACACCGTGGCCATGATGCTGGCCGTCAACGCGCGCGGCGCCATCCTGGTGCCGGTCAACCCGCAATTGAAGCCTGCCCAGCTGCGCCACATCCTGGCCGACAGCGGCGCGCGGCTCCTGGTCAGCACCGGCGCGCGGCTCTCGCGACTAAGCGAGGCGCTGGACGGACTGGCGCTGCAAGCCTGGAAACTGGAAGCCCTGCCCGACGCCATGCTGGACGCGGCGGAGCCGGAGGCCACCGACAACGATCCGGCCGCCATCCTCTACACCTCCGGCTCCACCGGCCGCCCCAAGGGCGTGGTGCTGTCGCAGCGCAATCTGGTGTCCGGCGCCGACAGCGTGTCAGCCTACCTGGGCCTGGCCGAGGACGACGTGATCCTGGGCATCCTGCCGCTGAGCTTCGACGCCGGCTTCAGCCAACTGAGCACCGCGCTGGCCAGCGCCGCTTGCTACGCGCCGCTGGACTTCCTGCAGCCCAAGGAAGTGCCGGCCTTCTGCGAACGCCACGGCGTCACCGCCATCACCGGCGTGCCGCCGCTGTGGATGCAGCTGATGGCCGCCGACTGGCCGGCCGAAACCGGCGCGCGCGTCCGCCGCTTCGCCAATACCGGCGGCCACATGCCCGGCCCGCTGCTGGACAAGCTGCGTCTGGCCTTCCCCCAGGCCAAGCCCTATCTGATGTACGGCCTGACCGAAGCCTTCCGCTCCACTTATCTGCAACCGGAAGACGCCGCCGACCGCCCCGGTTCCATCGGCAAGGCCGTGCCCAACGCCGACATCCGCGTGCTGCGGCCGGACGGCGCGGAATGCGCGCCGGGCGAGCCGGGCGAGCTGGTCCACCGCGGCGCCTTCGTCACCCTGGGCTACTGGAACGATCCGGAGCTGACCGCCCACCGCTTCCGGCCATGGCAAGGCCCGCACAGCCAGATTCCGCGCCAGGAGGCGGCGGTGTGGTCCGGCGACATCGTCTACCGCGACGAGGAAGGCTATCTGTACTTCGTGGCGCGCGGCGACGACATGATCAAAACCTCCGGCTACCGGGTCAGCCCCACCGAGGTGGAGGAAATCCTGTTCGCGCTGCCCGGCGTGCATGAAGCGGCCGCTTACGGCGTGCCGCACCCCATGCTGGGCGAAGCCATCGCGGTCAGCCTGCACGGCGCCGAAGGCGTGGCCGAGGCCGAGCTGCTCGCCCTGTGCCGCGAACGGCTGCCCGGCTATATGGTGCCGCAGCGCCTGTCCTTCCACGCCGAGCCGCTGCCGCGCAACCCCAACGGCAAGATAGACCGCAAACAGCTGAAACAGCAGTTCGCCGGCCTGTTCGCCGCCTCCCCCACCCACATCGGATAACGCCATGCTCAGCATCCGCGCCCTCGCCGCCGCCGAGCCGGAACGCGCCGACTTCCACGGCGTCCAGGCCGCCGAACGCAACTTCGGTTACGGCCACCTGCTGTTCCCGTCCGCCGTCCACGCCCTGCCGCGCGGCAAGGGCAAGCTGGACGAAGAAGAAACCCTGCGCCTGATGCCGGGCTCGCCGGCCGCGCTGCCGGTGGCCGAGGCCAGGCTCAGCCACGCCGACCTCGCCCTGCAGGCCGTAGACGCCTTGCGTAGGCAAGTCGCCGCCGAGGATCTGGCCGCCGTCACCCATATCGTCGTCGCCAACGCCTCGCTGAACCAGCGCATCAACGAATCCCTGTCCGGCCGCGTCCAGCACGCGCTAGGTCTGGACGACGCGCTGCCCTTCGCCGTCGGCCAATCCGGCACCGCCGGCGTCTACAACGCGCTGACCTTGATCGAGGCGCTGTGCGCTCAGGGCGGCCGCGTGCTGCTGGTGGCCGCCGACAAGTGGCTCTATCCATTCTTCCGCGCCTGGGGCGACCTGGTGGCCTACGGCGACGGCGCGGCCGCCATGCTGCTGGACCGGCGCGGCGAGGGCGGCATCGGCCGCATCCTGTCCCACGCCGTCCTCTATGGCGAAGCCATCGCCAATCCCTGGGCGCACACGCCGGCTGCGCTGGCCGACAGGCTGCTGCCGCAGGCCGCGCAGGCGGCCGCGGCCGCGCTGGACAAGGCGCGCATCCGCCCCTCCGACGTCGACTGGCTGCTGCCGGCCGGCTTCGGCGCGGACTTCGCCGGCCGCGTGGCCGACGAGCTGGGCATCGCGCCCGCGCGCCGCATGGCGCGAGCGGGCGGCCATTTGTCCAATGCCGATCCGCTGCAGGCCCTGCTCGAATTGCGCGCCGCGCTGCGGCCCGGCGAACAGGCCACCGCCCTCTTGTGGGACAGCGCCCTGTGCGGCCTGTCCGGCGCCATGGTGGCGCAGATTTCCGCCGCGGCCTGAGCCGTGGCCCCATCCTCATCACGGAAACCGAATATGTCCGCTTACAAAGTCAGCTTGCGCGAGCTTCGCTTCTTCCTGTGGGAACAAAACCGGGCTGAACGGCAGTTCCTGTCGCGCCCGCCCTTCAACGATAAAGACCGCGCCTACTACGATGGCCTGCTGGAACAGGCGCGCGAGTTCGCGCTGGAGCTGGGCCGCGCCTACCAGGCATCGGACCGCCAGGAGTGCCGGCTGCTGGAAAACGGCGAAGTCGCCATCCCCCAGGAATTCCACGCGCTATGGCAGCGCTACAAGGCGGAATGGGTGCCAATGCTGGGCAATAGCGGCGACATCCATCGCCCCGCCTTGCCGCCCATCCTGCGCCAGGCCATCCAGGAAATGTTCATGGGCGCCAACCCGGCCTTCATGACCTACGGCGGCTTCAACCTGCCGGCGATCAAGCTGTTCCGCCTGCACGGCACGCCGGAGCAGAAGGCCACCTATCTGGACAAGCTGCAGCGCCACGAATGGGACGCCTGTTTCTGCGCCACCGAGTCCCAGGCCGGCAGCGACCTGACCGCGGTGAAGACCCTGGCCGAACCGCTGCCGCAGGAAGGCGTGTACGCGGTGACCGGCGAGAAAGTGTTCATCTCCGCCGGCATGCATGAGCTGACCGACAACACCGTCTACTTCGTGCTGGGCCGGCTGGGCAACGCCACCAGCGGCTCCTACTCCCTGTCCTGCCTGCTGGTGCCGCGCTATTGGCCCAACCCTGAAACCGGCGAACTGGAAGAAAACTTCGTCGAGTGCGCCGAGCTGCCGGTCAAGATGGGTCTGAAAGGCTGCGCCAACACCCGGCTGGTCTTCGGCCGCCAGGGCGTCACCCGCGGCGTGCTGCTGGGCGGCCGCAAGAACGCCGGCCTGCTGCAGTTGATCCCGCTGATGAACCAGGCGCGCATCAGCACGGCCGTGATCGGCCTTGGCCTCGCCTCCTCGGCCTATCTGCACTCGGTGGCGTTCGCCGGACAACGCCGCCAGGGCCGCGCCATCGAACGCACCTCGGACCATGCCGCGCCCAGCCTGCCCATCGCCGAGCACGGCGATGTACAGCGCATGCTGCTGGACATGAAGGCGCGCGTCGAAGGCTGCCGCGGCCTCTTGGGCAAGCTCACCGCCGCCTCCACCGAGGCCTTCGCGCTGGAGGCCGAGGCTGCGCCGGACGAGATGAAGATTGAGAAGCAGCGCAAGCTGGTGCAGCTGCTGACCCCGGTGTGCAAGGCCTTCGTCTCCGACCAATCCTGGAAAATCTGCGAGCTGGCCATCCAGGTGCACGGCGGTATAGGCTACACCGACGCCTACCCGGTGGAGCAGAACGCGCGCGACGTGAAGATTCTGTCGATCTGGGAAGGCACCAACTACATCCAGGCGCAGGATCTGGTGCGCGACAAGCTGGGCTTCGGCCGCAACTCGCGCCTGATCAAGTATCTGCGCGAGGAGCTGGACGCCTTCCTGGCCAGCGGCAGCGTCGACCCCTCGCTCGCCCTGCAGCTGTTGCAGCTGGACGCGGCCATGCGCTCGGTGGAGCAGGCGCTGGCCCGCATAGGCGAGGCGGTGCGCGACGGCCTAATGCAGGAAAGCAGCCAGTTCTATACCCGCTTCCTGGAAATGCTGGGCTACACCATCTGCGGCTGGACCCTGCTGGAGGGCGCCGCGTTGGCCGCCCAGGCGCTCGCCCGCGAGCAGGACGCGGCCGAGGCCGCCTTCTACCGCGGCAAGCTGAAAACCGCCCGCTATTTCTTCGCCAATCTGCTGCCCGCGGTGCGCATGCACGAACAGGCCATCATAAACCTGGCCGATGCCGCCGTAGCCATCACCCTGGACGAACTCGCGCAGGAGGACAGCCATGACGCAAACCGTCTCCGCTCCGCCGTCTGAGGCCGCGCCGCAATCCTTGTTCGGCGGTTCCCGCACGCTGTACCGCGGCACGGATATCGACGGGGCCACCATAGAGCCCAACGAGGGCCTGTGGGTGCGCGGCAGCAATCTGAACGCGCTGATAGGCCAGGTCGACTTCGCCAGCGCGCTGTGGCGGGTGTGGTTCGGCGAAATGCCGGAACCCGCCGTCGCCCTGGCGGTGGACGCCGCGCTGGCCGCCGTGGCCGCCGCCATGCCCGGCCAGCCCTGCCTGGCCGCCGTGCGCGCGGTGGCGGCCAGCGGCGCCGGCATGGTGCAAGCCGCGGCTTGCGGCTTCCTGGCAGACCTGTCGGCGCTGGAGCGCGTCGCGCGCGCCGAGGCCGCCGCGCGCGGCCTGCCAGACGGCGACGACTTCATCCAGGGCCTGGTCGGCATCGCCGCCGCGCCTGGCTTGCTGGCCGCCGCGCTGGGCCAGGCCGACGCGGCAGCCATCGGCGCCAGCCACGCCGAGCGCGCGCTGGCGGCCATGGGCTCGGCCCGACGCGACACAGCCGCGCTGCGCGCCGTCGACGCGCTGCTGGTGGCCTGGCACGCCGGTTTCGGCTACATCACCCCCACCGTGCTGGTGCCGCGCACCGCCATCGGCACCGGCGTCACCTTGCCGCAGGCGCTCGCGGCCGGCTTCATGGCCAGCGGCCCCAAGCATGTGGGCGCGGCCGAGGAGGCGCTGGCCTGGCTCAAAAGCATAGGGCAGGACGCAGGCGGCGAGCAGGTGCGCGCCGCCGTGGACTTGGCGCTGGATTCGCCGGGCCAGCTCTTGTTCGGCTTCGGCCATCCGCTGTTCGTCGAGGACCCGCGTCCGCCACATATCCGCGCGCTGTTCGCCGAATGGGGCTTCGAAGGCCCGCATATCCGACTGTTCGACCTCGCCTGCCGCCGCGCGCTGGAGCGCAAGGGCCTGCGGCCCAACATCGACTTCATCACCGCCGCCGCCCTGTTGGACTTGGGCGTGGACGAGCCGCGCTGGGGCGTGGGCCTGGGCCTGTGCGCGCGCGTCGCCGCCATGGTGGCCCACGCGATAGAGCGGCGCGACCGTCCGGCCTTCGGCGTCAGCAGCAAGGCCGCGCGCAAGTTATTGGCCACCGTGCCGGTGGGCTGGCTGTGAACGCAGCCGACATCTGATTCCGCTTAACCGCTCTAGAAATACTGACTGGAGAAACCCCGATGCTACTGAAAAACCTCCGCCCGGCCGATGAATACGACCGCTTCGCCTCGCAGGCGCTGGAACCGTGGGACGTGCTGTTCGTCACCCGCATCCGCCAGCTGGCGCGCGGCATGGCGCCCGGCGCGCTGGTCGACATCGGCACCGCCACCGCCGTGGTGCCGGTGCGCCTGGCGGCCGACCCGGTGTTCAAGGACTGGCGCTTCATCGGCCTGGACCTGGACGAAACCATGCTGGACGGCGGCCGGCCGCGCATCGCCGAACTGGGCCTGGACGGCGTCATCGAGCTGAAAGTGGGCGACGCCCAAAACCTGCCCTTCGCCGACGATAGCTTGGCCATGGCGGTCAGCCGCGCCACGCTGCACCACCTGCCGGACAAGCTCAAGAGCCTGACCGAGATGTACCGCGTATTGCAGCCGGGCGGCATCGGCCTGGTGCACGACATGCGCCGCGACGTGTCGCCGGCGCTGCTGGAGAAATTCACCCAGATGCGCGCGGCCGTCGGCTACCCGCCCACCCACGTCGAGGAAAAAGTCACGCTGGACGAGGCGCGCGCGCTGGTAGCGGAGGCCGGCCTGGCCGACTGCTGCGCCGTGAGCAGCCCCAGCGCCGGCCTGGGCGCGCTGGGCTTTGAAATCCTGATCCGCAAGCCGCTGCTGGCCTAAGGGAGAACGTCATGGAACACGCCGCCGAACAAGCGCTGCGCTTCCAGCGCGCGCTGGGCGAGGAGCAGGTGGCCTGCCGCCCCTACTCGCCGTGGCGCATGCCGCTGTTGATCACGCCGCTGGACGAGGCGCTGCGCCGCAGTCCGGCCGCCGTCGCCGACTGGCACCGCGCCAAACTGCCGGTGCTGGAACAAGCGCTGCTGGCATTCGGCAGCGTGCTGCTGCGCGGCTTCGCGCTCAGCGAAACCGCTCACTTCCAGACCATCGCCGCGCAATATCCGGAACACGCCTTCGGCTATATCGGCGGCGCCACGCCGCGCCGCAATATAGACGGCAAGGTCTACGAATCCACGCGGATTCCGGCCTCGCTGAAGATAGGCCTGCACCAGGAAAAAGCCTATATGGCGCACTATCCGCGCCGGCTGGCCTTCTTCTGCAAGCAGCCCTCGCCCGCGGGCGGCGAGACCATCCTCTGCGATATGCGCGCGGTGACGCGGCGGCTGCCGCCGGAGCTGATCGAGCGTTTCCGTCAAAGCGGCATCCAGTACCTGCGCAACTTCCGCCGCCCAAGCCTAGACGGCGAGCCGAAGAACTCCACCATGCGCGAATACCACCGGCCCTGGGACGACGTGTTCCAGAGCGACGACCCTGCCCAGGTGGAGCAGCTGTGCCGCGACACCGGCCTGGGTTTCCGCTGGCTGGACGATGGCAGCCTGACCGTGTCCAACACCGGCGGCGCCACCGCGCACCACCCGGTCACCGGCGAGGAGGTCTGGTTCAACCAGCTGTCCACCCAGCACAACAACGCGCGCGCCATGGGCGCGGCCGGCTACGAATACATCCGGCTGCTGTACCGCGGCCGTCCCGCGCGGCCGTATGAAGTGCGGCTGGGCGACGGCTCGGCCATCGCGCCGGAGGAGCTCGCGCCCATCTACGACGCGCTGGACGCGGAGGAGATCGCCTTCCCCTGGCAGCGCGGCGACCTGCTGCTGCTGGACAACATCGCCGTCGCCCATGGCCGCAATCCCTTTCAGGGGCCGCGCGACATCCAGGTGGCGCTGTTTGATTGAGCCCTCGCCGCGCGCCTTGCCGCGGCGCGCGGCCATGCCAAGCCATATGAAGAAAGAAGCGCATGTCCCTCGCTAGCTGGATTCGTTCCTACCTCGTCCACGCGGCCGCCTTCGCGCCGGCCGTCGTTTTCCTGATGTGGGGCCGCTTCGCGCCCGGCGACGCCGGCCTGCGCTGGCAGGACGCCTACCTGGCCGGCGGCGCGTTGGCGCTGCCGCACATGATCTGGCTGATCAAGCGGCGCCCGGGCAGCTGGATCGCGCGGGGAGTCGACCTGTATCTGGCGATAGGCGCGCTGCTGGCGCTGGTCTCGGCCCAGGCCGTGGACCTGTGGGGACGCGGCTACGGCGCCGCGCCGGCGCTGGCC
>NZ_PQWB01000176.1 GCF_002924365.1 Chromobacterium alticapitis | reverse complement strand
AGTGAAAGGCACAAGCCCAATCAGCGAGGCTGACAGTAGCGATGCGCCATCAAGGGACGGAGCAGCTCGTAGTAGTGATGAACTCGCTGTAATGGCAGGGGAGCGAAGGGGCTGCGTCATTCGGGTCACGAGTATTGCCAACCGGGAAGCCGGGAGGAGCAAGACAACATGACCAAGCCATTTACGATTTCCAAGGCATGGATCTGGAGAGCCTTTCAGAGTGTGAAAGCAAACGGAGGAGCATCAGGAGTAGATCACGAATCGATTGAAGCATTCGAAGAGCACCTTGGGCGAAACCTGTACAAATTGTGGAATCGGATGAGTTCCGGCAGCTACTTTCCGCCGCCGATCAAAGGCGTCCCGATTCCAAAGAAATCAGGTGGGGTGGGCTCTGTTGCACAAATCCCAGGCAGGACGAGTTTTCCCTTTCCCCAAACCGATTTATGCCATAGCCACCGTGCACGGCCGGCCCAGCATGCTGAAGCGGTTCAAGATCGCTGCGCGCACTTGCAGCTCTGCGACTTGACCATGCCTCCGTCCCGCAAGAATGCCAAATGGTTTAACGGAACCCTTATCGAACTGGCTCTCTGCAAACGACTACCAGCGGACTGGGTAGCATACCTTCAATAGCAATGATGGCCGCGCTCCTATTCCCTGCTCTCAATGCTGTACCCCATCGCTCGGTATCCGACTTGCCGCTTTTCCCACATCCGCACGAGGGCTGGGTGCCCTATATCGATAAAATCAATAATGCGTACATCCGTCTTTTCAGCATGCTCCCGGTGAAGCCGCCCAGCATATTGCTGTAGTGTTCCCTTCCAGGAAACGGGCATGGCCAATACCAATGTATCGAGCGGAGGATGGTCAAAGCCTTCTCCAACCAGCTTGCCTGTGGCCAGCAGAACACGAGGAGAGTCCGGCAGCAAGCCGTTCAACTCTGCGACCATTGCCGTGCGCTGTTTACGCGACATCCGCCCATGCAGCACAAACAACGAGGCAATGAGTGGCTGCAGCATGGACTGAAGCATATCCAGATGTTCCGTCCGCTCGGTCAATACCAGGACTTTCCTCCCAAGCCTGAAGGCCTCGGTCACTGCATCAACAATCATCTGCGTTCGCATACCATCTGCTGACAAGTGGCGGAACACATCCTGAATACCAGCATCACCCGGCACATCAATGACGTGAGACAGATACCGCGGATACACCTCAAGCACATGGGGCGCAGTGGCCGGACGCTCCGCTGTGTAACGTATCGGACCGCATTGCATAAAAATTATCGGTTGTTGGCCATCTCGTCTTATCGGCGTGGCCGTCAGCCCAAGCACATATTTCGCCTTGGCCCGCTTCAAGAGCAAATCGAAAGAAACCGCGCCAACGTGATGACACTCGTCGACAATCACCTGTCCGTAGTTCTCGATAAGTGAACTGATTTCCCCTTTACGGGACAGCGACTGCATCACCGCAATATCGATTTTGCCGGTTGGTTTGTTTTTACCGCCCCCAATGCAGCCAACCAGTCCTTTGCCAGCCCCCAAGAAAACTTGTAATCGTTCCTGCCATTGCTTGAGCAACTCGGTCCGATGCACCAATATCAGCGTATTGACTCCTCGCCGGGCTATCATTGCGGCAGCCGTGACCGTTTTCCCAAAGGCTGTCGGCGCGCACAATACGCCAACATCGTGATGCAACATCGCCGCAATGGCCGCTTCTTGGTCCAACCGCAAGGTGCCGCCAAAATTGACATGGATGGGCTCCCCCTGATAGCGCTCATCCTGTAACTGGGCTTCAATATTGTTTGCCGCCAAGAGCTCGAGTGCCGTATCCAGGCATCCTCTGGGCAGACCGATGTGCCTGGGGAAATTTTCTGCACACCCAATAACGCGTGGTTTATCCCAGACCGGGAAGCGCATTGCTTGGGCTTTGTAAAATTCTGGGTTCTGAAATGCCGCCAAGCGGATGAGTCGGTTAGCCAGTGCCTGGGGGAGCTCAGCCTTTTCAAAGTAGACAAGATTGCCAAGCGTCACCCGCAACCTTTCCGGCATGGGTCCTGGAATCTTCGTCCTGCTGGTAGCTGTTTTCTTCCAGGGCGTGCTTTGTTCTTCATCCTCAATGAACGTCACATCCAAAGGATGGCTACCGCCAATCGCCTGAACGATGACGGGCTCGATGTCTTCTGCTGACATGCGCGTGACCGAGGCCAAAAATGCCCATTGGTCAGGGTAGGGACGGAGTTCCTCGTCGACAAAGACACTCCCGTTGTTTTCCCTCGCACGCTTCTGCAGCGGAAGAGCTATCAGGTTGCCAAATCCCCCCTTGGGCATGGAGTCCTGATTGGGAAATAGACGGTCATAGGAGGAAAGTTCCAGTTGCCGGGTGCTTGAACATGTATGGCTTAGGAGGGCTGTTCCCAGTCGACGCGCGTCGCGAGCTGAGACTTTCCTGGTGAAGAAAATCCAGGCATGAGCACCATTGCCCGAGCGCGAGATTTCCAGAACGGCCGGAACCCCCAACGTCCTGCACGATTGCAAAAAAGCACGGACGTCGTCTCGCCATTCCTTCTCGTCAAAATCCACGGCCAGGAAGTAACAAGCGTCATCCTCCAGCAAAGGATAGACCCCGGCAGTCATGGCGCCAGACAGATGGGCATAGATAACCGTGTCAGTGACCGGCATCAATAAACGATGCTCGCAATCCGCGCACTTCACCTTGGGCTTATGACATATTCCAGGCTGCCACTCATTGCCACACACCGGCGAGTAGCCTGACTTACCCGTCGCCTTGCTTTCCCATCGGGTGGGATAAACATCCGTTCGCCCCTGGAACAAGCTACGGAACAAGGTGACTTTCTCAGCCGTGGAGAGTGTCGAAATGCTTGTCGGATGCGTCACCACCGGCGCCGGCAACTTCACACGCCACTCTATCCCATGCGCCTCCAGCAGTCCGATTAAACGAGCATTCTCGGCTTGAAGCTCAGAAAGAACAGCCTGCTGGTCATTTTCCATGTGCGAAACCCAATGCATCGCAACAGATGCCATTACGGTGCATCAGAAGCTCCACCCCATCGGCCTACCAAACCGGGCGATATGAACCTGACTCATTACAGTTAGACCGGAGTCGGCCCCAAGCTGAATTTCCCGTCTTGGCGCAGCCGTTGGTAAATGGCCGTCACATCACGACGAATATTGGGGCCTAACCAAGCCAGACCCTCAATCAAGCCATCGCAGACCCAGCGACCATTCAAAGGGAACACCCCGGTTTTTATCACTGAACCGGTCTCCCCCTGTCCGATGTCTCGCAAGCGCTCAGTCAGTCCAAGCACACCATGCGCGCAGCTGCCATCTACGGGCAGCAACACCGAATACGCCCGCGTATCTTTGAGGTAAACCCAGCGATTGAGCCTGAGCAGGCGGATAGCCTCCAGCATTTCTTCATCAGGATGCCGTAGCGTGGCTCGGTAACGAGAGAGCGAATCCCGGTCCGCCTCATAGCGGGCCCGGCCCAGCACCAACCATTGAGTTGGCCGCTTGCCGTGTTTTTCCTCCGCCGTCACCAACGTGCCGAGAAAGGCCATGTAGGCATCAATGAAACGGTCTGCGCTGGCCGGGTCAATCAGCATACCTGCCACCTTGCAGACTGCGGCGATGACGCCAAAATATCAGGTGTTTTTTTGTCATGGTGTCGAGTTTAGCAAAAGCGCCTTGCCTAGGCGCGCGCATCACGCAACCGAGGCATCCCGTGCGGACCACTCAGGGGAACCGCGTCATGCACACCCGCGATGGACAAGCCCCCCGCATCAACCGGCATTATTTTGCCCTTTATCCCATTTTTCGTGCTTTAAAGGCATAATATTGCCTATTACGGAAAGCCCAGAAGCTGCCTATGAAACCGACGCCAGCGCCTAGTGCGCACCTAACGCCCGCCGAGCAGGAGGCCGAGCTGGGGCATCAGATAAAAGCGTACCGTCTCTTGCACAACCTCAGCCAAGCCACCTTGGCGGCGCGCGCCGGCATCAGCCCCCGCGCCTTGCGCAATCTGGAAGCCGGCCACGGGTCTTCGCTGACCACCTTCATCCAGGTGGTCCGCGCGCTGGGACGGGAAAGCTGGTTCCAGACGCTGGCACCGATTCCGACCATCAATCCGCTGACGATGACCCGCACCGCCACGCCGCGTCAACGCGCCAGCAAGCCACGCCGCCCGCCCGGTGACAAGACAAAGCCGGCACGTTGAACATAACGCCCCATTATGCGAACTACGGGGATTCGAACCAAACTGGGAGAGGTGAAGCAAATCGCCCCCTCCCCGCAATCAGCTTGTCCCCCACCGCTCCAGCCTCACGGTAATCATCGTTCCTTTCAACTCATACTGAAGCGCCCCGGTTTTCGCGGAGGCTGTTTTGTGTGAGTCAGACCGGCACGGTCTGCTCGCTCAGACTGCGATAGTAGTTTGCTTCTGCCTCCGCCGGTGGAATGTAACCGATCGGCGCCAGCAAGCGGCGGTGATTAAACCACGCCACCCATTCCAGCGTCGCCAGCTCCACCGCCTCCAGGCTCTTCCACGGCCCTCGCCGGTGAATGACCTCCGCCTTGTACAAGCCATTGATCGTCTCGGCCAGCGCATTGTCGTAGCTATCGCCCGTGCTACCGACCGAAGGCTCGATGCCTGCCTCGGCCAGCCGTTCGCTGTAGCGAATCGAGACGTATTGCGAGCCGCGATCGCTGTGGTGGATCAAAGCGTCGCGACTCGGCTGCCGCGCCCACAGCGCTTGCTCCAGCGCGTCGAGCACA
>NZ_PQWB01000175.1 GCF_002924365.1 Chromobacterium alticapitis | reverse complement strand
TAGTTGTATCAGATGCGGCCGGTTTTGCCGGCCCAGCCGCTCACACCCGGAAACGCGACACCGAATCGGTCAGCCGTTGCGCCAGGGCTTCCAGCTCTTCGGCCGCGCCCACGGTCTGGCGGATGTCGGCGTCGTTGGCGCGCGCCATGCCGGCGATGGCGTCGATGTTCTCGTTCACCGCCTGGCTGGTGCGGCGCTGCTGTTCGGTCACTTCCACGATTTGCCGCAGGCCGCTGCGTACTTCGGCAACCGACTGGTTGGCCGCATCCAGCACGCTGGCCACGCTGTCTGTCGATTGCCGGCTGGCCTGCAGCGATTGCAAGCCGGCGTTGACCGCCTGCCGCACCGCGTCGGTCTTGCCGTTGAGCGAGCCGGTGACGGCGTCTATCTCGCTGGCGGAACGGGCGGATTTTTCCGCCAGCTTGCGCACTTCGTCGGCCACCACGGCGAAGCCGCGGCCCATCTCGCCGGCGCGGGCGGCCTCGATCGCCGCGTTCAGCGCCAGTAGATTGGTTTGCTCGGCGATTTCCTTGACCTCGCGGGTCATATTGGTGATGACGGTGGTGGAGCTGACCAGGTCGCTTTCCGCCTGCGCCATCAGCCGCACCGCGTTCTCCACCTGGCCCACTTCCTGCTGTAGCTGGCGCAGGCTGCGGCGGCCTTGTTCCGAGCGCTGCAGGCTTTCCTCTGCGCCATTGCTGACATGCTCGGCTTTGCCGGCGATTTCGCCGATGTGGCTGGCCAGTTGCTCCACCGCCTCGGCGGCGGCCATGGACTGGCTGTTCTGGCGATGCGAGCTGGCGGCCAGCTGGCCGGCGCCGCCGGAGAGCCGGCGGGAGGCTTGGGCCACCGCGTCGGCGCTCTCGCTGACCTGGCGCACCAGTCCGGCCACCGTGCCCAGCATCTGGTTGAACAGGCGGGCGGTGGCGCCGATTTCGTCGTTGTGGCGGGCCGGCAGCCGGCGCGTCAGGTCGCCTTCGCCCTTGGCCAGTTCGGCCAGACCGGCCGCCATTTCCCGCAGCGGGCGGGTAACGAAGCGGCGGATGAATAGATAGACCACGCCCAAGAGCGGCAGCGAGGCGAGCAGGGCGAACAGGATGCTCTGCGCGCGGAAACTGTCCACGGCGGCATAGGGCTTTTCCAGCGAGATGCGCATGCTGACCGCGCCCAGCGGCGTCTTGTCCGCCACCTGATGGCAGGCCAGGCAGTTCTTGCCCAGATAGTTGGAGGATGCCAGGGCGGGGTAGACCACGCGCAGGTGCTCGCCCAATTGCGGCGTGGACTCGATTTCGACGCGCGGCTTGCCGTCGGCGAGCGCGGCGCGCTCCACTTCGTCGCCGGCGCGGGCCTTGTCGCCGGCATTGCCCGGGCCGAACTGCTTGCTGACCGCGTCGCCGCGTATCACCCGCAAGTCCCGCACCGATGACAATTCGCGTATCTGATCCAGAAAAACATCGCGCTGGCCCACTGTGCCGGTGATCATCATGCCGGTGAGGCCGGCCAGCGTCATTTCATTCATGCTGTGCGCGAGGTCTTTCGCCTGCTCCACCGCGATGTCGCGGCTGGCGCGGGTCTCCCACGCGATCAGTCCTCCCCATGCCAGCACCAGGCAGCCCCAGATGGCGCCGGTCAGTCGCAGCCAGATCGGCCAGTCGGAAAATTTTCTCATCGCCTGCCGGGGCGGGGCCCCGTCTCCTGTGTGTGTCTGAGTTGTCATCGTCGCCGCTCGCGCGGCTGGGCATGTCCACTGCATGGCTATGCCAGGAGGATTCTAGTTTGAGTTGAGACCTTGAAATCTGGCGAAGATCAAGGAATACGCCGATAAATCTTGCCGATGCGGCGGATTTGCTGTCAGGGCTTGGGTTGCCTGCCGTTTTCTGCAACAATCGCGCGCTTGCCGCCGGGCGGCTATGTTGAGATCTGGATGGGATGCGGAGCATGGATATGAGTGTGGGAGAGGGGCGCGCGGTCGCCGTCATGGGCGGCGGGCCGGCGGGCTTGATGGCGGCGGAAGCGCTGACGCGGCGCGGTTTCGCGGTGGATGTGTATGACGCGATGCCGTCCGTGGGCCGCAAGTTCCTGCTGGCCGGCATCGGCGGCCTCAACCTTACCCATTCCGAGCCATATCCGGCCTTCGTCGGACGTTACGGCGAGCGGGCGGAGCAGGTCGAGCCGCTGCTGCGGGATTTTGACGCCGATGCGCTGCGCGCCTGGGCGCATGGTTTGGGGGTGGAAACTTTCGTCGGCAGTTCCGGCCGGGTGTTTCCCAAGGAAATGAAGGCCGCGCCGCTGCTGCGAGCCTGGCTCAGCCGGCTGCGCGAAGCCGGCGCGCGCATTCATGTGCGCCATCGTTGGCTGGGCTGGAACGCCGACGGCAGCCTGAAGTTCGATACGCCGGATGGCGAGTTGGTGGTGCGCGCCGACGCGACGCTGCTGGCGCTGGGCGGCGGCAGCTGGAAGAAGCTGGGCTCGGATGGCCGCTGGCTGCCGTGGCTGGCCGAGCGGGGCGTGGACATCGCGCCGCTGTTGCCGTCCAATTGCGGCTTCGACGCGGACTGGAGCGAGTTCTTCGCCGACAAGTTCGCCGGCGAGCCGCTGAAGTCCGTCGGCTTGTCTTTCGAGGGCGGCGATGGGCGAGCGTTCCGGCGTGTCGGCGAATGCGTGATCACCAAGAGCGGCATCGAAGGCAGCCTGATCTACGCCTGTTCGGCCTTGCTGCGCGACGAAATCGCCCGCGCCGGCGCCGCCACCTGCTACCTGGATCTGATCCCGGCCTGGGATGAGGCCAGGGTATTGGCCGAAGTGACGCATCCGCGCGGCTCGCGCTCGCTGTCCAGCCATTTGCAGAGCCGGCTGAACCTGAAGGGCGCGCGCGCCGGCATGCTGCGCGAATGCCTGGACAAGGACAGTTTCCAGAATCCGGCGGCGCTGGCCGCCGCGATCAAGCGTTTGCCTGTGAAACTGACTGCTTCGCGGCCGATAGACGAGGCGATCAGCACGGCCGGCGGCGTATGTTTTTCCGCGCTGGACGAGCGGCAGATGTTGAAGGCCTTGCCCGGCGTGTTCTGCGCCGGCGAAATGCTGGATTGGGAAGCGCCTACCGGCGGCTATCTGCTGACAGCCTGTTTCGCTAGCGGCCGCGCGGCCGGTTTGGGCCTGGCGGACTGGCTCGCATCAAAATAGTTTTACTTGAGATAGGCAAGCAGGACTGACAAAATATTCGAATCGCATTTCTCCTCCCTTTGGGGCCTGATTCGTAAACTGTTTTTCTTGCTTGCCATGAGTGAAAAAAGCAATTCCTGCCTGTCTTGCGGCGCTTGTTGCGCCACTTTTCGCGTTTCTTTCTATTGGGCCGAGGCCGATGATGGCGGCGGCGCCGTTCCGAGCCGGCTCACCGAAAAAGTCAACGACTGGACCCGCTGCATGCGCGGCACCTGGGCCGCCTCCCCGCGTTGCGTCGCCTTGCAGGGCGAGGTGGGCGGCAGCGTGGGGTGCGGCATTTATCCGCAGCGGCCAGTCGCCTGCCGCGAGGTGGAGGCCGGTTCGCCGCAATGTCTGAGGGCGCGCGCGGCGCATGGCCTGCCTGCGATGGTTGGGCAGGCGAGCGGGCATGCCGCTGACAATGTCCCTATGCCGGGTTTGGCGTCGACGCCGCTGCCGGAGCTCGCGCCAGGCTAAAGCCGCGATCGCGCCGTTTCGCGCCTCTGCGCAAGGGCGGGCTTTGTGGTATGCTTGCGCGCCTTGTCCAGCCGCGGCGCGTTTTCCACCCATGAAAGACCCTTGCGATCATTACACCTTCGACCTGATAGGAGGCGTCCAGAAAAAGCCCGGACGCAAGCCTTTGGGCGAACGCGCGATGACGGTGGCCGAGCGCAAGCGCCGCAGCCGCGAGCTGCGGCGCAACCGTTTGCAGGAGCTTTCCGTGACGGTGGAGCTGAGCCGCGACGCTCAGAAATCGCTTGGCAAGATGATAGAGTGGTGGGGCGTCAGCAAGAAAGAGGCGATCAATCGCGCGCTTGTCATCGCTTGCCAGTCTCAAATGGGACGCACAGCTAATTTATTCGGCTTCGACCCTCCGCCGGAGGGCGTGGCCCCGCGCCGCAAGAGCAAGGACGCTTGAGCGGCGTCGCTTGTTTTTCCCATGGTTTATCGCCGTCTTGCCGTATTTCCGCTGTCCTGAAGCCTCGCCGGTCGAAGACTTCCGCCTCGCATCGCATGAAAAAGCCCTCCGGTGGGAGGGCTGTCCGTGGTCATGCAAGCGCGGGTCGAGAAAGTCAGTGCGCGGCGTCTTGCAGATTCTTGGGCCCGAAGGCGCCCGGCAGCAGCAGATCCAGCGTGCTGTCTATCATGTCTTCGCCGTCGCAGATCGCGCGCACGCGCATGGTCGGTCCGAATTCGTTCAGCACCTGGCGGCAGGCGCCGCAGGGCGGCGTGGGGACGGGCGTGGGGGTGTAAATACAGACGGCAAGCACCTCCTGCATGCCGTGATTGGCGCGCGCGGCGTAGACCGCGGTGCGCTCGGCGCAGTTAGACAGGCCATACGAGGCGTTCTCCACATTGCAGCCTATGTGGATCTTGCCGTTGCCATCTAGGATGGCCGCGCCGACGGTGAACTTGCTGTAGGGCGCGTAAGCCTGTTTCGCGGCCAGACGCGCCGCCATTTCCAGTTCCGCCCATTGCTCATTGCTGGGTACTTGCTGATTGCTGGTCATGCTGCCTCCATAAAACCAGGTCGGCGTCGGATGATGCGACACGGCGCAAGCCTTGTCAATGCAGGATGTCCGGGCCGATTCCGAATGCGTTGCCGGATGGATTCTGCTACCCGACCGCAGCAGCCGCCTTGTCCTGGCGCAAGTATCGTCCGCAGTAGCTCAGCATGGCTTCGGTCAGCGCCTGCGATAGCCGCGACTCCACCCGCCAGTGGTGCCAATAGAGCGGGATGTCTATGTATTGGCCAGGGAACAGGTCTACCAGGCGGCCGCTGGCCAAATCGTCTTCCAACATCAACTCAGGCAGCAGGCAATAAGCCAGCCCTTGTCGCGTTAGCTCAACGAAGCCCTGGGCGGAGGGGAGGGTGAAACTGGGAAAACTGCCCTCGTAAGCGGCGGCCTGGCGCAGGAACTGTCCTTGCACCGCGTCTTTGCGGCTGAACAGGATGGATGGCGCGCGCGCCAGCGCATCGTGGCTCACGCCATGGGAAAAGTAACGAGCGGCGAAGTCGGGAGTGGCCAGGCACAGGTAGCGCATGGCGCCCAGATAGTGCTGGGTGCCGCCCTGTATCGGCACCGGGCGGGTGCCGACGCAGCCTATCACATGGCCGGTCCGCATCAGCTCGTGGGTGTGATCCTGGTCGTCCACCACGACGTCCAGCAGCAGATCATGCTCAAGCAAGGCAGGCGCCACCGCCTGCACATACCAGGTGGCCAGGCTGTCGGCGTTGACGCCCACGGACAGCGAGGTGAATTCGCGTTGACGTGTGGCGGGGTCCAGCTTTTGCAGCAACTGGTCCTCCATCAGCAGCAGTTGCTGATAGTGCTGTAGCAACTGGCGGCCGGTTTCGGTCGCCTCGGCTGGAACGGTGCGCGTCAGCACCGGCTGGCCAAGTTGTTCCTCAAGCTGGCGTATGCGCTGCGATACGGCGGATTGGGTCAGAAACAGCTTTTTCGCCGCCTTGTCGAAGCCGCCGGTTTCCGCCACCGCAGCCAGGGTTTGCAGTTGTTTGGGGTCTAGCACGGGCCTTGGGCGATCAGCCATGAGTAAATATCCGATTAATAATGCCGCTGGACTTGCTTAAAAGCCAGCGGCGTGGCATGTTGCAGGCTTCGGCCATTGCATACGAATGTGCATGGTCGAGATAAATACAATACAAGAAAAAGTCCGTCCCTGGACGGGCCGATGATGATAGCAGCGATGGATGCGGGCAGAGGGGAGAGCCTGGTGAAAATCAGGCGAATGTGAAGATGCAGATGGATGATGAGGCACTTCTGGCCGGCATGTGCCGTCTTATCGGCATACGAGCCGAGCACCTGGCGCCTTTGCCGCGCTATGCCGATCTTTGCCTGGCGCGGCGCGAGCTGTTGGCCAAAGAGCTGTACTGGCATCTATTAAAGAGCGAGCGGGAATCCGTTCTGCTGGGCGAGCGAGCCGGCGGCCTGGACGCGGCGGCGGAGCGGTTGTTGCGCGAGTGGGAAGGATTGTTGCGCCAGCCGCTGGACGAAGCGCAGGCGCGGCGCATCAGCCAGGAGGGCGAGTCCAACTGCCGCCTGGGCGTCAGCCTGAGTTGGCTTTCTGGCCTGTACGAGCGGGTCCAGGCCCATATGCTGTCCAGCTTGGCCATAAGCGCGCCGGCGGACGAGGCTGAGGCCGCCCGCTTGCTGCGCAAGCGAATCCTGCTGGAGCAAATGTTGAAAACTCATGGCTATCAGCGCGCGCTGAACCAGGAGTCGGCTTCCCGCCAGCGCCATTTGCAGTCCATGTCGGCACTTTATTCCACCTTGAGCGGCGTCACTCTGGCGTTGGCGGACAGCGTGGATCGTCGCGTCATGCTGCAGTCCATATGCGATGTTTGCATGCAGGAGTCGTCCTTCCATCTTGCCTGGGTGGGCGTGCCGGATGGCGATGAGTTGCGGCTGGAAGCCATGTCCCATCAAGATTTGCAGGGGCCGGGCGAGGAAATGTTCGCCTTGGTCCGCCTGGAGGGCGGCCACGAGGCAAACCCGGTCGCCCGGGCGGCGCGCGCGCGCGCGCTGCAGCTCAGCAACGATGTGCGCAACGACCCCGCCCTGAGCGGCTGGCGCGAGCAATTGAGCGAGCTGGGCGAGGGCAGCCTGTTGGCTGTGCCTTTGCTGGTCCGCCAGCAGGTGGCGGGCGTGTTGGCGCTGCATGCGCGCGAACGCGGTTTCTTCGACCAAACCCGGCTCGCCCTGTTCGATGTGATGGGGCGCGAGATCGGCCGGGCGCTGGAGCGCCATGACGCGCTGGAGCGCGGCCAGCGCATCGAAACCGAACTGGCCTACCTCAGCCGCCACGACGTCTTGACCGGCCTGCCTAATCGCAGCCAGATGCAAGAGCTATTAGGCCGCTTGCTGCGAGCCAGGAGCGATGGCCAGGTGGCGGTGCTGGCCATCGCGGTGGAGGGCTTTCATGAAATCAACGCCCGGCTGGGTTATGACGGCGGCGACATGGTGTTGTGCGAAATGGCGCGCAGGCTGCGCGAGGCCATTTATCCGTTTGGCCATGTCGGGCGGGTGGGCGCGTCGCGCTTCATCGCCTGCACGGAGCGGGCGGACCGGGCGTCGGAGCTGGTGGAGGCTGTGCTGCGGCTGTTGCCGCAGCAAGTGGAAGTCATGGGCGTCACAGTGGAGGCGCGCTGCAGCGTGGGCGTGGCCATCAGCCCTGCCGGCCCGTGCGATTCCGCCGGCCTGCTGCGCAGGGCCAATCTGGCGCTAAATCGGGCCAAGGATCTGGGCGGCGGACACAGCCGCCATTACGACGCCGCGCTGGATGAGGAGGTGCATCGCCTGCATGCGATGCGCAGCGCCTTCGCCATGGCGGTGCCGCGCGGCGAGTTGCGGCTGTATTTCCAACCCAAAATCAATCTGCAAACCAATCGCATAGAAGGGGCGGAGGCCCTGGTGCGCTGGATGCGCGATGGACGCCAGATTTTGCCGGGCGAGTTTTTCCCCGCGATAGAAAACAGCAACCTGATGCGCGAGCTGGATTGGTGGGTGCTGCGCGAGGCGGTGCGCCAGTCCTGCGAGTGGCGCGGCCAGGGCTTGCATATTCCTCTCAGCGTAAACTTGTCCGCTGCCACGCTGAAGCACGATGATTTTTTGCCGAACTTGAGCGCGCTGCTGGAGGCGAATCCGCTGCCCAGCGGTTTTCTAGAGCTTGAGGTGCTGGAGAGCGTGACTCAACAGGAGGCGGAGCAGATCACCGACAAGCTTGAGCGCTGCCGCGACTTGGGCCTGTCCATCGCGTTGGATGATTTCGGGACCGGTGCCTCTTCGCTGGTGCATCTGCAGCAGCTGCCCTTCGACACCATCAAGATCGACCAGCGCTTCGTCCGGCTGTTGCTGGAGATGCCGGGTAATGAGGCCATCATCCGCAGCATGTTGTCTTTTGCGCATTATACCGGGCGCAAACTGGTAGTGGAGGGGGTGGAAAGCCGGGCGATCTGGCAGCGTTTGCAGGAGATAGGCTGCCATGATGGCCAGGGCTATGGGATTTCGCCTCCGCTGGCCGCGCATGAGCTGCCGGGATGGATGCGGGACTGGCGCTGCAGCGGCAACGAAACGCGCGATATTAATTTTGTTTATACCGCATGATTTTTATTAGTTTTACTTAATTATCCCGCGCAGTTTAATCTGCCTGCAAATGATTCAGGAGCAGGCAATGTTCAATTTCAACGTCTTTCTTTCCGCGCTGGGCATTTCGTTCAGCCAGATCGTCGGCATCGGGCCGCAAAACGCCTATGTCCTGCGCCAGGGCATAGGCCGCAGCCATGTGCTGCCCATCATCGCCATCTGCATAGTGGCGGACATACTGCTGATCGCCAGCGGCGTGCTGGGCATGGGCAAGGTGGTGGCGGGCATTCCGGGCTTCTTGAGCGTGGTGACCTGGGGCGGGGCGGCCTTCATTCTGTGGCTGGGCTTCAAATCCTTCCGCGCCGCCTGGCAAGCCGGCGGCATGTCGTTGGCGGGCAGCGTGGAGCGCGACCGCAAACGCGCCATCCGCACCATTCTGGTGGTGACCTTGCTCAATCCTTATGTCTGGCTGGATACCGTGGTGCTGATAGGCGGCGTGTCCACGGTCTACGGAGAGGAGGCCAACCTGTCTTTCCTGCTGGGTAGCCTGTGCGCCTCCGTGCTGTGGTTCGGCATCATCGGTCTGTTCGCCGGCAAGCTGGCGCCCTTGTTCGAGAAGCCGGTCAGCTGGCGCGTGTTGGACTGCGTGATCGGCTTCGTCATGCTGTTTACCGCCTCCATGCTGATCTACAACTACGGCTTGTCCGCGCCGCTGCCGCTTTAAAAGGCGCCGGTTCTCGATTTTTCTCTCCCCTGGCCGCTAGATGGCCAGGTTCTGCCTCAAGGCCTGGAAGGCGGGCAGCGCCAAAGCCTGGGCCGGATGGCATAAACCCACTCGCCGCGTCAGCGTGCCGCCCTGCAGGGCGATGGCCCGCAGCGCCGGATTCTCCTCCACCAGGGAAGCGGGCAGCAGGGCGATGCCCATGCCTGCGGCCGCCATGTGGGCGGCCAGCCGCAGATTGCCTGCGCGCGCGGCTGCCGCGAGCGCAGGCGATGCGCCGCCATGCAGGTCCAGTAGGCGCTGGTGGCTGGAGTGCTCGGGGCAAATCACCCAGTCCGGTTCGTCCAGCAAGGCCAGTTCGACGCTGGCCGCCGCGGCCAGCGCATGCTGCAAAGGCACTGCCAGCACGAAATCCTCCTCCCATAAAGGCAGAAACAGCTCGTCTTCGCAGCGTGCGTCTTCCGCTGCCAGCCGGATGTCGCCATCGCAGCCGGCCACCACTTCGGCCAGGATGCCCGGCTTCGTCTCGGCGATGCGCGCCAGCAAGATTTCCAGTTGGCGGCGCCCCACGTCCGCATCCATTCCCACGCGCAGCGGCAGGCAATCCTGGCGTTGTTTGAACATTTTGGACAAGGCTTCTGCCTGCGCCAGCATGCGCCGGGCATGGGGGTAGAGCAGCCTAGCCTCCTCACTGACCGCCACGCCGCGCGGCAGGCGTTCGAACAAGGCGGCGCCGAGTTCGTCCTCCAACTGACGTATGGTGACGGACAAGGTGGGTTGGGTGACGAACAGCCTGTGGGCGGCGGTAGTGATGCTGCGCGCTTCGAATACGGCGACGAAGGCCTTGAGTTGGCGGATATCCATAGAAATAACAAATGTCAGCTAGAGATTTTTATCATTTTTCAGCGGGTTTTGCTATCAATATACTACGCTCCATCAGTTTCATATCGATAAATTTTATGGAAGGAGAACATCCATGACCAAGCCCCTGATCGTGATCACCGGCGCCAGCTCCGGCATAGGCGCCGCGACGGCCAAGCAATTCGCCGCCGCCGGCCATCCCTTGCTGCTGCTGGCGCGCCGAGTGGACAAGCTGGAGGCGCTGGATCTGCCGGACACCTTGTGCCGCAAGGTGGATGTCACCGATGGCGCCGCCATGCGGCAAGCGCTGGCCGAAGCCGAGGCGAAGTTCGGCCCGGCCGACGCCATTGTCAACAACGCCGGCGTGATGCTGCTGGGCGCGATGGCGAATCAGGATCCGGAAGAGTGGCAACGCATGCTGGACGTCAACGTCAAGGGCCTGCTGAACGGCATCCATGCCGTTTTGGGCGGCATGCTGGCGCGAGGCCGCGGCACCATCATCAACATCAGCTCCATCGCCGGACGCAAGACTTTCCCTAGCCATGTGGCGTATTGCGGGACCAAGTTCGCCGTGCACGCGATTTCCGAAAACCTGCGCGAGGAAGTGGCCGGCCAGGGCGTGCGCGTGATCACCATCGCGCCGGGCGCGGTGGAGACTGAGCTGTTGGGCCACACCACGGATGAGGCGATCAAGGCCGGCTATCAAGAATGGAAGCAGCAGATGGGTGGCGTGCTGGCGGCCGACGATGTGGCCAGCGCCATCGCTTACGCCTACAGCCAGCCGCAGCGTGTTTGCATACGCGAGATCGTGCTGGCGGCCACCGGCCAGCAGGCCTGATCGCTCGGTCGGCGATTTTGAGGAGGACGGAGCTTGGCTCCGTCCTTTTTTCGTTTGTGGGCAGACTGTTTTTCTGGCGAGTCATCGATAAGGCATCGGTAAATTCTTGTTATTCAATATGCATATTGATTGAGTTTCTTAGCAAGATTTGTTCTTTCCAATCCGTTTACTCATATCGCATAAACAAATCTCCGTGGCACCACAACAAAGGAGAAAGAGATCATGACAAGCAAGCTAATCAATCTGTTCGCGCTCGGCGCGGTTCTGGCCGGCCAATCCGTCGGCGTGCTGGCCATGCCGGTGAACAACAGCTACATCCAGGCCAGCGCCAAAGAGATCCGCGGCTTCCTGGGGGGCTATTCGCGGCCGACGGTCTACTTGGATCAGAATGCCTGCGGCGAGCCGCAAGCCAACGCGATGGCTTGCGGTCCGTACACCATCAGCGTGGGTACCGACTTCCTGCAGCAACAAGAAAGCAGCTACGGCGATTACGTGGCCAAATTCATCCTGGCGCACGAGTGGGGCCATACCGTGCAGTACACCTACAATATCAACCGCCAGGCGCCGATGCAGGAGCTGCAGGCTGATTGCGTGGGCGGCACTTTCGCCAAGTATGCGGAAACCAATTTGCGCTATCCGAGCTTCATTGAGAACGCGGTGGCTTCGGCGCGAGACGCGGCGGATTACCAGGAGCACGGCACGCCGTCTCAGCGCGATTATTACTCGCGCTACGGCTACGCCAATGGTTTCTCCGCCTGCATGAACCGGATCTGATATGAAGAGGGCAACCTTGTTGCTCGTAGCGGTCGCTGGAGCAGCGGCCGCCGCGGCGTGGTTATGGTTGCCCGCGCGCTCGGCCGAGGCTGGAGGCGCGCCGACGCGAGCGTCGGCGCACTCCAGTCCCGCGCAGGGCGCCGGGGTGAGGGCTGCCAAGGCGGGGGATGCGGAGCAGTCCGCCTCCGGCGGATTCAGTTTCGCGGTCGGGGGGGATCCCTCGGCATTGTCTGCGCAGGGAGGCGATCCGCCGCCGGAGACGCAGGCGGAGCGTGAGCGAAAACAGCAGCTGCGCAAGCTGGGTTACCAGATAGACGTGCGCTATTACAAGATGTCGCTGTCCGACTTGCGCGAAGCGGCCCGGCGGGGCGATCCGCAGGCCTTGACGCATCTGGCGGAGCGTTATCTGTTCCAATTGGATGGCCATCCGCGCGAGCCGGACTACGAGCCGGGTTTTCGCTATCGCGAGCAGGCGAGGGAGGCGCTGCAGCAAGCCTACGCGCAGGGCAATGCCCATGCCGCGGCCATGATCTCGGAGAGCTATCTGCTGGACAAGCAGCCGCAGGATGCCGCGGCCTGGAACTTGGTGGCGCGCCGCGCCGGCGACGCGCTCAGCGCCGACTGGTTTCTGAAAACCAAGGACTACCAGGCTTTGACTGCGCAGCAAAGGGCGGCCGCTGAGCAAAAGGCGGATCAAATCTGGCGAACGCTACCGCTGCGCAAAACGCATTAACGGCTTGGCATGCCGCCTGCTTAAAACATCAAAGCCCTCTGTTCTGGGCTTTGATGTTTGAATGTGAGGGCGATCGCGCATTGCGCAGCTTGGCTGGCGCGATGGGGCTAACCGTCGAAAGCTTGTCTTAGTCCTCACGCGCCAGTTGCAGGGCGGCCGCCTCGCGCAGCTTGTCTTTCTTGCTCTTGCGTTTGCCCTTGATCCCGCCGTTGCCGTCCGGGTCGGCCGGCAAGGCCGAGGGCGTTGCGGTTTCCGTTGGCTCGAAGCCTGGAATGCGTTCGCGCGGCACGCGCGTCTGCTGGCGTTTTTCAATCAATTTGAAATGCGCGGCGCAATCGGCGCTGACGAAGCTGATGGCCTCGCCGCTGGCGCCGGCGCGGCCGGTGCGGCCGATGCGGTGGGTGTAATCCGCCGGCGAGCGCGGCAGATCGTAGTTCACCACCAGCGGCAGCCGGGCGATGTCTATGCCGCGGGCTGCGACGTCGGTGGCTACCAGCACCCGCAGGCGGCCGGATTTGAGATCGGCCAAGGCCTGGCCGCGCTGGCTTTGACTGCAATCTCCATGCAGCGCGGCGGCGGAGACGCCGTTGCGCTGCAACTTGTCCGCCACGCGGTCGGCGGCCTGCCGGCTGGCGACGAATACCAGCGCCCGGTCCCAGTCATTCGTCTGCAGCAAGTGGCGCAGCAGCAGGGTACGCCGGCCGGCATCCACCTCGATGGCGCGTTGGCGGATGTCCGGCGCGGTGGCGGCGGTTTGCGCTATGGCTATGCGCTGCGGTTGATTCAGCACTTTCTCGGCCAGCGCGCTCACTTCGGCCGGAAACGTCGCGGAAAACAGCAGGTTTTGCCGCGCTGCCGGCAGGCGCTCCAGCACGCTGCTCAGTTCGTCGGCGAAGCCTTGGTCCAGTAGGCGGTCGGCTTCGTCCAGCACCAAGGTCTTGACCGACGACAGCCGCAGGGCATTGCGCTCAAGCAAGTCCAACAGCCGTCCCGGCGTAGCCGCCACGATGTCGGCGCCGCCGCGCAGGGCCATCATTTGCGGATTGATGGACACGCCGCCGTAGACTACGGCCACTTTCAGCTTGCGCGGCAGACCTTCGGCCAGCTCGCGCAAAATACAGCCCACTTGGACCGCCAGCTCGCGCGTCGGCAGCAGAATAAGGGCGTGCGGTTGGCGCAGCACGGCGCGCGGGCTGTCCAGCCATTGCTGAAGCAAGGGCAAGCAGAACGATGCCGTCTTGCCGGAGCCGGTTTGCGCGGTGGCCAGCACATCGCCTCCTTGCAGAACTAAGGGTATGGCGGCGGTTTGGATGGCGGTGGCTTGCGTATAGCCTTGTTCAAGGGCGGACTGGGCCAGGTGGGGCGACAGGCCCAGAGAGATGAATGGCATAAATGACAACTGGGTATGGATTGAGAGTCGGGCCGGACTGAGGCGGCAGCAGTATCCGCTGCGATGGCTGGGAGGTCAAGGCGAATGTGTCGGTCTAGCGAGTCCTGTTTGGTCTGTGTCGGATGGCTTCACGTCCGCTTTATGCTGACAAATTTGGGGATGCAGGTCCCACTTAGCGGTTGAAACCCTATGCAATTACCGCTGAGAGGCGGACTGCTTGCTTGGATTGCGGGGGCGGGGCTAGTCAAATCCCATGATTCCAGATAGAATCGCTCGCTCATCACATGATGGAAGCGTGGCAGAGCGGTTTAATGCAACGGTCTTGAAAACCGTCGTGGGTGCGAGCCCACCGTGAGTTCGAATCTCACCGCTTCCGCCAAATCACAAGCCGCCCTAATCAGCGCAAATTAGCCTTGAAGCTATATTTGGCGCGGGTTTCGGCGGTTTTGTTTTTCCTACCCCAGATTCCCTTAAGGCTGGGCGCTGTTGCATAAATCCAGAACAGGGCGAGGCTCCCCTTTCCCCAAACGGATTTAGCCCATCGCCGTTACCGCCACGGTCTGCCAAGGGCGGTAAAGCGGTTCAACAGCGCCGCGCGCACTTGCAGTTCCGCCACCTGCCGATCAAAGGTGAGCGCCATCACTCGGCTCCCCAGTCACTTGAAACCATGCATCTTCGTTTCCACCAGACTGCGCCGGTGATAGCCGCTCCAGCGTTTCCAGATTCGTCGCCCCAAGCGTTTGCACGCTGCAATCGCCGCGTTGCGGACTTCGCTGTCGGCAATGCTCGACTTCCACGGCTTGGCGTTCTTGCGCGGCGGAATCACCGGCAGGATCCCCCGCTCAAGTCGCGCTGCGTAACAGCCCTGGGTGTCATACGCGCCATCCAGCGTCGCCGTGGCAACGGGTTCATCCGCCGGCAGCGGCATCAACCACTCCGGCAGTATCGGCGCGTCTCCCGCACCATTGCCAGTCACCTCGATGGCCCGGATTTCCAGCGTTTCGGCATCGATGCCGAGGTGTACCTTGCGCCATTGCCGACGATATTCGGCGCCATGTTTTTTGCGTTTCCACTCGCCTTCGCCCAGAAACAGGATGCCTGTACTGTCAACCAGCAGATGCAGCGGGCCGTTGTTGCGGCGATAGCCGATCTTGACCTGCAAAGTGCGCTGGCGACGGCATGCGGTGGAGTGGTCCGGCGACGGCCAGTCGAGTTCCGCTAATTGCAGCAGGCTTTGCGCTATGCCCAGACTCTGGCGCAATGGCAGATTGAACAAGCATTTAATGCTCAGACAAACTGGATGGCCGCGTCGGTGTATTTGGCTGGCCGGCCGTTATTGCCGGTAGGTTCGGCCAGCCACTGCATGTCTTTGTCGAGCCAAACCAGGAGCGATCCGCGTGCGGTCAGAGCCGCGTCGTAGTCATGCCAGTTGGTGGTCGTGTAGCGTTGCTTGGGCTTCTTGTTCTGGGGTGCTACGGTGTTCATCGCCTTAGCATACCGCAGCTGGTGGCGGGGTTATGCAACAAAGCCGAATGACGATGCGCACGAGCATGTTTTTGTGATCGATGACCTGCATCCGCGCTGGCCGGGAGCGTGAATCGGCGCCTCAAGGATGGGCATCTTCTGCAGCGAAGATTTGCAAGTCCATTCTTGATAAACTTGTTCTTGTTGAGGCGCAGCTTCAGGCTTGGGCGCAGCGAGGATTCAGACGGCGTTGGCGGCCAGCATTTCCGCTGCGTGTTCGCGCGTGGTTTGCGTCAGTTCGGCGCCGCCCAGCATGCGGGCGATTTCCAGCACGCGCTGTTCTGCGTCCAGCGGCGCGATGCGGCTGAGCACCTGGCCTTTATGCTCGCGCTTGCTGACTTGCCAATGCTGTTTGCCGCAGGATGCCACCTGGGGCAGGTGGGTGATGCACAACACCTGGTAGCGCTGGCCCAGGTCTCGCAGCATGTGGCCTATCACTTCCGCCACGCGGCCGCCTATGCCCACGTCCACTTCGTCGAAGATTAGGGTGGGCACGCTGGCCACTTGGCTGATCACCACCTGCATGGCCAGGCTGATGCGGGACAGTTCGCCGCCGGAGGCGACTTTGGCTAGCGGTCGCAGGCTGGTGCCGGCGTTGGCGGCCACCAGGTATTCTATGGATTCCAGGCCGTGGGCGCCGGGTTCGGCCAGCGCGGACAGCTCTATGGCGAAGCGCGCGCCGCCCATGGCCAGCTTCTGCATTTCGCCGGAGATGCGCTCGGACAGCTCGCTGGCCGCCTGGCGGCGCTTGCCGGACAAGGACTCCGCCAGCGCGCGGTAGCGCGCCAGGCTGGCGGCTTCAGCCACGCTCAGGGCTTCCACGTCCACGCTGGCTTCCAGCGCGGCCAGCTGTTGCTGCCAGTCGGCCAGCTTGCCGGACAGGTCGGCGGGCTGCACGCGGTATTTTCGGGCCGCGCTCATCAGCAGGTCCAGCCGGCGCTCCATTTCCGCCAATTGGCTTGGATCCTGGTCGATATCGCTGGCGTAGTCGCGCAGGCTGTACACCACTTCGCGCAGCTCGGCCTCGACGGAGTCCAGCAGCGATAGGGTGTCGGCCAGCCGCGGGTCCAGGTTGGACAGCTTGGACAGGCGATTTTGCACGTGGGCAAGTTGGGACAGGCAGCTGTCGTCGTTTTCTGACAGCGTATCCACGGCTTGCTGGGCGCTTTGCACCAGTTCGGCGGAGTTGGCCAGCCGGGTGTGGCTTTGGCTCAGCGAGGTCCATTCGTCAGGCTGCAGGTTTAGCTCGGATAGCTCGCCGATTTGCCAGGTCAGGCGCTCGCGCTCCACTTCGGATTCGCGCGACAGCCGTTCCGCGTCTTGCCGGGCCTGGCGCGCGGCCTGCCATTCCTGCCAGGCCTTGTTGACGTCGCGGGCCAACGCGGCGGAGCCGGCGTAGGCATCCAGCAGTTGGCGCTGGGTTTCGCTCTTCATCAGCGATTGGTGGGCGTGCTGGCCGTGGATGTCCACCAGGAATTCGCCCAACTGCTTGAGCTGGACCAGCGTGGAGGCCTGGCCGTTGATGAAGCTTTTGGAGCGGCCGCCGCGGTCTATCAGCCGGCGCAGCAGCAGCACGCCTTCGTCGCCGGACAGTTCGTTCGCGGCGAGCCAGGCTGCCACTTCCGGCCTGCGGTCTATGGAGAACTCCGCGGTGATTTCGGCGCGCTCGGCGCCTTCGCGCACCTGGGCGCCTTCGGCGCGATCGCCCAGCAGCAGGCTCAGCGCGTCCAGCATGATGGATTTGCCGGCGCCGGTTTCGCCGGTCAGCACGGTGAAGCCGTCGGAAAAATCCAGCGCGATGCGGTCGACGATGACGAAGTCTTTTACGGTCAGCGAGAGAAGCATGGTGTGTGGTCTGTGCCGGTTAGATCAGGCGCTCGCCCCAGTGCAGCTTGTGGCGCAGCATGTCGTAGTAGTTGTAGCCTTCGGGATGCAGGATGCGCAGCGGGTTGCGGTAGCGGCGTATCATCACCCGGTCCATTTCCATCAGGTCGCAGTGCAGCTGGCCGTCGAAATGCACGCGCGCGTCCAGGCCGCGGGTCAGCATGAATTCCACCTCGCAGGAGTCGTTGACGGCAATCGGCCGGTTGGACAGCGACTGCGGGCAGATGGGCACCAGGGCGATGGCCTGCAGCGTGGGGTGCAGGATGGGGCCGCCGGAGGCCAGCGAGTAGGCGGTGGAGCCGGTGGGCGTGGAGACGATCAGGCCGTCCGAGCGTTGGCTGTAGACGAACTGGTTGTCGATGAAAACCTCGAATTCTATCATCGAGCCCACCGCGCCGCGGCTGAACACCACGTCGTTGAAGGCTAGCGCGCTGGCGACTTCGGCTTCCTCGCGGATCACCGCCGCCTGCAGCAGGATGCGGTCTTCCGGCACGAATTTGCCGTGCAGGATGGCGTCTACCGAGTCCAGCATCTCGTGCAGCGGGATATCGGTCATGAAGCCCAGCCGGCCCTGGTTGATGCCGACCAGCGGCACGCGGTAGGGGGCCAGCAGGCGGGCGATGGACAGCATGGTGCCATCGCCGCCCAGCACGATGCATAAGTCGGCCAGCTTGCCCATGTCGTTGCGATCGATCAGCGCGTGATCGCCGGCCTCGTCCGCGGGGATGCTTTCCTTGTCTATCATCACCGTGGCGCCGACGGCGGCGAGGTGGTCCGCCAACTGCAGCAGCGAGGGCGTGATGCCGGGTTTGCTGTGGCGGGCGACCAGGCAGATGTGTTTGAACAGTCTTTGCATGCGTCGATTTTACTGGTTTGGCGGCGGTTCGTTGAAAAAAACCTCATCGTTGCGCTTTTTGCCGGTGGCTTCCAGCGCTTTCAGGTAGAAACGCACCAGGTCGGCCAGGGAGTCTACGCCGAGCTTGCTGAACAGATTGGCGCGATGCACTTCTATGGTGCGCGGAGACAGGTCCAGCTCACGCGCGATCTCCTTGCTGGACAGGCCATCGGCCACCAGCTCCAGCACTTCGCGCTCGCGGCCGCTGATGCGGGAAAGCTGGCTCATGACCTCCTGGGTTTCTTCTTCCTTCTGGTGCTGCTGGATGCTGATGCGGATGCCGCGGCGCAGGCTGGAGATCAGCCGCGTCTGGTCTATCGGCTTGGTCAGGAAATCGATGGCGCCGGTCTGGAAGGCGCGGCGGCACTGTTCGATGTCGCCGTGTCCGGTGATGAACACGATGGGAATGTTGATGTCGCGCTCGACCAACTGCTCCTGCAGCGCCAGGCCGGTGACCTGCGGCATGCGGATGTCCAGCACCAGGCAGCAGATCTGGTTGCCGTGATAGGCGTCGAGGAATTCCATCGCATTGGGGTAGGTGACGGTGCGCATGCCCTGCGCGGTGATCAGCATGGCGAGCGAGTCCAGCACGGCCGGATCGTCGTCGACGATGAAGACGGTAGGGGTGGTGTTTTGCATCAGGCTTCTGCTCCGGATGATGCCGCCACGCCGCAGGTGGCGCATGGCAGGTCTATGATGAACTCCGCGCCCGAGCCGGGTTTGTTGCCGGCGCTCAGCTTGCCGCCGAAGGCTTCGACCGCGGTCTGGCAGATGGCCAGGCCCAGGCCCATGCCGTTCGGTTTGGTGCTGAAGAACGGGTCGAAGATCCGGTCCAGCTTATCGGGGGGGATGCCGCAGCCATTGTCGCCTATGATCAGCCGCACCCTGTCGCCCTGCTTGCGGGTGGCGATGCTAAGCCTCCCCCAGGGGCGGGTCTGTTCCATGGCTTCCACCGCATTGCGCGCCAGGTTCAGCACCACTTGCTCCAGCTGGATAGTGTCAGCGTATACCAACGGCAACTCGTGTGCGAAGTTTTGCTCGATATGGATGTCGTGATCGTGCAGCTCGTAGTCCAGCAGCGACAGCGCGTTGTGCGCGGCCTGATTCAGCTGCACCGGCACCAGCTGATGATTTTTGCGAGTGACGAACTCGCGCAGCCGGTGGATGATGCGGCCGGCGCGGTCGGCCTGGTTGACCGATGACGTCAGCGCGCGGCGCAGCATGGCCATGTCGATTTCGTCGTCGTCGAGCAGACTGAGCGCGGCCTGGCAGTAGCTCATGATGGCGGATAGGGGCTGGTTGATCTCATGGGCGATGCCAGAGGCCATCTCGCCCATGGTGTTGATGCGAGCGACGCGCGCCAGCTCCATCTCGTGCTGGCGCAGCCGGGTTTCGCTGGCCTCCAGCGCGGCCAGCATGCGGCGGCGTATGGGGGCGGTGTCGCGGAAGGTCAGCACGCTGCCTATCAATTGGCCGCTGCGGCCGAGCAGCGGGGATACTGATCCTTCTACCAGCAGCTTTTCGCCGCTGCGCCGCTTCAGGTAGCAATTTTGCGCCAGGTGCACGACCTGCTGCGTGGCGATGGCTTGTTCCACTGGATCCCGCACCGACTGGCGCGAAAACTCGTAATGCAGCGGCGCCACCTGCTGCAGCCTGCGCTGCAGCGCTTGCGAGGCGGGCAGCCCCAGCAACGCCTCAGCCGCCGGGTTCAAGTACTGAATGATGTGTTGGGTGTCTATGCTGATCACGGCGTCGCCAATGCCGCGAAGGGCGACGCTGGCGTATTCGCGTTCGCGGTAGATGTCGTCCTGTACGCGTTCGCGGGCGCGGCGATTATGCTCCATCAGCGACAAAACCAGCCATAGCAGGTAGGCGGGCAGCAGGGCGAACAGCGCGCAAAGGGCGGCTTCGCCGGCGGCGGCGCGTTCGAAGCGCAGCTGGCGGCTGAGCTGCATGTCGTAGGGCAGGCCGGGCAGGCGCTCTTGCCGATTGAGCTTGGGCAGCCAGGATGCCGGACCATCGGCCGGGACCTGGTTGGCCATTGGCAGCGACTGGGCTTCGCCGTCGCGCCGTTGCAGGCGAAGCGTGTAGCGTTGGGATTGGGCGGGCGTCAGAGCGAGGAGTGGCTTCAGGTAGAGGACTTGCAAAATGACGCCGGCGGCTTGTTCGATGCGCACCATGGGCACCGGCGATGGCGGCGCCGCACGGTAAACGGTGCGCAGCATGGCTACGCCCGGCTCGTCATCGCGCAGTTCCAGCGTGGGTGATATCGCCTGTAGATGTCCCAGGGCTTGATTGAATGATGGGCCCAGCACAGTGTCGTCCAGCAAGTCCAGACCCATTTCATGCCAGTCCGGGGACGCGAGGCCGGGCTCCGCCATGCTGAGCGGCAGGTAGCGCGTGCGTTGGGCTGCGGGACGCCAGGCTGCCGGGTCGCGCCAGTCGTTGCGCCTGCCGTGCAGGTAGTCGAGTATGCGGTAGGGTTTGCCCAGCGCGCGCGACTGCTGCCGCTCGAAGCCGGGCCGTTCCGCTTGTCCGACCAGCGGCTGATAACCGATGAAGTACAGTTGCGGGTGGCCCTGCGCCGCCACCAGCGCCAGCGCGTGTATGCGCGCCTGGCGGTCCGGCTGGCCGGCGTCCACGATATCGGCCACGTCCTGCTGCAAACGCCGGCTGCCCTCTATGGCGCGGTTAGCGTTTTGCAGCAGCTGCTTGGCGGTATCGGCGAATTCCTGCTCTTGCTGGCGGATGTCCTGTTGCAGCGCGTGCCCGAACAATATGCCAAAAGCCAGTAGCCAACACAGCGCGCTCAGGCATTTGCTGCGCCAGGAGGCGTCGCGCAGCAATTGCAGATGGGAGGAAGGCGCGCGGAGCGGGGCGGGGCGGGGCACTTCAACGTCTGACATGCTTCGGGCTTTGTTGGATGGGTACGGGGCGGGCTGGCCGCGGCGCGCGCCATTATACCGGCCCAGCCCCGGTTTGCGCCTAGTTGTTTTGCAGCAGGTGGGCGAATTTTTGCCGAATCTTGCTCAGCTTGGGCGAAATGACCAGCTGGCAATAGTTCTGCTGCTGGTTCTGCGCATAGTAGTTCTGGTGATAGTCTTCCGCCGGGTAGAAAGGCGCGGCGTCTTCCAATCTGGTGACGATGGGGTCGGCGAAGACCTGCTCTTGCCGCAACTGGCTTAGAGTTTGCTCGGCGATGGCGCGTTGGCTGTTGTTTTGGCAGAAAATGGCCGAGGCGTACTGGGAGCCGACGTCATGGCCCTGGCGGTTCAGCGTGGTGGGATCATGCACGGCGAAAAATACCTGCAGCAGGGTGGCGTAGTCTATGGCGTCCGGGTCATATTCGATGGACACCACTTCCACGTGGCCGCTGCGTCCGCCGCAGACTTGCTGGTAGGACGGATGGGCGGATTCGCCGCCGCAATAGCCGGATACGACGCGGCGCACGCCTCGCAGCGGCGAGAAAGCGGCCTCCAGGCACCAGAAGCAGCCGCCGCCCAAAATCGCGTTCTCCATTATTCCTTCCTTTGACTTTGCAGGGTTTGGGACGCCGCGCGACGCAGTTCTTCGTCGCCGTAGGCGATGCAGGCCAGTCTGACGGTTTCCGCCTGGATTGTCACGGTATCTTCTATCGGCACGGCGTAGCCGCCGGCCATGGCGACGACCAGGGCCGTGTCCTGACGCAGGCAGGCTTGCAGCACCATGGCGTCGCGTTCGGCGAGTCCTTGGCGGGATAGGCCCAGGCGGCCCAGCCGGTCTCCTTGATAGGGGTCCGCGCCAGCCAGGTAGAACACGAGGTCCAGCTTGGCGGCTTCAAACACGCGCGGGAGCGCGTCGCTCAGCGTTTGCAGATAAAGGTCGTCGCCCGTGCCGTCCGGCAGGTCTATATCCAGGGTGCCGGCTTCGCGGCGGAACGGGAAGTTGCGTTCGCCGTGCATGGAGAAGGTGTAAATGCGCGAGTCACCGCGGGTTAGGGCGGCGGTGCCGTTACCCTGATGCACGTCGAGATCCACCACCAGGATGCGGCGGGCCCGCGCTTCGCTCAGCATTAGCGCGGAGGCGACGGCGATGTCGTTGAATACGCAAAAACCGCTGCCGCGGTCTCTGATGGCATGATGGGTGCCGCCCGCCAGGTTGACGCCGCAGCCTTCCAGCAGCGCGGCGCGGCTGGCGGCGATGGTGGCGCCGACCGAGCGCAGGCTGCGTTGAGCCAGCTCCGGCGACCAGGGCAGGCCAATCTCGCGCTGCCGGCGGCCATCGAGCGTGCCGTTCAGTACGGCGGCGACGTAATCCGGCGCATGGGCCAGCGCCAGCTCGTTTGCCGTAGCTGCCGGCGCGGTCTCCATCCAGAGCGCGGCATAGCTGGCGACGCGCTCGGCGAGCAGGCGGTATTTTTCGGCCGGGAAGCGGTGGCCGGCCGGCAGGGGCAGGGGAAACTGGTCGCTGCGGTAAATGCGCATCGCGCTCAGAGCGCTTTGATCAGCGTGAAGCGCGGCACGGTTTGACCTTCGTGCTCCACGGTTTCGTCGAACATCGCTTCAGGGCGGACCCAGACCAGATACTCGCCGTAGAGCGCGCGGTACATGACCATGGGCTCGTGCGATTCCGAGTGCTTGGCGATGCCCAGCACCTGGTAGAGCTGGCGGTTGCGGAAGTGTTGATAAATGCCGGGAGCGGGCATGCCGGTCTCCTGTGTGAGGGAATGGGCGGCCGAGCATGCCGCAGCCGCCGGGCAGCGTCAAGAACGCTCGCTGTTCCAGTAATAGACCCGGAACTCCCGATCCAGCGCGAAACCCAGGCTTTCATAAAGCCGTTGCGCGGTCAGATTATCGTGCGCGGTTTGCAGCATCAGCTCCCCGCCGCCCAGTTCCCGCATGTGCCGCTGGGCGCGCTCGATCAATTGGCCGGCAACGCCGCGGCCGCGCGCTTTGGGCGAGACGAACAGATCATTCAGAATCCAGCATGGTTGCAAGGACAGCGAGGAGTAGCCTGGATAGAGCAGGACGAAGCCATTGGGGCCATCCGCGTCTCCCGCCACGAAGACCAGAGCTTGCCGCTGGCTCAGCCTCTGCCGCAGGTAGTCTCGGCAATGTTCGCGGCTTTGCGCTACCTGATAGAAATCAAGATAGGCGGAGAAGAGCGGCAGCCAGTCGTCGACTGACTCCGGTGTGGCTTGGACAATCTGCTGCGTCATCGGCAATCTCCGCGTTGCATGGGTCGTCGCTGCGTTACAATAATGCCCTTTTGCGCGGCAGGTTGGACCATGAAGCTGGTGCTCGCCCCGATGGAGGGGCTGGTTGATGATGTGATGCGCGACGTGTTGACCCGCGTCGGCGGCATCGATTTGTGCGTCACGGAATTCGTTCGCGTGACTTCGGCATTGCTGCCCACCCGCACCTTCATGCGCTTGGCGCCGGAGCTGGCCAATGGCGGCAAGACCCGAGCCGGCGTGCCGGTGCGGGTGCAGCTGCTGGGCTCCGATGCGGCCTGCCTGGCTGAAAACGGCGCCAAGGCCGCCAGCCTGGGCGCGCCGGGCATAGACCTGAATTTCGGTTGTCCCGCGCCGACTGTCAATCGCCACCGCGGCGGCGCGGTGCTGTTGAACGAGCCTGAGCTGTTGGGCGAGATCGTGTCGGCGGTGCGCCGCGCCGTGCCGGCGGGCATTCCGGTTACGGCCAAGATGCGGCTGGGCTATGAGGATAAGAGCCGGGCGCTGGAGTGCGCGCAGGCTATCGCCGATGCCGGCGCGAACGAGTTGGCCGTGCATGGGCGGACCAAGGTGGAGGGTTACAAGCCGCCGGCGCATTGGGATTGGATCGCGCGTATCCGCGAGGCGGTGTCTATTCCTGTCACTGCCAACGGCGAAGTGTGGACGCTGGCGGATTATCAGGCGGTCCGCACCGAAAGCGGCTGCGAAACCGTCATGATAGGCCGCGGCCTGGTGGCGTGCCCGGACCTGGCGGCGCGCATAGTCGCCGGCGGGCCGGCCGAGCCCATGTCGTGGGCGGAGATGCTGCCGTGGGTGGAGGACTTCTTCCGCCAATGCTGGCTGAAGTCGAACGAGAACCGTTACCCGGCGGCGCGGCTCAAGCAATGGCTGGGCCTGCTCAAGCGCAGCTGGCCGGAGGCGGCGGAGTTGTTCGAGCAGGTTCGCCGCGAGCAAGAGGCTGAAAAAATTCAGGATATTCTGATTGCACAATTGGGTAAGTAGATATACTCATTTCGCCAGTCGGGTTCTATTGTTAACATCAAATGGCGTCGCGCTTTGGTATAAGCGCAGCGTTGTATTTTCCGCCGGCCAGCAGGCTGCGGAACTTACACTTCCCCGATACCTTGCACCCTCCCTTAAACGGGAGGGATTTTTTTTGTCCGGCGCCATGAGCTATCAATAAAAGCAAAGCATGGCGGAAAAAGCATGGCATCCCTCCCCCCGGCCGCTTGGCTGCAAAGCCTGACAACCATCGCCTGGCACGGCTCCTTGACCTTGCTGGTGGCGGCTACCCTGTTGCTCACGGCCGTGTTGTATCTGCTGCGCCATGATTGCCGCAAGCGCGCGGCCCGTTCGATGGCCATCGCCGTGGCCTGCCTGCTCCTGATCAATTTCAACCGCTCCGCCGGGGAAGAATGGCAAGTGTTTAGCCAGATCGCCGCGGTGGCGATGGGACTGGCCTTGATCCGTGTCTGGGCCATGTTGCTGTGCCGGCTGCTGATGCCGGTGTTGCGGCTGCACCCGCCGCGCATTCTCGAGGACATTGTCGTCGCCGTCGGCTATTTCGGCTGGGGTCTGGTGCTGCTGCGGCTGGCCGGGGTGGATTTGAGCAATCTCGTCGCCACGTCGGCCGTCGTCACGGCGGTGATCGCGTTTTCCATGCAGGACACGCTGGGCAATATTTTGGCGGGTTTGTCATTGCAGTTCGACAATTCAGTCGGCATTGGCGACTGGATCAAATCCGGAGAGCTGATAGGCCGGGTGGTGGAAATCAATTGGCGCGCCACTACGCTGGAGACGCGCAACTGGGAAACGGTGGTGATACCCAATAGCGTGTTGATGAAAAACCACTTCGCCATTCTAGGCAAGCGGCATGGGCAGCCCCGGCAGTGGCGGCGCTGGGTGTGGTTCAACATCAATTGGGAGACCTTGCCGACGCAGATCATCGGCGTGGTGGAGCATTCGCTGCGTGAGGCGCAGCTGCCTGGCGTCGCGCATGAGCCCGCGCCCAATTGCATTCTGATGGGTTTCGAGAATGGTTTCAGCCGCTATGCGGTGCGTTACTGGCTAACCGACCTGGCGGCGGACGACTATACCGATGCCGTGGTGCGCATGCATATCGATGCGGCCTTGCGCCGCCATAATCTGCGCATGGCTTCGCCTTACTATAACGTGCTCACGATTAAGGAAAACGAGAAGTACATAGAAGCGCGGATGAAGCGGCACCTGGAGGAGCGGGTGCAGGCTTTGCGCAAGGTGGAGTTGCTGTCCAGCCTGAACGATGAGGAGATGTCGGTGCTGGCCGACAGGCTGAAATTCACGCCCTTCGTCACGGGTGACATCATCATGCACCAGGGTGCGGTGGCGCACTGGCTGTACATCATGCTGTCCGGCGAGGTGGAGGTGTGGGTGACATTGCCGGACGGCCGGCGCCGCCTGGTGGACGTGCTGAAGGAGGGGAGTTTCTTTGGTGAAATGGGTTTGATGACCGGAGAGTCGCGCAGCGGCACGGTGATCGCGCGCTCGAATGTGGAGTGCCTGCGGTTGGACAAGGACGCGTTTCAGGCCATCTTGGTGTCGCGCAAGGAACTGGCGGAAACGATTTCGTCCATCTTGGTGGAACGCTTGCAGGAGCGGCGCGGCAAAATACCCGAGGAGCTGCTGGATAGCGGCGGAGATGCGCCTCATCGAGGCGAGCTGGTGGAGCGCATCCGCAATTTCTTTGGGCTGAACAAGCATTAGGCGCGCGGGGAATAGAGGGCGTCCCGTCGGGTTTCCATTCAGATCAAAGGCAGCGCGCGATAGTCATGATTTGAATCCATCAAGTGCTGCTTGATCGTTCTGATTGTCGGCGTTGGCGGCGGAACAGGGGATGGAGGGACGCCGTCTTCCATAGCAGGGCCTGGCCTGTGGTTGGTTGTCGTTTCGCCGAGGTCCAAGGCGTGGCGCGAACGTTGCGCGCGCGAATCTTTATCCGGCATGAGCCGCCCGCAGCCAGCTTCATGCCTGCCATGGCCTGTCGGTAATGGGAAGTCCATGGGCAGGCGCGCGGCGAGCAGCGGATGCGTCTGGCGCATCAGACGAATTGCACGGGCATGAAGTAGTCGCGGCCGGTGCGGCTGACCAGCACTTGGGGCTTGCCGGCTATCATGGCGCGATAGGGTCGCGGCAAGCGTTTCCAGTCGTTGAATTTCATCTTGATGCTGTCGTTGAGCATTCCCATCGCAGTCTCCTTCGCGCTAGTCCACTTTATGGATGACATTGGTCACCACGCCCCAGATATGAAACGATGCGTCTTCCGGCACTTCTATCGGCTGGTAGGCCGGGTTTTCCGGCAGCAGGCGCACGCCGGAGGGGCCGCGCTCCAGCCGCTTCACCGTCAACTCGCCGTTCAGCGCGGCCACCACCACCTTGCCGTTGCGCGGCTCGCGGCTGCGCTCCACCAGCAGCATATCGCCATCATGTATGCCGGCGCCCTGCATGGAGTCGCCCTTGACCTTGACCATGAAGGTGTCGCCGGGGCGGCTGACCAGATGCGTGTTCAGGTCTATGTCGGCTTCTTTCAAGTCATCCGCGGCCACCGGCGAACCCGCCGGCACGCTGCCGGCGAACAGCGGCAGCGATAGCTCGCTCAGCTGGGCGCCCAGCGTGCGGAAATCGAAAGCCTGCGCGCTGTTGGCTGTGCGCCAGCTGCGATAGTCGTCCAGCCATTGCTGCAGAATGGGTTGGAGCGGCTCGGGCACGCGCAGGGCGACGGTTTTGTCGCCGCCGAAGGCGGATTTGCGGCCGGCGCCGGTGCGTTTGCCGCCATGCTGCTTGGTTTGGTCGGTATCCATGATTTGATTCTGTACAATTTCAAATGCAATTGCAAGAATTACCGCGAGCCAGCCGCGAGCAGTTCCTGCGGAACCCCGTCAGACCAGGCGTGCGGGCTGTCGGTTTTCAGCCACAAGCAACGATCCGGCTGCAGCCGGGCCAGGAAGTCGATGTCGTGGGATACCATCAGCAAGGCGCCTTGATATTGCGCCAGCATCGCCAGTAGGGCTTCGCGGCTGTGACGGTCCAGGTGATTGTCTGGCTCGTCCAGCAAGAGCAGTTGCGGCGCCGGGTTCGCGTAAAGCTGCGCGGCCAGCGCCACGCGCATGGCCTCGCCGCCGCTGAGCTCCGCGCTGGGCCTGCCGGCCTGTTCCGGGTCCAGGCCGAGCTGAGCCAGGCGGGCGCGGGCTTCGGCCTCGCTCTGCTCGGAGTTGAGGGTTTGCAGCCATTGACAGGGCGAGAGCCGCGGCTGGGCGCGTCCCGCGTGCTGGTCCAGCCAGCCTATGGCGACGTGGCGGCGCAGGCGGCCGGCAATGGGAGACAACTGGCCTGCGATCACACGTAGCAGAGTCGATTTGCCGCTGCCGTTGGCGCCGATGATGGCCAAGCGTTCGGGGCCGGCCAACCGTAAATCGACGGCCGCATCGGCGCCATGGGGCAGTCGTACCGCCTCCAATTCCAGCGCCAGCTTGGAGGCGGGCAACTCGCAGCCCGGCGTCCTGAGCAAGGGCGGCGTAGCGTCGTCCATCCGCGCTTGCGCATCGAGCAGTCTGGCTCGTTGTGTTTCTCTTGCCTGTTGCTGGCGCAGCAGCATTTTCCCCTGGCTTTGCTGGCTGCGGTCTTTTTGCGCGTCGGTGATCAGCTTGCTCTGGTTGCCCTGATCCGCCTGGCGCTCTCCGTGGCTGGCGCGTTTTTGCTGGCGCTCGCGCTCCTGTCGCTGTTGCCGCTGGAGCTGTTTGCCGGCGTGGCGCTGCGCCTGCAGTTGAGACTGGGCCAGACTCCGCATCCGCTCCCGCTCGATCAGATAGGCGGCGTAGCCGCATCCGTAGCTGCGCAAGCCTTGAGGCGAGAGCTCGGCTATGTCATCCATTATTTCCAGCAGAAAGGCATCGTGGCTGATCAGCACCAGGCCGCTGGACCAATTTTTGAGGCTGTCGCGCAATTGCACCCGCCTCGTCAGGTCCAGGTGATTGCTTGGCTCATCCAGGATCAGCCAGTCGGCGTTGGAGCGCAGCGCGGCCAGCAGGGCGATGCGCTGGCGTTCGCCGCCGCTGAGGCGATCACTGGGGGTATCCGCATCCAGGCCGCTCAGGCCGGCGTCAGCTAGCAATTGCCGCAGTTTGGCCTCGCAGTCCCAATGATCCTGCGCCAGCTGGTAGTCGCGTTCATCCAGCGAACCGCAACTGATGCGGCGCAGCGCCGCTAGCGCGTCCGCAACGCCTGCTAGATGGGCGGTCGTGGGATGGGTGTCAGGTTTGAATTCCTGCGGCAGGTGATGAATATGGCCTTCGCGGATCACGCGGCCGGCGTGCGCGGCGAGCTGGCCGGCCATTAGTTGGCCCAGCAGCGATTTTCCGCAGCCGTTGCGCCCGACCAGGCCGGCGCGATGAAAAGGGAAGGTATGGCTGAGTGCCGGAAAAGGCTGGGTGCCGTCCGGCAGCGCATATTGCAGCTGTTGTATCTGTAGCAAGGGCATGCGGATGCTCCATGTAGGCATGGCTTGGGGTCCGAAGGACATTCAAGGCCGTGCGCGGCACGGCGGCATCAATTGCGCATGGGAGGAGGGCTCCTGAGGGGATGGCGAGATTTTAGTCAAAATGTCCGAGGGTTGCAATGCCGAGTCCGAGTTATTAATATACGTTTTATATATTAAACGTTTATTGGAGGCGAGCCGTGGGCATCGTCAAGATTTCCGAGCAGATGCATGACAATCTGCGCACCGCCAGCGAGGCGCTGAGCCGTTCCATCAACTCCCAGGCCGAGCACTGGCTGCGCATAGGCATGCTGGCCGAGCTGCATCCGGAACTGCGTTACAACGACATCTGCCAGCTGTTGCTGCGCGCCAGCCAGGAGGGCGCGGGACTCGATCTGCAGCGTCAAGCGACGGAGGAGACGCGATGAGCCGGGTGGTGATCAAGTCTCCGGCCGAAGTGGCCAAGGCGCGCGAGGCGGGCAAGCTGGTGGCGGAGTTGCTGGCCATGATAGGCGAGCATGTGAAGCCCGGCGTCAGCACGGAAGAGCTGGATGCGCGCTGCCATGAGCACATCGTCAAGGTGCAGAAGGCCAAGCCGGCCAATGTCGGTTATTACGGTTATCCCAAGACCATTTGCGCCTCGGTCAATCAGGTGGTGTGCCACGGCATTCCGTCGCCCAATCATATCCTGAATGAAGGCGACATCATCAATATCGACGTGGCGGTGATCAAGAACGGCTGGCATGGCGACAGCAGCCGGATGTTCTTCGTCGGCGAGCCGTCGCCGGAGGCGAGGCGGCTGGTGGAAACTTGCTACGACGCGACTGTAGCCGGCATCCGAGCCGTGCGGCCCGGCGCTTCATTGGGCGACGTCGGTCACGCGATCCAGACCATCACGGAAGGGGCGGGTTTCAGCGTGGTGCGCGAATACTGCGGCCACGGCATAGGCCGGGTCTATCACGAGGAGCCGGAGGTGCTGCATTACGGCCGCCCTGGAATAGGCTTGAAGCTGAAGCCGGGCATGGTGTTCACCATCGAGCCCATGATCAATGCCGGCAAGGCCGCCACCCGACAGCTGGGCGACGGCTGGACGGTGGTGACGCAGGATGGCTCGTGGTCCGCGCAGTGGGAGCACATGGTGACTGTCACTGAGAATGGCTACGAAGTGCTGACGCCGTGGCCGGATGGTTTGCACGGCTACCCGGCGATAGGCTGAGCCATGGCGCGTTCCGAACGCCTGCTTGACTTGTTGCAGCTGCTGCGCCGATATCGGCTGCCGGTGACGGCGCAGACGCTGGCCGACGAGCTGGACGTCAGCGTGCGCACCGTCTACCGCGATATAGCCAGCCTGCAGCTGCAGGGCGCGGACATCGCCGGCGAGCCGGGAATGGGCTACTTGCTGCGGCCGGGTTTCATGTTGCCGCCCTTGATGTTTTCCGAGGAAGAGATCGAGGCGCTGGTGTTGGGCATGCGCTGGGTGGAGAAGCGGGCCGATCCGCGCCTGGCGGACGCCGCCGGCAACGCGCTGGCCAAGGTGGCCGCGGTGCTGCCGGATGATCTGCGGCGCCGGCTGGAGGACGAGACGTTGCTGGTGGGGCCGGCCGAGTCGCCGGGCATCGCCGTGGACATGGCCGCGCTGCGCGACGCCATCCGCCAGCAGCGCAAGCTGGTCTTGTCTTATCGGGATGTCAACGGCGGCGACAGCCGGCGCGTGGTATGGCCGTTCGCGCTGGGCTTTTTCGAGAAGGTGCAGGTGCTGGCCGCCTGGTGCGAGCTGCGGCAGGATTTTCGCCATTTCCGCTGCGACCGAATCTTGCTGTGCGAGGGCGTGGACGAGCGCTACCCGCGCCGCCGCCAGGCGCTGCTCAAGGAGTGGCGGCAGCGGCTGGGCATCGCCGCTCCGGTTTAAGCCGGCTTGCCGTGTTCCGCGGCATGCTGCGCCAAGTAGGCGTCCAGATCGGCGCCGCCCATGCCGAGCGCCGCCAGTATCCGCGCCATGAAGCTGACCGGGGCGGTGCCGGGGGCGGTGATCACGCCGCGGTCGCCGATGGCGTGCGGCACGTCCTGGTAGCGCGCCTCGCCGGCATAGCCCGGCAGAGACAGATTGTCCGCCGCGTTTGAGGTGTGGCGCGGGTCGTTCAGCAGGCCGGCCTGCGCCAGCGGACGGGTGCCGTCGCAGATGCCGGCGACGACGACGCCCTTTTCGCGGGCTGCCGCAAGCAATTGGTCCAAGTCAGGCGCCTGCGCTGTTCGCCAGATGGCGCCGCCGCAGACAATCAGCAGGTCCAGTCCGTCCAGCTGAATGTCCTCCAGCGCCAGGTGCGGCGTTACCATTAGTCCGCCGGACGATGTGACGGGTTTGCCGCCTGGCGCGGCGAAGCGCACGTCGCAGCCGTAATAGACGCGCAGCGACGAGTTGATCAGGGCGGTTTCCCAGTCGGAAAAATTCTCGGTGATGATGGTGACGGCGCGTTTCATGGGTTTCCTTGCTGTTCATGGTCGAAGCGCCGGGATGCGTCCCGGCGCTTCGCAAGGTTAAGCCGCGGCGCTGTCAGCTTGTGTCAGCAGTGTTGATGTCACGGGGCTGTCAGGCTGGGGCCGTTGCCGGGCAGCGGTCCAGCCGCCAGCCGGTTTGCGCCGCCCACTGTTCCGCCGCCAGATAGATCAGGTCCACTGCTGGATCTTTGACGTCCGGGTAGCTGTTCGGGTCGGCCAGATGGGCCGCCAGCCGCCGTTTCAGCTCGCCGTAGGCGTCCGCCATGCCCGGATGGCTCCGCAGATAGTCGCGGAACAGCAGGGCGTAGCGCTGATTGGCGCCGCCGGCGCGGCGCACGTGGATATGGGTTCGGCGCTGGCCTGCCGGCTCGCGGAAGAAAAATTTCTCCCATTGCCGCGGGGCATCGTCGCATCCCGGCGGCAGATGGTCTCGGTTGAACGGCTTGCGCGGGAAGCCGGCCGCGCTTAGCAAACCGGCCATGTCTTCGCTCAATTCCGCCACCGTGAGTTGCACGTCGATGACATCCTTGGCGGCCAAGCCCCGCACCGCAGTGGAACCGATGTGGTCTATGCGCAGCGCCTGCTCGCCCATCGCGGCGCGCAATCTAGCCGCGACAATTTCAAACTCGGCCGCCCAACTGACTTGGTGCGGAACGATTTCAATCATTGAGCCGTTCCGAAAAATGATGGGCGACGATGTCCATGTTACGGTTCAGGTAGAAGCGATGGGCGCGGTGGCGCTGCACGCCTGAGTCCAGGTGGATCTCGTTGCAGCCTGCGTCTTTGGCCAGCTGGCGCAGCCAGGCCATCATGGCGGCGCCGTGCCCGGAGGAGCGCTGGGCTTCGTCGGTGGCGAGGTCGTCCACGTATAAATTCTTGCCGGCGACTAGCGAATGCTGGATGCGGAAGCCTGCCACGCAGGCGATGGCGTCGCTGTCTTGCAGAAAGGCCAGTTGGAAGCCTTGGCCCATCATCTCGCGCACGGTGGCGACGAAGGTTTCGGCTTGCAGGTGCGGCCTTAATTGGCGCATCACGGCGAAGCAGCGTTCGATTTCCACGTCTTGGACGGCGAGTTTGATCATGCGGATTTCCCTTGGCGTTGCGGTCTAAGCCGGCAGCCTAGCACGTTTTCATCATGAATCTGCCTGCATGCAATTGGCCGGGCTATTCGAGATAGCGCTTTCGCAAGCGCTCGGCCACGCCGCTTTTCTCCATGTCGCGTATGCCCTTGTCGATCAGCGTTTTCAGCTCCAGGGCGTAGGGCGGTTTGCGGCTGATCATCATGTGGAAGCGCGGGGGATGCAGGCCCGGCACCTTGAGGTAGGCGAAGTGCGGATCGCGCAGATAGTCCTCCGCGCCTATGGCGTGCATGCCAGCCATGATTTCGCGATTGTTGAGAAATAAGTCGCAGCGATCCAGCAGCAGCTTGCCCATGGCCATGGCGACATTGGCAGAGCCTTGGTCCACCTGTCCCACGGACAGCCCGTAATTGTCGTAGGTGTAGCCGCGAATGCCGCATATCTTGTAGCGGCGCAGATCTTCCAGTTTGTCCAGCCGCGGCGGCGTGCGGCTGCTGGCGTAGAAGGCGATGCCGGTCAGCTGGTAATAGGCGTCGCTAACCCAGTACAGCCGCTCGCGTTCTTCATTTTCTGTGGCATTGAGCAGCATGTCGTAGCGGCCATCGGCCACTTCCTGTTGGCAGCGTTTCCACGGGATCATGTCTATTGTCGCCGCGATGCCTTTCTTCGCCAGCAGAAGCTTGACGAAGTCGACCGAGAAGCCAGTGACCTCCGTCCCCGCTTTGCCGTTGACGCGGCTGAAGTAGGTGAAGGGCGGCCATTCTTCCTCGCCCTCGCAAATCTTGACGGTGGTCGGCAGGGACGCTCTGGCCAGCGCGCTCAGGCTCAGCAGGGCGAGGCACAGCGCCGCTTTGCGCCAGCCTGGCGGAAACGGACGCATGGCATGTCCGGCAGATAGTGAATGATTGTCAATATAGCGCGTGCCGCTAGAACCGGCGCGGTCAGCCCGCGACATGGCTGTACATCCAGAAATCCCGCGATGAGCCGCGCACCTTGCGGTAGCTGCGCAGCAGGCCTTCCCGTTCGAAGCCGCAGCGCTCCAGCACGCGGATGGAGCGCTGGTTGGCTGGCAGCACTGTGGCCTGGATGCGGGCGAGGCCGATATGGCCGTGCCCCCATCGCCGCAGGCTGGCGCAGGCGGCCATGGCGATGCCGCGGCCCCAGGCGGCGGGCGACAGGTCATACGCCAACTCGGCGCTGGCGTTGACTGGCGCGACAGTGTGGAAGCCGGCGGTGCCGAGCAGGCGGTCGCTATCCTTGTCGGCGATGGCGAAACGCAGCGCGCTGCTGTCGGTGAACGGTTCTGACTGCCAGGCGTAGTGCTCCAGATCATCCGGCGATTTCACGTTCCAGCTGGTGTGCTGATAGACCCGCTCCTGCGTCAGGTAGTCATGCCAGGCCTGGATGTCATCCAGCCGCAGCGGGCGCAGGAGAGCCTGGGGATGGTCGAGTATGGGCATCTCGGTGAATAGCATGCGTGGTCTTTCGTTTAGGCGGCGGCCAGGTTGAGGATGAAGTCAGCCATTGCCGCCAGCGCGGCTTGCGGCGATTCCAGGTGCGGGCTATGGCCGCAATCCGGCAGCAGCGCCTGCCGGCCGCGGCGGGACTGGCCGGCGATGGCGTCCAATTGCGCCGCGCTGCCGTATTGATCGCCCGCGCCTTGCATGGCCAGCAGCGGGGAGCTTATCGACGGCAATGCGTATTCGATGTTCCAGTGGGCGAAACCGGGGCTGAGCCAGGTATCGGCCCAGGCATGGAACAGCGCCTCAGTCTTGTCGCCATGATGACGGGCCAATCCGGCCAGCTTGCCGGCATGCCAGGCGTCCCGCGCCTGGCGTATTCCCGCCAGGGTGAGGTCTTCGACGAAGACGTGGGCGGCGACTGCAATGACGCCTTTGAGGCGTGCGGGCTGCTCCGCCGCATGCAGCAGCGCGATGCTGCCGCCATCGGAGTGGCCGACCAGGATGTAGTCGCGATCGGGCAGCAGGGATTGCAGCAACAGAGGCAGCTCGACCAGCGCGTATTCGTGCAGGTAGTGGATGGCGCGCGGGCGGGAGAGCGGGTCGGACTTGCCGTAGCCCTGCCGGTCGTAGACCAGGCCGGGCGAGGCCGTCGCCCGGCATAGCTGGTCAGGAAAGTCCTTCCACATCGCGTCGCAACCTAGCCCCTCGTGCAGGAATACAAGGCAGGGCAGGTCCGCTGCGCCGGCTATATGGCGATGGTGAAGCCGCATGGCGCGCTCCTTGGTTTGGGCGGTTCAGGTGGAGTGCTGGCGCTGCCAGTCGTCTGTCAGCTGTCCGGCATAGTCCCAGTTCTCCACGGCGATCTCCTGGATCACGATATGCGTGTGCTCCGGTTTTTTGCCTAAATGACGAACCAGCGAGTCGGCGATGTCTTTCACCAGCGCGGCTTTTTGTTCACGCGTCGCGCCGGCGGTGATTTGCACGTTGATGTAGGGCATGGCTTCAGTCCTTTGGGTGTAAATCGATAGCGTAGAAATACTCAATGGAGCCATCCTTATTGACGCCAGCCAGATGGACCGCGGGACCGACCGGTTGATCCAGTGCGGCGTAGTTGTTTCTTTCAATGCGGATGGAAAGATCTTTTGTTAACGGCTCAAGGCGTGATGGGTTCGGTGGCGAGCCACGCATCCCAGCTCATCTCCCGGCCTGGCCAGGCGACAGCGGCAAAAGGCCAGTCTTGGGCCAGCCAGTTTTGTACTGTCGTCACGGCTTGATCCGCGGGCAAGGGCTTGTCTCCGGCGCTGAGCCATAAAAACGCTTGAGCCTGAAAACGCAGTTTGCGCCAGTCGTTTTCCTGCCGAGATTTGATGGGCTTGATATACAAGCAGCCCAGATAGCCCTGCTTGTCCGGCGATAGCAGGCAGTAGGCGAAAGCCACGCCTTGCTCGAACTCATCAAAATGACGCTGCAGATCAGCCAGATTTTCCTTAAAGCCAATGTCGGCGGGCGGCCAATGATTGTCCGGGCCGAATACATGGCGGATGGCGTCTGCGTTGGCCTGCACGGCCTGGTGGTCCGCCTGGGCATGGTCAGGCCCCAGCACATCCAATTGGAAATCTGCGAAACAGACTTGGCGGGGAGGGTAGAAATCGGCAGGGACTAGCAGCATGGCTTTTATAAGGCTATGTCCCAATAATGTGTTGCAAGGGACGCCCCACCGCCTCCTGCAAGCAGTGGCAAGGCTGAATGGTTTGCTGATAGCGCTCCAGCATCCGTCGCCATCCCAAATAGTGCTCAAGGTATTTGGTGGCAACCCCGTGGAATCGCGCCATCCAAACCTTCAAGCGGCTATGGTAGGCATTCACATGCTGGATATGGAACGCCCCCTCGCGTACCCGCTGTCCCGCCTTGGCATGCACGACTTGATGGGTGATGCCATGTTGCTTGGCAAAGGTCGAGTACACGGCGGCGCCGTCCGAACACAGGATGGCATCGCTATCCACCAAGGGGGCTAAAGCCGCTGCCACATGAGCGCCATTGAGCCTCTTCAACTTGAAGTCCGCCGTATGCCCCTCTCGGTCCCGCACCACCATGATGGGAATCTGATCCGGTCCGGCTCCCCGGGTTTGGCCAACGCCATCCCGCTGGCGCGACACGCGTGGGAGGTGTCGCTGCCCTTTGAATGATTCCAGGATGAAGGTCTCATCCACTTCGACGATCCCCCGGGCCTGCGTCGCCAGGTGGTCTGATGCGCGATGCAAGAAGCGATGGCGCCACAAGAAAGCCGTGTTCTTGCTAATGCCGCATGCGCGCGCCGCTGCCCGCACGGTCAAGCCATCCTGCAGCGCTTGGGCATAGCTCAGCCAGCGATCGGCCTTGCGCAATTTGGCCAATGGACTGCCCGACAAGGCATTG
>NZ_PQWB01000174.1 GCF_002924365.1 Chromobacterium alticapitis | reverse complement strand
TGCGCAATTTGGCCAATGGACTGCCCGACAAGGCATTGCAGGTCCGGTGGCACTGTTTGCAGCGATAACGCCGCAGGCCTCGGCTCCAGCCCCATAGCGCCAACTGATTGGCCTCGGCCTGGCAGTGTGGGCAAGCCGTCAGGTCGGGCAAGGCGTCCTGAACGGCGTCATGGTGAGTGGGGTGCTTGAGAGCGGAGGACAAC
>NZ_PQWB01000173.1:12083-14987 GCF_002924365.1 Chromobacterium alticapitis | reverse complement strand
GATGGAGGAAAGGATGGCGAGGGTTAGCATGTGGCATATCGCAAATAAATACTGACCGTTCATTTGCCTACGAGTTCAGCGTTGAATGGCCCTGATCTCCATAGGGTGCCGCTTGCCGTGAAACAGAATGAAGCGGCGAATCCATTCCACATACGCCTGCTCGGTACGCAAGCTGTAATGCTTGACCCGAATACGGGCGCGAACCTGTTCCAGCAAACGCGGCTTTCCCACAGCCTCCAGTAGGTGGTGTGTTTCGTCCAATGTTAAGCCCCTGCAAAAAAGTGAGATGGCTGGTATTGTGGTGATTTTAAATGGAAAATCTTGACGGCATAATTTTTATACGCCAATATGTGGGTGCTTTCACCCGGCCTTTAGGGTGGCTAATTACAAGTTAGCTCTTTCCGATGATGACACTTGAATTCTCTTCGTGGGTAAAATGGGACAATCGAGTTCCACAACTGAACAACTTACAGTATCCCGGCATTTACGCTTTGCGAATCTCAAGGCGCAATATCGAAGGGCAACCGTTCGACTGGGCGAAAGAAATTGTTTACTTCGGAATGACCAACTCTGTCGCCGGTCTAAGAGGACGCCTTTCCCAGTTCAACAATACTCTCCGAGATAAGAGCGGCGGTGGCCACGGTGGCGCAGACAGGTTCAGGTATGACTACCAAGATGGAGAGGCTCTTGCAAAAATACTTTACGTGGCTGTCTGCTCATTTGAATATCAGGGGCGCGATATAACCCCTGAGAATCTTCTTGTACACGGCAAGGTTGCAATGGCGGAGTACGTAGCGTTTGCTGAGTACTTCAAGAGGTTTGGCGAACTTCCGAAATACAACAACAAGAAAGCATCTCCCAAGCTATCAAAGAGCTAACATGGCGCTCAACCTCGCTCCTTTCAGTCGCTGGACGCTGCGCGATAAAGCCGCGCAGCGCCGGTTAGCTCGAACGTTATGCCCCATGGGCCAGGTCTTAAAATCGTGTAACGCACAAACTAGTTAAGCAATGCCTCAGAACCTCATTGACGAATTTGACCAAAAAATGCACGGGATCTACGATTCGGCGTTAAAGCTGAAGCCGCCGTATCGAGCTACCTACTTCTTGCAAATGCTCGGCGAAAATGGGGGCAAGGGAACCGCAGATCGCTTACTCGCAACCAGCAAGCCTTCAACGGGTTTCACCGAGCTTTTCCTGCGCGGAAAGCAGAATCTTCGCCTCAGTGTTGAGTATTTTGTGCTTTGCGAGCCTTGGAGAAAGCTGTTCACTTCGGAGCAACTTGCGGTCGCGCGGAAGCGACTTCGCGACGTCGAGTGTCCGCTGCCACCTGAGGACTTTGCGGCAAACGACAGTGGGGCCTAACCCATCGTTCAACCGGACGTGCTCCGGCGTGGCTGCGCCGGGCATCATTTCATTCTTGCCCGGCTTCGCCACGCTGTCGCACGCCGGTTACCTCAAACGTTAGGTGCTTCAAGGCATCCCATGACCGAAAAATTTGACCTCTATACCGAACAACTTACTTCCCTTATCCAAGAGGCCATTGCATGCTCTCCTAAGAGTTGGCATGAGGGGTGGTTGAGCATCGATTGCGATGGTTCGTACATGAATTACGCGCTCAAGAACGAACAGGCTGAAGACAAGGCACAAATCAGCAGCGAACTTCGGCAACTATGCGAAGACCTTTACGTTGTTATGCGCAAATCAGGTGACTGGTGGATAAAGGCAGTTATTCACTTCTTTCGCAAAGATGGCTCATGGTCTTTCAAGGTGAACTTCACTTATCAAGACAGCCCAGCCTCTGGGTCCGCAATGAACAAGCCTGCAGCACCTTCTAAGCCTTGGTGGAAACTGTGGTAGTGAGCACGCCAGCACCTAACATTGCGGTCAAGGCCGTTCCGGCCTTCGGCCTCCGCTAAACGTTCGGCCGCTTAAAACACCACCGTCCCCATGAGAAGAATCATTGCCGCTGCTCTCGCTTCCATTGGCCTTGGCGCTGCAGCGCAACCCGTTCCGCCCACAGCCACGGTTGATCCAAAGACCATTCGATTCAGCATGCCCACCGTCGCGGCAGAAGACATCAAATTTGTCATGCCAACGCGTGGCCGAGTTAGCTAACGAAATCCACGCTGAAATTCAACGCCTTTGCGCTCTTGGTGACAAACGCGCTAACGCGAAGCAGTTTCCTGATGCCTTGCAGATCTATTGGGCCGCATGGGATTTGTTGCCTGAGCCTAAAACGGAATGGGAGGCTGCCACCTGGATACTTGCTGCCGTTGGAGATTCAAATTTTCTTGGCGGCGATTATGTCGCTGGTCGTGACAATCTTTCGCAAGCCATGCACTGCCCAAACGCAATCGGGAACCCCTTTCTTCACCTCCGTCTAGGTCAATGCCAACTTGAATTACAGGCGTTTGATCAAGCGGCCGACGAGTTAATGCGAGTGTATATGGGGGGCGGAGCGGACATTTTTGAAGACCAAGACCCGAAATATCTGCGGTTTCTTCAAAGCAAAGCCAAGGGAATCGAAACCCCAAAGAAACCGTGGCAGTTTTGGAAATGACGCCCAACACTGCAATCCACCGGACCTCCGGCAAGCTGCGCTTGCCTCCGTCCGGTGATTTTTAACGTTAGGCGTCACATGGACGAATTGGTCGCGTTTAGAGACGAGGTGGCGAAGCGCGGCGGCAGCACTGCTGAAGCCGATCGCTTGGTCGAGGCAATTGCACTTGCCGAGAATGAAGCACAGCTTCCTCCACTCTTCGCGAGTCTGGATGCGGCGTCCGATCAGCTGGGATGGCCTCGCGACTGCGACTACGCGGCAGTCGCGCTTCAGGCTGCATTGGTACAGGCCAGTTCATCGAGCATCCACAATGCAATGCTTGCGTTCGCTCTAGAGCGAGCTAG
>NZ_PQWB01000173.1:0-12070 GCF_002924365.1 Chromobacterium alticapitis | reverse complement strand
TGCGCCAGTTGCGCGACTGCTGGCGGCGAAGGCTTAGCCCGATTTATTCATGTCCACGAGCTCGAGGCGGTGGCGAGAAAATGACGCCTAACCTGTCGCTCGAGCCGACTCACGTCGGCAGGCCGCCGCTCGCGGCTCAGCTTCAACGTTAGAGCTCCCTACTTGAACACGTCCGACCCCAAAGACGCCATCCGCCGCCGACTGTTTCTTGAAGCCGTTCGCAATGGCAATCGTGATCCGAAACATGGGTTTCGGCTTTGCCCTGCGTGTAGAGGCCGAGGTTCAGTTTGCATCGAGCGAATCGAAAGTGGTCGTCACACTGCTGTATTCGAGGTCTGCGCAGCATGCAGCGGTGAAACCATTGTCCCTGGCAATTGACCGTCTCATGAAAACATCTCGCGTTCAAAGGCCGTGCTCTAACACGGCAGTCAACCGGACACCCAAATGCTGCGCATTTGGGTACCCTTCGCTGGCGCTCCGGTGCCGGTTACTTCCACGTTAGATCATCACGGAGGCCATCACGCCGGCTGCTGCTGCGTCGCGCAGTGGATGCCGCCGCCGCCGGCCGCTATCGCGTCTATGTTCAGCTGCACGATCTCGCGGTTTGGGAATTGCTCGCGCAGGATGTCGCGGCAGTTGGCGTCGGCGTCGGCATCGCCGAATTGCGGCGCGATCACCGCGCCGTTGCAGACGTAGAAATTGACGTAGCCGGCGGCGAATTCCCGGTTCTCGAACGCGGGGCGGATCTTGTCCGGTCCGCGCAGGGTGATGACTTGCAGCCGGCGTCCCTTGGCGTCGCTGGCCTGGCGCAGGATTTGCAGATGCTTTTGCGTCACGGCGTAGTCGAAGGATGAGGTATCGCTGTCCAAGCCGGCGATCACCACGCCGGGGCGGACGAAGCGGGCGTAGAAGTCGGTGTGGCCGTCGGTGATGTCGCGGCCGGCGATGCCGGGCAGCCAGATCACCTTGTCCACGCCCAGCAGCCGCTTCAGCTCCGCCTCGCAAGCCGCCTTGCTCACGCCGGGGTTGCGGTTGCGGTTCAGCACGCAGCTTTCCGTGATGATGGCGGTGCCGTCGCCATCCACTTCCAGGCCGCCGCCTTCCAAGGTGAGCGAGCTGGCCAGCAGCTTGATGCCGGCTTGGCCGCAGACCGCCGCCGCCACTTTAGCGTCCCTCGCATGGGATTGCTTGCCGCCCCAGCCGTTGAAGTTGAAGCCGGCGCCGGCCCATTGGCCTTGCGCGTCGCGCACGAACACCGGCCCGGTGTCGCGCATCCACAAGTCGTCCAACGGCTGGGCGATCAATTGCACGCTATCGCCGCATAGCCGGCGCGCCAGTTCCATGTTTTCTTGCGGCGCCAGCATGCGCACCGGCTCGAACTGAGAGATGGCGCGGGCGATGCCGGCCAGATGGCTTCTGGCCGGCTCCAGCAGCTTGCCGCCCCAGATTTCCGCGCGCGGGCCGAAAGCCATCCAGGTGGCGGCGTGCGGCTCGCCTTCGTCCGGCATGCGCCAGCCGGAGGTCTGCAGCCGGTCTTTCGGCGCGGCGGCGTTTTGGGCTTCAGCCTGGCTGGAGCCGCCGGCCAGGCAACCGCCCAGCAGGGCGCTGCCGGACAGCAGGGCGGCGTTTCGCAGGAAATGGCGTCGGTTCATCATTGGCTCCTTGGGACGGCTCGCGGCCGCCTTGGTTTAGGCATAGTCGGCGGCATTGTGCGGTGTGGCCTATGTTTTGAAAATTGATAATAATTGGCTCAATTAATCAACTTTCTTCATGATTCGTCATGCGCATTCCTTCCCTGAAACTGTTGCAGGGCTTCGAGGCCGCCGCCCGCCACGGCAATTTCTCCCGTGCGGCGGACGAGCTGTGCCTGTCGCAATCGGCCATCAGCCATCAGGTGCAGCAACTGGAGCAGCAATTGGGCCAGCCGCTGTTCCGCCGCGTGGGCCGCGGCGTGGAACTGACGGTGGCGGGCGAGGTGCTGCAGCAGAGCGTGCGGCGCGCGCTGGACAATTTACAGGGTGGGCTGGGGCGCATCGCCGGCTATATGGACCCGGGGCTGGTGGTGCTGGTGTGTCCGGCCGCGCTGGCGCAGGGCTGGCTGCAGCCTAGATTGGCCGAGCTGAGGCGCGCATTGCCGCAGCTGAGCCTGCTGCTGTCCACCGACGAGAGCGCGCGTTTCGTCGATGAAATAGACGTGGACATCGTGATTGCGGACCGGCCTTTGCAGCAGCCGGATGTGATGGAGCGGCGCTGGCTGCGCGACGGTTGGCTGATGGCCGCCGCGCCGGAGCTGGCGCAGCGGCTGGCCGCGTTGCCGCCAGAGCGGCAGCCGAGCGAGGCGGGGTTGTTGTGCCTGGAGGATGGCTTTACCGATGCGCGCGCCGGCGAGCTGTTCCGCGCGCATCTAGCCGGTTTTCGCCGCGTCGGCATTTATGACGATGCAAGGCTGTTGCTGGACGCCGCGCTGCGCGGCGAAGGCCTGGCCTGCCTGCCCAAGCTGCTGGCGGCGGAGGCCTTGGCCGATGGCCGCTTGCAGGCGGTGGCCGGCTATCCGGCCGTGGACGGCGCGCAGTATTGGCTGGCGCGCATCCAGGGCCAGCCGCGCGCCGCCATCGTCGCTGAAGTATACGCCTGGCTGGCGCGGCAGACGGAAGAGGCCTGAGCCGGCTCAGGCGCTCAGCAGGGCCGCCAGCGCGGCCGCGCCGTCGCGGTGATGCAAGGGATCGTAATAGCTGAAATTGAGCCGCAGCGCGTTGGGGCCGGGCGCGTCGTCGCGGAAGAACAGCCCGGCCGGCGCATAGTGCATGCCCATCTGCATGGCCTGCGGCAGACGGCTGCGGCAGTCGACGCCGTCCGGCAATTCCAGCCACAGGAAATAGCCGCCTTGCGGCGCATGCTGGCGGCCGGCGGGCAGATGGGCGGCCAGCTGCTGGCTCATGGCCAACCAATTGGCCTGCAGGCGGCCGCGAAGCAGGCTCAGCATGTCCTCGTGCTGGCCGCCGGATAGCAGGCGGGCCAGGGCCAGCTGGCTGGGCAGGGGCGTGGACAGCGAGCTGTAAAGCTTGAGGCCGACGATGCTGTCGCGGTAGCGGCCGGCGGCGATCCAGCCCACGCGGTAGCCCGGCGCCAGCGACTTGCTGAACGAGGCGCAGTACAGCACGCAGCCGCTGCGGTCATAGGCTTTCAGCGGCAGGGGCGCGCTTTCGCCGAAGTACAGCTCGCGGTAGGTGTCGTCCTCTATGATGGGCAGGCGGTGGCGCTCGGCTAGTTGCAACAGCGCCTGCTTGTCGGTCTCGCTGAGGCAGAGGCCGGTGCCGTGCTGGAAATTGGCCATGGCCAGGATGGCGGCCGGCCGGTGCTGGACGATGAGCCGCTCCAGGCCTTCCAGGTCCAGCGGCTGGCCGGGCGGGGTAGCCAGGGTATGGACGGAGATGCCCAGCTGGTCCAACTGATCGAACAGGGCGGGGAAGGCCGGTGTCAGCGCCAGCATGGCGGCGTTGCCAGCCAGCTTGGCCACGGCGCGTATCGCCAGGTTCAGCGCCTCCATCGCGCCGCAGGTGATCACTAGCTCCTCGCCGTCCAGCTCCACGCCCTGGGCCAGATAGCGCAAGGCCAGCTCGCGGCGCAGCCCCTCGTAGCCAACGTGGCTTTGGCCGGCCAGCGCGTAGCGGTAGTCGCGCAGGGCGCGGGTGAGGGCGCGGTTCAGCGGCGTAGTGTTGATCAGCGCCGGGTTGATGTAGGGGCAGCCCCAGGGCATGGCCAAGGCCGCCGTCAGGTGCTCGATGCGGATGGCTGCGCCGTCGGTGGTTGCGGCGGGCAGGGAGGATAGCGCGGGCGCGCGCGCCAGCACGCGAAAGCCGGATCGCGGCAGGGATTCGATCAGTCCCAGCCGCTCCAGTTCGGCGTAGGCGCGCTGGGCGGTGGTGATGCTGATCTTGTGGTCCTGGCACACTTTGCGCAGCGAGGGCATGCGGTCGCCGGCGCGCAGCTGGCCCTGTTCGATGGCGTGGCGGAAGCGTTGGCTGAGTTGGCCGGTTTTGTTCATGCGCTGTCCTTGCCGGCTCATTCGCCGATGAAGCTGGATTTTTCGCGGACGATGGCGTCGTCGGACAAGGAGCGTACCACGAAGCGTATCGGATGCGCGCCGCGAGGGGCGTGTTCTGACTCTGCCAGCACCCGCACCGCTACGGTTTCAGTCTGCGCCGGGCGCACCGTCACCACTTGGCCGGCGTGTTCCAGCCGGATGCCGGGCAGGCCCTCCACTGCCAACGCGTAGCGCTGCGGCTGCTCCGTGGTGTTGATCAGCCTGAGGTTGTAGCGGTTTTGCAGCAGGCCATCCTCGCCTTGCTCCACCAGGCTGGCGCGATCGCGCAATACATCCACTTTGAACGGTTTTTTCAGCGCCATGCCGGTGACGGACAGGGCGACGATGCCGGCCAGCAGACAGGAATACACGGCCACCCGCGGCCGGTGCAGCGAGCGCGCTGCCGCGGGCTTGTCTTGCAGCGCGCGGGCGCTGGTGTAGCGGATCAGCCCGCGCGGCGACTGCAGCTTGTCCATCACTTGATCGCAGGCGTCTATGCAGGCGGCGCAGCCTATGCACTCGTATTGCAGGCCGGCGCGGATGTCTATGCCGGTGGGGCAAACCTGCACGCAGATGCCGCAGTCCACGCAGCCTTTGACCGGATCGGCGCTTTTGGCCTGCGCCTTGCCGCGCGGCTCGCCGCGTGTTTCGTCATAGGAAATGATCAGGGTGTGATCGTCGAACATCGCGCCCTGGAAGCGCGCGTAAGGGCACATGTGCAGGCAGACCTTCTCGCGCAGCGCGCCGGCCAGCAGCCAGGTGAAGCCGGCGTAGAACAGCGTCCAGAACGCGTCCCATGGCCCCATATCCAGCGTCGCCAGTTCGCGCATGGGGGTGAAGTAGCCGACGAAGGTCAGGCCGGTCCATAGGGAGAACGCGCCCATCAGCAACTGGGCCGCCCCCTTCTTGACCAGCTTGTCCGCGCTCCATGGCGCGGCCTCCAGCTTGCGGCGCGCGTTGTGGTCGCCCTGCGTCAGCCGCTCTATCCAGATCATGATCTGGGTGTACACAGTTTGCGGACAGCTGTAGCCGCACCACAGGCGGCCGGCCAGCGCGGTCCACAGGAACAGGCCCAGCGCCGACACCACCAGCAGCGCCGCCAGGTAGATGAAATCCTGCGGCCACAGGCTGAGGCCGAAGATCAAAAAGTGATGCTCGGCCAGATTGAAATGCACGGCCTGGCGGCCGTTCCACTGCAGCCAGGGCAGGCCGAGGAAGATCAGCTGCGTCAGCAGAACCATGGCGACGCGCGCGTTGTTGAAGCGGCCGCGGGTCAGCCGCGGATGGATCTTGATCGGAACCGGCTTGATTTCAGGCTTGGACATGGCTGCCACCAGGCTATGAAGAATGGCCATGTTGTACTGCTGGGTATCGGTACAAACAATGCACAGCTGGTGGTGAAAATATGTATACAGATGCGCAAGGTCATTGCCTTGGCATGTTTATGGGGCAGAATGGATGCTCCCCATATCGCACAGGAGGCAGCATGTCCGCATATCAGCAGCCGGAAGATTTCGCCTACGGCAAGGCCTTGATGAGCCTGGCGCCCAAGGAGGCGCAGGCTTTTCTGAATTTGAAGGCGGTGGCCGAGCGCGCGGACGGCGCCATTCCGGCCAAGTACCGCGAGCTGATCTCCATCGCCGTGGCGCTGACCACCCAGTGCTCCTACTGCATAGACGCGCATACCAAGAACGCGCTGGAGGCCGGCGCCACGCGCGAGGAGCTGGCCGAGACGGTGTTCATCGCATCGGCCCTGCGCGCCGGCGCGGCAGTGGGGCACGGCCTGATGGCCTTGAAACTGTTCGACGAGAAGGCCGCCCAGGCCTCGTCCGAACCAGGCCGCGCCTAGTCCGACGGCTCGCTGTTGGAGCTGCGCGGGCGCCTCGCCGGCCATCGACAACGATGGGGGCAGCAGCTCGTCCCCGGGCGGATAGGACGGCCATTTCGCATCGAATAGCGAGCGCCCTGGCGGGGGCGTTTATCCGGCGGATCAGCGCGTCAGCTGCGGGAACAGCCGGTACAGGCCGTCCACGATGATTTCCACCGATACCGCGGCCAGCAGCATGCCCATTACGCGGTTGACGATATTGATGCCGGTCTGGCCCAGCAGCCGGGTCAGCGGCGTGGCCAGCGTCAGCGCGCCGTAGCAGGTCAAGGCCACCAGCAAGCTGCTGATCAACAGGTAGACCACCTGCACCCAGGAGGCGGCGGTCGTGGCGTAGATGATGACGGTGGAGATGGTGCCGGGGCCGGTCATCAGCGGGATGGCCATGGGCACCACGGCGATATTGGTCTTGTGGCCGGCCTCCTCGCGCTCCTGCTTGGTGGTCTTGGTGGGACCGGGCTTGGCGTTCATCAGCGCGATGGCGATCAGCATCAGCAGGATGCCGCCGCCCACCTGGAACGAGCCTATGCTGATGCCGAGAAAGCGCAGCAGACTCTGGCCGACGATGGCGAACAGACACATCACCACGGCCACCGCGATGGCGGTGGTCTTGGCGACTTTCTGTCTCTCCTCCTGGCTGGATTGCGGCGTCAGGCTGATGAAAATGGGGATAGCGCCCAGCGGGTTCACCAGAACCAGCAGGGCGACGAAGATTTTTGCGATTTCTATTTCCATGGTGGTCCGATGGTAGCGTGTGCGGAGGCGGCTGGCGTTCACCGCCGTGACATGAAGCTGCGCGCATGCGCCACGGACTGGGCGCAGGTTTTCAGCATAGCCCGGCGGCGCGGCGGCCGCTCAGTCCTCGCGGTAGCGCAGGATGCGTCCCGAATTGCCCATCACCAGCAGGGTGCCGACGTTGTGCAACAGGGCCGCGCTCAGTACGCCGGCCGGTCCCAGCCAGCCGGCGGCGGCCAGCGCGGTCAGTCCGGCGGACCAGCCCAGGCCAATCAGCACATTGGCGCCGAGGATGGCGCGGCAGCGCCGGCTCAGGCGGATCGCGGTGGCTAGCCGCAGCAGATTGTTGCCGGTCAGCACCACGTCGGCGGCAGCCACCGCGACATCTGCGCCGCGTGCGCCCAGGGCTACGCCCACCGCGCCGGCTTTCAGCGCCAGCGTGTCGTTGATGCCGTCGCCCACCACCAGAGGGGAGCGGCCGGCGGCGATCTCGGCGCGGACATGGGCGAGCTTGTCTTCCGGCAGCGCCTGCGCCTCGGCTTCCAATCCTAGCTTTTCGGCCAGCGCCCGCGCGGTATCGGCGCGGTCGCCGCTGAGCAAGAGCTGGCGCGCCAGCCCTAGTTCGCGCAGCTGGCGCAATGCTTCGGCCGCCTCCGGCCGCGGGCTGTCCGCCAGGTGGAACCAGGCCAGCAGGCGGCCATCGAGCGCCAGGCCGGCCAGGCTGCCGGCGACTTGCGGCGCTGGCGTCTGGCAGCCGCAGCGGCTTAGCCATTCCGGCCGGCCCAGCGTCAGCCGGCCCCAGTCGCTGTCGGCTTGCAGGCCCATGCCCGGCGTTTCGCGTACGCCGCTCAATGGCAGCGGCGGCGCGTCGCCGCCCAGCGCGGCCAGCGCGCGACTGACCGGGTGGCTGCTGGCGGCGGCCAGGCTGGCGGCCAATCGTTCCGGCGCCGGCGCGCCGGCTTCGGCCGCGGCTGCGATGTCTATTTGCTGCACCGCCAGCCGGCCATCGGTCAGCGTGCCGGTCTTGTCTATCACTAGGGTGTCGACGTCGGCCAGTTCCTCCAGGAAGGCCGGGCCTCGGATCAGGATGCCGTGGCGCGCCGCGGCAGCCACGCCGGCCACGGCCGTAGATGGCGCGGCGATCACCAGCGCGCACGGGCAGGCGGCTACCAGCACCGCCAGCGCGGCCTGGCTGCCGCCGCCGGTGAACCAGGCGATGGCCGCCACGGCCAGCGCCACCGTCAGATAGGCGGAGGCGTGGCGCTCGATGAAGCGGGTGATGGCCGGCTTGGACGATTCGGCAGCCTGCATCAGCTCGATGACGCGTCCCAGCGCGGACTGGGCGCCGACGCGGCTGACTTCGATGCGCAGCGCGCCGTCCAGGCTGAGCGCGCCGGCGTAGACCGGGCTGCCGGGCGCTACGTCTTGCGGCTGGGCTTCGCCGGTGACGGGCGAGGCGTCCAGGCTGGCATGACCGTCCAGCACTATGCCGTCGGCCGGGATGCGATCGCCGGGGTGGATTTCCAGCCGATCCCCCGGCGCCAGATGGTCGTTGTCCACCTCCTCCACGCCGCCTTTCGGCAGCAGGCGGCGGCAACTGCCCCGGCCCAGTTCCGCCAGCGCGCGTATCGCCTCGCGCGAGCCCAGCAGGCTGCGTTCCTCCAGCACATGGCCCAGCTCCATCAGGATGGGCAAGAGGGCGGCGCTGGCGAGGTCGCCGGCCGCCCAGGCGCCGACGATAGCCAGGGCCACCAGCAGGTCGGCCAGGCCGTGCAGATCGGGCTGGCTCAGGCTGTGCCAGGCGGCGCGCAGCGTGGGCGCGGCCAGCAGCAGAGAGGCCGCTCCTGCTAGCAGCAGCGCCAGCGCGTCGCCGTTGGCGACGAATAGATGCCAGCAAGCGGCCAGCAGCAGCAGGCCGCCGGCCAGCATGGTCAGCAGCAGGCGGCGGCCGGCCCGGCGCTGCTCGTCTGCGTCCAGCAGAGGGGCGGCGTGGTGGGCGCAGCCGCTCATGGCTTCTCCCCAGGCAGGATGAGCCTGCCGCTGCCGGCCGGGTCCACCGTGGTGACCTTGCCGGCCTTGGCCAGCACGGCCTGCATACGCTCCAGGTAGAGCTGGCGCAGCCGCTCCGCGCCTGCCGGCGCGCGTATGCCGGGCGCCAGCGCGGCGATTTCGCTGGTCTCGGCGCGGGCGAGCGACAGCCGCTCGTCGGCCTGGGCGCGGGCATTGGCCAACTGGCTGTCAACGGCCGCGCGGGCCTGCTGCTTTTCCAGCGCGGCGGCGGTGCGGGCCTGGGCCAACTGGCGCTGTACGGTCTGGTCGGCGGTGAGCACGGCGTCGAAGGCGGCTTGCGCGGACCGCGGCAGCGCGGACTGCAAGTCTATGCGCGCCACCTGCAGGCCCAGGCCGGCACCGCGGCTTCGCAGGGCATCCAGCGCCTGGTTGCTGGCCTGCGCCAGTTCGGCGCGCAGCCGTTCGCGTTCCGCCGCGTTGGCGGAGGATAGCCTGGCCTCGCGTGTGGCCAGGATGGATTCCAGGCCACGTCCGGCGCACAGCTTCAGGGCGCTGGCGGCCACTACCCGGTCCAGCAGCGGCAGCGCCTGCCCGCCTTGCAGGACGTAGGCGGCCGGATCGATGATGCGGTAATAGATGGTGGCGCTGAGCTGGACTACGGCCAGGTCGCCGGTCAGCAGATAGCCGGAGCCGGCCAGGCGGTCGCCCATCTGGACCAGCGGCATGTCCTCGTCGTCCAGTTGGGCGGCATCGCCGTCGCGCGCTAGCAGGGCGATCCGGCGCTGCTGCACCGTTTCCGGCGAGGGCAGCATCGTCACTTCTTCCAGCGGGCTGGGCCAGGCCAGCAGCAGGCCGGCATGCTGTACGCGGTCTATGGCGCCGAAGCGTCGCACCACGGCCTGGCTGTCGGCCGGGATGGAACGGACGTGGGCCAGCAGCCAGGCCAGGCCGCTCAAGGCGGCCGCGGCCAACAGCAGGAGGTAGGCCAGGCGCAGCGACTGGACCAGCGGCGCGTCGACGGGGGAGGGCTTCATTGTTTGCCCGCCTTGGCCGGCTTGGCCTCCAGTCCCGGCGGACCTTCCACCAAGGCGCGGAAGGGCGCGGCGTCGGTGCGCAGGATCAGCCGGGTATTGGCGTTGACGATGTGGTCCAGGGTGTCCAGCGAGCGCAGAGTGCGATAGAGGGCTGGATCGCTCTGATAGGCCGCGCCGTAGACGCGGGCGGCCTCCACTTGCGATTGGGCCTCGATGCGAGCGGCTTCCACGCTGGCGTTGGCGCGCAGCACGCGCGCGTCGCGCGCCGCGTCGGCGCGAATGGCGGCTGCCTGCTCGTTGCCGGCCGCGGTGCGCTCGGCGGCCAGCGTGTCGCGCTCGGCGCGCATCCTGGCCACGGTGGCGTCCAGCGTGACGGCCGGCAGCGTCAGCCGCTCCAGGCCCACGTCGACCACGCGCACGCCGTAGCTGTCCAATAGCTGCTGGGACAGCTGCCGGCGCAGTTGCCGTTCGAATTCGGCCAGCCGCAGTTGGCCGGGATCGGTATTGACCAGGCTGGTCAGGGCGAAGCCGCTGCTGCCGGTTTCCAGGGCGGAGCCGATGAAGGTGCGGATCTGCCGCGCCGCTTCGTCGGGTTGGTTGCGCATCGCGCGAAGGAAGCGGGTGATGTGGACGGCGTCGGCCGGCACTTGCCAGGCGACGTAAGCCTGCATGATCACGCGCAGACCGTCGCGCGTGCCCACATCCTGCAGGCCGCTGGAGGTGGCGCGCAATCGCAGGTCCACCGGCAGCGCGCTTTCGAAGGGCTGCGGCAAGCGCCAGGCCAGGCCGGGCTGCAGGAGAACGCGGACCGGGTCGCCGAAGCGGGTGATCACGACCGCCTCGCCGGAGCGCACCTGCAGCATGCAGCAAGACAAGAGGGTAAGGACCAGCGCCAGGACGCCGGCCAGGCGCGGCCAGCGGCGCGGCGGGCCGTTGCCGCGCTCGTCATGATGCTCATGGTTGTGAGGTGTCAAGGCGTTCTCCTCAATGGCGGCTGTCCGGCGCGGTCAGCGGCGGGTCAGCAGGATGGGCGTTGGGGCGCAGATCCAGCGCGGGCATGCCGGCTGCGTCGATGCGATGGTCGATGATGATGGGACTGGCGCCGGCCATTCCCAGGCGCAGCCGGTGCAGATAGCGCTCCAGCAGGAAGGCCTGTCCGCCTGCCTGAGCGGCCTGCCGGTCCGCGGCGAAGCCTATGGCGGCGGCTTGGGCGGCGGCCAGCTTCTCGGCGGCGGCGGCGCTGGCCTCGTCGCGGGCCTGGCTAGCTTGCTGCCGAGCCGCGCTGAGGGCGCGCACCGCTTGGCCGCGTTCGAGCGCCACATTGGCCTGAGCCAGGATCTGCGCCGCCTGCACATTGTGGTAGGCGTTGGCGGCTGCGGCCGGCGGGTGGATGGACTGGATCACCACGGCAAGCAATTCCAGCCCGCTGTCGGCCGTGTCCAGCCGGGACTGAATCTGGCCGCGCAATTGCCGGGACACGCCTGCCAATTCAGTGCCCAGCAGCGCGTCAAGTTGTCGCGCGGCGAATGCATGCAGGATGATCTGGCCGGCTATGTCGCGCAGCAGGCCGGGCGCATCGGTCTGGCGGTAGCTGTCCAGCGCGGCGGAGTCGCTCAGGCCGAGCCGGTAGACCAGCCTGACATCCAGCGCCATCAATTGCGTGGTTTGGCGCTCGCCCTGGCCGCTGGCGATCAATTGCATGGTCTCCGCGCTGTGGCTGCCGTCCCATAGCCGGTCCGGGTCCGCTGCGGCCTGGGGCGATAGGCCTAGGCCCATCTGATGGATGGCGCCGTTTTCGATCAGCCTGAGCCTGCCCAGCGGCCAAGGCAGGCCCAGGTGCAAGCCGGGCTGCCATACCGCCGCGGCCTGGCCGAAACGCTCGTAAATGCCGCGCTGGTCCACGGCGATCGCATTGACGCTGCTTAGCAGCCAGGCGAGGGCGGCCAGCGCGGCGAGCAGACGGGGCGCTGCACTGGCCATATAGCGCATGGCCCAGCTTTGCCGCAGCTGGATGCCGGGCAGGGCCTGGCCTGCGCGCCATCCGCCGCGCAGCGCGGCGGCAGCCAGGCAGCCGAAGACGGGATGTTGCTGCTGTTCGCGTCGATAGGGCTGGAAGGCGCGAAGCAGGCAGCGCAGCAATTGCTCGGCGCACAGCAGCGCGATCCAGGCGCCGCCCAGGGGCAACGCGGCGACTGTCCAGCCATGGCCGGCCAAAGCGGCCAGCGCGATCAGTGAGGACAGCAGCAGTGCGGGCAGGATGCCGCGCAGCAGATCGGCGAGCGGCTGCGCTTCCGGCCATTCGTCCGGCGCGGTTTGGCTTAG
>NZ_PQWB01000172.1 GCF_002924365.1 Chromobacterium alticapitis | reverse complement strand
GAAGGCCTCCGACGGTTTTCAGCCAGCCGAAGCATTCCTCGATCCGTTTGCGTCGCCGCTGGCTGATCGCGTAACCCTCATGGCGCGTGGTGCGGCCGTCGATCGCGCTGCCGACACGCTTGCGCGCCACGTGCGGCGTGATGCCCAAGTCTCTGCAGCCGTTCACGAAAGCAGGCGTGTCATAGCCCTTGTCCGCGCCG
>NZ_PQWB01000022.1 GCF_002924365.1 Chromobacterium alticapitis | reverse complement strand
TCGCTGCGTCAGCTGAGGAGGCGAACTATACGCCCGGGCCCCACCCCCGTCAACACCTTTTGCGAGAAAAATTGAACTTTTCACCCAGCATTCATGTAAGGCGATGATTTTAAAGAAAACGCCAACAAAAGAATTTTCAACCAGAGTCTCCTCGCGCTCAAGCGCAGGCAGCTTTGGCTATGTTCAAGGTTGAGGGGAAGTTGCGGATTGCGCCGCCGCCGGCTTCAAATACGGCAAAAAGGCATCAACCACCTCTGCCGCGTCCGGCTTGGTACGGGTGCCGATGCTGAGCACCTTGCTGGCGCCAGGCAGGATCAGATACTTATGGAAGTTCCACATCGGGGCGTCGTCGGTAGCGGCGATCAGCGCCTTGAAGAATGGCTGCGCATCGCCGCCGCGCACATGCCCTTTGCCCGCCATAGGAAACGTCACGCCATAATTGGCCTGGCAAAACGCGCCGATCTCGCTCGGCTTGTCCAACTCCTGGAAAAAGTCGTTGCTCGGAAAACCGATCACCACCAGCCCCCTGGGACCATATTGCTTATATAGAGACTCAAGCTGGGTGAACTGCGGCGTGAAGCCGCAATGGCTGGCCGTATTGACCACCAACACCGGCTTGTCCGCATACTGGCATAGATTGATTTCGCCGCCCATCAAGCCGGGCACCGTGTAATTGAGCAAAGACGGACAACTGGCCCATGCGGCCTGCCCCCACAACAGTAAAAACCAAGCCCAACGTTTCATGATTCCTCCCCTCCGGACGGCTCCAGCCCAGACGCGACTCCAGATATAAGAATAGGGCAATGCGCCCATGCATTGCCCTATCGTCTCACATCGCGGCGACCGATGCCGCCGGCCTGTCATTGTGGCTGGCTGGCGATCTCCGCTCGCACCTTGTCCATGTCCAGATCGCGCAAGCCCTGAATCAATTGTTCGAACTGGGCGCCCATCAGCGCGCCGGCCTGGTTGAACACCATGATGCCGTCCTTGATTGCGATCAGCGTCGGGATGGAGCGGATATTGAAGTGCGCTGCCAGCTCGCGCTCATTCTCGGTGTCGATCTTGCCGAACACGATGTCGGAATGCTTGGCCGAGGCCGCCTCGAAGACCGGGCCGAACATCTTGCACGGACCGCACCACTCGGCCCAGAAATCGAGGATGACCAGGCCCTCGTCCTTCATATTGGCATTGAAGTTGTCAGCAGTGAGATTGACGAAGGACATGATGACTCTCTTTCTCTATATAGGGTGGCCCGCCAGCGGCGGGCTGTCTTGAAGCAAGATATGAGCGCGGCCGGGCAATTGCAAGAAGCCCGGCGTTTGAATTTCTCAATCCGCTCGATAGCCAGCTAGCCGACAAAAGGCAACGCCAAATACAGCTTGATCGTGATGGCGTTGACGATGTCGATGAAGAAGGCGCCCACCATAGGCACAACCAGAAAAGCCAGATGCGAGGGGCCGAAACGCTCGGTCACCGCCTGCATATTGGCGATGGCGGTCGGCGTGGCGCCCAAGCCGAAACCGCAATGGCCAGCCGCCAGCACCGCGGCGTCGTAATTGCGGCCCATCACGCGGAAAGTGACGAACACGGCATACAGCGCCATCGCCACCGTCTGCAGCAAGAGCAGCGCGAAAATGGGCAAAGCCAGCGCCGCCAGATCCCACAGCCTCAGCGACATCAGAGCCAGCGCCAGGAACAGCGACAGGCTGACATTGCCCACGACCGACACCTCGCGCTCGAAGATCTTGTACCAGCCCAGCGCCGCCAAGCCATTGCTGATCAATACGCCGACAAACAACACGCAGACGAAAGTAGGCAGCTCGAACGCCGTGCCTTTCAGCAAAGAACCGATGAAGGTGCCGCCCAGCAGGCAGACCGCGATCAAGGCCAAGGTTTCAATGAAGGAATGCGGGGTGATCAGGCGCTGCGCATCCGGCAGCTCGAAGCCTTGCGGCGGCTGATCCATATTGTGCTCCGCTCCTGGCGTCTTGACGCGCTTGACCAGGAAGCGCGCCACCGGCCCGCCGATCAGGCCGCCCAACACCAGACCAAAGGTGGCGCAGGCCATGGCCAGCTCGGCGGCCGACGCGAGGCCATACTTGTCGGCGAAGGTGCCGCTCCAGGCCGCGCCGGTGCCATGGCCGCCGGACAAGGTGATGGAGCCGGCCAGCAGCCCCATCAGCGGGTCCAGCCCCAGAGCGCTGGCCACGGCCACGCCCAAGGTGTTCTGCACCAGCAAAAGACCCACTACTACACCCAGGAAAACCCCCACCGCCTTGCCGCCGCGCCTCAGGCTGGCCAGATTGGCGGTAAGGCCGATAGAGGCGAAGAAGGCCAGCATCAGCGGCGTTTGCAGCGAGGCGTCGAAGCGCACTTCCATGCCGGAGAACTGACGCCAGGCCAGCAAGGCTGCGGCGACCAGCAAGCCGCCGGCTACCGGTTCGGGAATGTTGTAGGTGCGCAGCACGCCGGTATGGGCGACCAGTTTGCGTCCCAGCAGCAGAACAAGCGAGGCTGCCACCAGCGTGCCGTAGAAATCAAGTTGGATCATCGGTTCTCCTATTGTCGTTTTCTAGCGAAAACGCGTCCGCGGCGCGACGCAGACAAACCGATGAAGCAGGAAGGCATAGAGGCGCTCCGCATCCCGCCGCGCGCGCGGCGAGGCGGCGCAAAGGCCGCCGGCTGGCTGGTCGGCGACTCCATGCGGAAACGCGCTTTAGGATACGAGTGGAGAAACGGCGTAAAAGTTCAAAAAAACCACTTTACAATCAGCCATCTGCGGACATCATCCGCGACTGATGCGCCAGCATTGGTGGATTTTGCGGTTACGGAAGTCTTCCGGCACCGACTGCGCACTGATGTCGCGGATCTGGTAATCCTCGCGCAGCCGCTCATCCAGCTGGAAAGTGCGCAGATTGTTGGAAAAGTACAAGCAGCCGCCCGGCGCCAGCAACGCCATGGCGTAGTCTATCAGCCAGACATGGTCGCGCTGCACATCCAGGATGTCGCGCATTTTCTTGGAGTTGGAGAAAGTGGGCGGATCCATCACGATCAGATCGAACTGCTTGCCCGCGTCCACCGCCTCTTCCAGATACTGGAACACATCGGCGCGCACCAGTTGATGCTTGGCCAGGTCCAACCCGTTCAGCTCGAAATTGCGGCGCGACCAATCCTGATAGGTATTGGACATATCCACGGTTTCCGACGACGCCGCGCCGCCGGCGCCAGCGTAGACGGTGAAACTGCCGGTATAGGCGAACAGGTTCAGGAAACGCTTGTCCGCCGCCTCCTCGCGCACCCGCTTGCGGGTATTGCGATGGTCGAGGAACAGGCCGGTGTCCAGATACTGGTCCAGATTGACGATGAAACGCTGGCCGAACTCGTCGATCACGAAGTCCTGCCCCTCCATCCCCACCTTCTCGTACTGGCTGACGCCTTTTTGCCGGCGACGGTTTTTCAGCGTGACAGCGGCGGCCGGAATGCCGATGACCTGCTCGATGGCCGCGACCACGGCATCGATCCAGGCGCGGTATTCATCGTCGCCCATCTCCCAACCGGTATCGTATTCCTGCAAATGGACGCGAGAACCATAGATGTCCACCGCGAACGGGAACTGCGGCACGTCCTTGTCGTAGACGCGCCAGGCGTCCAGTCCCTGGCGGCGCGCCCACTTGGCGTAGTGCTTGTAGTTCTTGGCCAATCGGTTGGCGAAGGCGCTGGCATCCTGCATGACTATCCTCGAAGCGGCAAAGCAAACGCGCCAGCTCAGGCTGGCGCGGCGTGACATTCAAAACGGCATTATAAGGCCTATTGCTGCGAATACATCTCCAGCATTTTGCGGTAAACCGGTTCCGGCAGGTATTGGCGGATCACGTTTTCCCAGCCGCGCGGCCCGACCAGGCCCTTGACCATGGTGGACGACACCTCGGCGTATTCGCGCGGCGGCAGCAGAAACAGCGTGGTGATGTCCGGATGCAAGTCCGAATTGATGTAGCGCATGGTGCGCTCGTATTCATAATCGCTGGCGGTGCGGATGCCGCGCACGATGTAGTTGGCGCCCACGCTCTGCGCGTAGTTCACCAAAAACTGATTTTCAAAAACTTCGACCCGCAGCTTGCTGGATCCCGCGGTGACTTCGCGCAGCAACGCTATGCGCTCTTCCACGCTAAACGTGCAATGTTTGTCTGGATTCACGCCGACGGCGACGATCAATTCGTCAAATAACTCCACCGCCTCGCGTATCATCCACAAATGGCCATTGGTCACCGGGTCAAAGCTGCCGGCATAGACGGCTCGTTTCAATTGGCGTTTTCCTCGGGCTTTGAGTGCGTGTTCCATGGCGAATGTATCTTGCGTGGGCGGGGTGGTAAAGGATTTTTTGTGCGATGCGGCAAAAAATGCGCCGCATCGCGACCTTGTCATGCTACGGTCACAACTGACAGTTGACCATCCAGTTGACGCCGAATTTATCACTAAAGCAAGCAAAAAGCGCGCCCCAGAATGTCTGGTGCAGATCCATCGTCACCTGGCCGCCCGCGCTCAGCGCGGCGAACACTTGGCGAGCCTTGTCCGTATCGCCCTCCAGATTGATGGATAAGGTGATTTGGCCGGCAGGCGGCGCCGGCCTGTCGGTATCGGAAATCATCAGCACATTGGCGCCGAACGCCAGCCGGGCGTGCATCACCCAGTTGGGATCCACTTCGCCCATTCCCTGCACGTCCTTGGGCGCGTCGGCGTAACGCATCAGCATGACGATTTCGCCGGACAGCGCATCACGGTAGAAATTAAGCGCCTCCTCGGCGCGTCCATTGAAGTTCAGATACGGATACACATGCATGGCAAGCCTCCGTTGGTGGTGGGAAGCCCAGTGTACGCCGGCCGATACGACGACGGAATGAAAAAAGCCCGCGACGATCACCGTCGCGGGCTCCCGATGCCGATTTGGTCTCAGCCGTTGATTTCTTCCGCCCGGTGGCAGGCCACCATGCGCTGATCCAGCTCGCGCAATTGCGGCACTTCCGCCTTGCAACGCTCATTAGCATGCGGGCAGCGCTTGTGGAAAGCGCAGCCTGACGGCGGATTGAGCGGGCTGGGCAGCTCGCCCTCGATCTTGATCTTGATGCGGCGGTCTTCAGGATGAATGGACGGCGTGGCCGATAACAAGGCCTGGGTATAAGGATGCAACGGACGCTCGTAGACGCGGTTCTTGTCGCCCACCTCCACAGCTCGGCCCAGATACATCACCATCAGGTCGTTGGCCACGTGCTCCACCACCGCCAGATTGTGCGAAATGAACACATAGGCGGTGTTGAACTCCTCCTGCAGATCCATGAACAGGTTCAGCACCTGTGCCTGGATGGACACGTCCAGCGCCGAGGTCGGTTCGTCCGCCACTACGATCTTGGGGTTCAACATCATAGCGCGCGCGATGGCGATGCGCTGACGTTGGCCGCCGGAGAACATGTGCGGGTAGCGGAAATAATGCTCCGGACGCAGGCCGACGCGGGCCATCATCGCCCTTACCTTTTCCTCGCGCTCCTTGACCGACAACGAGGTATTGATCAACAGCGGCTCTGACAGCTGGTCGCCGATCTTCTGCCGCGGATTCAACGAGCCGTACGGATTCTGGAACACCATCTGCACCTTGCGCCGCATCGCTTTCAGCTCGGAAGCGCTAGCCTTGGCCGCATTCTGGCCGTCCAGGATCAGCGAGCCAGACGTCGGCTGCTCGATCAAGGTCAGCTGGCGCGCCAGCGTGGACTTGCCGCAACCGGACTCGCCCACCACCGCCAGCGTGCGGCCGGCCTCCAGCTCGAACGACACGCCGGCCAGCGCCTTCACCTGCGCCTTGGGCTTGAACATGCCCTGGGCCACGTCGTAATAACGGGTCAGATCTCCCGCTTGCAAAACCTTAGCCATGCTGCTTCTCCTTGGCCAGCAACGGGTAGTGGCAACGCACCGCGCCATGCTCATGAGCGGTCAGTCCGGGGCGCTGGGCGCGGCAATTGTCCTGTGCGTACGGGCAGCGCGGCGACAGCAGGCAGCCCGTCGGACGGTCGTACTGCCCCGGCACGATGCCGGGCAGCGTAGACAGGCGGCGCGCGCCCTTGCTGTGCTCTGGAATGGACGACAGCAGCGCCTCGGTGTACGGATGAGTCGGATGGCGGAAGATTTCCGGCACCGTGCCCATTTCCGCCGCCTGGCCGGCATACATCACCACCAGCCTCTGCGCCACCTCGGCCACTACGGCCAGATCGTGGGTGATCAGGATCAGCGCCATGTTCTGGCTCTTCTGCAGAGACACCAGCAGCTCCATGATCTGGGCCTGGATGGTCACGTCGAGCGCGGTGGTCGGCTCATCGGCGATGAGCAATTTCGGGTTACAGGCGATGGCAATGGCAATGGCCACGCGCTGGCTCATGCCGCCGGACAACTGGTGCGGGTAGGCTTCCAGGCGCGAGGCCGCGGCCGGAATCTCCACCAGCTGCATCAGCTCCAGCGCGCGCGCCTTCAAGGCCGCGCCGCGCAGACCCTGGTGCGCTTTCAGCACTTCCATGATCTGGTAGCCGACGGTGTAGCTGGGATTCAGCGCCGTCATCGGATCCTGGAAGATCATCGAAATGTCCTTGCCGACGATCTTGCGGCGGCCGCGCGCCGAGATGCTCAGCAAGTCCTTGCCGTCGAAAGTCAGCTCGTCGGCCACGATGCGGCCTTGCCCTTCCAGCAGGCCCATCATCGCCATCATGGTGACGGACTTGCCGGAGCCGGACTCGCCGACAATGCCGACGATCTCGCCCTGATTGACCGACAGCTCCAGCCCCTCCACCGCGCGGAACGGGTTCTTTTCCGATCCAAACTCCACGGACAGATTCTTGATTTGCAACAGACTCATATTCTTATCCTCAGGCGGCGCGCTTCAGCTTCGGGTCCAGCGCGTCGCGCAGGCCGTCGCCCATCAGGTTGATCGCCAGCACCGACAGCAGGATGGTCAGGCCAGGCAGCGTCACCACCCACCACGCGCTCTCGATGTAGTCGCGGGCCGAGGCCAGCATGGTGCCCCACTCGGCGGTCGGCGGCTGCACGCCCAGGCCCAGGAAGCCCAGCGCGGCGATTTCCAGGATGGCGGAGGAGAAGCTCATGGTGGCGTGCACGATCAGCGGGGCCATGCAGTTGGGCAGCACGGTGACGAACATCAGGCGTCCCAGGCCGGCGCCGGCCACCCGCGAGGCCACCACGTAGTCGCGGTTCAGCTCGGTCATCGCCGAGGCGCGGGTCAGCCGCACATAGGCCGGCAAGGACACGGTGGCGATGGCGATCATCGCGTTGGTCAGGCCGGGGCCCAGGATGGCCATGATGGCCACCGCCAGCAGCAAGGACGGCAGCGCCATCATGATGTCCATCAAGCGCATGATGGAAGCGCCCAGCGCCTTGGGGAAGAAGGCGGAGACCAGGCCCAGGATCACCCCCGGCACCAGCGCCATCAGCACCGACATCAGGCCGATGAACAGCGACAGCCGCGCGCCGTAGATCAAGCGGGACAGGATGTCGCGGCCCAATTCGTCGGTGCCGAACAGGAACTGCGCGCTGCCGGCCGCTTCCCAGGCCGGCGGCGTCAGCATGTGGTCGCGGTACTGCTCGATCGGGCTGTACGGCGCGATCAGCGGCGCCAGCAGCGCGCAGGCCACGATGAACAGCACGAAGACCAGGCCGGCGACCGCGCCCTTGTTGTGGGAAAAGCCCTGCCAGAACTCCTTCAGCGGAGACGGGTAGGACAGCGCCAGGTCGGCCGTCTGCGCGGCCGCGGTTTGATTGCTTTGGCTCATATTGCGTCCCTGCTTACTTGGCGTGACGGATGCGCGGATTGGCGATGCCGTACAGGATGTCGACGATGAAGTTGGTGACGATCACCAGCGTGGCCACCATCAGGATGCCGTTCTGCACCACCGGGTAGTCGCGGCGGGCGATGGCGTCGATCAGCCATTTGCCGATGCCGGGCCAGGAGAAGATGGTCTCGGTCAGCACCGCGCCGCCCATCAGCGTGCCCACCTGCAGGCCGATCACGGTCAGCACCGGGATCAACGCGTTGCGCAGGGTGTGGATGAAAATGACGCGGGCCGGCGACAAGCCCTTCGCGCGCGCGGTGCGGACGTAGTCCTCGCGCAGCACTTCCAGCATGGACGAGCGGGTCATCCGCGCGATCACCGCCAACGGGATGGTGCCGAGCACGATGGAAGGCAGGATCAGGTGCGACAGCGCGCTCTTGAACGCGCCGGCGTTGCCTTCCGGATCGGCCGCCTCGGCCAGCCAGCTGTCTATCAGCATGAAGCCGGTGCGCGGATGGATGTCGAACATCAGGTCCATGCGGCCGGACACCGGCGTCCAGCCCAGCTTGACCGAGAAGAACATGATCAGGATCAGGCCCCACCAAAAGATGGGCATGGAGAAACCGGTCAGCGAAATGCCCATCACGCCGTGGTCGAATATAGAACCGCGCTTGATGGCGGCCAGCACGCCGGCCAGCAGGCCCCACACCATGGCGAACAACAGGGCGGACAAAGCCAGTTCCAGCGTGGCCGGGAACAGGGTCTTGAACTCGGTCCACACCGCGGTCCGGGTCACCAGCGATTCGCCGAGATTGCCGTGCAGCAGGTTGACGATGTAATCGAAGTACTGGGCGTACAGCGGCTTATCCAGCCCCAGCCGGTGCAGCGCTTCGGCGTGCATTTGCGGGTCCAGCGTGCGCTCGCCCACCATCACTTCCACCGGATCGCCGGGAATCATGCGAATCAGGCCGAAAGTCAGCAGCGTGATGCCGAAAAAGGTGGGCACCAGCAGGCCCAGCCGGCGCAAAATGAATGAAAACATGGATTTAATTCTCCCAGACGCGGATGCGATGCCAGAGTCGCGCGCGCCGTCAGACAGCTAAGAGACATGGCGTGCAGGAAATCCGCGCGGGAAAACGGCAAGAGGGGGAGAACAGCGCCGCCGCTGGACGCGACGGATGAGGATAGGGTGCCGGGCGGCGGACAGGCAACTAAACCACCCACCAGCATTAGCTGCAGCCACCAGCCCGGCGAGATGAAAGATATCAGTCTCCCCGCCTTCGCTGATTGACGCAGGTCAAACCGGCCGCATGCCGCTTGTTCGCCCTAGCCTTGCTACTCGTTTCTTCCTTGATTCCCGTGCGGATGCTGCCATGCCGAACCGCCGCGCTCTCTAGTCGGAGCGCTGACCGGTGCGGCACTTGTTGCAAGCGGCGGAGCCTCGGCCCCGCCGCCATGGTCATGCCTGGTTAGGCGGACCTTACTTGACGCTGACGCCGTAGAAGGAGTTCAGACCGAACGGGCTCACCTTGAAGCCCTGCACCGACTTCAGCATAGGCTGATTGACGGTGGAGTGGGCGATGGTGGTCATCGGCACTTGTTGCTTCACGATCTCCTGCGCCTTCATGTACAGCTTGGTGCGCTCGGCGACGTTGGCCGTGGCCTTGCCCTTCTGGATCAAGTCTTCGAACGGCTTGTAGCAGAACTTGGAGAAGTTGTTGCCGTTCATCGCGTCGCAGCCGAACAGCACGCCCAGCCAGTTGTCCGGATCGCCGTTGTCGCCGGTCCAGCCGATCAGCATGGAGTCATGCTCGCCGGCCTTGGCGCGCTTCAGGTACTCGCCCCATTCGTAAGAGGTGATCTTGGCCTTGACGCCGATCTTGGCCCAGTCGGACTGGATCATCTCCGCCATCAGCTTGGCGTTGGGGTTGTACGGACGCTGCACCGGCATCGCCCACAGGGTGATGTCGAAGCCGTTCGGGTAGCCCGCCTTGGCCAGCAGGGCCTTGGCCTTGGCCACGTCATACGGCGCGTCCTTCAGGTTCTTGTTGTAAGACCACTGGGTCGGCGGCATCGGGTTGGTCGCCGGCTGGCCTGCGCCCTGGTATACGGCCTGCAGGATGGCCTTCTTATTGATGGCCATGTCCAGCGCCTCGCGCACTTCCAGCTTGTCCATCGGCTTGTGCTTGACGTTGTACGCCAGGTAGCCCAGGTTGAAGCCGGCTTGCGAGGTCACTTTCAGCTTCGGATCGGCCTTCATCGCGGCCACGTCGGTCGGACGCGGATAGGCGGTGATCTGGCACTCGCCGGCCTTCAGCTTCTGGTAGCGCACCGATGCGTCGGTGGTGATGGCGAACACCAGGTTGTCCACCTTGGGGCCGTCAGCCTTGTCCCAATAGTCCTTGTTGGCCGCGTAGCGGATCTGCGCGTCCTTCTGGTAGCGCTTGAAGATGAACGGGCCGGTGCCCACCGGTTGCTGATTGATCAGCTGCGGCTTGCCGTCCTTCAGCAGCTTGTCCGCGTATTCGGCAGACTGGATGGAGGCGAAGCTCATCGCCAGGTTCTGCAGGAAGGCGGCATCCACCTTCTTCAGCGAGAACTTGACGGTATACGGATCCACCTTTTCGACCTTGACGATGTTCTCGTCCATGCCCATGTCGGTGAAATACGGGAATTCAGTCGGATAAGCCTTGCGGAACGGATGGTTCTTGTCGAGCATCCGGTCGAAGGTGAAAGCCACGTCGTCGGCGTTGAAGTCGCGCGTCGGCTTGAAGTAGTCGGTGGTCTGGAACTTCACGCCCTTGCGCAGGTGGAAGGTGTAGTTCAGGCCATCGGCCGATACGTCCCACTTTTCAGCCAGCGCCGGCACCACCTTGGTGCCGCCGCGCTGGAATTGCACCAGACGGTTGAAAATGGTTTCGGCGGAAGCGTCGAAATCGGTGCCGGAGGTGTATTGGCCCGGATCGAAGCCGGCCGGGCTGCCCTCGGAGCAGAACACCAGCGTGCCCGCGGCGTGCGCCGCGATCGAGGAACCCGCAAATGCGCCAAGCACCAGCAGCTTTTTGAAAGCTTGCATAATGTTTCCCTTCCCTTTGTACAGACCATCAATCGGGTCTTTTTTGCTATTGGAGCCGGTTCAAGACTCGGCAGTGGGGATACATTATGCACAGAGGGCGCTTTTGACAAGCGCCCCCTGGTAATTTTTATGCAGCCGCCGGCGGCGGCGGACGCCTATGACAACAGGCTCTTACAGCTTGCGCAGCGCCACGGAGCCGACGGAATAGCCCGCCCCGAAAGAACTGATGACACCGACATCTCCAGCGCGCAAGTCGTCCGAATGCAGGTGGAAGGCGATCACCGAGCCCGCCGAACTGGTGTTGGCATAACGATCCAAAATCACCGGCGCCTCCACTTCGTCAGCTTCGCGGCCGAGCACGCGCTTGGCGATCAGCTGGTTCATGGCCAGATTGGCCTGGTGCAGCCAGAAGCGGCGCACGTCGGCCGGCGCGATGCCTAGGCTGTCCAGATGGGACACGATATGCTCGCCCACCATAGGGCACACTTCCTTGAACACCTTGCGGCCCTGCTGGATGAACAACTTGTCGGGCATGCCTTCGCCCCGCTCGTCGCAGCGGTTCAAGAAGCCGAAATTATTGCGGATGTTGTTGGAGAATACCGTGGCCAGCTTGCAGCCCAGCACTTCGAAGCGCTGCGCCGACGTCGCCGCCTCGGCCCTCTCCAATACCACCGCGGTGCAGGCGTCGCCAAAGATGAAATGGCTGTCGCGGTCGCGGAAATTCAGGTGGGCGGAACAGATTTCCGGGCTCACCATCAGCACGGCGCGCGCCTGACCCGTCGCGATGGCGTTGACCGCCGTCTGGATGCCGAAGGTGGCGGACGAGCAAGCCACATTCATATCGAAGGCGAAACCATTGATGCCCAACGCCTGCTGCACCTCGATGGACAAGGCTGGATACGGCCGCTGCATATTGGAGCAGGCCACGATCACCATATCGATGTCTTCAGCCGCGCGGCCCGCGCGCTCCAGCGCCTGGCGCGCGGCGGCCACGGCCATTTCCGCCTGCAGCGACAGCGCCTCGTTGGCGCGCTCGGGCAGGCTGGGCTTCATCCTGGCGGGATCGAGCACGCCCGCCTTGTCCATCAGGAAGCGCTGCTTGATGCCGGAAGCTCTTTCGATGAACTCGGCGCTGGACTCAGCCAGCGGCTCCCGCGCGCCGGCGGCGATTTCCGCCGCATGGGCCACATTGTGGCCACGGACGAAGGCATTGAACGCCTCGACCAGCTCGGCGTTGCTGACTGCGTGCGGCGGAGTGAACAACCCCGTTCCGCTGATGACGACTTTATACATTATGGATTGACCCTCACTCTCCCCCATGGGGTGAACATGGCGACGCGCCGCCGCCGACAAAGGCCTTCGCCTCCGCCGCCCAGCCGAACCGGCGCGATCGGCCCGATATTGCAGCGATTTTACACAAGCCCCTGCGCAAAAAGTAAAAATCCATCGCGCGCGCGCGCATAAACTCTAGTAAAATGACCGGTTTTAGGCGTATCCGGAAGCGGCGGGTCGAACAATACTTGACTAAATTAGTCGGATATTGGGTATAATCTCGATTACCCCCCACCGGAATCAAAACACCATGCGCCTCACCACCAAAGGACGCTTCGCCGTAACCGCCATGCTGGATCTCGCCATGCGCGAAGGCCGCGGCCCGGTCACGCTGGCCGGCATCAGCGAACGCCAAAACATTTCCTTGTCCTACCTGGAACAACTGTTCGGCAAGCTGCGGCGCGCCGAACTGGTGGACAGCGTGCGCGGCCCCGGCGGCGGCTACACGCTGGCCAAGGAAATCCAGGACATCTCGGTGGCCGACATCATCGTCGCCGTCGACGAGCCTGTCGACGCCACCCAATGCGGCGGCCGCGAAAACTGCCGCGGCACCCAGCGCTGCATGACCCATGACTTGTGGACCAACCTCAACGTCACCATTTTCGATTACCTGTCCAAGGTGAGCCTCGCCAGCCTGGTGGAGCAGCAGCACGCCCAGGAAGAGCACGCCAAGGAAACCAGCGTGGTGCAGGACAAGCGCGACGGCAGCCACAAGCACGCCGCCGCCGGCAACGCCCTGTAAGCGCCTGAACATCTCGCGGAGACAATGTATGAGCCAGCTCAAGCTACCGATCTATCTGGATTACTCGGCCACCACCCCGGTGGACCCGCGCGTCGCCGAGAAGATGATTCCCTATCTCACCGGCAAGTTCGGCAACCCCGCCTCGCGCAGCCACAGCTTCGGCTGGGAAGCCGAGGAGGCCGTCGAGAACGCGCGCGCCGAAGTCGCCAAGCTGATCGGAGCCGATCCCAAGGAAATCGTCTGGACCTCCGGCGCCACCGAATCCGACAACCTGGCGATCAAGGGCGCGGCCCAGTTCTACAAGAGCAAGGGCAAGCACATCATCACCGTCAAGACCGAGCACAAGGCGGTGCTGGACACCTGCCGCGAGCTGGAGCGCCAGGGCTTCGAAGTTACCTATATGGACGTGCAGGAAAACGGCCTGCTCGATATCGAAGCTTTCAAGGCCGCCATCCGTCCGGACACCATTCTGGTTTCCGTGATGTATGTGAACAATGAAATCGGCGTGATTCAGGATATCCCGCAAATCGGCGAGATCTGCCGTGAGAAGGGCATCATCTTCCACGTCGACGCCACCCAGGCGCCGGGCAAGGTCAAAATCGACCTGAACACGCTGAAAGTGGACCTGATGAGCCTGTCCGCGCACAAGGCGTACGGCCCCAAGGGCATCGGCGCGCTGTACGTGCGCCGCAAGCCGCGCGTGCGCCTGGAAGCGCAGATGCACGGCGGCGGCCATGAGCGCGGCTTCCGCTCCGGCACCCTGGCCAGCCACCAGATCGTCGGCATGGGCGAAGCCTTCCGCATCGCCCGCGAGGAAATGGACAGCGAGAACGAGCGCATCCGCATGCTGCGCGACCGCCTGTGGAACGGCATCAAGGGCATGGAAGAGGTGTACATCAACGGCGACATCGAGCAGCGCGTGCCGCACAACCTCAACGTCAGCTTCAACTTCGTCGAGGGCGAGAGCCTGATCATGGCCATCAAGGACCTGGCCGTGTCCAGCGGCTCCGCCTGCACCTCGGCCTCGCTGGAGCCGTCCTACGTGCTGCGCGCCCTGGGCCGCAACGACGAGATGGCGCACAGCTCCATCCGCTTCACGCTGGGACGCTTCACCACCGAGGAAGAAATCGACTTCGCCATCGAGCTGCTGAAGTCCAAGATCGGCAAGCTGCGCGAACTGTCTCCGCTGTGGGAGATGTACAAGGACGGCGTGGACCTGAACAGCGTGCAATGGGCGGCCCACTGAGCCGATAACAGATGACCGGCCGCGGCGCTTGAATAAAGCCGCGGCCCGCAGGAGCAAAGACATGGCATACAGCGAAAAAGTACTCGATCACTACGAAAACCCGCGCAACGTCGGTTCCTTCGACAAGGGCGACGACAGCATCGGCACCGGCATGGTGGGCGCGCCGGCCTGTGGCGACGTGATGAAGCTGCAAATCAAGGTGGGCGCGGACGGCGTGATCGAAGACGCCAAGTTCAAGACCTACGGCTGCGGCTCCGCCATCGCCTCCTCGTCCCTGGTGACCGAGTGGGTGAAGGGCAAGTCGCTGGATGAGGCGCTATCGATCAAGAACACCGCCATCGCCGAAGAACTGGCCCTGCCGCCGGTGAAAATCCACTGCTCCATCCTGGCCGAAGACGCGATCAAGGCCGCGGTGGAAGACTACAAGCAGAAGCACGGCAAGTAAGCGGAGGACGACAGATGGCACTCTCTCTTTCCGAACGCGCCGCCCAGCACGTATCCGCCTTCCTCTCCAAGCGCGGCAAGGGCCTTGGCGTGCGCCTGGGCGTGAAGACCTCCGGCTGCTCCGGCATGGCCTACAAGCTGGAGTTCGTCGACATCGAAAACACGGAAGATGTCCGTTTCGAAAGCCACGGCGTGGCCATCTACACCGACGCCAAGAGCCTGGCCTATATCGACGGCACCGAGCTCGACTACGTCAAGGAAGGCCTGAACGAGGGGTTCAAGTTCAACAACCCCAACGTCAAGAACGAGTGCGGCTGCGGCGAGAGCTTCAACATCTGACCGCCGCCGCCGAAGGGCGGAGCGTTGACGCGCAAGCGCCCATGCTCCGCCCTTCTCGCTTCCGGCCCTTATCCTTGCTCTGGACGCCTCGATGAACCACGACTTCAACCAGGACTTCTTCTCCCTGTTCGGCCTGCCGCGCCGCTTCGCCCAGGATGCGGCGCAGCTGGACGCCGCCTGGCGCGCCGCCGCGGCCCAGGTGCACCCTGATCGTTACGCCGCCAGCTCCGACGCGGAAAAGCGCAGCGCGCTGATGCTGGCCACCCGCGTCAATGAAGCCTATCAAACGCTGAAATCGCCGCTGAACCGCGCCCGCTACTTGCTGCTGCTGGCCGGCGTGGACACCCAGGAAGAAAACAATACCCGGATGCCGGGCGACTTCCTGATGGCGCAGATGGAATGGCGCGAGAGCATAGACGACGCCCGCGCCAGCGTGGACGCGCTGGAAGCGCTGTCGCGACGGCTGCGCGCTGAAGTCCGCCAGATGCAGTCCGAGCTGGAAGCCGCGCTCGACGCGCGCGCCGACTTGGACGGCGCCGCCGTTCTGGTGAGAAAATTGCGCTTCATGGACAAGCTGGACCAGGAAATCGGCGACGCCATCGAAGGCCTGCTGGAATAAATCGCTTCGCGCCGCGCGCCCGGGCAACGACATAAAGATCAAGACATGGCTCTATTGCAAATCGCCGAACCCGGCCTCTCCGCCGCTCCCCACCAGCACCGCCTGGCCGTGGGCATAGACCTCGGCACCACCAATTCGCTGGTCGCCACCGTCAAGAGCGGCTCAGCCGCCGTATTGCCGGACGAACACGGCCGCAGCCTGCTGCCTTCCGTCGTGCGCTATGGCGAGCAAGGCGTGACGGCCGTCGGCTACGAGGCGCAGAAGGAACAGAACCGCGATCCGCACAACACCATAGTCTCGGTCAAACGCTTCATGGGCCGCGGCGTCAGCGACATCAAGGACGCCGGCAGCCTGCCCTACCGCTTTGTGGACGCGCCCGGCATGGTGCAACTGCTCACTTGCGCCGGAACCAAAAGCCCGGTGGAGGTATCGGCCGACATCCTGCGCGCCTTGAAAGACCGTGCAGAGGAAAGCCTGGGCGGCGAGCTGACCGGCGCCGTGATCACCGTGCCGGCCTATTTCGACGACGCCCAGCGCCAGGCCACCAAGGACGCCGCCAAGCTGGCCGGCCTCAATGTGCTGCGCTTGCTGAACGAACCCACCGCCGCCGCCATCGCCTACGGCCTGGACAACGGCAGCGAGGGAACTTACGTGGTCTACGACCTGGGCGGCGGCACGCTGGACGTCTCCATCCTCAAGCTGACCCGCGGCGTGTTCGAAGTGCTGGCCACCAGCGGCGACTCCGCGCTGGGGGGCGACGACTTCGACCACCGCGTGTTCTGCTGGATGCTGGAGCAGGCCGGCGTGTCCGGCCTGTCCGCTCACGACATGCGCCTGCTGCACACCCGCGCCCGCGAAGCCAAGGAAGCGCTGACCGACCACGCCAGCACTCGCGTCACCGCCATCCTGACCGACGGCCAGTCGCTGGACCTGGAGCTGGATCAGGCCACGCTGCACGCCATCACCAAGACCCTGGTGGACAAGACGCTGACGCCGGTGCGCAAGGCGCTGCGCGACGCCAGGATTACGCCCGAGGACATCCAGGGCGTGGTGATGGTGGGCGGCGCCACCCGCATGCCGCACGTGCAAAAAGCGGTGGCCGATTTCTTTGGCCGCGCGCCGCTGACCAATCTGGACCCGGACAAGGTGGTGGCGCTTGGCGCCGCCATCCAGGCCAATGTGCTGGCCGGCAACAAGCAGGACGACGAGTGGCTGCTGCTGGACGTGCTGCCGCTGTCGCTGGGCATAGAGACCATGGGCGGCCTGACCGAGAAGATCATCCCGCGCAACAGCACCATTCCGGTGGCGCGCGCGCAGGACTTCACCACGTTCAAGGATGGCCAGACCGCCATGTCCATCCATGTGCTGCAGGGCGAGCGCGAGCTGGTCTCCGATTGCCGCAGCCTGGCCAAGTTCGCGCTCACGGGCATTCCGCCCATGGTGGCGGGCGCCGCGCGCATCCGCATCACCTTCCAGGTGGACGCCGACGGCCTGCTGTCCGTCACCGCGCGCGAGCAGACCTCCGGCGTGGAAGCCAGCATCGAAGTGAAACCGTCCTATGGCCTGTCCGACGACGAAATCAGCCGCATGTTGACCGAATCGATGAGCCACGTGCAGGAAGACATCGAGGCGCGCAAGCTGCGCGAGGCCATCGTCGACGCCGAAAGCCTGCGCGACGCCACCCGCAACGCGCTGGTCCAGGACGGCGACCTGCTGGACGAAGCCGAGCGCGCCGAGGTGGAGGCTGCGGCGAACGCCGTGGACGCCGCCATCGCCGAAGCCGTCGCCCGCCGCGTCAACGAGGCTAGCGCCGCACTGAACCACGCTACCGAAACCTTCGCCGCCCGCCGCATGGACCGCAATATCCAGCGCGCGCTGAAGGGCCACAAGATTACCGATTTGTAAGGACTCGCCATGCCGCGAATCATCGTACTGCCCCATCCCGACCTGTGCCCCGAAGGCGCGGTGATAGACAACGCCGAAACCGGCCAGAGCATCTGCGACGCGCTGCTCGCCCACGACATCGAGATCGAGCACGCCTGCGAGATGTCCTGCGCCTGCACCACCTGTCACTGCATCGTCCGCGAAGGCGGCAACTCGCTGAACGAGGCCGACGAGCTGGAAGAAGACCTGCTGGACAAGGCTTGGGGCTTGGAAGCGCAATCGCGCCTGTCCTGCCAGGCCATCGTCGCCGACGAGGACTTGGTGATCGAAATCCCCAAGTACACCATCAACCACGCCCGCGAACATCACTGAGCCAGGAGAAGCGCCATGAAATGGACCGACGTGAACGACATCGCCATCGAGCTGGCGGACGCCCACCCGGACGTAGACCCGAAGACCGTGCGCTTTGTCGACCTGCACAACTGGGTGGTGGACCTGCCAGACTTCGATGACGACCACAGCCGCGGCGGCGAGCGCGTGCTGGAGGCGATACAGCAAGCCTGGATAGATGAAGCGGAATAAAGCACGCCGCCTCGAACAAGGCCCCGCAAGGGGCCTTTGTTCTATCCGCGGGTGAAAATCGGCCGCCGGCGGTTTATCATCGAAAAACGCGCCGGCCTTCGCCGCCGCCTCCCCTAACGGAGCCGTCATGTTCACCCTGATCATCGGCAACAAGAACTACTCCCCCTGGTCGCTGCCGCCCTGGCTGCTGCTGAAAACGCTGAACGAACCGTTCAAGGAACAGCAGATCGACCTGTATCTCTCCGACAGCAAGGCCCGCATCCTGGCCGCCAACCCGGCCGGCAAGGTGCCGGTACTGGTGGACGACAAGCTGCGGGTGTGGGACTCGCTGGCCATCTGCGAATATCTGGCCGAATGCTTCCCCGCCGCCAAGCTGTGGCCGGATGACCCCAAGCTGCGCGCGACGGCGCGCTCCATCGTCGCCGAACTCCATTCCGGCTTCGAAGTCCTGCGCCATAGCCTGTCCATGGACATTTCGCTCAAGCAGATAGACTACGAGAGCTCGCCGGCGCTGGAGTCCGACATCGCCCGCATCGTTTCCATCTGGGAAACCCAGCGCGAGCGCCATATCGCGGACGGCGCCTGCCTGTTCGGCCGCTTCACCATAGTCGACGCCTTCTTCGCCTCGGTCTGCACCCGCTTCCAAACCTATAACGTGGCGCTGCCGCCAGCCTCCCAGGCTTACGCCCGCCATATCCTGAGCCTGCCGGCCATGCAGGAATGGTATCGCGCCGCCGAGCGGGAGCGCCGCCGCCCCGGCTGATGGAAGCTGGTGGAAAGGTGTCGCAAATCGAGTGGAACAACGCGCCATAAGTCATTAGAATGGCGCGTTTTTTATATTTTTATTACCTTAAGGACATCCTGACATGAGCACCCCGTTCATCATCGGCGTTGCAGGCGGCAGCGGCAGCGGCAAGACCACGGTTACCAATAAAGTGCTGGAAACCATTGGTTCCGAGATGGCGGCAGTCATCATTCAGGACTACTACTATCGCGACCAGAGCCACCTGACCTTCGAACAGCGTCTGGGCACCAACTATGACCATCCGCAGGCGTTCGACTGGCCGCTGTTGATCTCCCACATCGATGATCTGCGCAATGGCCGCGCCATCGCCATGCCGGTGTACGACTTCGCCAACCACACGCGTTCCGACCAGACCGTCACCGTGCAGCCGGCGCCGGTGATCGTGATCGAGGGTCTGTTCCCGCTGTACGACGCCGCCCTGCGCGAAATGATGTCGCTGAAAATCTTCGTCGACACCGATTCCGACGTGCGCTTCATCCGACGCCTCAAGCGCGACATCGCCGAGCGCGGCCGCACCATGGAAAACGTGATTGAGCAGTACCTGACCACCGTGCGCCCGATGCACAACCAGTTCATCGAACCGACCAAGCGCTTCGCCGACGTCATCCTGCCGCATGGCGCCAACGATCCGGCGGTGGACATCATCACCACCAAAGTCGCCAGCCTGATGGTGTGAGCCTGAGCCCGGCATCGCGGAAGCCGCCTCCGGGCGGCTTTTTGCTTGCCGGATTGACGCGCGCCGCGCTGCCGGCGGACAATCGCCTGCGCGCCGCATGGCGCATTCATACAAGGAAAATCATGCATACGATCAAACCGCGCAATCCGCTGGCTTGCGCAGCCATCATGAAGAAGGGCGGCGCGCATGGCAGCAGCCGCTCTGGACAGCGCCAGGCGCAAAGGCAGGCCTTATGGGCCGAACTGGACGATTGGCGCGACTGGGACCAGTCTACGCTCGCCGCGCAGCCTGGCGAGTCCGACGCCGAAGAGGCGTTTTTCGCAGCCGCAAAAGCAACAGGCCATCCGCAAGATGGCCTGTTGCTTTTGCGCGCTGCTTTGCCAACAATTTCGCACAAGACGTTTACACTACGCGACAGGCGCTGCCAGTAGAATGCCGCATCGTCCCGCACTGGAACTCTAAGCCATGAAATGGATCGTCACCGCCCTGCTCGCGCTGCTGCTCGCTGGCTGCGGCAGCCTGGGCCTGAAAAAGCCCGAAGTCAGCCTCAGCAATATCGAGCCCGGCAAGAGCACGCTGTTCGAGCAGAACTTCACCGTCACGCTGCGCATCGTGAACCCTAACGCCATTCCGCTGCAGGCCAGCGGCCTGGAGTTCGATGTCATGGTGGCGGGAGAGAAACTCGGCAGCGGCGTCAGCGACCAAGCCATTTCCATCCCGGCCAACGGCGAGGGGCTGGTGCCGCTGCAGGTGCACACCTCGCTGGCGGCCTGGATACGCCAATTGGCCAACTGGCAGCAACTGCCTGGCGGCAAGATGGCTTATGAAATCCGCGGCCAGCTGAAAAACCTGAACGGCCTCGCCACCCTGCCCTTCAGCAGCCATGGCGAATGGAAACTGCCGGGGCTGGCCAAGTAAGCGCTACTGCCGCGGCAGGGCCAGGCAGTTGTTGCCGTCGAAGCTGACGCTAAGCACTTCCTGGCTTTTCTTGTCCACCACGAAATTGGTGTTGCACTGGTAGTGCACGGTGCCGCCGCCCATCATGCCGTCGCTGACCCAGCGTCCCGGCGTCTCCACCACCCGGCTCTGCCCATCCTTGTCCGTCACCGTCAACCGCGTGCCCGGCTCGTAACGCGTGTTCTGCGTCAGCGGCTGCTGCTCGGTGCTTTCCTTGACATAGCTGTACAGCGTGTTGCCGTTCGGCATCTTCATGGTCTTGCTCGGCGGCCCCCATTCGGCCAGCAGCTCGTTCACATCGCGGCCCTGCCAGCGATATACCTTCTGCGCATAGCCTTGCTGGGTCGGAATCATGGAGCAGCCGGCCAGGGCCAGCAGCAGCAAGGGCAGGATCAGCTTGTTCATTCTCGGCCTTTACTCGGTCAATTCATCGTCGTTCGGCCATTTTCGCGTCGCGCCAGCAAAAACGCCAGCCCGAGGGCTGGCGTGATCAGGCAAACAGACGGGCTGTTTACAATTTGAAGCGGCTGAAGGCCTGCTGCATCTCGCGCGCCACGCCGTCCAGCGTGCGCAGCGTCTGCTGGGCGCCTTGCAGCGCGGCGTCGGAGTCCAGTATCTTGTTGTTGATGGACTCGGTGCTTTGCGCCATCGCCGTGGTGGCATTGTGCTGCTCGCCGGTGGACAAGGCAACGTCGCCAATCTTGTCCACCACCTGGCGCATGGCGCGCGTGATGTCTTCCAGCCTTGCCCGCGCCTGTTCGGTCTGCGAGGCGCTGCTGTCCACCGATTCTATGGTGCGCTCCATATTGCCCACTGCCCTGCCGGTTTCGCTCAGTATGTTCTGTACCATATTGCCGATTTCCACCGTCGCGGTGCCGGTGCGTTCGGCCAGCTTGCGCACCTCGTCCGCCACCACGGCGAAGCCGCGGCCCTGCTCGCCGGCGCGCGCCGCCTCGATGGCCGCGTTCAGCGCCAAGAGATTGGTCTGGTCCGCGATGTCGCGGATCACGCCAGTGATCTTGGAAATTTCCTGCGAGCGCTGTTCCAGCGCCGCCAACAGGCCGGACAGCTCGCCCACGGACTGGCTGGTGCGCGCCATTTCTCCGCTGATGCGCTGCAGTTCCTCGGCGCTGGCCTGGGAATGCTCGCCGGTGTCGCGCGCCAACTCGTCGGTTTCGCGCGTGGCGTCGGCAATGTGCGAGATGCTGACTGTGACCTCTTCTATCGCCGCGGCGTTGGAGCTGGAGATGTCGGCCAGCGCGTGCGAGTCTTCCGCCACCTGCTCCACCACCACGCTGACCGAAATCACGCCCTGCGCCAATTGCTCGGCTTCATCGCGCAGCTCCCGGAACATGCCGTTCAAACGGTCGACGAACTGGTTGAAAGCCCGTGCCATCTGCGCCACTTCATCCTCGCCCGCCGCCTCTATGCGGCGCGTCAGATCGCCTTCGCCCTGCGAGATTTCGCGCAGCGCGTCGCGCACCTGCAGCAGGCCCTTCATCAAACGGCTCAAATAGGCGCCGGACAACAGCAGGGCCAGGACCAGCACCACGACCAGGGCCGCCGCCATGTCCACCATCATCTGGCGCAGCGGCGCGTCGCGCAGCTCGCTGTCCACCACCACGCCCAGCACCCAGTCGCTGCCTTCCACCGGGCTCAGCCGCAGCAGGCGGTTTCCGCCGTCCAGGGACACTTGAGCCGGCTCGCTCTGGTTCAGCAGACTGGCGATGCGCGCCTCGTCCATGCCCGGCATCAGGTCGGACAAAGGCTTCAAGGCGGTATCGGCCTTGGGATAAGCGATCAGCTTGCCGTCCTTGCCCATCAGGAACACGAAGCCGTTACCCGGCAGCGAGACCGACAGCACGGACTTGACCAGCTGGCCGATGGCGATGTCGCCGCCGACCACCTTGTTGCCGGCAGGCAGCGCCTGGGCGATGGTGATCACCAGATCATTGATGGAAGCGCTGGCCGGCTTGTACGGCGGCGTCACGATCACGCCGCCCTTGGCCTTGGCGGTCTGGAACCAGCCGCGGGAGGCCGGATCGTAGCTCGCGCTGGGCTTCTGCTTGCCGGGAATGGAATAGACCATGCCCTTGGTGTCGCCGTCGCCGACGAAGATCTGGATATAGCCGCCGGCCTCGGCCAGTTGCTGCAGATACAGGGTGGGATCGGCCTCGCCGCCATGGCGCACCGCGCTGGCGATGATCTGCCGCCGCTGTTCCAGCCAGTTGGAGACGAAACGCTGCTGTCCGCTGATGGCCAGATCAAGCTGGGCATTGATGCCGTCGGACAGATTGCTGCGGAATTTCAGGTAGGCGCTGACCGCGGTGGCGCAGGTTGCGGCCAGTATGGCCAGGGCCAACAGCAGGGCGATCTTGCTTCGTATGGATTTCATGGCGCTCCGCTTTTCATCGCGAGGAATCGGCCCGCGCTTGCTGACGCGGACCGAGGATCAAAACGGCGCAATTGTAAATTGAACTTACAAATCACGCGACCACACACAAGAAAATAGCCAAATGCCCTGCAAAACCATTCAGCCATACGCCTGCGGCATGGCCTTTCCGCCACAAGCGCCTGAGCTAGTTATAGCTTGAAGCGTCCAAACGCGTCCTGCATGCTGCGCGCCACCTGGCGCAAATCTTCCAGCGTCTGCATCGCGCTTTGCAGCGCGGCGTCGGAGTCCAGAATCTGGTTATTGATGGATTCCGTGCTCTGCGCCATCGCCGTGGTGGCGTTGTGCTGCTCGCTGGTGGACAGGGAAACATCGCCTATCTTGTCGATGACCTGCTGCATCGCGTCATTGATCGCGATCAGCCTGCCGCGCGCCTGGCTGGTCAACTGCACGCTGGTATCGACCGCGCCCACGGTGCGGTGCATATTGCCCACCGCCTTGCCGGTTTCGCTGAGAATGTTCTCCACCATCTCGCTGATTTCCACCGTCGCCTTGCCGGTGCGCTCGGCCAGCTTGCGCACCTCGTCCGCCACCACGGCGAAGCCGCGGCCCTGCTCGCCGGCGCGGGCGGCCTCGATGGCGGCGTTCAGCGCCAACAGATTGGTCTGATCGGCGATGTCGCTGATCACATTGGTGATCTTGGAGATTTCCTGCGAACGCTGCTCCAGCGCCGCCAGCAGGCCAGACAATTCGCCCACGGACTGGCTGGTATGCTCCATTTCGGAGCTGATGCGCTGCATGTCGCCCGCGCTTTCGCGTGAGTGCTCGCCGGTGTTGCGCGCCAGCGTGTCGGTTTCGCGCGTCGCCTCCGCGATGTGCGAGATGCTGACCGTCACTTGCTCGATGGCCGCCGCGTTGGCGCTGGAGATATCGGCCAGGCGGTGCGAATCGTCCGCCACCTGCTTCACCGCGCCGCCCACCGTGATCACGCCCCCGGCCAGTTGCTCGGCTTCGTCGCGCAGTTCGCGGAACATGCCGTTCAGCCGGCCCACGAACTGGTTGAAGGCCTTGGCTGTCTGCGCCACCTCGTCGTCGCCATGCACCTCGATGCGGCGGGTCAAATCGCCTTCGCCCTGGGAGATTTCATGCATGGCGTCGCGCACCAGGATCAGGCCGCGCAGCAGGCGCGCCAGATAACCCGAGCTCAAGCCCACCAGCACCAGCAGCACCACGATCACGCCGCCGGCGATCAGCCAGATCAACTGCGTCACCGGCGCCAGCACGGCCGCTTCGTCCGCCGCCACCGCCAGCACCCAGTCGGTGCCTTCCACTTGGCGCAGCACCACCAGGAAGGTTTTGCCGTCGACTTCCAGCGGCGTCACCTCGCCGCTCGCCACCAGCTGTTGGAAGCGCGCGTCGTCCAGGCCGGGAATCAGCTCGGCGATGGGTTTCAGCTCCTGGCCCGGCTTGGGATAGGCGATGACCTTGCCCTGGCGGGTCAGCAGGAAGGCGTGGCCGTCGCCGGCCAGCTTGATGTCCAACACCGACTTCACCAGCTTGTCGATCAGGATGTCGCCGCCCACCACGATCTCCTGGCCCGGCGCCTTGTCGGCGATGGTGATCACCAGCTTGTCCTTGGTTTCAGGCTCGGAGTCCTTGTACGGATCGGTCACGATCACGCCGCCGGCCGCCTTGGCCTGCTGGTACCACGGCCGCTGCACCGGCTGGTAAGCCGCGCTGGGCTTGGAACGGCCCGGCACGGAATAGAACATTTCGCCGCTGTCGCCATGGCCGGCGTAAATGATGTTGAATCCGCCGCCCTTGGCGATTTGCTGCAAGTAGTAGCTGACTTGCGGATCGCCGGCTCGGTCCAGGCTGGCGCCGATCAGCTTCTTGCGCACCGTCAGCCATTCCGACACCAGCCCGCCCTGCAGCTGTTGCACCTGGGTGACTTCGCGCTTGGCTTCGTCGTAGGCGTGATTGCGAATATTGAGGCAGGCCAGGATGGTGACGCTGAGCGTGGCCACCAGGATTGAGGCCGCCGTCAACAACATGAGCTTGTGTCGAATGGAGCGCATAATGATAAGCCGATACTGATAAAAGGCCTATTATCCGGCATGCTAGCCGCCGCGCATCGTTAAAAATCACATTACATTTAAATATTATCGATAAATTTAATTCGAAATGACGAAAACTCGGCAATAAGCTTCATGCGCGCCATGCCTCTCCTTGCCGCCACAGCAACGCATCCATGAAGATCCGCGCCGGATCCGCGTCCCGCCGCGGATGCCAGGCATGCTCCACCGTAATAGCCAACTCGGCATCGTCCAGCCGGCCCCAACGCAGGCCACCGTCTCCTCGCCGCAACACTGGCGTGATCAATTCGGGCAATACAGCCACCGCCGGCAAGCGTTCCAGCAGCAGCGGAATGGCCAGCAGGCTGGCGGTGGAGGCGATCACCCGCCGCTCGCAGCCGCGCGCGCGCAGGTAATCGTCCACCATGCTGGCGTCGTTGCCGATATAAGAGGTGTAAAGATGCGGCGGCTCAGCCAACTGGGCCGCATCCAGCCGCGCCGGCAACGTCAAGCGGTCGGCGTGATGCACGCAGACAAAGCGGCTCTGGAACAACGCGCGCCGGCTCAGCCGCTCCGGCAATTGCGGGAAATGGCCGACCGCGCCATCTATGCGCCGCTCGTCCAACGCCGCCGGCACCTCGGACGCCGGCATGGCCAGCACCTGCAGGCACAGCCGCGGCGCCTGCGCCTGCAAGGCCTCGATCAAGCTCGGCAGCAATGCCGCCTCCAGCAGGTCAGGCATGGCCAGGCGATAGGCGCCCTCCAGCCGCAACGGGTCGAAGGGCTGCGGCGCGAGCAAGTCCTGCGCCTGAGCCAGCCAGGCTTCCAGCCGCGGCAACAACGCCTCCGCGTACGGCGTCAACGCCATGCGGCGGCCATCGCGGCACAGCAACGGATCGCCGCACTGTTCGCGCAGCCGCTTCAGGATGTGGCTGACCGCGGGTTGGCCCAGGCACAGCCGCTCGGCGCTCAGACTGACGCTGCGCGTGCTGAGCAAGGCATGCAGCGCCGCTAGGCTGTTCAGGTCCAACCGGCGCAGCCTCAGGGCATCAATATCATTCACAGTAATATATTCAATGAAAACGATCGATTTTATTAAATCATAGGCGCTTTCTACACTGGCGGCATCCCCCACTATCGGATGCCGCAGCATGCATGCTCCCACCTCCGCCGCCCACGCCTCCAGGCTGCTGGCCATCGCGCTGATCGCCTGGCTGGAATTCCTGCAGAACGGCCTGCTCAATTTCGCCTCGTCGCAAGTGATGGGCGGCATAGGCGCGGGGCCGGAGGAGTTCAGCCAGGCCGCGATGGCCTACGCCTTGTTTGCCGTGCTGGCGCTGTTCAACCATCAGTGGTGCGTGGAGCGCTTCGGCTCGCGCCGCCATTTGCAAGCCTCCATCGCGCTGTTCGCCTTGGGCGCGTGGATCGCCGGCGGCGCCGGCTCGCCCAGCGCCTTCATCATCGGCCGCGCCGTGCAGGGTCTGGGCGGCGCAGCCTTCTTCACCGCCGCCCGCCTGGAAGTAGCGCAACTGCCGACCGCCCGGCGCGGCTTGGGGCTGGTCGTCTTCGGCCAGGCGCTGCTCTTGGGCAGCGCGCTGGGGCCGCTGCTAGGCGGCTGGCTGCTGCAGGCCTACGGCTGGCGCGCCTTATGCTGGGGCGTGCTGCCCTTTCTGCCGCCGGCGCTGTGGGCCGCCGGCCGACTGCCGCTGCGTCCGCCCGCGCAGCGCCCCGCGCATTACCCCACTGCAACCTTTTTGACGCTGCTGGGCGCCGCCTTCCTGCTGCAATGGCTGATCCAGCAAACGCCGTATCAGCTGTTCGCGCATCCGGCCTGGCTGGCCGCGGCGGCCGGCGCCGCCCTCCTCTGCTATCTCGCCTTCCGCGCCCAGCACCGCCGCCATGCCTCGGACCGCCGCCGCTGGCGGCTGCTGCGCCGCCCCGGCTACCGCATCGGCCTATTGGGTTACAGCTGCTGCTATCTGCTGGTCTCGGCCAACAGCTATATCCTGCCCATGCTGTCGGCCCAAGCGCTGGGCTTCGATCTGCCCACCAGCGGCCTTTTGCTGTCGGTCAGCTATCTGGCCGGCATGCTGTTCGCGCTGCTGTACGCCAAATTATTGCTGCGCGGCATGGCGCCCTCGCTGCGGCAGACACTGCTGGCCAGTTGCATCCTGCTGGCGGCCTATGGCTGGCTGATGAGCGGCATCAACGGCGAGGCCTCGCTGACCCGCGTCGCCGCCATTCTGTTGTTGAACGGCGGCTTCATGTCGCTGTTCATCATGGCGGTGGCCCAAGGCACTTTCCGCCGCGTCGCGCCCGCCGCCTTCGCTCACGCTTACCAGACCAAAAACATCGTGCGCCAGGTGTCCATTTCGGCCGGTGTGGCTCTGGCCAGCGTGTTCATGCAGGCGCGCAACGCGCTGCATTACAACCGGCTAGCCGAACGTTTCTCTTGGGACGCGCAACAGTTTAACGACGCTTTGCATCTTTTACGGGAACAATTGCCGTATTTGAGCGATACTCAGCGTCTTGGAGTGCTGGCTGGCGAACTCGCCCGGCAAGCCGCGCTGATTTCCTGCCTGGACTTTTTCCGTCTGGAGATGTGGATCGCGCTGGCGCTGGCGGGCGGCCTGTTCGCGCTGCGCGCGGTAGACTAGCGCGGCCTCGCCAGCCCTGCCCGTACCATGTTTCATCAGGAAGAAATCGTCATGCGCAAGAGCGGCACGCAATCGGAGACTTTCAACAAGATCATCGAAGCCAGCCTGCAGATGTTCAATCAGGAAGGCGAACGCATCATCACCACCAACCATATCGCCGCCAGGATGAACATCAGCACCGGCAAGCTCTACTATCACTTCCGCAACAAGGAAGAGATCATCAACGAGCTATACCAGCGATATGTGAAGGGCATGGCGGATCAGCTGTCCGCCGCGCTGAACCACAGCAACTCGATAGAAGCCATGATCATGGCGATGGAAAAGACGCTGCGCCACGTCTGGAGCTTCCGTTTCCTGCCCAAGAGCCTGCCCAGCCTGTTCTGCATCAATCCCGAGCTGGAGGAAGAACATCAGCAGCTGTCGCGCGGCCAGCTCAACAACAAGCTGGGCCAGCTGTTCTCGCGCCTGCGCGAGCAGGGCATGCTGCTGGTGGACGACCAGCAGTTGCCGCACCTGGTGCAGCACTTCCAGATGGTGCAGGCCGGCTGGATCAATACCGTGAAGCAAAACGCCAGCGCGGCGGAGCTGGAGAAGCTGATCCAGTCCGGCTGCCGCAGCCTGATGTTCCTGTTGGCGCCCTATGTCAGCCCGCGTTTCCAGCTGCCGTTCGAACGCGCCTGCGCGCGCTTCGCCTGATTCGCCCCCTCGCGGGCATCGCCTTTGGCGAACCCGCGCTACCCGTCTCCAAATAAAAACACCCCGCGAACCATCGCGGGGTGTTTTCGTTCAGACCGGGGAAACCGGGCTTAGATCATGCCTTTGCTTTTCAGCAGTTCGAACATGGTCTTGCCGATTTCGGCCGGGCTGCGGGTATAGGCGATGCCGGCCTTCTCGAAAGCCTTGAACTTCTCTTCCGCCGTGCCCTTGCCGCCGGAGATGATGGCGCCGGCGTGGCCCATGCGCTTGCCCTTCGGCGCGGTGACGCCGGCGATGTAGCCGACTACCGGCTTGGTCACGTAGGACTTGGCGAATTCGGCCGCTTCTTCTTCGGCGGAACCGCCGATTTCGCCGATCATCACGATGGCGTCGGTGTCCGGATCATCCTGGAACAGGCGCAAGGCGTCGATGTGGCTGGTGCCCGGGATCGGGTCGCCGCCGATGCCGATGCAGGTGGACTGGCCCAGGCCCAGAGCGGTGGTTTGCGCCACGGCTTCGTAGGTCAGGGTGCCGGAGCGCGACACGATGCCGATGCGGCCCGGATTGTGGATGTGCCACGGCATGATGCCGATCTTGCACTCGCCCGGGGTGATGATGCCGGGGCAGTTCGGGCCGATCAGGCGGATGCCGGCTTCGTCCACGGCCTTCTTCACGTACAGCATGTCCAGAGTCGGCACGCCTTCGGTGATGCAGACGATCAGCTTCACGCCGCTGTCGATGGCTTCCAGGATGGAATCCTTGGCGAAGGCTGCGGGCACGTAGATCACCGAGGCGTCAGCCTGGGTTTGACGCACGGCGTCCTTCATGGTGTTGAACACCGGCAGGCCCAGGTGCTCGGAACCGCCCTTGCCCGGGGTCACGCCGCCTACGACCTTGGTGCCCACCTTCAGCGCCTGCTCGGCGTGGAAGGTGCCGTTCTTGCCGGTGAAGCCTTGCACCAGCACTTTGGTGTCTTTGTTTACCAATACGCTCATTTTGTATTCCTCAGCTCAGTGCGGGTCTCAGGCCACAGCCTTGACGGCGGCGACGATCTTCTCGGCAGCGTCGTTCAGACCCTGGGCGGAAGTCAGTTTCAGGCCGGATTCGTCCAGGATCTTGGCGCCCAGCTCGGCGTTGTTGCCTTCCAGACGAACCACGACCGGCACGGTCACGTTCACTTCCTTCACGGCGGCGATGATGGCTTCGGCGATCATGTCGCAGCGGACGATGCCGCCGAAGATGTTGATCAGCACGCCTTGCACCGAGGTGTCGGCCAGGATCAGCTTGAACGCTTCGATCACGCGTTCCTTGGTGGCGCCGCCGCCCACGTCCAGGAAGTTGGCCGGTTGGCCGCCCTTCAGCTTGATGATGTCCATGGTGGCCATCGCCAGGCCGGCGCCGTTCACCATGCAGCCGATATTGCCTTCCAGGGCCACGTAGTTCAGGTCGAACTCGGAAGCCTTCACTTCGCGCTCGTTCTCCTGGCTCTTGTCGCGCTGGGCCAGCAGTTCCGGGTGGCGGTACAGGGCGTTGGAGTCCAGGTTGATCTTGCCGTCCACGCAGGCCAGCTCGCCGTTTTCGCGCAGCGCCAGCGGGTTCACTTCGAACAGGGCGAAGTCGTTCTCGACGAAGGCCTGGTAGGAGCCCAGCATCAGCTTGCTGAACGCGGCGATCTGCGCGCCGGACAGGCCCAGCGCGAAAGCGGCGTCGCGCGCCTGGAACGGCTGCATGCCGACCAGCGGGTCCACTTCGATCTTGATGATCTTTTCCGGGGTCTCTTCGGCCACCTTCTCGATTTCCACGCCGCCTTCGGTGGAAACCATGAACACGACGCGCTGGCTGCCGCGGTCAACCACGGCGCCCAGGTACAGTTCGCGCTGCACCGGGTACATGTCTTCGCACACCAGAACGCTGTTCACCGGCTGGCCGGCGGCGTCGGTCTGGTAGGTCACCAGATTGGTGCCGATCAGGGTCTTGGCGACTTCGGCGGCTTCTTCGCGGCTCTTCACCACTTTCACGCCACCGGCCTTGCCGCGGCCGCCGGCGTGCACCTGGGCCTTCACGACGGCGAATTTGCCGCCCAGCTTGTCGTAAGCGGCAGCCGCTTCTTCCGGCGACGTGGCCAGAATGCCTTGTTGCACCGGCAGGCCGTAACGGCTCAGCAGCTCTTTCGCTTGGTATTCATGCAGGTTCATCTATGGTTTCCTTTCGGGGAAATGATGGCGGGCATGCGCCTCTGCCTCTATTCCTTGATCGCTTGCCAAACCTTGGTTGCGCGGACCGCTCCAGCCCCCCGGCTGGAAAAGCGGCCCGTTACCGGTAGGGTCGTGCGCATTGTACACGACCCGTGTTCACTCAACCGTGCAACGCGCGCTTGTCGGCGGCGAGAGCGGCTTCGTGGATCACTTCGGACAGCGACGGGTGGGCGTGGATGATGCGCGCCAGGTCTTCGCTGGCGGCCTTGAACTCCATGCTCACCACGCCTTCGCTGACCAGTTCGGACACCATCGGGCCTATCATGTGCAGGCCCAGGATGCGGTCGGTCTTGGCGTCGGCCAGGATTTTCACCATGCCCTGCGCCTGGCCCAGGCCCAGCGCGCGGCCGTTGGCGCCGAAGCCCGACGTGCCCTTCTTGTACTCGACGCCCTCGGCCTTCAGTTGCTCTTCGGTCTTGCCGACCCAAGCGATTTCCGGCGAGGTGTAGATCACCCACGGAATCACGCCGAAGTCCACGTGCGGCTTCTGGCCGGCGATGCGCTCGGCCACGGCCACGCCCTCTTCCGACGCCTTGTGCGCCAGCATCGGGCCGCGCACCACGTCGCCGATCGCCCAGACATTGGGCAGATTGGTGCGGCAATGTTCATCCACGGCGACGAAGCCGCGCTCGTCCAGGGCCAGGCCGACGGTTTCGGCGCCCAGGCCCTGGGTGTTCGGCACGCGGCCGATGGAGACGATCAGCTTGTCGAACTCGGCCTTCACCGCCTCGCCGTTCAGCTCGTAGTTGACGGTGACGCTCTTCTTGCCGGTCTTGATCTCGCCGATCTTGACGCCCAGCTTGATGTCCAGGCCGGTGTCCTTGGTCAGCGTCTTGAACGCTTCCTTGGCGATCTGCTGGTCGGCGGCGGCCAGGAAGGTCGGCATGGCTTCCAGAATGGTCACTTCCGCGCCCAGGCGCTTCCAGACCGAGCCCATTTCCAGGCCGATCACGCCGGCGCCGATCACGCCCAGGCGCTTGGGCACAGCCGTCAGCGCCAGCGCGCCCTCGTTGTCCAGCACCAGCTGGTTGTCGGTGGCCAGGCCCGGCAGCGCGCGCGGGCTGGAGCCGGTGGCCACGATCACGTGGCTGGCTTCCAGGGTGTCCACCACCGCGCCGTTGTCGGTGACTTCGATCACCCACTTGTCGCCCTGGCGGCCCTTGAAGGCGGCCAGGCCGTGGATGTTGGCGACCTTGTTCTTCTTGAACAGGAAGCCGATGCCGGCGGCGTTCTTGGTGATGATGTCGGTCTTGCGGGCCAGCATCTGGCCCACGTCCATCTTGGCGCCGGACACGGTGATGCCGTGCTTGGCGTAGTCATGGTGCACGGCGTGGAAGTTTTCCGACGACTGCAGCAGGGCCTTGGACGGGATGCAGCCTACGTTCAGGCAGGTGCCGCCCAGCGACGCCTTGCCTTCCGGGTTCTTGAACGCGTCCACGCAGGCGGCGCTGAAGCCCAGCTGGGCCGCGCGGATGGCTGCGACGTAGCCGCCCGGGCCGCCGCCTATCACTACCACATCAAACTGTTGGCTCATGGTTTTCCCTTGGGGTCAGGCCTTGCCGACTTTGAACAGCAAGGCCCCGAAAGCGATCATGAACAGCGCGATGATGATCTTGCCGAACAAGCTGTAGCGGTCCTCGCGTATCCCTTGCTGGCGTTTTTTCCAGGTAAGGAAAAGCAGCGCCACGCCGGCCAATACCGAGGCGATGGCGTAAACCCAATCCGGCAGATTCATGTGTGCTCCGTTCATGCAGATTCAAACAGGCCGGCTTGCGCCGGCCTGGGGCTTCATTACAGGTCGAGCAGCAGGCGAGCCGGATCTTCGATGGCATCCTTGATGGCCACCAGGCTCAGCACCGCTTCGCGACCGTCGATGATGCGGTGGTCGTAGGACTGGGCAAGATACATCATCGGACGCACCACCACTTGACCGTTCTCAACCACGGCGCGCTCCTTGGTGGCGTGCATGCCCAGGATCGCGGATTGCGGCGGGTTGATGATCGGGGTGGACATCATGGAGCCGAAAGTGCCGCCGTTGGAGATGGTGTAGGTGCCGCCGGTCAGTTCTTCCACGGTCAGCTTGCCTTCCTGGGCGCGCTTGCCGAAGTCGGCGATCTGCTTCTCGATGTCGGCAAGAGACAGTTGGTCCGCGTTGCGGATCACCGGCACCACCAGGCCGCGCGGGCTGCCCACGGCCACGCCGATGTCGAAGTAGCCGTGATAGATGATGTCGTTGCCGTCCACCGAGGCGTTGACGATCGGGTATTTCTTCAGCGCGGCGACCACGGCCTTGACGAAGAAGCCCATGAAGCCCAGCTTGATGCCGTGCTCTTTCTCGAAGCGGTCCTTGTACTTGGCGCGCAGCTCCATCACCGGCTTCATATTGATTTCATTGAAGGTGGTGAGGATGGCGTTGGTCTGCTGGCTCATCACCAGGCGCTCGGCCACGCGCTGGCGCAGGCGGGACATCGGCACGCGCTGTTCCGGACGGCCGGACAGGATGCCGGCCACGTTGACGGCGGCCGGGGTGGAAGCCAGGGCGACGCCGGCGTTGGCGGCCGGCGCGATCACCGGACCGGCTTGCGACGGGGCTGCCGGCTTGGCGGCGGCTTGCACGTCTTCCTTCAATACGCGGCCGTCGCGGCCGGAACCAGCCACCTTGGACAGGTCCACGCCGGCTTCGGCGGCCAGCTTGGCGGCGGACGGCATGGCGGCGGC
>NZ_PQWB01000171.1 GCF_002924365.1 Chromobacterium alticapitis | reverse complement strand
GGAGGCCGCTTACCACGGTGGGATTCATGACTGGGGTGAAGTCGTAACAAGGTAGCCGTAGGGGAACCTGCGGCTGGATCACCTCCTTTCTAGAGACAGGCGATTGCCAAGTACTTACAGCCTATCGGTTATTTGTGTTAAGGGCATTTTGATGAAAACCGGCGCGACTCTGCGTTGGAAAGCTCCTCGTGTACTGAATGTACACGTCGTCGCCTTCCGCCTTGATTCGCTTGGTTTTGATCAAAATGAGGTTGTGGATGCCACAACTTCATAAGTCAACTGGGTTTGTAGCTCAGCTGGTTAGAGCACTGTGTTGATAACGCAGGGGTCGTAGGTTCGAGTCCTACCAGACCCACCAGTTACATTCTGGGTGTTCTGAATTGGCACCCGGATATAAAGCCGAAAGACAAGGCGCGCGGGAGCGACGTGTACAAGTGTACACGAGCGACTAAGCAACGCGGTATTTCGGATTTAGAGGGGGATTAGCTCAGTTGGGAGAGCACCTGCTTTGCAAGCAGGGGGTCGTCGGTTCGATCCCGTCATCCTCCACCAGTTTGCAGTGCAAACATAAT
>NZ_PQWB01000021.1:2674-33978 GCF_002924365.1 Chromobacterium alticapitis | reverse complement strand
GGCCTCGGCTTCGGCCTGGCGCTGCTCCAGCTCGGAGATCAGGCCGCCGTGGAAGCGCTTGGTTTGCAGCTTCAGCGATTCCTCGCGGCTATGCAGGGTGCGCTGGGCGATGTCGAGCTGGGCGTCCAGCGCGCGGAGCTGGAAGTAGGTTTGCGCCACTTGCGCGCTCAGCGCCAGCTGGGCGGCGTCGCGGTCGTAGCGGCTGGCCGCGTAGCCGGCGCGGGCCGCTTCGTTGCCGCGGCGCAGCTTGCCCCACAGGTCCAGTTCCCACGCCGCCGTCAGATTGGCGGCGCGGACGTCGTTGACCAGCGGGGAGCCGGGCGTGACCAATTGGCTGGAGCTGCGGCCGCTCTGGTAGCCGGCGTTGGCGTTCAGGGCGGGCAGCAGCGCGGCGCGGGCGATGCCGGCCTGGGCGGCGGCCTGCTCGGCGCGGGCGGCCGCCAGCTGCAGATCGGCATTGCCGGCCACGGCTTCGTCTATCAGTTGGTTCAGCACCGGGTCGTCGAACTGTTTCCACCAGTCGGCGCTGACGGCCGGGGTCTGGGTGGCTGCCTGGGCGGCCGGCAGCTCGACCTTGGGCCGGCTGTAGTCTGGGCCGACCGCGCAGGCGGATACGGCCAGCGCGACGGCGGCGGGAATCAGGGCGCGCTTAAGCATCTGCTTTCTCTCCTGCCTCAACCACCGGTTGAGGTTTTTTCTTGCCGAGCTTCATGATCAGGATGAAGAACAGCGGGATGAAGAAGGTGGCGATGAAGGTCGCCGCCAACATGCCGCCGATTACGCCGGTGCCGATAGAGTGGCGGCTGGCGGAGCCGGCGCCGCTGGAGATGGCCAGCGGCACGCAACCGAGCACGAAGGCCAGCGAGGTCATCACGATGGGGCGGAAGCGCAGGCGGGCGGCTTCCAGCGCGGCCTCCATCAGCTCCATGCCTTCCTCCAGCTTCTGCACCGCGAACTCCACGATCAGGATGGCGTTCTTGGCCGACAGGCCGATCAGCGTCACCAGCGCCACCTGGAAGTACACGTCGTTGGCCAGGCCGCGCAGCCAGTTGGCCATCAGCGCGCCGAACACGGCGAAGGGCACCGCCATCAGCACGGAGATCGGCAAGCTCCAGCGTTCGTACTGCGCCGCCAGGATCAGGAACACCATGATCATGCCGAAGCCGAACACCAGGACGGACGAGCCGCTGGTGGACTTTTCCTGGAAGGCCGAGCCGGTCCAGGCCAGGGTATAGCCCTCCGGCAGGGTTTCCTTGGCTACGTCCTCCAGCGCCGCCAGCGCCTGGCCCGAGCTGTAGCCCGGCGCCGGGCCGCCCACCAGCTTGGCCGCCGGGAACACGTTGAAGCGTTCCAGCGTTTCCGGGCCGGTGGTTTGCTGGATGTTCACCAGCGCGGTCAGCGGGATCATCTGGCCGGTCTGCGAACGCACGTAGACGTTGCGCAGATCGTCCACCTTGGTGCGGAACGGCGCTTCAGACTGCAGCTGCACGCGGAAGGTGCGGCCGAACTTGTTGAAGTCGTTCACGTACAGCGCGCCGAAGGTGCTCTGCATGGTGTCGAACACGCTGTTGATCGGCACGCCCAGCGCCTTGGCCTTGTCGCGGTCCAGCTTGACGAAGACCTGCGGCACGCTGGCGGAGAAGGTCGTTTGCACGCCCTTCAGCTCCGGCCGCTTGGCGGCGGCGGCCACCATTTTCTTGGTGATTTCGCCCAGCTCGGCCGGCGTGCGGCCGGCGCGGTCCTGCACATAGGCTTCAAAGCCGCCGGTGTTGGACATGCCGGAGATCGGCGGCGGGTTGAAGGCCAGCACGATGCCGTCGGAAACGCCCATCATGCCCTTGCCGAACACGTCCTTCACCACGGCCTGCGACGATAATTGCGGGCCTTTGCGCTCATCCCAGGGTTTGAGCACGATGAAGGAAACGCCGGCGTTGGTCTTGTTGCCGCCGGACAGGATGTCGAAGCCGGCGAAAGTCATCCGGTCCTGCACCGCCGGGTTTTTGGCCATCATGGCATCCAGCTTGTCCATGGTGGCGGCGGTGCGGGTCAGCGAGGCGCCGTCCGGCAGGAAGGCGGCGGCAAGGATGTAGCCCTGGTCCTCGTCCGGCGCCAGGCTGGACGGGATGATGCGGAACAGGCCGGCGGAGGCGGCGATCAGGCCGCCGAACAGCAGCACGGCCAGCACGGCGCGCTTGTTGATGAAGGCCACGCCGCTGGTGTAGCGGCTGGTCAGACGATCGAACCAGTTGTTGAACCAGGTGAAGAAGCGGTTCGGATGCTGGTGCTCCGCCTTCAGGATCAGCGCGCACAGCGCCGGGGTCAGCGTCAGCGCCACGATGCCGGAAATCACGACCGACACCGCGATGGTCATGGCGAACTGCTTGTACATCTGGCCGGCGATGCCGCCGAGGAAGGCCACCGGGATGAATACCGAGCACAGCACCAGCACGATGGCCACCAGCGCGCCGGAGACTTCCTTCATCGCCTTGAAGCTGGCCTCGCGCGGCGACAAGCCCTCCTGCGTCATCAGGCGCTCGACGTTTTCCAGCACCACGATGGCGTCGTCCACCACGATGCCGATGGCCAGCACCAGGCCGAACAGCGTCAAGGTATTGATGGTGAAGCCGAAGGCGTACATGCCGGCAAACGCGCCGACGATGGACACCGGCACCGCCAGGCAGGGGATCAGCGTGGCGCGCCAGTTCTGCAGGAACAGGAATACCACCAGGAATACCAGCACCATGGCTTCGGCCAGCGTCTTGTACACCTCCTCGATCGACACTTCGACGAACTTGGTGGTGTCGTACGGGATGCCGTAGGACAAGCCGGTCGGGAAGCTCTTGGACAGGCGCTGCATTTCGGTTTCCACCGCCTGCGCCGTGGCCAGCTGGTTGGCGCCCGGCGCCAGGAAGATGCCGATAGGGATGGTGGCCTTGCCGTTGTGCTTGCCGTGGAAGTCATAGGACAGCGCGCCCAGCTCGACGCGGGCCACGTCCTTCAGCTTTACCGCCGAACCGTCCGGATTGGCGCGCACGATGATGTTCTCGAACTCTTCCGGTTCGGACAGGCGGCCCTGGGTGGTCACGGTGTAGGTGAAGTCCAGCTTCTGCGGCGTCGGTTCCGCGCCCAGCTTGCCGGCGGCGAACTGCGAGTTCTGCTCGCGGATGGCGGCGGCCACGTCGCTGGGGGTCAGCTTGAGCTGGGCCAGCTTGTCCGGCTTCAGCCAAATCCGCATCGAGTAATCCTGGCCGGCGAAGTTCACCACGTCGCCCACGCCCGGCACCCGCTTCAGCTCGTCCACCACATTGAGCAGCGCGTAGTTGCTGATGAACAGCGTGTCGTGGCTGTTGTCCGGCGAGAACAGCGAGATCACCTGCAAGATGGTGGCGGACTTCTTGCGCACGTTGACGCCCTGGCGCCGCACTTCTTCCGGCAGCTGCGACAGCACGGATTGCACGCGGTTGTTGACGTTGATGGTCGCCTGGTCCGGATTGGTGCCGATCTTGAACGACACGGTCAGCGACAGCGTGCCGTTGCTGGCGCTGTTCGACTGCACGTAGAGCATGTCGTCCACGCCGTTGATCGCCTGCTCCAGCGGCGCGGCCACGGTGTTGGCGATCACTTCGGCGGAGGCGCCCGGGTAGCTGGCGGTGACGTTGACCACCGGCGGCACGATTTCAGGGTACTGCTGGATGGGCAGCGCCTTGATGGCGGCCAGGCCCGCCAGCATGATCACGATGGAGATCACGCTGGCGAAAATGGGCCGCCGAATGAAGAAAGCGGAAAACATGTATCAGGTTCCCCCTGCGATTACGGCTTGGCCGCGGCGGCCGGCGCGCTGGCGTCGGCCTGCAGCGGGTGCGGCTTGACGGCGGCGCCCGGACGCAGCTTGATGATGTTGTCGACGACGACTTGGTCGCCGGCTTTCAGACCCTGCTCCACCAGCACGCTCAGGCCCACTTCCTGCGAGGTGACGATGGGGCGCGGCGCGACCTTGCCGTCGGCGCCCACCACCCACACCATCTTGCCTTGCTGCGTGGTCAGCACCGCGCGTTGCGGCACGGTGATGGCGGCGGTGCGCACCGCGCCGTTCAACTGCACGCGGACGAACTGGCCGGGCAGGATGCCGCCTTGCGGATTGGCGAAGCTGGCGCGCGAACGGATGGTGCCGGTGGTGGCGTCCACCAGGCTGTCGGTGAAGTTCAGGTGGCCGGTCTTGCCGTACTGGCTGCCGTCCGGCAGCTTCAGCTGCACCTCGAAGCCGCCGCCGTTGGCCAGCTTCAGCTTGCCGGCGTGCTGCATCTTGCGCAGATTCAGCATGTCGCTGTCGGACATGCTGAAGTTGACGTAGATCGGGTCCAGCTGCGAGATCTTGGTCAGCAGGCTGGCGTCGGCGGTGGTGGCTACCAGGCTGCCCTCGGAACGGGCTTCCTGGCTGGTGATGCCGGAAATCGGCGCGGTGACGCGGGTGTAGCCCAGATTGATCTGGGCCTGCTCCACCTGGGCCTTGGCGGCGGCGACGGAGGCCTTGGCCGAGTCGAAGGCCGCCTGGGCGTCGTCGCGGTCCTTCTGGCTGACGGCGTTTTCCTTGAACAGCGGCAGGATGCGGTCGTAGTCCTGCTTGGTCCGCGACAGCTGCGCCTGCTGCACCTGCAGATTGGCGCGGGCCTGGTCCAGCGTGGCCTGGAAGGGCTGCGGATCGATCTGGAACAGCAGGTCGCCGGCCTTGACCGGCTTGCCTTCGGCGTAGGCGCGCTTTTGCAGAATGCCGCCTACGCGCGCGCGCACTTCCACCTCGCGCGAGCCGGCCGCCTGGCCGACGAATTCATACGAAACCGGCACATCGGCCGGTTCCGCTTTCAGCACGGCCACCGGCACAGGCGGCATGGCTGCGCCGGCCTGAGCATCCGGCTTTTGGCCGCAGGCCGCCAGGCTGGCCGCCAGCGCGGCCAGCAGCAGGCCGTGGGCCGAGCGCGGCAGAAGAGTCGTTCCTTGCATGGTGTCGAATCCTTGAAAAGTCCAAAAACAGATAGTCATTAAGTATGTCAGCGTATTTGTGGACAAGGGGGCTGCCGGGTCTTGTCCAAATGATCCGCCATTTTACATACATGCACGTCTGTATGTAAAATGAAGAAATGTCGCGCGATGTGAAAGCTTTGCGATATCGACTGCCAGTAGGCGTTAAAATTCCTTAATTAGTACTAGTTCTAGCAAAGTATCCCAATATGGCACGAAAGACTCGCGAAGAGGCGGAGCAGACCCGCCAGCAGCTGCTGGACGCCGCCGAGCGGCTGTTCAGCGAGCAGGGCGTGTCGCGCACCACGCTGGCCGACATCGCCGCGGCCGCCGGCCTGACCCGCGGCGCGGTGTACTGGCATTTCCAGAACAAGCTGGATCTGTACCAGGCGATGCTGGACCGGGTGGCGCCTTCGTTCGACGATATGCGCGATCAGCTGCTGGACATGGCCGGCAGCGATCCCGCGCGCGCGCTGTGGGAGCACAGCCACCGCCTGCTGGCGCTGATCGAGCGCAATCCGCAGGTGCGGCGCATCCTGCTGATCGTGTTTTTGCGCAGCGAGCACGTAGGCGAGCTGGAACCCATCCATGAAGAATGCGTGGCGCATATGCACGAGGCGCGCGGCTTGCTGAGCCAGGTGGTGCAGGCGGCCAAGGACAAGGGGCAGGCCTATGGTTGCGTGGCGCCGGACGAGGCGGCGACGGTGTTGCAGGCGCTGCACGACGGCCTGATGCACAAGCTGGTGATAGAGCGGCCGGGGCCGGACGCCACCCTGGCGGCCAGCCGGTTGTTGCAATATCTGTACCGCGGCATTTTCACGCCGGAAGTGATGGAACAACTTACCACCTGAGCGCGCGGCGGCGCTATAATTGCGCTTTTTTCTCAAGCCTCTAGCGCAGCCTGATTCATTCGGCATGGCACTGGCGGCGTCATGGTTTTCATGTCCCACGCAATCGAAATCGAGGCCGTCAGCAAGCGCTACGGCCAGCTGCAGGCGCTGGATAAAGTGAGCTTCAGCGTCGAGCCCGGCGAATTCTTCGCCCTGCTTGGCCCCAACGGCGCCGGCAAGACCACGCTGATCTCGGCGCTGGCCGGCCTGGCCAGGCCGGATAGCGGCCGCATCCGCGTCATGGGCCACGATGTGGTGGCCGACTTCAAGCAGGCCCGCCGCGCGCTGGGCGTGGTGCCGCAGGAGCTGGTGTTCGATCCCTTCCTGTCGGTGCGCGAAACGCTGCGCTTCCAGTCCGGCTACTTCGGTTTGGGCCGCAACGAGGCCTGGATAGACGAGCTCTTGTTCAAGCTGGGTCTGTCCGACAAGGCCGACAGCAATATGCGCGCCCTGTCCGGCGGCATGAAGCGGCGGGTGATGGTGGCGCAGGCCCTGGTGCACCGGCCGCCGGTCATCGTGCTGGACGAGCCTACCGCCGGCGTGGACGTCGAGCTGCGGCAGAGCCTGTGGGTGTTCGTGCAGGAGCTGAACCGCGCCGGCCACACCATCGTGCTGACCACTCACTATCTGGAAGAGGCGGAAGCCTTGTGCGGCCGCATCGCCATGCTGAAAAAGGGCAGGCTGCTGGCCTTGGAGAGCAAGGACAAGCTGCTGGCCCATAGCGCGAGCCGCGAAGTGGCGATCAAGCTGTCCGGGGCGCTGCCGGCCAGCCTGGCGTCGCGCAAGCTGCGCGATGAGGATGGCCGCGCGGTGTTGCGGCTGGCCGAACTGGCGGAACTGGAAACCGTGCTGGCCGAGCTGCGCCAGGCCGGCGTGGAAGTGCGCGAACTCAACGTGGTGGAGGCGGACCTGGAAAGCGTATTCGTCAAGATGATGCACGGAGGCGCGGCATGACGGGCTTCCTGACCCTGTTCAAGAAGGAGCTGGTGCGCTTCTGGAAGGTGGCTTTCCAGACCGTGGCCGCGCCGGTGCTGACCGCGCTGATGTACCAGCTGATCTTCGCCCACGTGATGGCGCGCCATGTCGAGGCCTATCCCGGCGTCAGCTACACCGCCTTCCTGATCCCGGGCCTGGCGATGATGTCGATGGCGCAGAACGCCTTCGCCAACAGCTCGTCCAGCCTGATCCAGTCCAAGATTACCGGCAACATCGTATTCCTGCTGCTGCCGCCGCTGACCGCGGCCGAGTTCTTCCTGGCGTATTTGCTGGCCTCGGTCGTGCGCGGCCTGGCTGTGGGCGCTGGCGTGCTCGTCGTCACCGCCTGGTTCGGCCTGCCCTTGCCGGCTCAGCCGCTGTGGGCCGTCTTGTTCGCAGCCTTGGGTTGCGGCGTGCTGGGCACGCTGGGCGTGATCGCCGGCATTTGGGCGGAAAAATTCGACCAGCTGGCCGCCTTCCAGAACTTCCTGATCATGCCGCTGACTTTCCTGTCCGGCGTGTTCTACTCCATCCACAGCCTGCCGCCGTTCTGGTACGCCGTGTCGCACGCCAACCCGGTGTTCTACATGATCGACGGCTTCCGCTACGGCTTCTTCGGCCAGGCCGACGTCAGTCCCTGGCTGTCAGCCGGCGTGGTGGCCGGCTGCTTCGCGCTGCTGGCCGCGCTGGCGCTGCGCATGATCCATACCGGCTACAAGCTGCGCCACTGAACCTTATTCGCCATTTGATCGGACCATCGAGATGACCCCTGAGCAAGTCAAGCAATACATCGAGGCAGGCCTCGACTGCGCCTATCTTTCCGTGGAAGGCGACGGCCACCACTTCTACGCCACCGTGGTGTCAGCCGCTTTCGAAGGCAAGCGCCTGATCGACCGCCACCGCATGGTCAAGGAAGTGATCGCCAGCCGCCTGGCCAGCAACGAAATCCATGCTTTGTCCATCGCCAAGGCCGCCACGCCTGAGGAATGGGCCAAGCTGCAAGGTTGATGGCAATACTTAGCCGCGCGGCGCGACGAGGCCATCAGGCGCTCGCCAGCCGCGCGGCGCATGAGGTTTTAGAAGAATGGACAAACTGAGAATCACCGGCAACGGCCCGCTGAACGGCGAGATCCGCGTCTCCGGCGCCAAGAACGCCGCGCTGCCCATCCTGTGCGCCGGCCTGCTGACCGCCGACACCATGCGCTTCACCAACGTGCCCATGCTGCGCGACATCGCCACCACCCAGAAGCTGCTGCAAGGCATGGGCGTGCGGGTGATGACCGACAATGTGCGCGAGGTGGAAATCACCGCCTCCCAGCTGGACAGCCTGGTGGCGCCGTACGAGCTGGTGAAGACCATGCGCGCCTCCATCCTGGTGCTGGGTCCGACGCTGGCGCGCTTCGGCGAAGCCACCGTGTCCCTGCCTGGCGGCTGCGCCATCGGCAGCCGGCCGGTGGACCAGCATATCAAGGGCTTGGTGGCGATGGGCGCCGAGGTGTCGATCGAGCACGGCTACGTCAAGGCGCGCGCCAAGCGCCTGCGCGGCGCTCGCATCGTGATGGACATGGTGACGGTGGGCGGCACCGAGAACCTGCTGATGGCCGCCACCCTGGCCGAAGGCACCACCATCCTGGAGAACGCCGCGCGCGAGCCGGAAGTGACCGACCTGGCCCACTGTCTGGTGGCCATGGGCGCCAAGATCAGCGGCATCGGCAGCGACCGCCTGGTGATCGAGGGCGTGGACAAGCTGCATGGCGCCGAATACTCGGTGATGCCGGACCGCATCGAGGCCGGCACCTTCCTGGTGGCCGGCGCGATGACCCGCGGCCACGTGGTGCTGCGCAACGCCGCGCCGCAGAGCATGGAGGCGGTGCTGGACAAGCTGCGCGAAACCGGCGCGCTGATCGAGTGCGGCGACGACTGGATCTCGCTGGACATGAAGCAGCGCCCCAAGGCCGTCAACTTCCGCACCCTGCCGTATCCGGCCTTCCCCACCGACATGCAGGCGCAGCTGATGACGCTGAACTGCGTGGCCGAGGGCGCCGGCGTGGTGACCGAGACCATCTTCGAAAATCGCTTCATGCATGTGCCGGAACTGAACCGCATGGGCGCCAATATCGAAGTGGAAGGCAACACCGCCATCGTCAAGGGCGTGGACAAGCTGTCCGGCGCCACCGTGATGGCGACGGACTTGCGCGCTTCCGCCAGCCTGGTGATCGCCGGCCTGGTGGCCGAGGGCGAAACCATCGTCGACCGCATCTACCACCTGGACCGCGGCTACGAATACATCGAGAAGAAGCTGGGCGCCGTCGGCGCGCTGATCGAACGCATCGGCTGATTCTTCGCCGCCTCCGGCTTGCACAACGCCGCGCGCCTGATGGCCGCGGCGTTTTCGCGTTTGCGCAAGCCGCCATTCGGCCAGTGGCGCGCGCGGCGCGCTTGCGCTGACATCAGTCATCGCGCGCGTCGCGTCGCCGGCGCGCACCATCTGCGCGCAATCATCCTGACGGAGGCCCCCTTATGCAGCTGGACAATCCTTACCGCATCCTGTCGCTGGACGGCGGCGGCCTGCGCGGCATCATTCCGCTGGTGTGGCTGGACCGGCTGGACCAGGCGGTTCCCGGCTGGCGCGACGGCATCCATATGCACGCCGGCACCTCCACCGGCGCCTTGATCGCGCTGGGCCTGGCGCGCGGCATGACGCCGCGCCAGTTGCTGGAGCGCTACCTGGCGCTGGGACCGCGCATTTTCTCCCGCAGCGCGGCCTGGCGGCTGAAAACCCTGGATGGCCTGGCGGGTCCGCGCTACGACGGCGCAGGCCGCGAACAGGCCTGCCAGGACTTGCTGGGCGAAGACGCCTTGGCTGCGCTGTTGCGCGATGAGGGCCGCCGCGGCCATGTGCTGGTGCCGGCCTTCAATCTGGATGGAGACGCGCGCTTGCCGCAGGGGAAGCGGCGCTGGAAACCCAAGGTGTTCCACAACTTGCCCACTCGCGACGGCAGCGACGACGGCACGGAACTGGCTTGGCGGGTGGCGATGCGGACTTCGGCGGCGCCGACTTACTTCGCGCCGTTCGACGGCTATGCCGACGGCGGCGTATTCGCCAACAACCCGGCGATGTGCGCGTTGGCGCAAACGCGCGATCCGCGGCTGCTGCGGCCCATCGCGCCCGGCTCGGTGACCATGTTGTCGCTGGGTACCGGCTTCAACGCCAGCCATCTGGATGGCGGCGCCAGGCGAGGCTATCTGCAATGGGGCAAGGTCATGGTCGACTTGCTGATGGATGGCGTCAACGAGGTGGCGGATTTCCAGGCGCGGGAGACGCTGGGCGAGGCGCGCTATCTGCGGCAGTCCATCCTGCTGGAGAAACCGATGCCGCTGGACGGCGTCGAGCGCATGGACGAGATGAGGCGCATCGGCGAGAGCGCCGACCTGGACGCGGCGATCCGCTTCGTGGCCGGTTGGAAGGAGTGTGTCCGCGAGGACGCGCCGGATACGGCGAGCGCTTGAGCGCTGAAACGGTAAAAGCCGCCCAAGGGCGGCTTTGCTCGTTTGCTCGCTCCGGGCCAGCGATCAGGCCTTCTTGACGAACTCGGACTTCAGGCCCATCGCGCCTATGCCGTCTATCTTGCAGTCGATGTCGTGGTCGCCGTCCACCAGGCGGATGTTCTTGACCTTGGTGCCGACCTTGACCACCAGCGAGGAGCCCTTGACCTTCAGGTCCTTGATCACGGTGACGCTGTCGCCGTCCTGCAGCGCATTGCCGACGGCGTCGCGCACCACGCGCTGTTCTTCCGCCGGCGCGGCAGCCTGCTCGTTCCACTCATGGGCGCATTCCGGGCATACGAACATCGCGCCGTCCTGATAGGTGTACTCGGATCCGCATTGCGGACAGGCGGGGAATTGGCTCATGGCTTTTCCTGACAAGTAAAAAATAAAAACGGCCGCCCGGCTGCGTTCAGCGCGGGGCGGCTAGCGTATTGTAACCTTACTGGGGCAAGGGCTGCTTGTCCGCGCGCAGGCAAAAAAAGCGGCGCGCCGCCCGCGGGGGAGGCGCGCCTCTTGTTTTCGCCGCCGGTTTTACTGCGCGGCGGAGGCCGCTTGCGGAGCCGAGCTGTCCTGGCGGATGGGCAGGGCGGCAGGCGCCGAGCTGTCCTGCTTGGGCGCCGAGGCCGGAGCGGAACTGTCGCTCTTGCCGGCGGGGCTGTTCAACAGGTCGTCCAGATTGACGTCGTCGGCCGGCTGGGTCGGATCGGACTGTCCCAGTTGCTTGGCGCGCATCTGCATGAACAGGTCGCGCGTATAGCTGTAACGGTCCACCGCGGCGGTGCTCAGCAGGTTTTCCGCGCCCAGGTACTTGGCGCGGGTGTTGACGCCGTAGATGCCGTAGAAAGCGATGGCCTCGTTGGTGTTGTGGTAGACCAGCTTCTCAGGGCCGGGGCCGGCCAGCGACGTGGTCAGGCCGGCGCTGTCGCGCACGGTGGACGGGCCGAAAAAGGGCAGCACGAAGTAGTTGCTGTTCTTCCAGCCCCAGCTGGCCAAGGTGTCGCCGAAGGTGGTTTTGTTGTTCTTCAGGCCGGCCGGCGTGGCGATGTCGAGCAGGCCGAACAGGCCGAAGCCGGTATTGATCGCCACGCGCATGAAGTCGTTGGCGGCTTTTTCCGGCTCGGCGCGCAATACATTGAAGGCGAAGCTGTAGACGTCCTTCAGATTGTCGAAGAAATTGCCTACGCCGGTTCGCACCGGCGAGGGCACCACGTTCTGGTAGCCCTGGGCCACCGGCTTGATGACCCACTGGTCCGCCTTGTCGTTGACCGTGAACATGGCGCGGTTGTACGGCTCGTACGGGTCGTAGGCGGTGGCGGGATGGCTGGCGCAGCCGGCCAGCGACAGCAGCGTGGCGGCGGCGAGAATGCGTGCGGGACGCATATTACTCTCCGATGGATAACAGCGGTTCAAGATCGTACAAGCTGGCCAGCGCGGCCAGATTGGCCGGCACGCCGCTCAGCGTCAGCTTGTGGCCTGCGGCGGCAGCGGCGCGGTGCGCCTCCAGCAGCAGGGCCAGCGCGGCGGAGTCTGCGCCCTCTATGCCGGACAAGTCCAGCCGCAACGGCCCCTGGGCGGCGAGCCGGGCGATGGGCGCCAGCAGCGCGCCGCTGCTGGCCATGTCGACGCGGCCGGTCAAGCTGGCCGCGCCGGGGGCGGTGACGTTCAGCATCAACCCTTGCCCTTGGAGGCAGGCGCGGCGGCCACCGGAGCGGCGTTCTTGTCCTGCAGCAGCTTGATCAGACCGTCCACGCCGCTCTTGCGGATCTCTTCGTTGAAGCTGTTGCGGTACACGGTGACCAGGCTGGCGCCTTCCACACTGACATTGTAGATCTTCCAGCCCTTGTCGCCCTTGTACAGCACGTAGTCCACGGCCACCGGATTGGCGTTGCCCGGCAGGGTCACGCTGGACTTGACCGTGGCGTCGCGGCCGCTGGCACCCATGACGGGGTTGGGCTGCACATTGACCTGGGCGGTCTTGAAGCGGGTCATGGTGGTGGAGTAGGTGCGCACCAGCAGGGTTTGGAACTGCTGGGTCAGCTCCAGACGCTGATCCGCCGACGCCTGGCGCCAGCCCAGGCCTACGGCCAGGGCGGTCATGCGCGGGAAGTCGAACAGCGGCACGGCGATGGTTTCGGCCTGCTGGCGAATTTGCTTGGTGTTCTTGCCGTTGTCTTGCTTCAGCACATCCAGCACCTGGCGCGAGCTGTCCTTGATCATTTCAACCGGGCTGTCGGCAGCCGCCAGCGCGGAGGCGGAGGACAGGCCGAGCATCAGGCAGAACAGGGTAATCAGTTTCTTCATTTGCTTGTTCCATTTTCGCTAGTCTTGCGGGCCGCCCAGAGGCGGCGCCGCGTGGAGGGGATCGCCCCGCTTGCGACGCTATTTGCTTGCGTCTTTGCCGGTGAAGCCGGTCATGAATTTGCCTATCAGCTGTTCCAGCACCATGGCGGAAGAGGTGATGGTGATGGTGCCGCCGGCGGCCAGATTGGTTTCCGAGCCGCCTTGCTGCAAGCCGATGTATTGCTCGCCCAGCAGGCCGGAAGTCAGGATGGAGGCGCTGACGTCGTCGCTGAGCTGGTATTGCTTGTCGATGTTCAGCGCGACGCGGGCGCGGTAGGTTTTGGTGTCGAGGCGGATGTCGGCCACGCGGCCCACCAGCACGCCGGCCTCCTTGACCGGCGCCTTGATCTTGAGGCCGCCGACATTGTCGAAATCGGCGTATACCACATAAGTTTGCGAGGCGCTTTGCGGCGTCAGATTGGCCACTTTCAGCGACAGAAAGGTCACGGCGGCGATGCCCAGCGCGACGAAAATGCCGACCCACAGATCGATGGTAGAGCGTTTCATTGTTTCATTTTCCTAGAACATGAAGGCGGTCAGCACGAAGTCCAGCGCCAGGATGACCAGCGCCGAAGTGACCACGGTGCGGGTGGTGGCGGCGGACACGCCGGCGGCGGTCGGCGTGGCGTCGTAGCCTTCGAATACGGCGATCAGCGTGACCGCGACGCCGAACGCCAGGCTCTTGATGAGGCCGTTGATCACGTCGTAGTGCAGGTCCACATTGCCCTGCATCTGCGACCAGAACGTTCCGGCGTCCAGGCCTATCATCACCACGCCCACCAGATAGCCGCCGAACACGCCGACGACATTGAACAGCGCGGCCAGAATGGGCATGGAAATCACGCCGGCCCAGAAGCGCGGCGCGATGACGCGGGCGATGGGGTCCACCGCCATCACGCTCATCGCGTCCAATTGCTCGGTGGTCTTCATCAGGCCGATCTCGGCCGTCATCGCGCTGCCGGCGCGGCTGGCGAACAGCAGCGCGGCCAGCACCGGGCCGAGCTCGCGCAGCAGCGCCAGCGCCACCATGGCGCCCAGCGCGTCGGCAGAGCCGAACTTGGCCAGCGTGGTGTAGCCCTGCAGGCCCAGCACCATGCCGACGAACAGGCCGGACACCAGGATGATGATCAGCGACATCACGCCGGCGAAGTAGATTTCGCGTATGGTCAGTTGCAGCCGCAGCAGGCTCTGGCCGCTATTGGCCAGGATGGCCAGCAAGAAGCGGCTGGCGAAGCCTAGCCGCCAGACGGCGTTGATGGTGACGTGGCCCAGCCGGCGCAGCGGCGAAGTAATCAGATCAAGCATGCGCGCCTCCTTCTTGCAGGCCCAGATCGGCCGCCAGCTCGGTGGCGGCCGGGAAACTGTAATGCACCGGACCATCGGCCTCGCCATTGAGGAACTGGCGCACCCACGGCGAATCCGAATTGCGCACCTCGTCCGGCGATCCCTGCGCGATGACCTGGCCGCCGGCGACGAACAGCACGTGGTCGACGATGGCCAGCGATTGGTGCACGTCGTGCGTCACCATCACCGCGGTGGTGCCCAGCGCGTCGTTGAGCTTCTTGACCAACAGCGCGATCACGCCCAGCGAGATCGGGTCCAGGCCGGTGAAGGGCTCGTCGTACAGCATCAGCTGCGGATCGAGCGCGATGGCGCGGGCCAGCGCCACCCGGCGCGCCATGCCGCCGGACAGTTCGGCCGGCATCAGTTTTTGCGTGCCGCGCAGGCCCACCGCCTCCAGCTTCAGCGTGACCAGATCGCGGATCATGCTTTCCGGCAGCTTGGTGTGTTCGCGCAGCGGGAAGGCGACGTTGTCCTCGACGTTGAGGTCGGTGAACAGCGCGCCGAACTGGAACAGCATGCCCATGCGGCGGCGGTGCTGGTACAGCTCGGCCTTGCTCATGGCGCAGATGTCCTTGCCGTCTATCAGCACCTGGCCGGATTGCGGCCGGATCTGGCCGGAAATCAGGCGCAACAGCGTGGTCTTGCCGCTGCCGCTGCCGCCCATGACGGCCACCAGCTTGCCGCGCGGCACGCCTAGCGTGAGGTTTTTCAGGATGGGCCGGTCGCCGTAGGCGAAGCAGACGTTCCTGAATTCGATGAAGTAGTCTGAGGACACGAAATTTCCAAACAGCTTGCAAGGAGAGTCCGCTTTATGACCCCGCTCGCGCCGTGAAATTCCTCGCGGCGCGGCCCTGCGGCTTAGCGATGCCGCAAGCGGAATAGACTGGGGGATGCACGAAAATCGCCAGGTTGGCCGATTTTATGTGTACGTGCTGGTTCGGACTCGAATAGGCGGATTTTATAGCGTTGAGGACGCCCCGCCAAATATCGCTATGTTACCAAGTGCAAAATTGACGCAGCATCAACAAGATTGACGTTGTTCGATTGACAGGCGCGCGGAAGATCAGGCCGGCGGCAAGGCGCCGGCCTTGAGGGGCGGCCCCGCGGGCGGGGGGCCGAGGCGGGGATTACACCCCGCGCAGCAGTTCGTTGATGCTGGTCTTGCTGCGGGTTTGCGCGTCCACCTTCTTGACGATCACCGCGCAGTACAGGCTGTGGCTGCCGTCCTTGGACGGCAGGTTGCCGGACACCACCACCGAGCCCGGCGGCACGCGGCCGTACATGACTTCGCCGGTTTCGCGGTCGTAGATCTTGGTGGACTGGCCGATGTAGACGCCCATCGAGATCACCGAGCCCTCGCCGACGATCACGCCCTCGACGATTTCCGAGCGCGCGCCGATGAAGCAGTTGTCTTCGATGATGGTGGGGTTGGCCTGCAGCGGCTCCAGCACGCCGCCGATGCCGACGCCGCCGGACAGGTGCACGTTCTTGCCGATCTGGGCGCAGGAGCCGACGGTGGCCCAGGTGTCCACCATGGTGCCTTCGTCGACGTAGGCGCCGATATTGACGTAGGACGGCATCAGCACGGTGTTCTTGGCGATGAAGCTGCCCTTGCGCGCCACGGCGCCCGGCACCACGCGGAAGCCGGCTTCCTGGAAGCGGGCCGGGGACCAGTCGGCGAACTTGGTGTCCACTTTGTCGAAGTAGCGGTTGACGCCGTCGTCCAGCACAGCGTTGTCGCGGATGCGGAAGGACAGCAGCACGGCCTTCTTCACCCATTGGTTCACCACCCATTCGTCGCCGTTTTTCTCGGCTACGCGCAGGTGGCCGTTGTCCAGCTCGGCGATGACCTGTTCGATGGCCGCCTTCAGTTCCGGCGACACGGTGGCGGGGGTGATTTCGGCGCGGTTTTCGAAGGCCTGCTCGATCAGGCTTTGGATCGGATGCATTTGATTGAGTCCTTTGGCAATGTGAATCGAAGTCGTCATCTAAATTCTGTTCAGTTCGGGTGGTTCAAAAGCTCAGGCCGAGGCCGCCGGCTGGCGGCTGCGGCAAAATTCTGAAATGCGCCGCGCGGCGGCGACGCATTCGTCCGGCTCGGCCACCAGCGCGATGCGGATATAGCCGCGGCCGGGGTTGCCGCCGTGGGCGTCGCGGGCGAGGTAGCTGCCGGGCAGCACCGTCACGTGCTGTTGTTCGAACAGCGCGCGGGCGAAGGCCACGTCGTCGCCGTCCGGCACCCGCGCCCACAGGTAGAAGCCGGCGTCCGGCATGTCCACCTCAAGAACAGGCTGAAGCAGCGGCAGCGCGGCGGCGAACTTGGCGGCATAGGCCGACCGGTTGGACTCGACGTGGGCCTCGTCGTTCCAGGCGGCGAGGCTCGCCGCCTGCACCGTCAGGCTCATCGCGCTGCCGTGGTAGGTGCGGTACAGCAGGAATTTTTCCAGGATGGCCGCGTCGCCGGCTACGAAGCCGGAACGCATGCCGGGCACGTTGGAGCGCTTGGACAGGCTGGTCAGCATCACCAGGCGGTCGAGGCCGCGGCCCAGCGCGCGCGCGGCGGACAGGCCGCCCAGCGGCGGCTCGTCGAAGTAGATTTCCGAATAGCACTCGTCGCTTGCGATCACGAAACCGTAGCGGTCGGACAGCGCGAACAGCTGCTCCCAGTCGGCCAGGCCCATCACCGCGCCGGTGGGATTACCCGGGCTGCATGCGATGACCAGCTGGGTCCGCGTCCAGACATCGTCCGGCACGCTGTCCCAGTCCGGGAGGAAGCGTTGGGACGCCTCGCAGTTCAGGTAGTACGGCTCCGCGCCGGCCAGCAGTGCCGCGCCCTCGTAAATCTGGTAAAACGGATTGGGAGAGATCACCACGGGTTTGACCGCGCCGCTGGCATCGATCAGGCATTGCGTCAGCGAGAACAGCGCCTCGCGGCTGCCGTTGACCGGCAGCACCTGGCGCGCCGGGTCCAGCTTGACGCCGTAGCGGCGCTCGGCCCAGGCGGCGCAGGCCGCGCGCAAGGCGGGCGTGCCTTGGGTGGCCGGATAGCCGGACAGTCCGGCCAGATTGGCGCACAGCGCGTCCTTCACCAGCTGCGGCGCCGGATGTTTGGGTTCGCCCATCGCCAGGCTGATGTGGGGCAGATCGGCCGGAGGCTCGCTGCCGGCCAGCAGCGCGGACAGCCTTTGGAACGGATAGGGATGCAATTGGGCCAGGCGGGGATTCACGGCGGGTCTCCATCAAAAATGCGGCGCGGCAGTCGACCATCTTAAGAACAGCCATGACACCTGTAAAACAAAAATTTCTCGCCACCAGCGGCATCCTGACCACGGCGCTGGTATGGGCATTGATGTGGTACCCATTCCGCAGCCTGAAGGCCCAGGGCGTCAGCGTGCCCATGGCTTCGCTGGCGACGTATCTGATCACCATCGCGCTGGGCGTGGTGGTGTTTTTCAAGCTGTACCGCGAGCAGTTCCGGCTGGAGCCGCCCTTGCTGCTCTTGATGCTGGTGTTCGGCTGGTGCAACTTCAGCTACACCCTGGCGGTGGCGGAAGGGCAGGTCATGCGGGTGCTACTGCTGTTTTACCTGTCTCCGTTGTGGACGGCGCTGCTGTCGCGGCTGTTGCTGCATGAGCGCCTGACGCGCAGCGGCTGGCTGGTGGTGGCCCTGTCCTTGCTGGGCTGCTTTGTGTTCATCTACCGGCCCGGCATGCTGCAGGGCGAGGCGCCGCTGACCCATTCCTACGAGTGGCTGGCGCTGTCCGGCGGCATGGCCTTCGCCTTCGGCAATGTGGTCAGCCGCAAGCTGCACACGATTCCGGTAGCGGTGAAGTCCGCCACCATCTGGTTCGGCGTGGCGCTGATAGGCGCCGTCAGCCTGCTGCATAGCGGCGAGCTGCACAAGATGCTGGACATCCCGGCTCAGAGCTGGCTGATGCTGTTCATTCTGGGCGCGGTGCTGTTGTGCACCAGCGTGATCTCGCAGCACGGCCTGTCCATTCTGCCCGCGACGCAGGCGATGACGCTGATGCTGATGGAGCTGGTGTTCGCCGCGGTGTCCGCTTATCTGCTGGCCGGCGAGCAGATGACGCTGCAGGAGTGGCTGGGCGGCGGCTTGATCGCCGGCGCCAGCCTGCTGTCCGGCGACATGACGCACCCGGCGCCGCATCCCCATTCCCATCACCCGCCGCAAGGGGCGGCGTGACAAGCATTCTGGAGACTACATGCAGATCAGACCGATGACGCCGCAGGACTTCGCGGCGTTTTGGCCGATATTCCGCGACATCGTCGCCGCGCAGGAAACCTACGCTTTCGATCCCGCTCAGAACGAGGACGCGGCGCGCCGGCTGTGGTGCGAAGCGCCGCTGGAAACCTGGCTGGCCGAAGAGGACGGCGTGGTTCTCGGCAGCTATTTCCTGAAGCCTAACGCCGCCGGGCCGGGCAGCCATGTCGGCAACTGCGGCTATATGGTGTCGCCGGAGGCCCGAGGCAAAGGCGTGGCGCGCGCGATGTGCGAGCATTCGCAGCGGCGCGCGCGGGAGCGCGGCTTCCTGGCGCTGCAGTTCAACAGCGTGGTGGCGACCAACGAGGCTGCGGTGGCGCTGTGGCAGAAGCTGGGCTTCGACGTCGTAGGCAGGCTGCCGCGCGCCTACCGGCATGCCAAGCATGGGCTGGTGGATTGCCTGGTGATGTACAAGTGGCTGGGCGAAGAGAATCAACCTGCCATGCCGGAGCCGGTCAAGCTGATAGGCCGCAAGAACATCGAGGCGGTGGTGTCGCGGCGGCGCAAGCGCGACGCCTGAAACGGCAAGCCCGCCGCGGGCCGAAGAGGCGGGCGGCGGGAGAGGCTGAGACTTACTGGCCCAGGTGTTGCAGATACTGCTGCAGGGCCTTGATGTTATTGTCGTAGGCGGCCGGGGCGCCGAGTTCGACGCCGCCGCTGCGCACGTAGTAGGCGAAAGGCACGCCGCGGGTGTCGAAGAAGGGCAGGAAGTCGTCCGGCTGCAGCGTGGTGCCGTTCAGGCCTATCGCCCAGTTATTGGCCTTGTAGCGGTTCAACTGCTCGATCACCGCGTGGACGGCCAGGCCTTCCGCGCTGCGGATCAGCGCCACGTAGTGGTTCAGCGTGTCGGTGTTGACCTGATAGGCCGTCGGCTCTCCCACGTTGACGCCCTGGGCGCGCACATAGTAGCTGAACGGCAGCTGGCGTTCGGTGAAGAAGGCCAGGAAGCCATCCGGCGCCAGATTGTCGCCGTTCAGGCCGATTGCCCAGTTCTTGGACTGATATTCCTTCAGTTGCTTGATCACGCCGTTGACGGCTTCGATTTCCTGTTTGGCCGGAACGTTCACTGCGATGGTGTTGTGCGCCATGATTGCCACTCCTGTGATGAGGGAAGAGATCAACAGGACGGGGCGGCGCGCTGCGGCAGGCGGGAGAGAGTCATTGGCTGGCTCCGTTGGTGGATGCGGGGCCGCGGTGGCGGCGGACAGGCTCAGATTAGCGGCGGCGCATTTCTTGAGCTACTGATCCATCTGCCTGCTGTTTTTTCGGGGTTTTTATTCTATAAAACCAAATTGAATATCCATTTTTTATCCAGAAAATTGAATTTCCTTAGCATTTAAATGAATTTCCTGGCGGGCGCGAAAACGCCCGAACCATTGCCGGTCCGGGCGCGAAGGCGCGGCGCTTTGCGGCGCTCAGTAGTGCGGCGGGATCTCGTCGCGCGGCGAGCCGCCGGGGCCGTCGTCCGGCTGCGCGTTTCTGAACTGCTGGTACAGCAGGCGGATTTGCTGTTGCAGCAGGTCGATTTCCTTCTGCTGGCGGGCGACGGTGGCGTTCAGCGCGTCCAGCAGCTCGTCCTGGAAGGCGAGGCGCACTTCCAGCGCCTCGACGCGGGGTTCGGTATTGGTGTCCATGGCCGCCATTCTACAACACCATGGCGGCGATCCAGCCGGCCGTCATCAGCGGCAGGTTGAAATGCAGGAAGGTGGGGATCACGGTGTCGCGGATGTGGTCGTGCTGGCCGTCCAGGCTCAGGCCGGAGGTCGGGCCCATGGTGGAGTCGGAGGCCGGCGAGCCGGCGTCTCCCAGCGCGCCCGCGGTGCCGATGATGGACACAGTGGCCAGCGGCGAGAAGCCCAGATGCGCGCATAGCGGCACATAGATGGCGGTGAGGATGGGCACGGTGGAGAACGACGAGCCTATGCCCAGCGTCACCGTCATGCCTATGGCCAGCATCGCCAGAGCGGCCAGCGGGCGCTGGCCCTCGAACAGCGCCGCGCCGGCCTTGACCAGCGGCGCGATCTCGCCGGTGGCGCGCAGTACTTCGGCGAAGCCCTGCGAGGTGATCATGGTGAAGCCCACCATCGCCATCATCTTCATGCCCTCGTTGAACACGCCGTCGGCGTCCTTCCATTTCACCACCCCGGTGGCGAGGAACAGCAGAAAGCCGGCCAGCGCGCCCATGATCATCGAGCCGGTGTAAAGCTGCACCGAGAAGGCCGCGACGATGGCCGACAGCGCTGTGATCAGCGATTTGCGGCTGACGCGGGCATGGGTGCGCTCGGCGTTTTCGATCTTGCCCAGCGAGTAATGGCGGGGCTTGCGGTAGCTGACGAGCACCGCCGACAGCAGGCCTGCCACCATGCCCAGCGCCGGGATGGCCATCGCGTGCATCACGTTGATGCCGCGGATATCCATGCCGGCCTTGGCGGCGTTGCCCAGCAGGATTTGCTTCAGGTAAATGTCGCCGAATCCCACCGGAAACACCATATACGGCGTCACCAGGCCGAAAGTGATGACGCAGGCCACCAGCCGGCGGTCCAGCTTCAATCGCGCCATCACGTACAGCAGCGGCGGCACCAGCATGGGGATGAAGGCGATGTGTATCGGCACCAGGTTCTGGCTGGCGATGCTGACCGCGCCCAAGAGCAGGATCAGCGTCCATTTCAGCTTGCCGTGGGCGTTGCTGGTTTCCAGCTTTTTCACCGCCAGATCGGCCATGGCGTGCGGCAGGCCGGATTTGGCGATAGCCACGGCGAAGGCGCCCAAGAGCGCGTAGGACAGCGCGACCGAGGCGCCGCCGGTGATGCCGTTATTGAAGGCGGCGAGCGTGGCGGACAGCGAAAGCCCGCCGGCGAGGCCGCCGACCAGGGCGCCCAGCAGCAGGCTGATGACAACATGGGTGCGCAGCAGGGTGAGAGTGAGCATGACGCCCACGGCTAGAACAACGGCATTCATTGGTATAGACAAATCGCAGAGGGGCGCGCTCGGCGCGCGGGGCGGGCAGGGTAGCGGGTTTTGACCAGGCTGTCGAGCGCGGGTAGAAGCCATTTCTTATATATCCTGATGTAATTAACTTTCCATTCAAAATTACTAGGGGAAATGAAGAAAGCCCCTTACAGTCGATTCATCACCTGAATCCGCGCAAGGCGGCAAGGAGGCATGATGGACGCGCTGCTGGTAGGGGCAGATAGCCTGGGCACCATCCCGGAGGTTTTGCGCAGCTACGGCATTCGCATCGCCCGCCACGTTTGCGGCCGCAATGTCGCGCACCAGCGGCGCGCGCCGCTGCCGGGGCGGCCGGATGTGTTGATCCTGCTGACGGACTTTCTCGGCCACAACGTGATGCGGCATTACCGCGACCGCGCCGCCGCGCAGGGCATCCCGGTGCTGGCTTGCCGCCGTTCCGCCACCGCGGTGGAGCAGCGGCTGCGGCATCATGGCTGGAGGCCGCAGCCATGATTTTCTCCGGCAATGAAAACTGGCTGGCCTGGCTGCTTGGACTGACCGTGCGGCAGGCGCCGCCGCGGGTGGAATGGGGCCGCGTCAAGCGGCCGCCGGCTGCCCAAGCGCGCTGAGACTGGCGGGCGGCGCTGGTTCCCCGGCCGCGGTTCTGCGACACTCCGCGCTATCGTTTGGAAACAGGGAACCGCTTGATGTCAGTCTTTTCCGTTGAATTCAAAGTGCGCGACTACGAGTGTGACATGCAGGGTATCGTCAACAACGGCGTGTATTTCAACTACCTGGAGCATGCCCGCCACGAGTTTCTGCTGGCCAAGGGCATAGATTTCGCCGAGCTGGCGCGCGACAAGATCAATCTGGTGGTGGTGCGTTCGGAGATGGACTACAAGGCCTCGCTGACCAGCGGCGACCAGTTCGCCGTCATCGTGGCCTTCGAGCCGGTGTCGCGGGTGCGTTTCGGCTTCCGCCAGCAGGTGGTGCGCGCGGCCGACGGCAAGGTGGTGCTGGAAGGCCTGGTCATCGGCACCGCCATCAACGAGCGCGGCCGTCCGGCGATACCGGAAGGCTTCGCCGAACGTTTGACTGCCTAACGCGGCTCATTCCGCCAGCGTCTCCGGCCGGATGCCCCACTGCTCGCGCAGAAAGGCTTGTCCGGCCGGCGTGATGCGCAGCGCGCGGCTGTCCAGCCGCCGCTCTACCCAGCTTCGCGCCAGAAACTCCCGGCATAGCGCCGCCCCGTAGCTGCCGGCCAAGTGCGGCCGCCGTTCGCTCCAGTCCAGGCAGGCGCGCGCCTGCGGGCGGCGTCCTCCCTTCGGCTCCAATACATTCAGCGTAGCGGCGAACCAGTCGCGGCCGCGTGGGGCCAGTTCGAACTGTCTTTCCTTGTTCAACAGCAATAAACCGTCCGACTGCATCGCGTCTGCGATGGCGATGCCCAGCCGGCCGGCCAGATGGTCGTAGCAGGTGCGCGCCAGCCTGAGCGTCGGCGCCACCCGGCTGGCGGCGGGCCTGCCCAGATCATGGCCATGTGCCGCCGCGCTGAGCGCCTCCAGGGCTTGGGCGATGGCGGCATTGGCCAGCAGGTAATAACGATGGCGGCCATGCTGTTCCACTTTGAGCGCGCCGCCCTGCAACAGCTTGGCCAGGTGGTTGCTGGCGGCCTGGGCGCTGAGTCCAGCGTGCTGCGCCAGCTCGCTGGCAGGATAGCTGCGGCCGTCCAGCAGCAACAGCAGCATGCGGGCGCGGCCGGGGTCGGCCAGCAGGCTGGCCAGGCGGCTGATGTCGGGCAGGTCGGCGGTGTGGATCATGGTTCACTCCAGCGTGAAACATCGTAGCGAATGGCCGGCTACGATAGCTACATCAAAAGCGCTAGCCAAGGAGTTTCGCCATGCAGGCCTTGTTGCAGTATCTGCAAACCCATTTTCTGAGCGAGTCGCAGCTGTTGTATCGCTGTGGTCTGTCGCGTGAGCGACTGACGCGGCTGCAGCGCGAAGGGCGTGCGTCGCTGCCGTCGTACACATTGCGCTGTTCGGGCGCGGTGACGTCTTATTTCGGCGACCGGGCGCTGGACGGCGTACTGGCCTGGTATCCGCAGGCGATGGCCGAGTGGCTGATCGAGGCGGATCAAGTCGACGCCGCCGCGCTGCGCGCGCGCTTCGAGCGGCGCTATCGGGCTGAGTGGGCGCGCCTGGCGGCGCAGGGGCTGGCGGGGGCGACGGAAACCAATCTGGATGAAGAATGGGCGCATTTTCTGGCTGGCGCCTACGGCGTGTGCACCCGTCACGGCAGGGTGGAAGAAATCGCCGCCAAGGGCGTGACCGTTGTCTTGATTGACCAGCTGACCGATCGCCAGACGCGCGCGGCCTTGCCTGCGACAGAATTGGCCCTGCTGCGCCGCGCGGTGGATGTCTTGGATGAAGCGGCCGCGCCGTTTGCCGCGCATGAGCTGGCTGCCAGCTCGCGCGAGCGTTGCGTCAATCAGGCGCGGCGACAATATCTGGGAGAGGTGGCATGAGCGCCTGGCCGGAGCACGCGCTGGCCGCCGCCAGCCACCGCGATCCTTATCCTTATTATCTGGAGCTGGCGCGCCGGGGCTGGGCGCGCGACGAAGGCCAGGGCCTATGGCTGGCCGCTTCGCACGCGGCGGCGTCCGCCGTGCTGGCCAGTCCCGCCTGCCGCGTTCGCCCGGCGGGCGAGCCGGTGCCGGCAGCCTTGGACGGAACGATGCAGGGCCAGATGTTTGGCCGTTGGCTGCGGATGAGCGAAGCGCCCATCCATCAGCCGCTGCGCGCGGCGGTGGCGGCCTGCCTGGCCGTGTTGCCGAGCGAAGAGATTCAGCGCCGGGCGCAGGGCTTGGCGCGACGCTTTCTGGCGGAACGGCAAGCAAACGGAAAGGGACTGGACGGGCTGGCGGATTTCTTGCCGGCGGCGACGCTGGCTTCGCTGCTGGGTTGGCCGGAGCGGAGCCTGCTGCATCTATCCGAGCAAGTCGCGGCCTTATGCCGCGCTGTGGCTGCCAACGCGAACGCGGCGGAACGAGAAGCGGGCGAAGCGGCTTGTCAGATGCTCAATGCCGAGCTGTCTACGCTGGCGGACGCCGGCTGGCTGGCGCGTTGGCGGCGGGCGTTCGAAGTGTTGGGCGAGGATGCGCTGTGCGCCAATCTGCTGGGCGCGTTGTTCCAGAGCCGCGACGCCGGAGCCGGGCTGCTGGCCGCCGGCATCGCCTGGCGTTGCGCCGGACCGTGGGATTGGCGAGACGATGCCGAGTGGCGGCGGCGCCTGCGGGCCGACCCAGTGCTGCATCACACCCGGCGCTTCGTGGCTGAGGATGTCGAATTGGCCGGCCAGCGGCTGCGGGCCGGCGATCAAGTGCTGGTGTTGCTGGCCGCCGCCGCGCTTGACCCTGCGGGTCCGGGCGAGGCTATGGATTTCGGCCGTGGCCGCCATGCTTGTCCTGGCGAGCGGCAGGCCCTGGCCATCGCCCGCGGCGCCTTGGCGGCCTTGGAGGAGATCGGACCGGATTGGGAGGCGTTGGACGGTAGCATGGTGTTCCGCGGCCCGCCCAATGTCAGAATGCGCCGCTTCGGCGCGGGAGCGAGCAAATGATCGCGGTGATTTTCGAAGTGACCTTGGCCGAAGGCGGCCGCGACGGCTATCTGGCCTGGGCGGCGCGGCTGGCGGAGCATTTGCGGACGATGGACGGTTTTGTTTCCATCGAGCGTTACCAGAGCCTGAGCCAGCCTAACAAGCTGTTGTCCCTGTCGTTCTGGCGCGACGAGACGTCTGTCGCCGCCTGGCGCAATCAGGAAACCCACCGGGAGGCGCAGGCGGCGGGGCGCGGCGGCCTGTTCGCCGGCTACCGGCTGCGGGTGGTGGCGGTGCTGCGCGATTACGGGCTGGCCGAGCGGGAACAGGCGCCGCCGGACAGCCGCGCGGCGCACTCAGCCTGAGGCCAGCGCCTTGATCACGTAGAGGTCGAAGCGGGTGGATTTGCCGTCCAGCACCGCCGATGGCTTGACGCCTTCAATCGGGGCGCCCAGGCGCGGCCGCTTCACCACCACCCGCACCTTGGCCGCGGCGATGGCGGCGGCCAGCAATTCGGCGCTGTCCATATCGTCGCCTATCACGTGCTGGAAGGCCTGCATGTCTTTCTTGGCGGCGGCGGCTTTTTTGTCGGTGTCTGGGAACATCGGGTCGACGAACACCACATCCGGCCGCTGAGCCTCTTCCAGGCCGGCCAGCCAGTCGCGCGAATTGGCATGCGCCAGCGTCATCCGCTCGGCGATGTCGCGGGTGTTTTCGTCGCGTAGCGCGCGCTCCAGCGCGTCGGCCAGCAGCGCCGCCGCCACCGGCGAGCGCTCTACCATGGTTACCCGGCAGCCCAGGGTGGCCAGCACGAAGCTGTCGCGGCCCAGGCCGGCGGTGGCGTCCACCACATAGGGCAGCTCCTTCGCTCCCTTCAACCCCACCGCCTTGGCTACTGGCTGGCCGCGGCCGCCGCCCTGCTCGCGGCGGTGCCGCGCCGCGCCCTCGACGAATTCCGCGTACACCGCGCCGTGCTTGCCGGTGGTCAGCAGCTCCAGCCGCTCGCCGTTCAGCTCCAGCCAGTAGCCGTCCGTCGGACGTTTTTTCACCAGCGGCAGCTTGAAGCGCTCGCAGAGGCGAAGGGCGGCGTCTAGGCGGGCGGGTTCGGCACAGTAAAGCGGGGTGGCGGTCATGGGCTATCCTTGAAAACTGCTGCGCACGATACGGGATGGGGCAGTTTCCGGCAAGTTAGGCATGAGCGCCGCGTGAAAACTGCGTTGACTAGGTAAATTTAGCTACAGCGCATTTACCCATGGGACATTTTTTAATTGATGAAGATAGTCTATCCATTTAAGTAAACGTATTCTGTCTGACAGCGGCCGGCTTCGGTCAAACGTGGGCAGTGGGGAGAATGGTCATGGCGTGGTGGAAATCGGCAAAACAGCAGCAGAATCCTCGCGCCAAGGCGCGCCCCTCCAACCGCTTGCTGCTGCAGGCGCTGGAGCCCCGGATGATGTATGACGGCGCGGTGGCGGCTTCCGCCGGGCATGCGGCGCAGCATATCGGCGTGATGCACGATGTGCTGGACGCGGCGGCCCAGCAGCGGCATGGCGAAGCGGTCCGTCCGCAGGCGGTGGCTAACGCCGCGCCGCCCGCCGCCAGCGAGACCGCGCCCGCAGCCGTCAGCCAGCGCGATAGCGGCCCGCGCGCCAATATCGCCAATGCGCCGCAGGTAGTGTTCGTCGAATCCGACGTGGCCAATCTGCAAAGCCTGGTTTCGCAATTGCCGTCCAATTACCAGGTGGTGATTCTGGACAGCAGCAAGGATGGTCTGGCGCAGATTGCGCAGTGGGCGCAGAGCCATCACGGCTACGGCGCCCTCCACATTGTTTCGCACGGCCAGGAAAACGACCTGCAACTGGGCGCCACCGAGCTGACCACCGCCAATGTCGCCAGCTATCAGGCGGAGCTGGCCACCATAGGCCAAGCGCTGCGGCCCGGCGGCGACATCCTGCTGTATGGCTGCGATGTGGCCGAGGGCAGCGCTGGCGCGGCCTTGGTCGATTCGATTGCGCGGGAGAGCGGCCGCGTGACGGCGGGGTCCACCAATGCCACCGGCGCAGCCAGCCTGGGCGGCGACTGGACGCTGGAGTACGCCACCGGCAAGCTGCACGTGGCCGCGCTGGATCTGCCGGGCTATCACGGCCTGCTGACCCAGCCCACTTCCGGCACCACCAGTTTTGACTCGTTGGACGGCTCCACCACCGTGGTGCCCACGGGCAACGCCACGCTGACGGTAAGCAATTACCTTGGCTGGAATTTCACGATGAACATGAACTCGAACAGCGATGGCCAGAACGAGATGATCATCGTCGAGAAAGATGGTTCGAGCTCCACGGAAACGGTGGACGCGCTGAGCAACGGCGTCAAGCAGATCAATTATTTCTCGGTCAAGCCCAACGATGGCAGCCTGTTCACGCTGAACTCCATCACGGTGGTGATCAACGGCTACGACTCCACCTTCAACGGCGGCACCATGCAACTGGTGGGCTATCTGAATGGTTCAGCAGTGGCCGGCGCTACCTTGAGCCAGAGCGTCAGCGACATCGACAACGACGGCTCGCCGGTCACTTTCAGCGTGTCCAGCAACAGCAATTTCGTCGGCATCGACTCCTTCCGCGTGATCGCGGCCAACGGCCACAACGTCACCGGCCTGGTCGGCATCGGCGCCATCAACGCCACCACTTTCCACTTCCCCGGGCCGACATTGACCGCCAGCGGCGGCAGCAGCGCCTACAGCTCCGGCAACGGCAACGCGGTGACGGTGGACAGCGGCATCACGCTCAGCGATACCGCGGCCTCGACCCAAACCAGCGCCACGGTATCGATTACCGGCAACTTCCACAGCGGCGAGGACGTGCTGGCATTCACCAATAACGGCAGCACCATGGGTAATATCAGCGGCAGCTACAACAGCGGCACCGGGGTGCTGACGCTGACCTCCAGCGGCTCCACCGCCACCAATGCGCAGTGGCAGGCGGCGCTGGAGGCGGTGACTTACCGGGACAGCTCGCTGTCGCCGAATACCAGCAGCCGCACCATCAGCTTCGCCATCACCGATGCCAGCAGCAATACCAGCTCCACGGTGACCAAGACTGTCACCGTGGCGGCGGACAGCGCGCCGGTGATCAGCAACCTGAATGGCGACAGCAACACCTTTTACGCCGGCAACGGCGCGGTGAGCCTGGACACCGGCACCGCGGCCACGGTCAGCGATAGCGACACCTCCAATTTCAACGGCGGCAACTTGACGGTGCATATCTCCGCCAACGGCCACAGCGGCGAAGACGTGCTGGGCATCAGCACCGCCGGCACGGTCACGCTCAGCAACGGCACCAACTCCGGCAGCACGGTGTCGGTGGGCGGCGTGGCGGTCGGCACCATAGACGCTAGCGGCGTGGGCAGCGGCGGGCAGGATCTCATTGTCGATTTCAATAGCAGCGCCACCGCTTCCAGGGTGGGCACGCTGGTCAATGCGTTGACTTACAGCGACAGCGCCATGGGCATACCCAACACCTCCACCCGAACCATGCAGGTGACGGTCAACGACGGCCGCGGCGGCACCAGTTCTGCCGCCAGCGTGACGATGGCGGTCAGCGCCGCGCCCCTGCTCGCCGCCAGCGGCGGCAGCGCGGCCTTCACTGCCGGGGACAATGCCACCTCCACGCCTGTGGCGGTGGACGGCGGCATCTCGGTGACCGACAACGCCAGCACCACGCTGGCCAGCGGCACGGTCTCCATCACCGGCAACTTCCACAGCAGCGAGGACGTGCTGGCCTTCACCAACGACGGCAGCACCATGGGCAATATCAGCGCCAGCTACAACAGCGGCACCGGGGTGCTGACGCTGACCTCAAGCGGCGCGACGGCCACCATCGCGCAATGGCAGGCGGCCTTGCGGGCGGTGACGTATACCGACAGCGCGCTGACGCCGAACAGCGCCACCCGCACCGTCAGCTTCCAGGTGCAGGACGGCGGCAGCAATACCAGCTCGACGGTCACGCGCAACGTGACGGTGGCGGATACTGATCAGACGCCTATCGCCACCGCCAGCGGCGGCAGCACGGCCTTCACCGCCGGCGACAATGCCACCTCTACGCCAGTGGCGGTGGACAGCGGCATCACGGTGTCCGATCTGGACAACACCACCCTGGCCAGCGCGACGGTATCGATCACCGGCAACTTCCACAGCGGCGAGGACTCGCTGAGCTTCACCAATACCAGCGCTGTCACTTACGGCAACATCACGGCCAGCTACAACAGCGGCACCGGGGTGCTGACCCTGACCTCCAGCGGCGCGACGGCGGTCAAATCCCAATGGCAGGCGGCGCTGCGCGCGGTGAAATACACCGACAGCGCGGTGACGCCGAACAGCGCGACGCGCACCATCAGCTTCGTGGTCAACGATGGCACTAAGAACAGCGCGGCGACGACCAAGACGGTGACGGTGGCGGATACAGACCAAACACCTATCGCCAATACCAGCGATGGCAGCGCCGCATTTACTGCCGGCGACAACGTGACGTCAACGCCTGTGGCGGTGGATAACGGCATTGTCGTGTCCGATCTGGACAACACCACCCTGGCCAGCGCGACGGCATCGATCACCGGCAATTTCCACAGCGGCGAAGACGTATTGGCCTTCACCAATACCAGCGCGGTGACTTACGGCAATATCACAGCCAGTTACAACAGCGGCACCGGGGTGCTGACCTTGAGCTCCAGCGGGTCGACGGCGACGGTGGCGCAGTGGCAGGCGGCGTTGCGGGCGGTGACCTACACCGACACTGCGGTGACGCCGAACACCGCCACCCGCACCGTCAGCTTCGTGGTCAACGACGGCACCAAGAACAGCGCCGCATCCACGCGCGACGTGACCGTTGCTGACACTGACCAGACGCCTATCGCCACCGCCAGCGGCGGCAGCACGGCCTTCACCGCCGGCGACAACGCCACCTCTACGCCGGTGGCGGTGGACAGCGGCATCACGGTGTCCGATCTGGACAACACCACCCTGGCCAGTGCGACGGTATCGATCACCGGCAACTTCCACAGCGGCGAGGACTCGCTGAGCTTCACCAATACCAGCGCGGTGACTTACGGCAATATCGTTGGCAGCTACAACAGCGGCACCGGCGTGCTGTCCTTGAGCTCCAGCGGCGCGACGGCGACGGTGGCGCAATGGCAGGCGGCCATGCGGGCGGTGAAGTACACCGACAGCGCGGTGACGCCGAACAGCTCGACGCGCACCATCAGCTTCGTGGTCAACGATGGCACCAAGAACAGCGCGGCGACGACCAAGACGGTGACGGTGGCGGATACAGACCAAACACCTATCGCCAATACCAGCGATGGCAGCGCCGCATTTACTGCCGGCGACAACGTGACGTCAACGCCTGTGGCGGTGGATAACGGCATTGTCGTGTCCGATCTGGACAACACCACCCTGGCCAGCGCGACGGCATCGATCACCGGCAATTTCCACAGCGGCGAAGACGTATTGGCCTTCACCAATACCAGCGCGGTGACTTACGGCAATATCACGGCTAGTTACAACAGCGGCACCGGGGTGCTGACGCTGACCTCCAGCGGGGCGACGGCGACGGTGGCGCAATGGCAGGCGGCGTTGAGGGCGGTGACGTACACCGACACCGCGGTGACGCCGAACACCGCCACCCGCACCGTCAGCTTCGTGGTCAATGACGGCAGCAAGAACAGCGCCGCGTCCACGCGCAACGTGACGGTGGCCGACACCGATCAAACGCCGCTGCTCACGGCCAGCGGCGGCAGCGCGGCCTTCACCGCCGGCGACAATGCGACGTCCACGCCGGTAGCGGTGGACAGCGGCATTACGGTGTCCGACCTGGACAACGCCACCCTGGCGAGCGCGACGGTGTCGATCACCGGCAACTTCCACAGCGGCGAAGACGTGCTGGCGTTCAGCAACACCAACTCCACCACCTACGGCAATATCAGCGCCAGTTACAACAGCGGCACCGGGGTGCTGACCTTGAGCTCCAGCGGGTCGACGGCGACGGTGGCGCAGTGGCAGGCGGCGTTGCGGGCGGTGACCTACACCGACACTGCGGTGACGCCGAACACCGCCACCCGCACCGTCAGCTTCGTGGTCAACGACGGCTCCAAGAACAGCGCCGCGTCGACGCGCAATGTGACCGTTGCTGACACTGACCAGACGCCTATCGCCACCGCCAGCGGCGGCAGCACGGCCTTCACCGCCGGCGACAACGCCACCTCCACGCCGGTGGCGGTGGACAGCGGCATCACGGTGTCCGATCTGGACAACACCACCCTTGCCAGTGCGACGGTATCGATCACCGGCAACTTCCACAGCGGCGAGGACA
>NZ_PQWB01000021.1:0-2588 GCF_002924365.1 Chromobacterium alticapitis | reverse complement strand
CAGCGCGACGCGCACCATCAGCTTCGTGGTCAACGATGGCACCAAGAACAGCGCGGCGACGACCAAGACGGTGACGGTGGCGGATACAGACCAAACTCCGATCGCCAATACCAGCGATGGCAGCGCCGCATTTACTGCCGGCGACAACGTGACGTCCACGCCCGTGGCGGTGGATAACGGCATTGTCGTGTCCGACCTGGACAACACCACGCTGGCCAGCGCGACGGTGTCGATCACCGGCAATTTCCATAGCGGCGAAGACGTGCTGGCGTTCAGCAACACTAACTCCACCACCTACGGCAATATCACGGCCAGTTATAACAGCGGCACCGGCGTGCTGACGCTGAGTTCCAGCGGATCGACGGCGACGGTGGCGCAATGGCAGGCGGCGTTGAGGGCGGTGACGTATACCGACAGCGCGGTGACGCCGAACACGGCGACGCGGACGGTTAGTTTCGCGGTTAGCGACGGTACCAAGACCAGCGACGTGTCGACGCGCAACGTGACAGTGGCGGATACCGACCAAACGCCTATCGCGACGGTATCCGGCGCCAGCGGCAGTTACACCATTAGCAGCACGCCGACACCGGTGGCGGTGGACAGCGGCATCACGCTGTCCGACCGCGATAACGCCACCCTGGCGAGCGCGACGGTATCGATCACCGGCAACTTCCACAGCGGCGAAGACGTGCTGGCGTTCACCAATAACAATTCCACCACCTACGGCAACATCAGCGCCAGCTACAACAGCGGCACCGGGGTGCTGACCTTGACCTCTAGTGGTTCGACGGCGTCGGTCGCGCAATGGCAGGCGGCGTTGCAGGCGGTGACGTACAACGACACGTCCGGCTCGCCTAATTCGTCCACTCGCGTGATTAGTTTCGCAGTCAACGATGGAGAAAAAAACAGCTCGGCGGTGACGCGCAGCATCGCCATGCAATTGCCGACGCCGACTGTCAGCGGACTGACCGCAGGCACGGATACGGGCTCCAGCAGCACGGATGGCGTCACCAGCGACAATACGCCGACGGTGACCGGCACCGCTACAGCCAACAGCACAGTCACCGTCTATGTGGATGGGGTCTCTGTCGGCACGACTACTGCCAGCGGCACTGGCGCGTGGAGCTATAACTTCACGTCCAGTCTGGCCGACGGCAGTCATGCCATCACCGCGATGGCGACTAGCGGCAGCGTAAACAGCAGCGTGTCTACCGGCTATGCGACGGTGATCGACACCAGCGTGCCGAGTGCGCCGACAGTGACGGGTCTGAACGCGGCCACCGATACCGGCAGCAGCAATAGCGACGGCATCACCAGTGTCAATACGCCGACGGTGCAAGGCACGGCGGAAGCCAACAGTACTGTGACGGTGTATATCGATGGCTCTGCAGTGGGCACGGCTACGGTGGATGGCAGCGGCGCGTGGACTTACAACGTCACCGGCAGTCTGGCCGACGGCAACCATAGCATCAAGGCGACTGCGACCGACGCGGCGGGCAACGTCAGCAGCCAATCGACGGCATACAACGCTACCATCGACACGGCGGCGCCAAACGCGCCGACAGTGAGCGGACTGACTGCCGCTACCGACACTGGCGCCAGCAGCACGGACGGCGTCACCAGCAACAACACGCCGACGGTGCAGGGCTCGGCCGAGGCCAACAGCACGGTGACGGTATACGTCGATGGCTTCCAGGTAGGTACCACTACGGCCAATGGCAGCGGCGCGTGGAGTTATAGCCTGACCACCAGTTTGCCTGATGGCAATCATGGCGTCAGGATCACGGCGACAGACGCGGCAGGCAACACCAGCACGCTTTCCGATGCGTACAGCGTGACTATCGACACCAGCGCGCCGAGCGCGCCGACCGTGAGCGGACTGACGGCGGCTACAGATACCGGCACCAGCAATACGGATGGCCTCACCGACAACAATACTCCGACAGTGCAGGGTACGGCTGAGGCTAACAGCACGGTGACAGTGTATGTGGACGGCACGGCGGTGGGCACCGCCACGGCCGATGGCAGCGGCGCATGGAATTACAGCCTGTCCAGCAGCCTGGCCGATGGCAATCACAGCATCCGGGCGACGGCGACCGACGCGGCCGGCAATGTCAGCGGCCAATCCACGGCCAAGTCCATCACCATCGACACCAGCGCGCCGGTCGCGCCGACTGTCAGCGGGTTGACGGCGGCGACAGACACCGGCGCCAGCAGCACGGACGGCATCACCGCCAACAACCGGCCTACCATAACCGGCACAGCGGAAGCGGGCAGCCGAGTGACGGTGTATATCGACGGCACGGCGGTGGGGACGGAGACGGCCAATGGCAGCGGGGTATGGAACTACAGCCTGTCCAGCAGCCTGGCCGATGGTAATCACAGCATCCGGGCGACGGCGACCGACGCGGCCGGCAATGTCAGCGGCCAATCCACGGCCAAGTCCATCACCATCGACACCAGCGCGCCGATCGCGCCGACTGTCAGCGGGCTGACGGCGGCGACAGACACCGGCGCCAGCAGCACGGACGGCATCACCGCCAACAACCGGCCTACCATAACCGGCACAGCGGAAGCGGGCAGCCGAG
>NZ_PQWB01000170.1 GCF_002924365.1 Chromobacterium alticapitis | reverse complement strand
ATCGCAAACCTGCAGAGGATTGGTGTAGGAACCTTAATTCTGCAGGTTTGCACCCCTCCTATCTGCTCCCTGCTTCAAAACGTCAACAGCCCCTAGAACAGCCATAGCGTTTTGCCTCTCGCCAGGACAGGCATCACGATGCGCCAGAGGGTAGAAAGCTGCTTCGTCAGTTTGGTGAAATCAAGCAGCCTGTCCACCTGCTGATGGATCGGGCATACGAAGGTAATGAAACTCGCCAATTGGCTCTGGATCTAGGTTTCATTCCCGTGGTTCCGCCGCTTCGCACTTGACCATCGAAACGCCGGGCAGTCACCCTTTCACCCAACCGTTTGAAACCATATCGCCGCGCTTGAGCGAGGTCGGAACTCTGGTCCGTCTCAGGCAGTCCAGTTCAAGTATTGACATTAGCGCAGGCGCCCCGCGCCGCTTCCACCCACTCACCCCTCGCGCCTGAAATCATGAGAATATCTAGCCTCGATTGCGCTCGCGTCATCGCGATCGCCGCCGTAATGGCCCTGCACCTAGCTCCATTCGCCAGCCCGTTTAACCCCGTCCCCTGGGCCGCTGCGCCTTATGCCTGGGTTGCCGACTTCATCAACCAGGGCAGCCGTTTTGCCGTGCCGTTCTTTTTCTTGTGCGCCGGCTATTTCGCCCAGCCCAAGATGTCGGCCGGCGCCATGGCGCCCGTGCTGCGTTATTGCCGCCCCATCCTATTGCTGTGGCTATTGTGGAGTCTGATCTATGCTTTCCTGCCCATGGATTGGCGCGCGGTGGCCGGGCTCGGCTATATCCAGGGCATGCGGGGGCAATGGGAGATGCTGCTGGCCAAGCCTCTGGAACTGTTGTTGGTAGGAGGCATGTTGCACCTGTGGTTCCTGCCGGCTCTGATGCTGGCGGTGCTGCTGATTGCCGGCGCGCACCGGCTGGGATGGTCACGCTGCTTGCCGCCGCTTGCCGTCGCGCTGTATCTGGTGGGGTTGGCAGGGGGATCATATGCCAAGCTGTTGGACATCCACTGGGATTTCAACACCCGAAACGGCCCGTTTTTCGCCGTGCCTCTTGTGTTGTTGGGCGCCCTGATCCGGCAAAACGGCCGCCAACTCGCGGATAAGGCCGCGGTCGCGCTGATGTTGGGTGGAATTTTGTTGTATGCCGGTGAGCTGTGGGTGTTGAACCACTACGCGCAAACCGGCATTCGCGGGCACGATTTTCTGCTGGGCTCCATTCCCTGGGCCCTTGGTTTGTTCTGGCTGCTGTTGAACCGGCCGCAATGGGGTAAAGACTCCTGGCTGGAAAGACAGGCGCCCAATGTGCTGGGCATTTATTGTCTGCACATGTATTTCGTCGCGGTGATGCTGATCGGCACGCCGGAAATCGTTTCCTTAGCCTGGGAGGCTGCCAAGTTGCCGCTGTTGTTGCTCTTGGTCGCGGCCAGTGTCTGGGCGCTCTCTCGTACGCCTGGCCTGAGTGTGCTGATTCGCAGGTCATGAATGGTCACGATGCAAGAAAGCCGCCTCCTGCGGTTTTTTTTGCGCCGGCATGCGGGACGGAGGGTGCGCTATACCTAATGCATGACTAACCCCCCCCTTCCGCAGCAGTCTCTGCTCCAGCGCCATCCGCGTCGGCCGGATCGTCTGTTGCAATTGCTGATCGATATCCAGCAAGCGCGCGGCTGCGTGCCGGCTGATTGGCAGGCGGCCATCGCCGATCATCTAGGCGTGACCTTGGCCCAGGTGCGCGGCGTGGTCGATTTTTACCATTTCCTGAGCGCCCAGCCGCTGGGCGATTACTGCATCCGGCTGTCGGACAGCGTGATAGACCGCTTTGGCGGCAGCCTGGCGATGCGGGACTGTTTGCTTGAACGGCTGGGCATCGAGCCCGGCGTCACGCGGCCCGATGGTCGAGTTTCCCTGCACGTGACATCTTGCATAGGCCTGGCGGACCAGGGGCCGGCGGCGCTGGTCAATGGTTTGCCGCTGACGGGGCTGACGCCGGCTCGCGCGAGCCGGCTGGCCGCGCTGATAGAGCGGGACGTGGCCATGGCAGATTGGCCGCGCGGCTGGTTCGAGGTAGCCAACCATATCCGTCAGCCGGGGATGCTGCTGTCTATGCGTTTGCGGCGAGGCGAGGCGTTGGTTAAGGCTTTGCGTTCCGGCCCGGAGGCCGCGCTGGACGCCATCCGGCGCGCCGGCTTGCGCGGACGCGGCGGCGCGGGTTTCGATACCGCCTTGAAGTGGAGGCTGGCCAGGGAGGCGGGCGGCGCGGCGCGCTATGTCGCTTGCAATGCGGACGAAGGCGAGCCGGGCACTTTCAAGGACCGCGTGCTGCTGGCGACGCGCGCCGATCAAATCTTCGAGGGCATGAGCCTGGCGGGCTATGTCATCGGCGCGGAGAGGGGCTTGCTCTATCTGCGCGGCGAGTACGCCTATCTGTTGCCGCATTTGCGCGCGGTTTTGCAGCGTCGCCGCGCGGACGGCCTGCTCGGCGAGCGCGTGCTGGGGTCGGGGTTCTCGTTCGACATCGACATCGAACTGGGCGCGGGGGCTTATGTGTGCGGAGAGGAGACGGCGATGATCGAATCCTTGGAGGGCAAGCGCGGCATTCCGCGTCTGCGGCCGCCGTTTCCGGTCAGCGCGGGCTATCTGGACTGCCCCACGGCCAACAATAATGTGGAGACGCTGGCGTGCGCGGCGCTGATCATCGCCCGAGGCGCAGATGCCTTCCGCGCGCGCGGGACGGGAAAGTCGCGCGGGAGCAAGCTGCTGAGCGTGTCCGGCGACGTGGCCGTGCCTGGAATCTATGAGTTCGATTTCGGCGCGACCGCGCGCGAAGTGCTGGCCGCCTGCGGCGCGGTTGATGTCCAGGCTATTCAGGTGGGCGGGCCTAGCGGCGTCCTGATTGCGCCGGAGCAGTTTGATCGCCGGATAGCTTTCGAAGACTTGTCCACCGGCGGTTCTTTCATGGTGTTCGACTCGCGGCGCGATCTGGTGGACATCGCCCGTCAGTTCACGCATTTCTTCGCCTTTGAAAGCTGCGGCCTGTGCACGCCCTGTCGGGTGGGCACGCAGTTGCTGACGCGCGCGGCGGACAAGCTGGGAGAAGGCCGCGCTAGCGACGCGGATCTGAGGGAGATCGAGGATGTCGGTCGCCTGATGCGCGAAATGAGCCACTGCGGCTTGGGGCAGACGGCCGCCAATCCGCTGCTGGACTTGCTGTCGCGCTTTCGGCCGCAGTGGGAGGCGAGGCAGCGGAGTCTGTCCGATGAGGCGGCGGACGGCGAGCTGGCCGGCGCCGGGGAAAGGGCGCGACCATGAGCGTGGAGTCAGTGCCGCGGTTTTTGCTGGATGGGCGAGAGATCGCGTTCGAGCCTGGGCAAACCATCATGGCAGCAGCTGCGCAGGCTGGCGTCTATATCCCCCACCTGTGCCACCACCCGGATTTCCAGCCGCACGGCAGTTGCCGCCTGTGCTGCGTCCGCGTGGATGGCCGCGTCGAGGCGGCCTGCGCCACGCCGGCCCAGGCCGGCACGGCGGTGGAAAATCTCAGCGAAGACTTGCAGCGCGACCGTCGTCGCCTGACCCAGATGCTGTTCATCGAAGGGAATCATCATTGTCCGTTCTGCGAGCGCAGCGGCAATTGCCAATTGCAGGCCGTGGCCTATTTCGTCGGCATGGAGGATTCGCATTACGCGCATTTCTATCCGCGGCGCGAGCTGGACGCCTCCCACCCGGACTTCCTGCTGGACCGCGACCGCTGCATCCAGTGCGCCTTGTGCGTGCGGGCCAGCCGCGAGGCGGACGGCAAGAACGTGTTCGAGCTGGCCGGGCGAGGTGCGGCCACGCGGCTGATCGTCAATTCGCCGTCCGGCCTGCTCAAGGATTCGGCGCTGCAGCTCACAGATCGGGCGGCGCATATTTGTCCGGTAGGGGCCATCCTGATCAAGCGCGAAGGCTACCGCGCGCCGATAGGCGAGCGGCTGTACGATGAACAGACCATAGCCGAGGCGGGTAATCGGCGGCCTGAGGACGAGTGAGGACGCATGGAACGCAAGCTGACCATCGCAACCTGTTCGCTGGCCGGTTGTTTCGGCTGCCATATGTCGCTATTGGACATAGACGAACGGCTGGCCGCGCTGGCCGAACGCGTGGCCTTTGACCGCAGCCCGCTGACCGACGTCAAATGCATCTCGGCCGGCGTGGATCTGGGGCTGATCGAAGGCGGGGTGTGCAATGAGGAGAATGTCGAGACCCTGCTCGAATTCCGCCGCCGCTGCCGGATTCTGGTGGCGGTGGGGGCCTGCGCGCTGACCGGCGGCGTGCCGGCCTTGCGCAACCGTTTTTCGGCGGCGGATTGCCTGGCGGAAGCCTATGGCGGCGGCGCGACGCTGGCCGCGCCGCTATTGCCGGATGATCCGGAGCTGCCGCGGCTGCTGGACAAGGTTTATCCCATCCATGAACTGGTGGCTGTCGATTATGTCTTGCCGGGCTGCCCGCCGCCGGCCGATGCGTTCTGGGAGCTGCTCACTGCCTTGCTCGACGGGCGCGAGCCCAGACTGGACTATCCGTTGCGGCGCTTCGACTAAGGGGGCGGGATGAACGAGAGTTTGGAGTCGGCGGATCATCCGGAGCGGCTGCGGCGGGTGGCGATAGAACCGCTGAGCCGGGTGGAGGGGCATGGCAAGATCACCCTGCTGCTGGACGAGGCGCGCCGGGTGCGGCAGGCGCGGCTGCATATCGTCGAATTCCGCGGCTTTGAGAAATTCATTCAGGGCCGGCCCTACTGGGAAGTGCCGACGCTGGTGCAGCGACTGTGCGGCATCTGTCCGGTGAGCCATCTGCTGGCCGCGTCCAAGGCCATGGATGCGATCGCGCTGGGCGAGGCGTCGCCGCCGCCGGCCGCCACGCGGCTGCGCCGCTTGTTGCATTTCGGCCAGGTGCTGCAGTCCCACGCCTTGCATTTCTTCCATCTGGCCTCGCCGGATTTGCTGTTTGGATCGGACGATGCGGTGGCGCATCGCAATTTCCTGGGCGTGCTGGCGGACGAGCGCTCGCTGGCGATGAAAGGCATCCGGCTGCGCAAATACGGACAGGAGCTGATCCAGGCGCTGACCGGCAAGCGCATACACGGCACCGGCTCGGTGCCGGGCGGTTTCAATAAACCCCTGCGCGCCGCCGAGCGGGACGCGCTGCGCGCCGGTCTGCCGGAGGCGCTGGCATGGGCGCAGGAGGGGCTGGGCGTCGCCAAATCGCTGTATCTGGCCGGCGGCGAACGCAATCGAACCTTTGCCGCCGCGCCGTCCAATTTCCTGTCCCTGGTTGGCGCGGACGGCTCGCTGGAACTGTTCGATGGAGGCTTGCGCGTCAAGGACCCGGCCGGCGCCGTGGTGATGGATCATGTGGATGTGCGTGGCTATGCCGAGCTGCTGCGGGAGCAGGTCAAGCCATGGACCTATATGAAGTTTCCGTATCTGGCCGCATTGGGGCCGGAGCGCGGCTGGTATCGCGTGGGGCCGCTGGCGCGCGTCAATAATTGCGACTTCATCGCCACGCCTCTGGCCGAGGCGGCGCGGCGGGATTTCGTCGAGCATGGCGCGGGCGCGCCGGTGCAGGCGACGTTGGCCTATCACTGGGCGCGCATGATAGAGCTGCTGCATTGCGTTGAGGCCATCGCGGCGCTGTTGGACGCCCCGGCCATCCTGGATACGGACTTGCTGGCGCAGGGGAGCGGCGGCCGTGAAGGCATAGGCGTGATCGAGGCGCCGCGCGGCACCTTGTTCCACCATTATCAAGTGGGCGAGGACGATCTGGTGAGCATGGCCAATCTGATCGTCTCCACCACCAGCAACAATCAGGCGATGAATGAATCCATCCGCTCCGCCGCGGCGGACATCTTCGACGGCCGCGAAATCAGCGAAGCCATGCTGAACCGGATGGAGACCGCCGTGCGCGCTTACGATCCCTGCCTGTCCTGCGCCACGCACGCCATGGGCAAAATGCCGCTGCGGGTGGAGGCTGTGGCGGCGGACGGCGGCTTGGTGGACTGCGCCGTTCGCCAAGGCGACGGCAGCTTCGAGCGGGGGCTGCGCGGATGAGGCCGCGCGCGTCTGTCTTGGTGTTGGGTTTCGGCAACCCCGGCCGCGGCGACGACGCCATCGGCCCGCTGTTGATCGAACGGCTGCAGGGCTGGCTGCTGGAGCAGAATATGGCCGAGGTGGAGGCCCTGACCGACATGCAACTGAATATCGAGCATGCGCTGGACTTGGCCGGCAGGCGGCGCGTGCTGTTCATCGATGCCGCGCTGAACGGCGCGGAGCCCTTTGCTTGCGCGGCGGTGACGGCGGCGGACGACGCCAGCTACACCACCCACGCGGTATCGCCGGCCGCGTTGCTGGCAATTTGCGAACGGGTGGCCGGAAAGCCTGCGCCGCGCGCGGAGTTGCTGGCGATACCCGGCGAACGTTTCGGTTTGGGCGAGGCGCTTAGCGCGGGCGCGGCGGAGCGGACGGAGCGGGCATGGGTCTGGCTGCTCGCCTGGTGCCGTGCCGCTGTCGGGCAGGAGGCTGACCATGCATGAGTTATCTCTGGCCGAGGATATCCTGGCTATCGTGGAGCGCCATGCCGCGGAACTGTCCGTGGTGACGGCCATTCGTCTGCGTGTCGGCGCGCTGTCTAGTGTAGATC